>NZ_SRYZ01000069.1 GCF_004793475.1 Bacteroides muris (ex Afrizal et al. 2022) | reverse complement strand
TTTAGAATGTGAGATTCACACCAATAGCATGAGTCTGGTTTATCGGGAAAGTGTATAAGCTGCCAAGTTCCGGATCGGCATCAATCATCATCTTGTGGAATGTCAGCAGGTTCTCTCCCGAGTAATAGACGCGGAGGTGCTCAATGCCGAGAGACTTCAACGCCTTCTTCGGAACCGTATAGCCGAACTGGAGGTTCTTCAGACGAACATAACTACCGTCCTGCAGCCAGAAATCGGATTTCTCAAGATTAAATGAACTTTTGCTGACTGCAATACGGGGCATCTTGGCATCCTGGTTGTCCGGAGTCCAGGAATCCAGCCAGATTGTGTTGGGATGGCAGTCGTCACCGCTCCATTCACCGCCGAACCCGTTAGTGTCAATCATCCGCTTCACACCTGCCACCCCGGTAAACATCACGGAGAGGTCAAAATGCTTATAGCCGCCGCTCAGGTTCAGACCGAAAGTATAAGAGGGATCCGAAGAACCGCAAAGCGTGCGGTCGTCGGCGTTCAACATCCCGTCACCATTCGTATCAACGTACCGCAAATCACCGGCCTTGAATTTCTTCTTTTTCTCCGAGTTGGTCCAGTCCAGTTCAAAGGGATAGCCGGTGCCCGGGCGAGCGTACTTTTCCTGCCAGGCGGCGGCATCCGCGTCAGACTGGAAGAAACCGTCCGTCTTGTACAGATAGAACATGTTGAAAGCCTCTCCAACCTGCCTTATCTTAAGGTCACCATCCAGCATCGAAGCGACACCGTCCAAATCCAGAATCTTGTTCCTGTTGTAGGATACGTTCGCCGTAGCGCCAAACGACCAGTCGCCATATTTGTCATTATACCCCAAGGACAGTTCCATACCCCGGTTCTGCATGGCACCCACATTATCCTTGTAAGCGCCCAGACCGAATTCTGCGGGGACGGGAACATCCATGATGATGCCGGTAGTCTTGCGGTCGTAGTAGTCGAAAGACACGCTCAATTTGTCCAACAGCGTAGCATCGAAGCCTATCCCCCACGTGCGTGCCTTCTCCCAGGAAATGGTAGGAATCTTGTAATTCTTATGATAATAGCCGGACTGCAAACCGCCACCAAGAGGATAGCTGGTATCAAGGGCATAGTTGTTCATCCAAGGATAGTAGTCGTCAAGGGCAGACTGGTTGCCAAGGTTACCGTAAGAACCGCGAAGCTTCAGGTTGCCCAACCACTCTCTTGCATCTTCCATAAAAGATTCCTCACTGATGCGCCATGCCGCAGAGAAAGAGGGGAAGTAACCCCAACGGTGACCTTCGGCAAACCGGGAAGAGGCATCGGCGCGGACATTGGCCTCGAACAGGTACTTGCCGGCGTAATCATAGTTGATACGACCGAACCAGGAAACCATGGCAAGATCGCGGGAATAGCCGCTGTTCTTTTGCGTGGAGGCGTCGCCCGCATTCATATCCGTCAGGTCGTTATTAGGAAAGTTCTTACGTTCCGAAGTGTTCTCATTATAAGAATATTTCTCCGTATGCCAGCCGGCCATCGCCTTCAACCCATGAACACCGAACTGCTTGTCATAGTTAAGCAAGGCATCGAAAGTGGCACGATGCCAGCCGTAATAGTTCTCGTTCAGTTTGTTCGGATCGCTCTTCTTGTTCGGGTTGTACTGGATAAATTTCTGGAAAGCCTTGTAGTGCTGCTGGTTGTTCACATAAGAACCGGTCAAGGTCGCAACCAGACCATCCATAAACTGATAATCAGCGGACAAAGTACCCGAGAAGTTCTGGTTCTCGCGTCTCACGCTCTGGTCAACGTCGAGCCAGGCGATGGGACTGCCGTCGGAAAATGTGCCCCAAGTGCCGTCTTCGTAACGGCCCACAATCCAAGGGGCAATCTTTCCCAAACGCATCACAATCTGTCCGGAACCGCTGCCGCCATAGGAGGAGTTGGGCTCGGAATAGTCGTTGTTGATATAAGACATGTTGACACGTACGTTCAGCCGGGAGTTCAGCCTTACATCCAAGTTTGTACGCCCGTTGAACTGTTGACGCTCGGCATGGGGCAACGTACCGTCCTGATGAAGATAACCAACGGAGGCCATGTACTTCAGGTTGTCAGTACCGCCGCTCACGTTCACATTATGCGTGTGCTGGAATCCGGTGCGGTAAGCCAGGTCGTACCAGTCGGTGTCAGGGAAGTTGTAAGGGTCTGAACCGTCTCTGAACTTCTCATAGACTTTACCGTCTCCCGACTTGTCGAACCGGGGGGCCAGGCCGTATTCCACACGCGCCTTGTCGTAAAGACGGGCGTAGTCGTAGGAGCTCATCAGGTCTTGAAGCATGGTGGGCTTCTGTATGCTGGCATAGCCATTATATGAAATACGCGGCGTGCCAGACTTGCCACGCTTGGTCGTAATCAAAATTACACCGTTGGAAGCTTTTGAACCATAAATCGCTGCCGAAGCCGCATCTTTCAGAACGGAGATGCTCTCGATATCGTTGGGATCGACCGAATTCATTGTACCGGTCTCCACTCCATCCACCAGAATATAAGGATTGGAGCTGTTCAACGTTCCCACACCGCGCACACGGATAGTACCTCCATCCTGACCCGGAAGACCGCTACCTGCAACGACCGTCACACCAGGCATCAAACCTTGAATTCCGGTGGAAAGGTTCTGTATAGGACGGCTTTCCAGTTGTTGGCGGCAAACCTGTACCACCGAACCGGTCATATTCAATTTCTTTTGTGTACCATAACCTACCACTATCACTTCTTCCAAGGCTATTGCATCGACTTCCATTTTGATCCAAAGAGGTTCTCCGGACTTTACTCTAATCTTCTGATGTTTGTATCCGATAAAAGAAACAACAAGAGTTGCACCAAAAGAGGATTCCAGTTCAAAACATCCTTCAAGATCGGTGATAGTTCCTTTATTCGTACCTTCCATTATGATGTTGGCACCAACTATTTCCTCACCTCTTTCATCCAACACTTTTCCACGAACTTTAATGTCTGTATGGCAGACTGCTTTTTGTTTGTTGAAAACTGCAATTTGGGTATTTGTTATCTCGAACGACAACTGAATGGGATTCAACATTCGGACCAAAGCAGCAGACAATCTTTCATTTTTGCATACCAAACTTACTTTCTGCTCCACCCTCACTTGAGTAGCATCATAGAAAAACGTATAACCGGTTGACTTTTCTATAAGGCACATCGCTTCCGACAATGAGATTCCGATAAAAGATGCCGTAATCCTTTTTTCTTGAGACTGCGCTGAAAGACTTGCCACGCAAAAAAGCAGCAAAAATAAGACCAAGCAGTTTCTTTGGTTCATCGTACTTTTAAGATTAACGGTTCTACACTACTTCTTTTTAGTAATAGTCAGCACATTATCCTCATCAAAGCTATAAGTTATAGGGTTGATGCGTGCCATAATCCGAATAATTTCCTCCAACGCTTCATTGTGTATCGTGAAAGTGTACTTATATTTGTCTTTCAAGTCATCATCCACATTTATCTTCACGCCATAACGCTTGCTCAGCAATCGGCAAACTTCTCCCAGAGATTTGTTTGAGATAAAAAGTTCATCACTGACCCACAGCTTTTCAAACGCTACATCCCCGGTATTTATCTCCATCTTATTCTGCCGCTTATCATACACTGCTATTTCTCTGGGCTTCAAGAAGACTCTTTCCGAAGAAGTAATCAAAGAAACCGACCCTTCTATCAGGCTTACTTTGCTTTGAGCTGCACCTTTCGGTGATTCAACATTGAATTTAGTTCCGTGTACTACAACTTGCATACCTTCAATCTGCACGATAAAAGGCTTTTCTTTATCCTTGGCCACTTCAAAATAGGCTTCACCAGACAAATGTACCAGACGGCTTTCTTTCCGGAAATCATTTCCGTATGTCAACGTTGTATTGGACTGTAGCCAAACCCCAGTTCCATCCGGAAGAAACACTTTCGATTTACCGTCTATGCAGGTATATACCTGTTCCACCCCCAATTTCCAATCTGCATGGGTTCCCCAATAATAACTCGCTCCAACAGACAATCCCAAAACCACGCAAGCTGCAGCTACATAGCGATATAATTTCCTAAGTGTGATAGTCTTTTCCGGAGCTTTCTTTTCCAGTTGCTGTTCTGCCTTGCCAATCCGCTCCGAAAGTATTTTCCAATAATATTCCTTATCAGGAGTATAGTCGCTTACATTATCCTGTACTTTCTTCCACAAAGCTTCCAGTTCTCCCATTACAGCCCGACATTCCGGTCGATCCGCCCAACGCTTTAAACGTTCACTATCCTTCTCCGAAATTTCCTGTTTGAAATTAGAGATTATCAGTTCCCAAGGAATA
Organism: Bacteroides muris (ex Afrizal et al. 2022); assembly: GCF_004793475.1. Classification (GTDB taxonomy): domain Bacteria; phylum Bacteroidota; class Bacteroidia; order Bacteroidales; family Bacteroidaceae; genus Bacteroides; species Bacteroides muris. The sequence continues at coordinate 12,915 of NZ_SRYZ01000069.1, read as the reverse complement.
TTTTCCTGCCTCATATTGAAATATGTATTATCTGTTTCATATTTGGATGACACAAAAATAAGTATTCCCCATTATTCTTCCAATGTTTTTTTTATGATTATTCACAAAAATGCAGACAATTCTTCCATCATAAAAGAAGATAAAGCAGCCTGTCCGAAAACATTTGCCTTACTCCCTTTCAGGCATCAATCTTTTCTATAAATTTTCCAGACAGCCTACCCCATCATATACTTATCAATAGAGAGAAATTTCTCCTAGGCCAGCCCGTCCTTCTGAGACAGCATCAACCGTAAGACGAAGATATTTCATTCTGCGGTCCACGGTCATAGGCTTGAATTCCCAGCCAGTACATTCGCGCTCATACAGAGTCAACCAATGCTCTCCGTCTTCAGAAGTCTCTACCTTATGCTTGTAAGAAGAACTGTCTTTTTGGAAAACGATACGGCTGGCAGTCACCCAAGTGGGTTCTTCCAAAGCCAGCATTATCACGCAAGGCAAATGACCTTCTCCTGCAATCCACCAAGATTGGTCGTCGTTGTCTATGATATTCGATGCCGGATACCCCTCCTGACTGCTTTTCACATGGACGGAAGCAATCTTCAAACGCGGCTTTTTCAATACACGCTGCTGCCAGGAAGAGGGTTTTACCACTACATTGTCTTCCTCACTTCCCATGAACGGAGCATGCTGTCCGTCTTTCAAGGAGATTCCTTCAAAAGGCTTCGTCTGTACTTCCGCCTTCCCCGCCTCCAAGCCGTCAGCTACAGCTTCCACCACAATCTTGCCAGCCTTGCCAGTGGTACGTATGAAAGCGAAACCGACGCCGCCCTCTACCTCCTGCGGATTGACACCTATGCGGCTGATGATGTCGCCCATCAGCACACCTTCACCAGAGACCCGGATTTTGATTTTCTGTCGTGAATTGTAAACCAATGTACCATTCCTATCGCAAACTTTAAAATAAACGGGAATCATGTCCGAACCATCGGCCACTGGCACGATGCCATCCGTCTTTATATCCACCATCAGTCGATAGGAATTTTCCGGAGTAGATGTGCTATGAGTTGCCAAGACCTTGCCATCTACCAAAGCTTCCGCTTTTAATGTTCCCTTCTCATAACCTCCCGCATCGAAGACAAACAGCGGACTGCCCCCTTTCTCTACAAACGAGCGGTAAAGCGGCACTCTTTCCTCACGCATCTGAGTTCCAATGAGCTTGCCGTTACGATAGAGGCGAACTTCATCGCAATTGGAGAAAACCGTTATCTGGTTTGTGGATGAAGAGAACTCTTCGGATGAATTGTAAGAGGCGATGAACACCATCGGCCCATCGTACAATCCCGGCTGTGACACAGACCAGTCACGCATACTTTGAAGCATATAATAACAGAATTTCGGATAACGGTTCATGTCAACCACTCCGCAAAACATCGTCTCGTCCTCACTGCCACGCGCATAGTCGTTGTAGTTCCACAAGAAGTGACCGCCCATGTTCGGGTTGGCATCCAGCATACACCAGTCAAAGTAGCCGTTACCGTTCAACTGCTCCATGCGACTGTAGCATTGGCGTACCTGCTCTTCCTCATTCTCTTTTAAGCTAACCCTTGGCTTCGGACCAGCACCGTCTCCCCATTCGCGAGTAAACACCGGCTTGATGGCGATAAAGTCTTCGAGGAAGTTGCTCATCACGTCTCCGTTCTTGGGATAGCCCTTCACTTGTTTATAGAACACATCGTAATAGGGTTCCATATCCGCATGCCCCAGATAGTCACCTGCCGTGTACATCTGATCACCCGGATATTCAGCATGTGCTAGTTCCTGTATTTCGCGGGCCAACGACACCGGATAACGCGATTCGTTCAGGGCTGTTTCCCACAATACCACCGATGGATGATTGCGGTCGCGCCGAATCATCTGTCGTCCCACCTCGTAAAGACGTTTGATGAAAGTAGAATCAGAATTATAGAACTGCCAGCCCGGAATGCACTCCACCACCAGAAGTCCATAGCGGTCGCACGCATCCAGAAATGCAGGGTCGGACGGATAATGGGCTGCGCGCACGGCATTGTAGCCGCCACGTTTCAGGCCGATGACATCCCGCACCTGCATGGAGTTTGAGGCAGCATCGCCCACGTTAGGGAAAGACTGATGCCGATTAGCACCTCTCATATAAAGTTTCTCGCCATTAATGAAAAATCCTTCTTCCGCTGTATAGCGAATGGTGCGGATGCCCACTTGTACGGAAGTTTCGTCCACCACCTGCGAACCTTTCAGCACCTGTGTGCGTAACGTGTAAAGCGAAGGATGATAGGGATGCCAAAGAGAGGGCGAATTTACAAGCATCACCTGCTCTGTAGTCACTCCCGACTGACGTTCCACCGTTACAGGCGTCATTTCTTCCGCCACGACTCTACCAACAGAGTCACACAATTGCGACAACAGTCGGAGTTCCGCATCTTCCTCCATCAAGTTACGTACGTGAGTCGCCACATGTACTGTGGCACGTTCTGCAGACACTTGCGGGAAGGTGATAAACTGTCCTCCTCCTGCCACCATATCTTCTTGCAATGGGTCGGTGATGTAGATTTTATCTGTAATCACCATCCGCACGTCGCGATAGATTCCACTGTAGTAATAGAAGTCCATACGTTCCTGTGGCTTTCCTGGAGGAGTCAGTGCATCGGGTTGTGCCGATACTCTGACGATAAGCACGTTAGTACCTTTCCAATCTATATGTTCGGTAAGGTCTGCCACAAATCCCATGTAGCCGCCATAATGCTCGGTTATCTTCTCTCCATTCAGATAAACCTCGCAGTTGGTCATCACTCCCTCAAAATCCACCACTACACGCTTGTCCCGAGCATTAGCAGGCATCTTGAAATAACGACGATACCACCCCACTCCATCGTAAATGGAGTTCCCTCCGCAATGCTTGGTTTCTAACTGCATGATATGAGGTAAACAAATCGGCATCCATCCTGTAACATCTAAATCTACTTGGGCACCGTTGTCCACCTCTCCACGAAAGAATGCCCATCCAGTATTCATGTCAATCACTTGTCGAGAGGAACCCGATTGGCAAGAGACTAAAACCGAAAAACAAAATGCGAAACATAAATTCAAAAGTTTCATGACTGTTTTTATTAAAATTGTTTTATATGAAAGAAAGGCACGAGGTTACATACCACCCGTGCCTATCTTTAAGAAGCTGTTTGAATTTTCTTGAAATATCTTCTAAAGTCGGGAACATACTTTTATCAATGTTCCCGTTTTTAACCATCAATACCCCGGATTCTGCTCCAGCTTGTCATTCAAATCCCTGTACTTTTGAGGAATAGGCAAATAACGGTTGTGAGTAGAAAAGCCACGTGACTCTACCAGCTGAACGCTGTCCGGTATAATTACCGCACGCTTGTAAGGATTGGTTTCAGTATAATCGATTGTACCGCCTGGACAACGCAACTCGCCATTCATCAGAGTCTCGGCAAGCATTTTTCCCTCAGCATCTTTCCAGCGGAGAATGTCTGCACGACGGAGGCCTTCACCAGCCATTTCGACAGAGCGTTCACGACGAATCAACTCACGAAGCTTCTCTTGAGTGCCGTATTTGGCTCGATCAACAATGGGCATTCCAGCACGATTGCGAATCTGATTCAGTTTTCCATATACATCTTCGGACGGACCGTTCAATTCATTCTCTGCTTCAACGTAACTCAACAAGACTTCAGCATAACGGAAAAGAATGGTATTCATACCGGTATCCCACATATCTGCAAACTGGTTCAGGGGGTACACGTATTTATTCCATGTCAAACCGGTCTTAGAAGAGTTATTAGACGCTGTCGAATAATTGAGGTTGAGTACCTTTTTATTATCAATGACAATACTGTCATTCAGCGTATTAAGAACCTTGGTAGTACCATCGTCTCTTATCCAATCCATTCCAGGAAAAGCGATAGACATCGCCAAACGAGGATCACGATTGGCAAAGGGATGCTTAGGGTCGTAGTAATCACCGGCCTCTTCCTTTGTCAAGCCATTATCCATTTCATAAGCATTTACCAAATTCCAAGTAGGAACCATAGATGACCAACCACCGTCTTCATTATTAGCCATGATAGCTGGAAACATGTTACCATAATAAGTCTCCATGTGCTGAACAGCCGCAATGATTTCTTTGGAATCTTGTCCTTCCAAACGGAACAAACGTCCATAATCCTCCTCCAAATCAAACTTACCCATATCCATAATAATCCGCGCAGCCTCTTTGGCACGTTCATACTTACCATAATAGAGGGCATGACGCATCTTTATAGCCAACGCCGTGGCGCGGTCGATGTAACCAGCTTTGCTTGCCTTGTCTTCCAAAAACATAGGAATGGCTGCATCCAGTTCATCTTCGATGAACTTGTTTACTTCCGCTTCCGTGTTACGGGGCACCTGTGCCTCTTCACGCGAAGAATAAGAGTCGATAATAGGCACTCCGCCATATTGCCAATTCTTATCAAAATAGTCATATGCACGCATCACCTTTACTTGGGCAATCATATCATTCTTCTTTGCCTCGTCAGCAAACGGAACATTCGCAATATTCGTCAAGAAATCATTGCATTGACGGATTTTACTAAAAGTATAGTGATCGGACACCTCCTTAAGCCCAGCCGTCATCGTACCGTTACCGATGCTTTGGTAGTGATCCCAAAGGAAATTGCTGTAACCGAAATCGGAAGCGCAATCCCAATAAAGGATGCCAGACTCATCAATCCAGCCGTCATAGCAACCTATTAAAAACTTCTCGGCATCCCCTTCTGTTTTCCAAGTATTAGAAGGAGCCAATGCATCATAAGGCGCGGTGTTCAGAAAGTCTGAACAGGAGGTAGTAGCAAGCAGCGAAACCCCTGCCATCATATATGTAAATATTCGTTTCATATTTTTCTGTACTAAGTTTAACATAATGTTTTTAGAATGTGAGATTCACACCAATAGCATGAGTCTGGTTTATCGGGAAAGTGTATAAGCTGCCAAGTTCCGGATCGGCATCAATCATCATCTTGTGGAATGTCAGCAGGTTCTCTCCCGAGTAATAGACGCGGAGGTGCTCAATGCCGAGAGACTTCAACGCCTTCTTCGGAACCGTATAGCCGAACTGGAGGTTCTTCAGACGAACATAACTACCGTCCTGCAGCCAGAAATCGGATTTCTCAAGATTAAATGAACTTTTGCTGACTGCAATACGGGGCATCTTGGCATCCTGGTTGTCCGGAGTCCAGGAATCCAGCCAGATTGTGTTGGGATGGCAGTCGTCACCGCTCCATTCACCGCCGAACCCGTTAGTGTCAATCATCCGCTTCACACCTGCCACCCCGGTAAACATCACGGAGAGGTCAAAATGCTTATAGCCGCCGCTCAGGTTCAGACCGAAAGTATAAGAGGGATCCGAAGAACCGCAAAGCGTGCGGTCGTCGGCGTTCAACATCCCGTCACCATTCGTATCAACGTACCGCAAATCACCGGCCTTGAATTTCTTCTTTTTCTCCGAGTTGGTCCAGTCCAGTTCAAAGGGATAGCCGGTGCCCGGGCGAGCGTACTTTTCCTGCCAGGCGGCGGCATCCGCGTCAGACTGGAAGAAACCGTCCGTCTTGTACAGATAGAACATGTTGAAAGCCTCTCCAACCTGCCTTATCTTAAGGTCACCATCCAGCATCGAAGCGACACCGTCCAAATCCAGAATCTTGTTCCTGTTGTAGGATACGTTCGCCGTAGCGCCAAACGACCAGTCGCCATATTTGTCATTATACCCCAAGGACAGTTCCATACCCCGGTTCTGCATGGCACCCACATTATCCTTGTAAGCGCCCAGACCGAATTCTGCGGGGACGGGAACATCCATGATGATGCCGGTAGTCTTGCGGTCGTAGTAGTCGAAAGACACGCTCAATTTGTCCAACAGCGTAGCATCGAAGCCTATCCCCCACGTGCGTGCCTTCTCCCAGGAAATGGTAGGAATCTTGTAATTCTTATGATAATAGCCGGACTGCAAACCGCCACCAAGAGGATAGCTGGTATCAAGGGCATAGTTGTTCATCCAAGGATAGTAGTCGTCAAGGGCAGACTGGTTGCCAAGGTTACCGTAAGAACCGCGAAGCTTCAGGTTGCCCAACCACTCTCTTGCATCTTCCATAAAAGATTCCTCACTGATGCGCCATGCCGCAGAGAAAGAGGGGAAGTAACCCCAACGGTGACCTTCGGCAAACCGGGAAGAGGCATCGGCGCGGACATTGGCCTCGAACAGGTACTTGCCGGCGTAATCATAGTTGATACGACCGAACCAGGAAACCATGGCAAGATCGCGGGAATAGCCGCTGTTCTTTTGCGTGGAGGCGTCGCCCGCATTCATATCCGTCAGGTCGTTATTAGGAAAGTTCTTACGTTCCGAAGTGTTCTCATTATAAGAATATTTCTCCGTATGCCAGCCGGCCATCGCCTTCAACCCATGAACACCGAACTGCTTGTCATAGTTAAGCAAGGCATCGAAAGTGGCACGATGCCAGCCGTAATAGTTCTCGTTCAGTTTGTTCGGATCGCTCTTCTTGTTCGGGTTGTACTGGATAAATTTCTGGAAAGCCTTGTAGTGCTGCTGGTTGTTCACATAAGAACCGGTCAAGGTCGCAACCAGACCATCCATAAACTGATAATCAGCGGACAAAGTACCCGAGAAGTTCTGGTTCTCGCGTCTCACGCTCTGGTCAACGTCGAGCCAGGCGATGGGACTGCCGTCGGAAAATGTGCCCCAAGTGCCGTCTTCGTAACGGCCCACAATCCAAGGGGCAATCTTTCCCAAACGCATCACAATCTGTCCGGAACCGCTGCCGCCATAGGAGGAGTTGGGCTCGGAATAGTCGTTGTTGATATAAGACATGTTGACACGTACGTTCAGCCGGGAGTTCAGCCTTACATCCAAGTTTGTACGCCCGTTGAACTGTTGACGCTCGGCATGGGGCAACGTACCGTCCTGATGAAGATAACCAACGGAGGCCATGTACTTCAGGTTGTCAGTACCGCCGCTCACGTTCACATTATGCGTGTGCTGGAATCCGGTGCGGTAAGCCAGGTCGTACCAGTCGGTGTCAGGGAAGTTGTAAGGGTCTGAACCGTCTCTGAACTTCTCATAGACTTTACCGTCTCCCGACTTGTCGAACCGGGGGGCCAGGCCGTATTCCACACGCGCCTTGTCGTAAAGACGGGCGTAGTCGTAGGAGCTCATCAGGTCTTGAAGCATGGTGGGCTTCTGTATGCTGGCATAGCCATTATATGAAATACGCGGCGTGCCAGACTTGCCACGCTTGGTCGTAATCAAAATTACACCGTTGGAAGCTTTTGAACCATAAATCGCTGCCGAAGTCGCATCTTTCAGAACGGAGATGCTCTCGATATCGTTGGGATCGACCGAATTCATTGTACCGGTCTCCACTCCATCCACCAGAATATAAGGATTGGAGCTGTTCAACGTTCCCACACCGCGCACACGGATAGTACCTCCATCCTGACCCGGAAGACCGCTACCTGCAACGACCGTCACACCAGGCATCAAACCTTGAATTCCGGTGGAAAGGTTCTGTATAGGACGGCTTTCCAGTTGTTGGCGGCAAACCTGTACCACCGAACCGGTCATATTCAATTTCTTTTGTGTACCATAACCTACCACTATCACTTCTTCCAGCAGTTCCGTATCTTCCTGCAACTGCACGTTCAAGGATGCCTGGCCTGTGTACTCAATTTCCTGAGTGGCATATCCGATGAAGGAGAATTGGATAATGTCACCCTGATTCACACTCAAAGCAAAATTACCATCCAAATCTGTCACCACACCGTTTGTTGTACCTTTTACTACTACCGATACACCAGCCATCGGTCCGAATGCGTCACTAACGGTTCCTTTCAAACTCTTTTGTTGCTGAGAAATTGCAGTCATGGAAGCGACTGTACCGTCTGCCGCATAAACAACTCCACCGGAGTACAATGCTGCTGACAACAGTATAGAACCGACTGTTCTTACGACTTTCAACATAATTGTTTTTTTTAATTTATAAGATTAACATTAAAGTAATGCAATTCAATTCACACTTATTCGGTATGATATACATTACTGTCTCAGCTACATGACACAAAAGGGAAAGAAAACCCTTACTCTTGTGAAAACTTTTTTTTAAATATCCCTCAAATTTTGTTTAAAGCCACGGCTATCGCACTAAAATTTCATAAACATAGATTCGTCAGTGGAATTCAACTTTATTGATAAGCAATGGCAAATTATAGAAAAGATTCTTAATCTACAAAGAAGAGAACGAAAATATTCTCTCAAAAGCACTAATCTTTCATCTAAAGAGAATGCTCTTTAGATGAAAGAGGGGCATACAAAAAATAAGCTACAAAGTTAAAAGTTCCCTCTAAGAGCAGTAAAATCAGGGGATTTCTCCGGCATCGGGGGAGCCCTGCCTTCCCCGGTACCAGAGAAAAAAGGAGAATTATACCTTACTTCCCGTGGAATCGGAACCAATTGAAGTCGACGAAGCCTCCATCGCCCTCGTCACGGGTGGTGAAGTTGAAAAGTGCAAAGCGGTTAGCAGTCCAATAAAGTCCCAAATCCATCTTTAGCACATTACCAATAGGAAAGAAGTTGACACCATCCAGACTATAATAGAAACTGGCAATAAAATCCTTATCGGTCACACGCGCCTTCATCCACAACTTGTCTTGAGTAAAGTTCTCAACAGCGGTTTCTACAATCTTGCCGTCGTTGCACATCACCACTTTACGTGCACCTCCTTCCTGCTGTACAGCCACATAAGCATAAGGGAACTGGAATACACCGAAACCAGCCACATTTCCATCTTTCATTCCGGTAAGTTCCATCTCTACCAGTCCTTCGGAAGTAGGGCCTTGCACACGCTGCGTCAGAGTGTTACGCGCGTTCTTAAGATTGTTGGCTGGCGAAGCCTTCAAACGCATATACCCAGGACGTTCTGTCAACGACCACTTAGCATTATCTGGATTGTGGTTCCACTGCCATTGCAGACCCAACTTCTTCGTATTGAACTCATCCGTAGTGGCGGGGCTCTTTATCTTGGATGCCTTGCCCACCGCAGGCTTTGGATAAGTAACCACGTCTTTACCATCTGCCCCCAGCATGGGCCATCCGTCCACCCACTTCACCGGCACCAAACAAGGCACACGTCCGATGGCGCCTCGGTCCTGCATGATGATGAACCACCAGTCACCGTTCTTCAGCTGCACCATGCCACCTTGGTGAAGCCCGTTTTTAGGATATGAACTATCATCATTCATAATCAGCTTATGTTCATACGGACCATAAATGTTATCAGAACGAAGACAAATCTGCCATCCTTCGGTCCCCCCGGCGGGACAAGTAATGTAATACTTTCCATTGATTTTATAAACATGGGAACCCTCCATGCCAAATCCTCCTCCCAGTTCATGGGCGTTTTTAAATCTGCCACTCCAGATTTTCACCTTATCTCCCTTTACCGAACGCGCATCCTCATTCAGCTCGGTCACATAGAGCGTTCCTTGACCGTGCACCACATATACCTTACCATCGTCATCGAAGAAGAGGCCCGGGTCATACATATATTCGGGGAAAATGGTACGTTTCCACGGTCCTTCCGGCTTCTCGGCCTCGCAGACGGAGAAGTGACCTGTCTCTCTTCCCCAACCGTAAGGAGTACAGAAAGCCACATAGAACTTCCCGTTGTGATAGCGCAGGGAGTTGGCCCACGAGCCGTTCAGATAGAGATTGCCGCCCTGCATATCGTACTTAGGGTCTTCATCATAGCGATCAATAGCATAGCCTGCCATCTCCCAATTCACCAGGTCTTTTGATTTAATAATAGGGCATCCGGGCACATAGTGCATACTGGTAGATACCATGTAAAATTCATCTCCTACACGGATGACATCCGGGTCGGGCCAGTCTCCCCACATTAGGGGATTTGTAAATGTACCATCACCGTTATCCGGTGTCCATACCTGTTGTGCCTCCAACGAGCACACCGACATTCCGCAAAAGCAAAATGCCCATAAAACATTCTTAATTTTCATTACCATGCAATTATTACTTTATTTTTTCCTGATTTCTGCCACATCCTTACAAGGGACTATTTCCATTGCCTTCAGCTTGGCGCCATGGGCTGTCTGCCGTAATCCCATCACCAGCACATTCTTCTTGCCCTTCCCAAAGCAAAGCCAGCATTCGGGTAAGAAGAATTCGCGTTGCGGACCGGCTTCCCAATGCCGTCCGATGTTGTGTCCATTCAGCCATACATAGCCATTGCCCGAAGCATTGATGCGAGCCAGCCAAGGAATCCATATGCCTTCCTTCTGAGCCGGAAGTTCAAATTCTATACGATGCCAGGTGAACAATCCGTCCGGTTCAGCCTTGGATAGCACTCTGTTTCCTTTTGCCGGTACTTCGCTCTTCACATCCAGCGATACGGTCTCCCAATCTTCGGGCACAAATTCGGGTAAGGTCCATCCTTGAGTCACTCCGGCTGCATCCACTGCACACTCCCATTCCAACGGATGGGTCAGGGCAGATTCCGCAACCGACAATCCTGCTTCCCTTATACCTGCCAATTCTTCCATAGGAAAATAGCCATGTGCATGTCCCAAATTTTCATAAGATACTAGAATCTCATTATCCCCCACCTGTAATAACCCGGAAACATCAAAACGGTTGTCATATTCATCCGGACGAATGCGTTCAAAGCAATTGCGCGTAGTCCAAGATTGCGCATCGGCTTTGTAGGGAAAAAGACGCTTAGCCTGTTTGCCATTTACCAGTACCGACACAATATCGCGAGTAAACGTATTGAAAAGCAGGAAACGCTCATCCGCAACCTGACGAGAATTCAGAGAAAACCTAGCACGGTATAAACTGTAACGGAAATCATTGACTCCCAAATCAGACAATGAGACCAATCGGTTGAGCGATTTCCAGTCGGCATTTTCAAAGGCGTCTTCCTTCTTTTGGGCAAAAACTACACGTACCGAAGCAGGCATTTGGGAAGGGCGCACTGGGCGTATCTGTTCCTTCGGCCACCATTCTCCTTCCGCAGTGCCCTTCCTGGCAGGAATCACCAATACCTTGCTTCCCAAAGCAGGAAGTTCATAAGTAACATCGATGGCTTCAGATTCCGGAATGTTGGCAACCGAAGTCTCCAATGAAGCAATCAGCACCTTTTCGCCATGTTGGTTAATATTATACATCGGTGTGGAAAGGTGGTTCACTTTTCCCGGTATCAGACGCACCTTGCCTCGAACCGGCTTTTTAGCATCCGTATTGTGCAAAAAGACGAAACGAGTCCCGTCCACTGCTACACGCACACCTCCGAACAGAGTCTCCGCTCCACCTTCCAATGCACAAGGTCCACCTTCCGAACGGACCAGTCGCTGTTCAAAAGTCCGAATGAATTGTCCGATGGCTTTCGCCTCGAAATATTTCTCACTCAAGGCTCCGGTCTCGCGGATGGCAGCGTTGTAGTCGTAGCTAGTGGTCATGCCTCGAGCCCCCCAACCGGCAAAGTGAGTCCCTCCAAAAAACATGTAATAATTAATTCCTCCAGCTCCTCCCAACAAGGACATCAGTCCCACAGCCTTAAAGTGACGCGCATCGGAATAGTGGTCTTCACTAAGCCTGCCAGTCACCAAGGAGAACCAGCCTCCTTGCAATTCGGTTACAAAACCGGGCGCGTCCGGCTGCTCCTTCTTAAGATTCATCATGCGATGAGCACAGTCCGGAGCCGATGAAAGACCTACATAGTAATTATCACTGTCGAAAACCTGCGACAGTTCTTCATCCTTACTGCTCCGGCACTCTTCGGTCAGACAAGTGAAGATAGGGATGTCCATCCCGCTCTTTCTGACTGACTGATAGAGGGCTTTCAGCAGTTTTTCCTTGCCATCGCAATCATGATGGTTGTACTCATTCTCTATCTGAATCAGGATAATGCCTTTTCCGCCAACAGGTTTCCGGGTAATTTGCTCATCAGCCAACACCTTGCAAACAGCGTCGAACCAATGTTGCGACCAACGGATATGGCGATAGTCCGCACTTCTCAACCAAAAATCATCCACTCCTTCAGGACGGTATTTGGCCAACCAACGAGGATAACCTCCTCCCGAATATTCAGCACAGATAAAGGGACCGGGACGGACAATGGTATAGAATCCGAACTCTTCCTGCGCCATCTTCAACCAGCGCTTCACGTCCGAGAAATCGAAATGGGTATTGTCATCCACACTGAGCGGCATCGTCCTCTCGTGCCAGTTCCAAGGCACATAGGTCTCTACCGTATTAAATCCGGCTTCCTTAATCTGCCGGAAACGGTCTCTCCACAACTCTTCCGGACAACGGAAATAATGAAAAGCAGCGCTGTAAATGAAAACGTCCTTCCCATCAATGGTCATACACGAGCCGTCGTAACAGAGCCGTTCGGGATGGACGAACTTTTTCTCTGACTTTGCAACCGACTGTACCTTTTGTGCCATAATTCCGAAACAATGAAAAGCTATCGAGACAAACAACACATACTTCAAAATAAATTCATTTTTCATATCCTTAACATATATATATAAGACATTTTAGAGGAAACTGCTTAAACAACCATATTCGCAAAGCATTTCTTCTATTTAGTTCCAAAAGAAGAGTTTTGTCAATGTTTTATTTTGCATATTTTTACTTATTCCAAAAAGGTTAGAAGAATTGGAACCAATCTTCGGTCTAAATCAAAGATAACCAAACAGACTCTTACATTGCGAATTTTTAAGAGCTTTTCTATATATAATAGTCCGTTAAAAATTCACCATATCGGCTAAGCGGCTTCTGCCACTATGCCA
>NZ_SRYZ01000068.1 GCF_004793475.1 Bacteroides muris (ex Afrizal et al. 2022) | reverse complement strand
TCGTCTAAACTGACGGGCTAATTCTTCGTATCCTTTGTTCTCGCTGAATAGTTACTTTCTTAATCTATTTTTATAAGGAAAGTTAATTCTGCCATGCTTTTGCTTTAATCCTCTATTCTCACCACCTGCTTGATGTTCTGTATCTGCTTCAGATTATTACAGATAGTACGCACGTCCTCCACATCGTGTACGTAGAGCTGTATCTTTCCTTCGAAGATGCCGTCATCGGTTTCGATGGTCAGCTTGCGGATGTTTACATTGAGCTGGCGGGAAATGACTTGGGTCACCTCGTTCAGCAGTCCCATGCTGTCTATACCTTTTATATATATAGTGACGAGGAACGACAAATCCTTGTGCGTGTCCCACTCGGTGGCGATGATGCGGTTTCCGTAGCTACTTTTGAGGCGGGCGGCAACGGGGCACTGACGCTTGTGGATGATGACGCGGTTTTCTTCATCGATATATCCCAGGACATCATCGCCCGGAATAGGGTGGCAGCAGTCTGCCATGATATAATTCTTGGAGATGGCCTCTTCGGTCAGTTTTAGAATCTGTTTGGTATTAATCTTTTCTTGAGGGGCTTTTTCTTCCGGCTGCTCCTTGTTCTCTTTATTGTCTTTGTTTCCAAACGAAAAGGTGAGATATTTCTTCCAGTTGCTGCTCTGTCTTTCTTTGAATGCATTCTTATCTGCATCACCCAATACAATCTTCTTGCTACCGACGGCTACGAGCAATTCGTCCCGGGTATGGAATTTATGCAGTTTGGTCAGTTTGTCCAATGCGGCGTCATCAATGCGGATATCTTCATTTTTGAAGAAGTCGGCGATTATGGTTTCACCCTCTTTTTGGTAAGCCTTTGCTTCTTTACGCAGGATAGAAGCTATTTTGGCACGGGCACGAGCGGTGGTGGCGTATGCTTCCCATTCCGGTTGCACACGTTGCGACTTGGAGGTCAGTACCTCTACCTGGTCACCGCTTTGCAGCTTGTGGCTTAGGGGGACTAGTTTGTGGTTTACTTTGGCGCCGATGCAATGACTGCCGATGTCGGTGTGCAGGGAGAAGGCAAAGTCCAGTGCCGTAGCGTTCTGCGGCATGGTCTTGAGGTCGCCTTTCGGGGTGAAGACGAAAATCTCCGATGCAAACAGGTTCAGTTTGATGGTATCGAGAAAATCGATGGCGTCCGGTTGCGGGTCGTCCAGAATTTCCTTGATGGTACGCAACCATTTCTCCAGTTCGCCTTCATCTTCGCTGCCTCCGCCTTCTTTGTATTTCCAGTGGGCGGCAAAGCCTTGTTCGGCAACGTCATTCATACGCTCACTGCGGATTTGCACCTCAATCCACTGCCCGTGGTTGCCCATCAGGGTGACGTGCAGGGCTTGGTAGCCGTTGGCTTTGGGATGGCTGACCCAGTCGCGCAGGCGGTCGGGGTGGGGCTTGTATATCTTGGAGATGGAGACATAGATGTCGAAGCAGTCGTTCAGCTCCTCTTCCATATTGCGCGGTTCGAAGATGATGCGTACGGCAAGCAGGTCATAGATTTCCTCGAAAGGTACATGCTTGGTCTGCATCTTGTTCCAGATGGAATAGATGGATTTTACCCGGGCGAGGATACGGTATTTCAGGCCCATCTTATCCAATTGGGCACGTATAGGGGTAGTGAAGTCTTTGAATACCTTGTCACGCTCAACGGCGGTGGCTTCCAGCTTCTTTTCTATTTCGCGGTATTCTTCGGGATGTTCGTATTTGAAACTCAGGTTCTCAAGCTCGGTCTTTATCTTGTATAAGCCCAGCCGGTTGGCAAGCGGAGCATAGATGTAGAGTGTTTCGCCTGCAATCTTGAACTGCTTGTTGGGCAGCATGGAGCCAAGCGTGCGCATGTTGTGCAGACGGTCGGCTATCTTGATAAGGATGACACGGATGTCGTCGGACATGGTGAGGAGCAGCTTCTTGAAGTTCTCCGCCTGCGCCGAGGCACGGTCGCCGAAGATGCCGCCGGAAATCTTTGTCAGCCCGTCTACAATCTGGGCGATTTTGGGGCCGAAGATGTTTTCGATATCCTCTACGGTGTAGTCGGTGTCCTCCACCACATCGTGCAGCAATGCCGAGCATATGGAAGTAGACCCCAGTCCTATCTCGTTGCAGACAATCTTTGCCACGGCAATGGGGTGCATGATGTAGGGCTCGCCGGAACGACGCTTGATGCCCTTATGCGCCTGGTTGGCAAAATTGAATGCTTTGGTTATTATTTCGACGCGCTTGCGGTGCTTGGTGCCCAGATAGTCGTTCAACAGTTCTTGGAATGCCTGTTCGATCATTTCATCTTCGGCTTTTTCCTTTTCCTTCTGACTTATGTTTTCTTCCATATACTGCTTTCTCCTTTCTTCACTTCACTTTTTGCAAAAATAAGCAATTTTCAACACGGGACAAGCGTTTATGTCTTTATTTATAAATCTTCAAGCGCTTTCCTGCGGAGATTCTGGTACTGCGCAATCCATTCCAGCTTTTTAGCTGATTGACAGTGACGCCGTATTTCCGTGCGATGCTGCCAAGGTTCTCGCCACTGCGTATCTTGTGGTAGGTGACATTCCCCGTAGCGGTACTGCCTTTGCTGTTGCGTGCCGTCGAGCGTGTATCGGAAACGGCTACTACTCTGCGGTTCTTGAACAACTCGTTGCTGCGGTGGGCATAGATGGTATCTTGTTTGTCGATAAAGGCACTGATGTGGTTGATGGGGAGGCGTAGTGTCTGCGGCTTGCTCTCTCCGGGGATGATGCTTTTCTTGAACTGGGGGTTCAGGCTCTTTATTTGGTCCAGGCTGATGCCGCATATATCGGCAATCTGCTCGAAATGAAGGTTGCGGCTTATCTGCACCGTATCTGTTGCCTCCGGAATGTCGGTTTCCATGGGGCAGATGTTGTGTTTGCAGTAATAGGTCATTACGTAGTTGGCGGCAATGAAGGCCGGTACGTAACCGCGTGTTTCTTTGGGCAGGTAGTTGTAGATTTCCCAATAATCCGTTTTCCCTCCCGAGCGGCGGATGGCTTTGTTGATGGTGCCCGGACCGCAGTTGTAGGCGGCAATCACCAAGTTCCAATCTTTGTAGATGTCGTACATGTCCTTCAGATAGTGTGCTGCGGCCCAGGTCGCTTTTATCGGGTCGCGGCGTTCGTCTACGAGGCTGTTGCTTTCCAGTCCGTATATCTTTCCGGTGGCGAGCATGAATTGCCATAGTCCGCAGGCTCCCGCACGGGAGACGGCAGAAGGGTTGAGGGCAGACTCTATGACGGGCAGGTATTTCAGTTCGAGCGGCAGGCCGTAGGCATCCAGCGCTTCTTCGAAGATGGGCATATAGAAATTGCAGGCGCTCAGCATGAAGGCAACTTGGTTGCGCAGGCGTCCGGCATACATGTCGATGAACTTGCGTACAATTTCGTTGTAGGGCATTTCCATGACGGTCGGCATGCGCGACAACCGGTCTATGTATACGGAGTCGCTGAACATCGGGTTCACGGTAGAGGTGCTGCAGTCTTTTCCCAAGTCTATGTAGTTCTTGGCTTTCCAGTCATTGAGCAGGCTGTCCAGCGGATAGGTCATGCTTTTGGGCAGTTCGATGGATTCTTGGCGTTCTGTACCGTTTTCGCGGATAAGCACTTCCACGCTTTCCTGCGCATGCGTGGCCGGAGCGGCGAAGAGGGTGCAAAGCAGAATCGAGGCTCCGAGGATAATTCTTCTGGTATGGATGGACTTATGTATCATATAGGTATTATGCTTTAATTTTCGTTTTTAGAATCGGAAACTGCATTGTACGCCGACGTTTCTTTTAGAGGAGCCGGTCATCTGGCTGTTGATTATGGCAGGCTCCACTTTCATACTGAGGTCGGGGGTGATGTCGAAGTTGGACAATTCTGCGTCTACGTATGCGTCGACAACAGACAGCAGGTATACGCCGATAAAGGCGAAGATGCTCAAGTCGCGGTATCGCCGGAAAGTGTCCTTGCGCTTCCGCAGTATTTCCGTCAGCTGGCTGTTGCTGTAATTATGGTTGGGCGGAAGCAGGTCGGTGATGCTGCTGGAAGTCCAGTTTTCGTTTACGGCATCCTTGTAGGCTGCCGAATAGTCCTTGTACATCTTGCCGTTCCACGTGAGGGCGTAGGCACAACCGGCAAATCCACCATAGAAGATGGGCAGTTTCCAATATTTGCGGTTGTAGATTTGTCCGCCTCCGGGAATGACGAGAGCAAGCCAGGTGGCTTTCGTAGGATTGGGCACCCATCTTTTGGGGTCGATGGCCTTTTGCAGGCTGTCTGTAGGCACGGGCTGTTCCTTCAGGTCGGGGCTGGCGGTCATTTCCAGCATCTTCCGTTTGTTTTCGGCTGCAAGACTGTCGGCCACGGCAAGGCTGTCTTTTCCCATGGTGGGCCGTCGTCGTATTCGGTCTGTCGTCCGGTTCAGACTGTCGGCTTGCGGGCGCACGGTGTCGAGAGTATCGGTCTGATGCCGCTGTGCACGCTTTGAAGCGGCGCGCGGACGGTCCTGACCATACATAGCAATCCCTGCCATCTGTAAAAAACAGAGCAGCAGGGCAATGGCTAACTGATGTATTCTTCCTTTTTTCCTCATTTATTTCTTCAGCGTATCAAGAATGCCGATGATACGTTCTAATTCTTCTTCGTTATTGAACGGGATACTGATTTTGCCTTTTCCTTTCTCCGAGCAAGTGAGCTGCACTTTGGTACTGAAAAAGCTCGAGAGCTGTTGTTTCAGCATATTGAATTCTTCGGGCAGTTTGGCGCGTTTGGGGGCAATCTTGCGACCGCCGCTCTTCACGGTTTCGCCTTCGCTCAGCGACTTTACTATTTCTTCCACTTTGCGCACGGAATAGCCATGCTCCAGGATTTCCTCGAAGATCTTCACCTGCAGTTTGGGGTCGCCCAGCGTCACCAACGCGCGGGCATGTCCCATGTCTATCTGCTTGTTCTGCAGTCCCATCTGGACGGGAGCGGGCAGTTTGAGTAGGCGCAGGTAGTTGGCAATGGTGGTACGCTTCTTGCCTACGCGTTCGCTGAGGCGCTCTTGCGTCAGTCCATATTGCTCCAGCAGATGCTGGTAAGCGAGGGCTATTTCTACGGAGTTCAAGTCTTCGCGCTGTATGTTTTCGATGAGCGCCATTTCCATGACGTTCTCGTCATCTGCAGTGCGGATATAGGCGGGGATGCTGGTCAGTCCGGCAAGCTGCGAAGCGCGGAAACGACGCTCGCCGGCGATAATCTGGTATTCGTCGTCGCTAAGCTTGCGCAGGGTGATGGGCTGTATGATGCCGATTTCGGAGATGGAATCAGCTAACTCCTGCAACGCAACCGGGTCGAATTCATGACGGGGCTGGTTGGGATTGACCGTAATCTTCGACAACTCTATTTCATTGATGGAGGAGGAACCTTCGGTCTGCACTTCATCTATGGAGAACAGGGCGTCCAGCCCGCGTCCTAATGCATTTCTTTGTGCCATCTGTTTATTTACTATATTGACGATTTACAATTTACTATTTAGCCATGCGGGGTGATTTTGTTGTGTATTGTAAATATGGTATTTATCACTAACCCCTAATCATTAATCACTAACCGCTTATCCTTAACCACTAATCCCTTCTTGCGTTTCTGCTTATCAGCTCCTTGGCAAGTGCCATGTGGTTCTTGGCTCCGGTTGAGTCTGCGTCATAGAGAATGGTGGGCAGGCCGTAGCTGGGAGCTTCGCTCAGTTTTACATTACGCTGGATGACGGTGTTGAATACCAATTCCTGGAAGTGGCGTTTCACTTCATCGTAAATCTGGTTGGCCTGGCGCAGACGCGAGTCGTACATTGTCAGCAGGAAGCCTTCGATTTCGAGGGCGGGGTTCAGCTTCGACTTGATGATTTTAATGGTGTTCAGCAATTTGCTGATGCCCTCCAGTGCGAAATATTCCGCTTGTACGGGGATGATTACCGAATCGGCGGCAGTCAGTGCGTTGACCGTAATCAGACCCAGAGACGGGGAACAGTCTATCAAGATATAGTCAAACTCATTCTTCAGCGGAGCGAGTACTTCTTTCAGTATCTTTTCGCGGTTTTTCAGATTGAGCATTTCTATTTCGGCACCTACCAGATTGATGTGGGAGGAGATGACCTTCAGAGTGTCTATCTCCGTGTCATGAAGGGCCTCGCATACGTCTGCACGGTCGATAATGCACTCGTAGATAGTACATTCCGACTGCTTGATGTCCACACCCAATCCGGAGGAGGCGTTGGCCTGCGGGTCGGCATCTACAACGAGCACTTTCTTTTCAAGCGTGGCAAGCGAGGCTGCGAGGTTGATTGTCGTCGTAGTCTTGCCTACGCCACCCTTTTGGTTAGCCATAGCAATTATTTTTCCCATAATCTCAATATTTATTGGCAGCGAAATAAGTGATAATTCCGGATAGTGCCTACTAAAAAAGAGGAAGATTGCCAAAACGGTTGATAAGTCGCCTGTTTTGTTAATAACTCCACAAGGCGGTGTGTCTCTCCGTATTCGGCGGTTCGGTCGTTATTTCCCTCTAATTAGCAGGCAAATATACATATTTATCTTGAAACAGGGAGGCTTTTTTGCCTCGCTTGCAGAAGATTAAGATTTGTTTTATGCTTTCATGTCTTTTGCTTGTTTTGTAAATAGCTTATTTTCACTGTTCTTTATACTGAAAAAGAATGTGTATTAATAGGCCGATTGGCATATTAGTCTATCGGAGCCCTTTCCCGTTCCAGTGTCTCGGGTCGCAACATTTCTTTGGGAAAATATTTGCTCAACGGGTAACGGTAGAAGTTCATGTTTTGCCGCAACCTGTTTACAAGCGTGCGGTCGGGCTTGAAGTAGATGCGCGACACCTGTACTTTGCCTGGGGTCACATCGTCGGGGTGCTCAAAGCCCTCGCTTGTGATGGACAGGTTGAAGGACCCTAGACCCTTGATGGTGACCGACTCGCCTTCGCAGAGTGCCTCTTCGATGTACTTGGGCAAGTCCACCAATACACTCTGCACGTCGCCCTCGCTCATACCTTTGCGGCGGGCCATGCGGCGGGCCAATATCTCTGTTGTCACTCCTCCGCGCATTTGCAAGGTTCGTTGCACGGCATAGTATAGTTGCTTCATTCCTTCCTTGGTGCGGAAGAGTTTCTTTCTTACCAGATAAATCATGTCTATATCCTTTCTTGTTATGGTTGTATATCCGTTGGGTTGCGCATGCCTGCCTGGCGTATGCCCCGTCTCTTTCCGGCAGGCAGCGCATTGCCGGAAATGATGCGCAAGATGGCATCTTGTATGTCGTAAGTCGGCATGTTGTGTTGTTCAAGTTGGCATCTTGTGCGGCAAAGGTAAGTGTGTTTCGGCAGATATGCAAGTGTTTTCCGAAGAAGTAAGGCAAGGGTGTCTTCCGTGAGAGTATGACTCTTTCATTTAATGGAGTTATTGGGAGTTAAAATGAAAGATTCGTAGAAGGGGATAAATATTTTATTGCTAATGTTTTGAAATGCAAATGTTTTTTGGTATGTTCGAACGCGGAATCTTTAATCAAGAATAGGGTTGGCTATGAGAAATTATTTCATCTTTTTAATTTTTGTTTCGTCTATAGCGTTAAGTGCATGTGGGCATGAAGAAACTGTTGTTCAAGAAGATGCGGAGGACTTCGAAGCCTCTGAAGAACTTGTTGCTGAATTGAATGATGCCGCATTTGCTGCATTTATCTTCCCGGCAAACCATAGAAAGAGCAATGAATTTGATTTATTTAATCCTGAAGGTATGGATTATGCCATAGCTGTAAAACAAGAATTTGATTTCGCTCAAATGATGAGTCTGGTGCAAGATTTGGATGCTGCAAATGAAAAGGCAAAATCTCTTTTCCCTAATGTGCATTATTGTGATGATTTGGATTTCTTAAAAGAGTATGTATCTAATATTGTGGAAATTGGAGATAAATCTCAAATTAGGCTTTTTACGGATGAAATGTGCAAGAGTATTGACAATGCAGGGCTTAGCACGGAAAGAACATTAGACTTGAAAGCAATGATGGCGATAGCAGAAAATAGTTATTCTCTTTGGATAATTGAAGAAAAATGAACAGACAGGTTGTTGTAAGAATGGTGGTTGTGCTGTTCGCACTGCTGGGCTTGAGCTTGTTTCCGCTTAAAGCCCAGAAAATATATGCCACTGACACGGAAACAGGTGAAAAAACATTTGTGCTGACCTATGGCTGGGGAATCACGGGATATGCTTCGTCTCATGGCATTTCGGCTTGGGACGTAGATGGCAAAGGTGGAGGCGTGGCCAACCTGCTCAAAGCTATGTGCTACTCTTCTTCCTCTGAAGTGGGCTATGGAGGGCTTCTCTATGGCAATACGCATTCGCAACGTTTTCAGGCAGAAGGAGTGAAAGAACGGGTGAATCTCATCTATGTGGCACCGCAGGTCTCTTACTTGAAACGTGCCACCATGTTCCCGTCATGTTTCAGCACCATGGGAGGAGGAGTGGGGTATTTGCACTACCGGAGCAAGACGGCTCTTTCGGGTCATCCTGATGACATAAAGGTTTCCGCTTCCAGTGCGGGAGTCAATGGCTTCATAGGTTTTGAATATACTTTTGCACGCCATTGGGGCATTAGCTTGGAGGTGGATGCGCTTTACTCGCCTGTCAAGTTGGGGAAAGGCGGAAGGGAGCCGGTTCCTTTCAAGCCGAGAGGAAAGCTCGGCCTATTCTTGCTGACCACACAGATAGGCCTGTCTTGTCATCTGTAAACGATGGACGTGCTTTCGCTGCAATTTATAACAGTGCTTCTGCGAACTTCCAGCAGAAGTAAGCACACATCACGCATTTCGCTACTGTGCCCAGCAGGAATCCAAGTAGCGAGCCCAGTCCCGATTTCAAGGCCCGGTTTGCGTTGCTGCCTCCCATCAGCTCACCGATGAAGGCTCCGAGAAAGGGGCCGAGGATGATGCCCCAAGGCATGAAGAACAGCCCTATGATGCTGCCTATGAGACAGCCGCGTGTGCCCCATCGGCTGCCTCCGCTGTATTTGCTGCCCAGCATCGGGACGAAATAATCCAGTATCTGTACAAGGACGACTGCCGCCAGCCATAAAAGCAACTGCATGGTGGAAAACTGCGCCTTGTCCGTGAGGTGTAGGAGCAACAAGCCCGTATAGGCTACGGGCGGTCCCGGAATCATAGGCAGGATGCAGCCTGCCAGTCCGGCAATCAGGCAGAGGATGCCCAAGATGATGAGAAGAATGTCCATAGGTGTATCGTTTCTGTTGGTGAAGATGACAGCGGTTGTTCCCTGCTACTCGAATCGGTTGTATATGACAATGGGGCGGGAGCGGCGTGTGCTCATCGACGGGAACCATATATCATCGGCTGTGAGGCCGCATTGCTTGATGGCTTCGGCGCAATATTCCAGTCGTCCGAAGTCGGCATCGACATTGTTTGTGCCGAATGTGAATTTGATTCCACGTGCCTTGGCGCGACGGATAATCTCGAAACTGGGAATCCGGTAGCGTGCATTGATTTCCAAAGCGATTCTATGTTGTTGCAATACATCCAATACGCGTTCAATTCGTTCGTCAGTCCAGTACTTGTCGTAATCATGCGCCATTGTGTCGGGCAGGAAGGTAGGGTTGGCATAAATGTCGGCAGGCTCGTTGGTCAGAATCAGGACTGTTTGGTCGACAAGGTGGTTCATATACTGCTCAAGCGTAATGTCGTCGAAGAGTGCTTCTTCGGCTCGGTAGATACGCGAATTGCGTCCCTTGTGGTCTATGATGGTCATGGCGTCGGTAAACAGGTAATCGAAAATCCCCAGTGATTCCTGCGAGAAAGTAGTTGTCCACTTACGCCCTTCACCTTGCACCCCGCATAAGAATGGCAAGCCTTTTACTTCATTAAAATAGTCGTATACTTCTTTGTCATCGGCCAGCATACGTCCTACACCACCCTCGCCGGCATTGGGGGCAACACCATAGTTGATGCCGTAATTCATGGACATGGCGTGTGCCATTTCCTTCGTCAGCCCTCCTTTCAGGTGAACGTGGTAGTCTATGACCGGAAAATCGCGTTGCTGTAGCCTGATTATTCCGTCCGTACGTTCGTCTGTCGGAGCGAGTGTATCCGCTTCGTTGCGTGCTTCCTTGGCAAGTCGTTCGATGGCGAGATTCCGGAACGACACTTCGCCGTGTATGCCTTGCAAGGCAATGGAACCTTGGCTTAGCAGTTGCCGGGCGTGCTCTTCTGTACGGTATGGATGTTCGGGTTCGGTATAGCAGACGACTTCGGTTCCGCCAATGCAGACCATGATGTTTTGTCCGCGTACGGTTATCTCGAAGTCAAACCATTCTCCATCTTTTGCGAGTGAGCGGTAGAGGTTGCGCACGGAGGCGAGCGAGCCGCTCTTGCGCGTACCGTCGATGTCTCCGTTACGGAATATCACCTCATAACCGGACTCACCGTCCGTATGAAAGAGGAGGCGTGCTTCGGAACCGGGTTTTGTGAAGGCTTCGCCGGTGAGCCGGAAATTCTGGTATTCTTTGTCGTTGAAGAGTTTCCGGCCTTCTGTAATGACCGGGTCTGCCGTGCGAAGCGTAGATGTCCCGTCATCCCATTGGTCAAGTGGCTCGGGGGAATTGTTTCTGCCGCAACTTGTCAGGACTGCCAGAAACAGAATGATTGCAGCGGTTGCAGCCTCGATGCGTACGGCAATGGTAGGATGGCAAAAAGTGTTCATTATGGAATGGATTTTATGAATGTTTGTATTTCAATTGTTGGCGGTGCAAAGTTAGCCTTTTCTGAGAATATCTTCGGATACAAAAGAATTATTATCCTTGTAGCATGCAGTTTAAAGCCTTTTTAGCTACTTTTGTGCGACAATAAAAAGAAGATTATGAAAAATCAGAGACCTTTGATATTGATTTCCAATGATGACGGTATCATTGCGAAAGGTATTGGCGAGTTAATCAAATTTCTTCGTCCGCTGGGCGAGATTGTGGTAATGGCGCCGGATGCGCCCCGCTCTGGAAGTGCGTGTGCGCTGACTGTAACGGAACCTATCCACTACCGGCTGGTCCGTAAGGATGTCGGGCTGACGGTATACAAGTGTTCCGGTACGCCGACCGACTGTGTGAAGCTGGCCTTTCATACGGTGCTCGACCGCAAGCCCGACCTGGTGGTGGGCGGCATCAACCACGGCGACAATTCTTCTGTAAACCTGCACTATTCCGGTACGATGGGCGTTGTGATAGAAGGATGCCTCAAAGGAGTGCCTTCCATCGGATTTTCTCTTTGCAGCCATGAGCCGAACGCCGATTTCGAGCCTGCAGGTCCTTACATCCGCGAGATAGCCCGGCTGGTATTGGAGAAGGGGTTGCCTCCATTGACGTGCCTCAATGTCAACTTCCCAGATGCCAAAGAGCTGAAGGGGGTGAAGATTTGCGAACAGACCAAGGGACAATGGATGAACGAATGGGAGAACTTTGCTCATAGAGGGGATGCCCATTACTATTGGCTGACCGGTGAGTTTGAGAATAACGATGCTGAAAATGAGAAAAATGACCATTGGGCGCTCGATAACGGCTATGTGGCAATTACCCCGACCACGGTGGATGCAACGGCATACGGCTTGATTGATGAACTGAAAACATGGTTCTGAATTAATTGACAATTATCAATTGATATGAAGTATTACTTGATTGTCGGTGAAGCTTCCGGCGACCTGCATGCCTCCCATCTGATGGCTGCATTGAAGGAAGAAGACCCGCAAGCGGAGTTTCGTTTCTTTGGTGGCGACCTCATGGCTGCAGTGGGTGGTGTGATGGTGAAGCACTACAAAGAGTTGGCGTATATGGGGTTCGTCCCCGTATTGCTGCATCTGCGCACCATCTTTGCCAATATGAAGCGTTGCAAGGAGGATATTGTTGCATGGCAGCCGGATGTGCTGATTTTGGTGGACTATCCGGGCTTTAATCTGGATATAGCCAAGTTTGTCCATGCCAACACAAGGATTCCTGTCTTTTATTATATCTCTCCCAAGATTTGGGCATGGAAGGAATACCGCATCAAGAATATTAAACGGGATGTGGATGAACTGTTCTCCATCCTACCGTTTGAGGTGGAGTTCTTCGAAAAAAAACATCACTATCCGATACACTACGTCGGCAATCCGACAGTGGATGAGGTGACGGCTTTTCTTGCTTCCGGCTCAGAGACATTTGACGACTTTGTCCGGGCAAACGGACTTTCGTCCAAACCTATCATTGCCTTGCTGGCCGGTAGCCGCAAGCAGGAAATCAAGGATAATCTGCCAGACATGCTTCGCGCGGCAGCTTCTTTTCCCGATTATCAGCTCGTACTGGCCGGTGCTCCGGGCATTTCTCCCGAGTATTACAAATGTTATGTAGGCGGGGCGGACGTGAAGATTATCTTCAACAAGACATTCTCCTTGTTGAGGCAGGCAGAGGCTGCACTGGTCACTTCGGGGACGGCAACGCTGGAAGCGGCCCTGTTCCGTGTGCCGCAAGCGGTGTGCTACCATACTCCGATAGGGAAGGTTATCGCTTTCCTGAAACGGCATATGCTGAAGGTGAAGTACATTTCCTTGGTCAACCTCATTGCCAACCGGGAGGTGGTGAAAGAGCTGGTTGCCGATACCATGACAGTAGAGCAGGTACGCTCGGAGCTGAACCGTATCTTGTACGACAAGGAATATCGCTGCCGGATGCTCGAGGGATATGAGTGCATGGCATCCCGCTTGGGAGAGGCCGGAGCACCCGGACATGCTGCCCGCAAGATGGTGGCGTTGTTAAGGAAGCTGAAATAAAATCAGGATAGTTTCTAAGAAATTGTTAAAATGGAAGAAGCCGGTGCAGTAAATGCCCGGCTTTTGTATTCTCTATACAAAAACAAATGAAAAGAACTTTGATTATGAAAAAGCTGTATGGGTTATTTATGGCAATATGTTTGGCAGTGATGCCCGTCTTGCAATCATGTGATGATGGCGATGGATATTCTTTGGGTGATTTTACTCCGCCTTTGTGGGCTACTGTGCGTGTTACGGGGAATGCCTTTTACTTGAACTGCGATGTCTGGGGGACGCTTTGGCCGGTGAATACGGACATAGGATGGTATGATGCCGTGGATGGACAACGGGTGATAACCGTATTCAATCCTTTGCAGGACAACTATGCAGGATATGACCATGCCGTGAAACTGTTGCGCTTGCAAAACATTCTGACGAAAGAGGTGGAAACGCTGACTCCCGAAACTGAAGAAGATTTCGGTAACGACCCCGTGTTTATAAATAAAGGTGACATCAGCATCAGTGGTGGTTATATGAACATCTTTTTCATGCAGAACCTGCCATTCTCAACAGAACAAAAACACCGCATCAGCCTGGTGCGTCCGCAAAAGGATGATGCCTTGTATGGCGAAGACGGATATATCCACTTGGAACTCCGTTATAATGATTATGATGACCTGTCGGGACGTCGCGGTCTTGGTGCTGTCTCCTATAATCTGAACAGCCTGGAGATTTCCTCGGAAACTAAAGGCATCAAACTGAAACTCAATTCGGAAAAGAATGGAGAGGTGGAAGTAACCTTTGATTTGAAAACAGTGGGAAGTAATGAAAAGCTGACTACTAATGTGGATCTGTCCAATATGCAGTTGAAGTAAGAAAAGGGTTGTGATAGTATATAGTAAGAAAGAGCACCCGGGATTTTGATGTCATCCATCTGCCCGGGTGCTCTTTTTATATGTTTTATGCAGGTTTGTTCGTGTGAACCGTTGTTAGAACATCGTCAATGCATACAGATAAACGACTGCTGCGGGAATTGCCATCAGGGCACTGTCGAAACGGTCGAGCATCCCTCCATGACCCGGCAGAATGTTGCCCGAATCCTTAATTCCCAATTGGCGTTTCATGAGTGATTCGGTCAGGTCGCCCCATGTACCGAAAATGACTACGACGATTGCCAGACCTACCCATTGCCACCACAGCATGAAAGAGAAAAAGTACGCAAAGACAAAAGATGAAGCGATGGAGAAAATTCCGCCGCCGATACTGCCTTCCCAAGATTTCTTTGGGGAAATGCGCTCAAACAGACGGTGTCTGCCTATCAATGAACCAGTACAGTAGGCACCCGTATCACTCAACCAGATGAATACGAAGATGGAAAGCGGCAGGATGGGGTTGTAGGTCACACTGCTCGTTTCCGTGGAATATTGAAAAGCAAGTACATTCAGCAGGGCGAAGGGGAGTGCCACGTACAATTGGCTTAGCATGGAGTAGGCCCAGTTACCCGTCGGGTTCTTTTTCTTGAGGTAAAGTTCCGTAATCATCATGTAGAGCAACAGTCCCAAATAAGGAAGGAATATCCGTGCTCCTACAGACTGCTGGGTACAGAAACTCATTAATGCAAGGAAAAGGTAAGCTCCCCCCAATGCAGTGATGGTCTTGTTTATGCTTACTTCGCCGCTCCTGTTGACTAATTGGGCAAACTCATGTACGCTCAGTGCACTGATAATGGTGAACAGTATACCGAACGAAAGGGGGCTGTAAAGAATACAGCCCACCAATACTATGACGAATAATACACCGGTAACGGCACGTTGGATAAAGTTATTTTTCATGCTTTTCTTCTTTCTTGACTTCTTTTTCTGCTTCTATGGCTTTTTGTTCTTCTTCTTGCTCTGCTTTTTTCACCTCGGCAGCAGTCTTGTTTGCACTGATTTCCTCCGAACGGGAAGCCCATGGACGTTTTCCAAAGATGTGTTCAACGTCTTCGGCAAAGATTACTTCCTGATCAATCAGCAGTTGTGCCAGCCGGTTGTGTCCTTCTTGGTTTTCGGATAGTATTTTCTTGGCACGTTCGTACTGTTCGTTGACCATCTGCTTCACTTCTTCGTCAATCAGTTCCGCAGTCTTTTCGCTATACGGACGGTTGAAAGAATATTCCTCATTATTATAATAACAGAGGTTGGGGAGTTTTTCGCTCATACCCAAATAGGCAATCATACCGTATGCCTGCTTTGTCACACGTTCTAAGTCATTCATGGCTCCGGTGGATATTCTACCCAAGAATAGGTCTTCGGCGGCACGTCCTCCCAAGGTGGCACACATCTCATCGAGCATCTGTTCCTTGGTGGTGATTTGCCGTTCTTCCGGCAGATACCAGGCTGCGCCCAAAGCGCGTCCGCGGGGTACAATAGTTACTTTAATCAGCGGATTGGCGTATTCTAGCAACCAAGAGATGCTGGCATGGCCGGCTTCGTGTATGGCAATGGAACGGCGTTCGGCCTCGGTAGTGATTTTGGTTTTCTTTTCCAATCCACCCACAATACGGTCTACGGCATCCAGGAAGTCTTGCTTTCCGACGAACTTCTTGCCGTGGCGGGCGGCTATCAGGGCTGCTTCGTTACATACATTGGCTATGTCTGCTCCAGAGAATCCGGGAGTCTGGCGTGCCAGAAGGTCTACATCCACACTATTGTCTATCTTGATGGGGCGCAGGTGTACGCCGAATACTTCCTTACGCTCATTAAGGTCGGGTAGGTCTACATGTATCTGGCGGTCAAAACGTCCGGCTCGCAGCAATGCTTTGTCCAAGACGTCCACACGGTTGGTGGCGGCCAAGATGATAACGCCGCTGTTGGAGCCGAAGCCGTCCATCTCAGTCAGCAACTGGTTCAATGTGTTTTCGCGCTCGTCGTTGCCACCCATGGCGGCTGCTTTGGCACGTGCACGTCCTACAGCGTCAATCTCGTCGATGAACACGATACAAGGTGCTTTTTCCTTTGCTTGGCGGAACAAATCGCGAACACGGGAAGCTCCCACACCGACAAACATTTCCACAAAGTCGGAACCTGCCAAAGAGAAGAAAGGTACGTTGGCTTCTCCGGCCACGGCCTTTGCAAGCAGGGTCTTTCCGGTTCCCGGAGGACCTACCAGCAAGGCACCCTTGGGTATCTTACCTCCCAAATCGGTATATTTCTGAGGCTCTTTCAAAAACTCGACAATTTCTTCTACCTCTTGCTTGGCTTCGGCAAGTCCTGCCACATCCTTGAATGTAATCTTGATGGGGGAACCTTTTTCAAATAATTGGGCCTTGGACTTTCCTACGCTGAAGATGCCTCCACCTCCGCTCATGCCTCCACCTCCGCTCATGCGTCGGGACATGAAAATCCAGAAACCGATAAGGAATGCAAAAGGGAGAATCTGCCACAGAATGGCACCGAAGTAGTTTCGCTTCTTTTCGTAGTTGATGGAGCCGTCAAAGTGGGCGTCGTCTCTTTCCTTTTGCAGGAAATTCCCCAAGCTCTCGCGTGAAGGGGCCTCGGTCGTAATAAGCGGATTCTTGCCTACTCGGCTGGAGTCCTGACGAAATACGTTCCCTATGTGGTGCGGTTTGACGTAAGCTTCGACGGAGTTGTCATCGTAACCGATTACTTTGCTTATATAACCGTTTCGTACATATTGCTGGAATTCATCATAAGAGATATTTTGGGTTGCTGTACCGCTTTCGTTGGTCAGGTACAGCCCTAACAGCATCATTGCTATAATCATATACAGCCAGTTCAGGTTGAACTTGGGCATATTTACTTTATTGGGTTTCTTGTTGGTATTATTATCCATACGTTTTGATTAATCGAGGTCAGGAATTTGAGTTAATTTGGCATCTGCCCAGAGGTGTTCCAGATTGTAGAATTCCCTTGTTTCAGGCAGGAAGACATGCACTAATATGTCCGAGTAGTCCATAGCTACCCATTCAGCATTGCGCAGCCCGTCTACGGCGAAGGGCTTGGTATCGGCACCCTTGCGTGTGAAGTCCCTTATGGATTCTACAATGGCTGTCACTTGGCTGGGAGAGTTTCCTTGGCAGATGACGAAATAATTGCATATTGTATCGTCGATTTTTGTCAGATCTGCGATGACGATTTTTTTTCCTTTTTTATCTTGAATACCTTCTGTTATCTGTTGAATCAGTTTCTTCGTTTCGTTCATTATACATTATTATATTAAAACAGTTGACAAATATACGTTGATTTCTCATATCAAACACGCAAAAGAGGAAAACTCTTTCAATTTTTGTTTTTTTTTAGTTATATAATCCTTTGGATTACGGTATCTTATCAGTTTTTTGCAAAAAAAATGCTCGTTTTTGTTTTGATTTATAGAAATCTTTGTATCTTTGCAACCGCAAAAAGGAAATAACAACCATTGGGCTATGGTGTAATGGTAACACTACAGATTCTGGTCCTGTCATTCCTGGTTCGAATCCAGGTAGCCCAACCACAAACAGCCAATTTGAGCTAAAAACCTCCTAAAGTCACAAGCTTTAAGAGGTTTTTTTGTTGCTTTCCGACCATGTACAAAAATTTCGGTGCAGGCATTGGCTCAGGCTCACCCGATAAGCATAGGGGGCTTAAGCGGGTCAGTAGAAAATTAGGGGTCAGTCCTAAAACCCTGTGGGTATGTTAAATCTACCCTGTTAGTTTGCATAATCTAAAAATAAAAAATAGTCTATCTCCGACTCCCCTGAACTGTGTTCTGAACGCTTTAATTTTTGCATTGAATGATTCACCAAACGCATTGGTTTCCCTGTTAACGAAATAGTTCAGTATTGTTTCATAATAGTTCTGCATGGTATTTGTTACGGTTCGAAACATCCGTATCCAAGCTTTTCCATT
Organism: Bacteroides muris (ex Afrizal et al. 2022); assembly: GCF_004793475.1. Lineage (GTDB taxonomy): Bacteria > Bacteroidota > Bacteroidia > Bacteroidales > Bacteroidaceae > Bacteroides > Bacteroides muris. The sequence continues at coordinate 222 of NZ_SRYZ01000068.1, read as the reverse complement.
TGTACCACAAGGCAAGCTTTGCCCGTGTCACATCCTTGTCATAGTGCTTATTATATATATCGGTCAACTCTATGGCCAAGTCGTAAACTGATTTCAGTTCCGGATAATGGTCGAATATGATTTCCGCACGTATTCTTTGGGATTCAGTCCATTTACTGAAATGCTTAACAAGTACATGTTTGGCCCTTGCCAGCAGCTGCTTGCGGGTATCACCATTGGTAT
>NZ_SRYZ01000067.1 GCF_004793475.1 Bacteroides muris (ex Afrizal et al. 2022) | reverse complement strand
AGGGTATGACGTTCCTTTAGGGCAATAACAAGATTGGAACCCACAAAACCGTGGATTCCGGTGATTAGTATGTTCATTGAAATATGCTAAAAAATATACTGACCGGAAACGTGATTATTGGTTATGTATTTGATAAAATAAGTATCTCCGATGACAGAGAAAAAAACATACCACGTCGTCTTAAAATTACGTTGATAAGTGATGTAACGCATATCCTTACCATAACGCTCAAAAAAAGCGGGAGCTTTCCTTTTCAATTTAGAATGAATGTTCTGTTGAATATCAGCTATCAGTTCTTCCACATAAGAAATAGCAAAAGGATAAGTACCCAGATACTCCTTCTCAACAAGTATTTTTATAAGTCCATACAAATCCTCCTCTACTTCGGGAGCAAATACGACTTTCATTCAAACAAAGCCTTTATACGAGGACGAAGCCTGCTCAATAATTCCTCACCGGAAATAGCACATTCGATGCCATCACGTTTTCCTATAACAATATCTAAATTCCCCTTGTCACTTGCAGTATAAGCAACAATCGGTTCACCGACCATCTCTTTCGTTGATTCTTGCTCTTTATATGGCTTAAGTTCACTCATCTTTCCAATCTTTTTACAAAGATATTTGAAGATTTTGAAATATCCTAATTATCACTCACTAATTTGTGCTTTTCAGAAACGGTTTCTTCACAAAGTGCATGCCCTAATTAAGTGCTAACCACAAAACTATTAGACAGATTCTCCATGAGGCAAAGCCTCGGTCTGATAGAACTTCAAATCAATATTTTTATTCATTAGTTTATACCTCTAAATATAATTTTTCGATTTCTTTCCAAATGATATGTTGTTCAAAATTATCTACTACAAACTTGCGCCCATTCCTCCCATATTCATGGCACAACATCTCATCATGATAAAAGTTCTCTATTGCTATTGCCAAACTACCTGAGTCGTGTTCTACATATATCCCAGTCTTTTCTTCTATAATTGAATCTATACACCCTGTTACTTTGGTCGTTATTACGGGAAGCTCCATTGCAGACGCTTCTAATACCGATGTTGGAAATCCTTCACGATAGGATGGCAAGACAAAAAGATTCATCATAGCATAATAATACTCAATCATAGCATTCTCTACATAACCAGTATAAATAATTGATGAATTTCTCTTTATCTCGTTTACTATATTCTCAGGTAAAGCATCCCTTTTTTCTAACATACCCACTAACAGCAAAGCAATATTCGGATGATTACCCTGAAGGCATTTAAAAGCATTGACTAACTCTATAATACCTTTATCACGAACCATACGTCCTGTGAATCCTATAATAAAGTTATACCGATTCAAACCTAAATCAGCCTTCAATCGTTCTATTCGACTATAGTCCAATTTATCTCTATTGAACCTTTCAATATCAATACCATTACATGTACCCTTCGATAACAAAATTTGCTTTGAACCCATATTCAATTTATCTTCAAGACTTCTTTTATAAACAGAAGGACTAACGCATACAACTTTTGTAGCTAATTGAGCAGATAAACGGTCCATATATAATAATAACTTTCGTTTAAATCCTTTAGCCGTTTCATAAACAAGGCCATGACGAAAATAAATACGGACCGGCACATGCATGATATAAGCAGCTATCATGGATAATAAAGCCCCCTTGGGGGTATGCCCCGTTACAACGTCAGCTTTAGACTGCCAGATACATTTAGCAATTTTGTAAACAGCTTTAATATCTTTTCTCAAAGAAATAGCTCTTAAAATCTCTACCTCATAAAACTCAAAATCATAACTTGCCGCAAAACGTCGTAACTCTTCTGATGAGCTACAAACAATATATTCTTTATAGCCTCTATTATTAAAATACGAAAATTGTTTACCAAAAAAATATGGGATAACAAAGGATATATTTATGACATGAAGAATATTCATTGGAATTTTTGCAAATTAATTACTTTAGATTATAAGTAGATGGTTAGCGTCCAATTTTGGCGTCCCCCTAGGGAAAGCCGCTTTTCAGCGGTTCCCTATTAAATATTTCAAAGTTTGAACGTAATTTTTAATTTTTGTTAGTATTGAGTCCAATCGTCAATCGTCATAGGCAGCAGATTCTCATAATCCCTGCGACCATTTACAACTTCATGGAAGAATTTCTTTAAATATTCCAATACAGACAAACCGTTCATACGACACGTTGACAGCAACGTATAATAAGCTGCTGAGAGATTATCCATGCGATTGCCCACAAAAAAAGCGAGTTCTTACGCTCAATTGCCAAAGGACGGATGAAACGTTCTGCTATCGAATTGTTGATGTCATAACGACCATCGTTCAGATAAGTAAATAGCTGTTTCCAGAAGGTATGAAGATAATTCACGGCCTTGTCCATCAGTTGGGGATGCGTCGGAGATATCAGAACATTAAGCTTACTCCTTATTCGACCGATAATCTCTTTAGTCCGCAACGACTGGCGACAATTGGTTATCTCTTCCGCTGACAGATTGCTTAACTTATAGGTTTCTTCAAGCTGGTAAAGTTCACCGAAACACTCTATCACATATTTGGCATCAAGGGCACCGTCCAGTTCATATGCATAGACAAATTTGGTACGGGCATGAGCCAAGCAGCAGAGATGTTCTGTGTCAACCAGTTCCTTATCGATATACATATAAACATTGTAACCGTCCGACTAAAAAGTCTTTATCTCACGGTCTTTCACAATTCCCCTCAAGACCTTACGACCTCTGGAACCGTCCTCATAACAGTAGATTACTATTTTCTGTTCCTTGTTTACCAGACACCAGATATACTTCTTCATAAAATGTCTGTTTACCTTGCATCATATCTCGTCACAGTTGATAATGGAGTCCTTCACCATAGCACCGTTTTTTAAGACTCTCTATCAGAGAGCCCGTAAAAGAAGCGCCTGGGGCCAGCCAGTTAATCAGAGTCATACGGCTCAAAGACATCTTATGATCCCAAAGACGGTACATCTCACGGTAATAAGGAATATTCAGCACAAAATGATCAAAAGCCAAATGAGCCAGAAAATCAGCCGAAGCATGAGTGCTCAGAACAACATCCATCTTCTCCAGACCACCGTCTTTCGGAGAATAACCCTCGTGAATCCTACCGTCTGACTGCACATAACGGATTACCTAATACTTGTGTTCCAATATATAGCTTATCTGTTCGGAAGAATATTTGTAGAAGGTCTTGACGACTACGGAATCTTTCGGAAGACGGCTGAAGTCTGAATCATGACATACGGACTTGTCAGCCTTTATACGCTTGTAGGACATTCTCTTACTGTAGGGTCTTTCCCTTTCACCGGTATTTGTGAAGGAGAATTCACTAACTGGACAAACGAACCTTACGTCTATCCTTGGACATGACGATAAAGGCTTCATCATACATAGGTTCACGGTGAAACTGCTCATGAATGATTAAAAGTACACGGTCATATTTGCAACGCATATCATGAGATTTGCGCAAATAATAGAAACGGTTTATATCCTTGTACCATTTGTAAAACAGATTATAAGAGACTTTACTCTTTATACAGAAAGTCTGGATTGACTCACCTTGCGGCATAGACTCCGCTTTATAGCGGATAAACAAATACTCAAAATCGCTGCTGCCATACATATACTACTTTTTTATTACAGCGGCGAATATCTGACTTTTTATAATTTTATACAATACGTCAAAATTAGACGCTTACTAGCATATATTGCAATAGATACCTTATTCTTATTCAAGCAACGAATTTGCACGTCTTCCATCGCTGCAAGCTCCCTTTGTAAAGAGGAGACACATTCTGGGAAATGGTAGTAATTACGAATGATTTTTTGCTCCATTGTTTTTTGTTTTCTACAAACAACAAATATTTATGACTCAATACAATCAATCAACATCTTTGCAGAACTATCCCAAGTATTCATTGCTGCATATTCATAACAATTTTTTTTTAGCATCTTCAATAGAATAGAATCAGCCAATAAATCACAAATTGCATTTTCCAGTTCTCCTACATTACCAGGCTGAATAAGAATCCCTGTTTTACCTTCTTCTACCTGCTCTGGAATTCCACCTATGCAAGTTGCAATCACAGGTTTCCCAAAAGCATAAGCTAAAGGAATGATTCCTGATTGAGAGGCATGTGTGTAAGGAAGAACCACAAAATCAATCTCTTTAAAAAAACGTTCTACTTGATTATCTTCAATCCAACCAATATGTAAATCTAAGTTATTCGCACATTCTTAAATCATCGTTTGATAAGGTGTTATATCCCCATTACCAGCTATTACCAACTTTGCACCAGGTGCTTTCTGTGCAATCCCTTTCATTGCTTCAAGCAGCACTTCAAGACCCTTATATTTAATAATACGCCCAAAAAATAGAAAGCGATTATAGCACGTATAATCCTCTATAATATTCTCACTTAAATAATAACCTTTAAAAACAGCATGTGGAATTACTAAAATATCTGATTCTTCCATTCCCTTATTTATTAAATAGTTCTTGAAAGAATTACTGAGAATGACTTTTTTTGTACTTTTATAAGAGAACATAAATCGCCCTAGTTTATTCCAAAAAGAATTTTCACCTTCATGTAAAACTACATCATGAATCGTTTGTACTGTCAGTTTACACTTACAATAAGGAATAATAAACCTCTCCCAAGGGTGAGACATTGGAGAATAAATCATGTCAGGAGCAAAACGATTTATAGTACGTATAGAATCCAAATAGAGAAAGAATTTAAAACTCTTTAGAATAAACTCTGTGATTGAATTATACGTCTTAAGTTCCTTAATTTTTACAGAAATATTATTTTCTGCCCAAGATAACCAATTGTGTTTATTTGAAACGTAAGTCGATATAATACACATCACTTCAGCTTTACGAGACAAAGCCTTTGCCATTTCAAGAGCATATTCCGGTCCGGCACCTTTACGACCTAAATACAACAATACAATTTTCATACATCAATTTTTATAAAGCAAACTGGAACGGTGAACATCCGTTGTGTCCTTGTGCTATCGCTCCATAAAAAGTCATCACACTAAACAGCAATATACACACGGTAACTACTGTCACCAACTTCGTTTTACATTTCACTATTAAAAAAGCATAGCAGCATAAGTACGACAGCAACACAAAACGCAGTGAAGTCATGCAATAGGACATACGAATGGTGAGCTGATTGGCCATGCCCATATTAAAAATCAACACCCCTATATAGTAAATCCACCAAATTACTGTGAATCCTTCATTCTTAAACACACGGTTCAACTTTGCCGCATAACATATCATAATCAAATCTATCAGCTTGATACCTATAAAGCCCAAACCGTACGAAAATGAATTCTCCAAAAAACCAGATGCATATCTTTGATATTGCCACGCATCCACCATTTCAAAGAAAAGATTGCCCAGCCGCTCCATCAAAGTGGAACCAAATAATACAGTCAAGGCAAATAGTCCTAACAGCAAAATCCTTTTATTGAGAAAACTATCATCTATTCTGTTTACAAAATATAACGGCACCAGCACAAGTGAAGAAGTATGAAATCCAAAAGCTAATATCATCATTACCGCATACCTTTTCCAATCCCGACTCTCGATATATCGCAACGCATACAGAAACACAAAGAATGCAAGCGACTGCCTCACCAAATTGAGCGATGAAAAGAACGGTCCTATCAAGAAATAGAGCAACACTCCAAAAAAACAAATTCTCCTACGCCTCTCTAGAAACTTATAAAGCAACAAAATTTCTAGTAATGCCACTACAATGAAGAACGCTTGATAATTCAAGCCAAAGAAAGCTACAGTCTTGTTAAGAAAAACATAAGCAAACTCCAAATCCAAATCTCCGCCTGCCAGTACGTATATATAGTAGTCATGATATGAAAACCAGTCAGCACCTACATCATATCGCATCCCTACCAAGAATGCATAGCAAAATGAAGGTATCAATAAAACGGAATAACGAACATTACAGTTCTTCCACACATAAAATGTAGCAGAACATACCACCAGCACAAGCAGTGTATACACTACATAACTAAATAGCATCTCAAATACCCTATGAGGATTTCAACATTCTTTTCAACCAAAAACCAGTTTTGGTGAAACACAAAATTAGCCTGTAACATTTCAAATGCACCAATTCTAAGATGACCCTATCGGCTATAGATAAATCTTTATAATATTTTTGGGGAATATCCAGATATACTTTAGAAATGTCTTGAATATCAGCCAGCGTATGAGCTATCTTGAGCATATACGTTTTCGTACGCAATTTAGCCCGATATAAAATACTTTCGTACGAATGATTTTCGGATACAGACAAAAAGAAATCACACAAGACAGAATCAGCCCACAATAAATCATCAATATGTTCTCTTTTGAAAGATTTGGTATAAGCCTCATTATTGTATTGTACATAGTTATATAAACAATCTTCTATCATCACAATGTGCTCTGCGTAATACAGTAATCGAGGAATTACAGCATAATCCTCCCCTTGATTCAGTCCCGGTATGGCGCGGATACCAGTTTTCCGGTACAGTTCACGAGCCATAAACTTCCCCCATACACAAGAGGTATTTTTTTTCTCCAACAACGATTTCAAGTAAGATTCTTTATCAACAAAATGATACATATTGGGACATGCTACTCGACCTTTGACATATACTGAATAAAAACCAAATACCACTACATCGGCTTTCTTCTTATCAGCCACTGCGCACAACCTCTCTATAGCCTGTAGTTCTAAATAGTCATCACTATCCACATTCAGGACAAAATCACCAGTTGCGGCTTCCAGTGCCGTATTCCGCGCTTGCGCCAACCCTTTGTTACGGTCATGGTGAATAATACGAGTGTGATCTTTTCTTTTAGGATAACGTTCTATAACCCCACTCAACACATTCATGCTGTTATCGGGCGTACAATCGTCCACAAAAATATACTCTATATCCTCGTAAGTCTGTTCAAACAAAGATACAGCACACTTCTCAATATATTTCTCTACACCATAAACCGGTATTAATAAAGAAACTTTCATCAGTCTATTTTTTGTCCAATAAGTTCTTCATTTTCAAAAGCCAACCCGTCATCCGCTTACCTATTAGGCCAATAATCTTATTTTTCAACTTTTTTGAAGGTGAAACCCATGATGCCGCATAATGATGAATAGTATGAGTGTTTGGATACATCTTGCATAGACCCGTATAATAGTCTATTGGACAAAAATATACTTTCGGATATACCCACACATCTGCACATAGTTGTACATCGTTTATATTTTTCAATCCGTGTCTAACCAACAGTTCAGTAGTATATTGTACTACCGTCTTCAAGTTTAATCTACCATCCGTATGTCTGAAGTGTAATTTGGCATACAAGTCAAGAATTTCTGCATACAGGCCAAGACCCGGATTGCATCCCAGGCCAAGACCTGGAGCGACTGCTAACGTAGTCGCTCCAGCATCCTGTCCGGCTTCATTCTCACACCCCATAAACGGCCCGTGAGCTATAATATCATCCATTGGACGTATCACCTCCACATCCGTATCAAAATAGAGGCCACCGTGATGATATAGTATATAGAAGCGAGCATAGTCACTCACAAAAGCATATTTCTTTGCTTCATACGCTTCTTTAGTATAGGGAATGATATTTACGTCAAAGTTATCTTCATTCCATTCTTTTATTTCATAGTCGGGAAGAAACTTTTTCCATGAATCAATGCACTTCACGGCCAATTCCGGTAAGGGATTACGCCCAAACCAACAATAATGTATTATTTTGGGAATCATATATTATATTTGGTGACAGATTTGAAATAGAATCTTTACTTTTTTCATGAACCTACTTAAAGCCTAAATAAGAAAAAATCCTTCAATGCAAACAACAATATTAAATGACGATTTACACAACACTATTCAGTCAAAATCCGGAACCGGAAACACGTCAGAAAACTTTTAAGCTTATTCATTATTCTTGCATATAGCAAATAATGATACTCTTTTGCATCTGTAGCCACAACCCACTGTTCTTTAAATTTCACCATATTAAATTGATGCCCCCCTTCATTATAGAAAGGAATTTCAGAAGAATAAATATTCTCTTTAACAAGATGTTCTTGGTACTCTGTCGTAGTTAGCCGAGTAATCTCACTTACATGAACATTGTCTCCATATCTAAAAACACAGTTTTGTGAAAACCTATATAACTTACCGTTGATTTTTTGAAGGCTTCCAGCATTTCGCCCCACATTCTGGCTATGAGCTATCGGCGATAAAGGATGTTTTACATATTTTCCCATTAAAGAATCTGAATAATACAGTTCCAGAGTATTGATGCCATCTTCATATTGAACAGTAGTCATCAAATAGTAAATGCCATCTTTTTTGTAAATTGACGAATCAGAGTAACCCATATTCATCACATTCCCAGGTGACAATTCAAGAAGTTTTCTTTTTAGTTTCCAACGAGTAAGAGTATCATCTGTAGCCTCATAGACTCTGATACTACCATCAGTACCCGTTTCAGGCACCATATAAACCTTACCCGCATCTGTGAATACCCAAGGAAAAGATAAGTGAAATTTCTCCTTCAGAACGACCCGAGGCTTTGTCCAATGCTTTAAGTCAATAGTTGAAATCATCATAATGACGCCAGGAGTAAGCAATTTTTTGCTCTCATAAAACAAACAAAGGCGATCTTTATCCACAAAAAGAAATGGGTCAGCTAGTATAATCGTAGGATTCAGACAAAACCACTCAGATAGTCCAGTAATTCTTTTCAACGCCTTACTTTCTCTCACATCAAAAGGAGAGACTTTTAACGGTAAAGCAAGTAGTTGTATCTTAAAACACTCAACCATATTATAAATTAAAAGAAACATCATGTATATAATGATTAACTCCTCCCAATGAATATTTATATTTTTCATCCCCTCTCGTAAAATCCAACAATGATATTTCTTTACGCTCTATTAGGTTCAAAATATATGCATATAATGCCAATACACCTGGAGAATATTTCGCAAATTTATTATTGGTACCTACAGCCATTAATACAACTTTTTTATGGTACTCATCTAATCCATAGCAAAAGTAGGCTGCTAATTCACCATCAATATATGCGCTAACAAAGCGTAATGATTTATCCTCGTAAAAGGGTAAAAAGACAGGAAAAGATATTATAAACTTATTTTTTAAATAATTCTTTAAACATTTAATCAGTTCTTTCAATGAATGAATCCTGAATTTGTTTTTTACCTCCACCCTTTCTTGCCGCATTGATTCGCATATAGTCAAATTCGGATGGTCTTCAAATGAAAAGACAATTGACCTACCATCTTTATTTAGTCTGTTATTAGCTGTTCGTATATTCTGCCTTGATTTTTTGCTAAGAATTTGTTTGTAATCGTCTACACCCTTAGGAATCATTAAAGAAACACACGTTGTGAGGCAGTCTTTATTCAAGGTTACATATTGAGACAAATAAGCGTACAACTTTGTATCTTCCTTAATTTGTTCTAAACAACATAGGCTTAAGTGCAACTTACTATAAATGTAGTCAAACAGCACCTTAAAAACATCATTACTACAATCTGCGTAAACAAAATTCAAATAATCACTCCATCCTTTTCGACCTATTAAATATGCACCTTTCTTGTTTACAAATAGAAATGTTTTTTCAATAATCCATAACGGTGCTATAAGAAGAGGTTTTTCGCCTTGTTTCACTAAAAGATATAATAGTTTACATATGCCTTTGTACTGAGGAGTGAAATGCTGAATAATCATGTTCCATTTATAAGATTGGTAATAGGTCATGTCATCCCCTTTTTCAAGAATTAGCCAAGCTTCTTCTAAGTGCCTAATGGAGTCATTCGTATATTCTTCTATAGTATAATTCATATCACTTTGCACTAATCATTCTTATACATAATCCACATAGTATATACATTACCAGTCTCTATCACAAATATCATGCCCAACCCCTTCTGGTATCGGATACATATCTGCTTCCGGATGAAGCATAAAATACCGATTAACCTCACCTTCAAATTGATGACTTTCAATACGGCGATATCCTATAGCTACCAACTTAGCCGGTATTCCACCAATTATAGATTCTTCTGGAATATTCGACATATCTTTGTTCACCAAACTGTTTGACGCCACGATTATTTTATTTGGAATTACTGCTCCGCCAGTAATCGTAGAACTATTACAAACCCAACAATAATTCCCTATAGTAATAGGGTGTGCTCTTTTCTTCACCATACCATGTTTAAAGTCAGCTATATAATGATAGTTCGAGTCAAGCACTTGGCATCGGTGCACAATCCAGGATTGTGCACCGATGCGTACCACCGATTCCGCCGTAATATTACAAAAATTCATAATCTTTGTATCCGCTCCCAAATCAAGCAGTCCGCAAACAGTCAACCTGCTTCCACTTCCTATCACACATTTTCCTCTAAAAATGATGTCCCCCCATAGATTAAGCTCAACGTTTCCCCCACTATATTGCGGAGCCCCCGCTATCGTGCAGTTCAGTTTTACCATACCGGGATAACAAGATCCAATGCATCTTAAATGTCCTGTTTGCGCAAAGAGTCGAGGCCATCCGTAAACAAAAACCGGGAAACGAACAGCCTGTTTAAAAGGGAAAAAGATTAAATTGAAATAAAGAGTATAGAGCGGATTAAACCAGTGTACCCACAATGCCCTTACAATATACAAAGAGTAATAATGACGAGCAAACCCTATCAACTTGCTCCATGTTAGTTTACGAATATTCATCTTTTACACAATTTATTTTTCAAAAAATCCCGAACTATAGCACGCTCACCAGCCGTCACACCTACCATGCTAATACATACAATAGTAGTAAAAGCCGTTAAAAAGCAATAAGAAAATGTTCCAATCACTGTAGTAGGCATAACATAATAAAGCGGTGCCGCTACCACAGTACTTAGTACTGTACTCTTCAAGATGGGGTACACAACACCGTTCATGTATCCTCGGTAAGTAAGTGGAATATATGACGAAATAATACGCAATACTACTATCAGATAAACCGAGCGCACTGCCACCATTATCATGAAAACAGAAACGGGCGAATAACCCAACCTCAACACTGCATACGAAATGGGAAAGACCAACAAGAAGACACCACTGCCTATCAAGATATACCATTTGAGTTTACCTACTGCCAGTGAAATAGTCCATATCGGATTATTCAAAGTAGTAACCATCGAATAAAGCAAAATCCAAATAGTAAACACGTCCACATATTCAGGCACTTCTGTCAACCATATTGATAACAGTTCATTGATAGAAAACATCACTGGTAGGCAGATAATCCACAACAAATAGAAAGAATATTTCGAACTATTATAAAAGAGCTTCATCATATAGCTGCAATCACCGGAAGCATAAGCTTTGATAAGCGGTGGTTGCACAGAAGTGTAAAAGTTACTAGAGAAACTTCCTACAGCACCACTCACCTGGCCCGACAAGGCACGAGCTGCATTCACTACTGAACCGAAAAAAAGGTTCATCAAGATATTCACACCCGAATCATTGATAGCATATACAGCTGTACCTATCATATTCCACCCCACCAAGGTGCAGGTTTCTTTTAAGACAGCTTTATTCCATACCCACCTCAATTTGCACTCTTCATAACGCTTAAAACAGTAGAGCATATAAAATACCTGCACAAGGAGCGTAACCATCAACATCAAAAAACCATAAGTAATAAGTTTGTCGGTCAATGAAATAGTAAGCAGATAGACAACCCCCAGCTTAGCCACTCCTTGGAATATACCTAAAAAAGAAAATACATCCATCGCTTCATGTGCTATAATGCAAGAGTTAAATACTATGCCCAGCAAAGTAAGGCAGAGCGATATCACAGTAAAATGATATACACACACCGCAGCAAAAAGCCTATCAGGAGGAATAACCAGTTTATTATAAACAAACCACAATCCTACGGTTTCGGCAAAGAAAAATATCCCTCCTGCTATCAAAAGATAAACAATAAGATGCTGATTAAAAACTATATTGGCTTTTTTCAAATCACTTCTACCCAGTTCTATGGTGAGAAAACGTTGCGATGCATTAGTTAGTGAAGAACTGAAGAAAGCAAACAGCACTGCTACACCTCCCACTACATTGTATATCCCAAAGTCGTCAACACCTAACTTTTCAAGCAACACTCTCGATGTAAAAATGGATATCAACATAAGGACAGCCATTCGCACATACAAAAAGAGTGAATTTTTTGCGATACGTTTTGAGTTAGAGTCCACCTATATTATGCTTCTTTCAGTGACAATGATTTGAATTTGGCCGGAAACTTATTGCGCAGCCATCTGTAAAAGCCTTGTATCAACAATGCATAAAGGAAATTAGAACCAAAGAGCTTTTGGTAGTTATAACATTGCAACGTATGGCTACAAAAATTCAGACGTACTCTATCAGTCTTTATATATTTCGTCTTTTCATGATTACTACTCATATAATAATAGCCGTATTTAAGCACATCATCGCTATAAAGGCAAGCAAGTTCAGGCGTATCAATATATTTCCAAAGTTCTTCCATTGTCTTTGGATTATAGGTGATATTCATAGGCTTATAATAAGCCGCTGCCAGGCAGATTACAGGTTTTTTCCAATATACAGATTCAATGCCGGTAGTTGACCCAAAAACGATAATTTTACTGGCAGCATCCATCAAAGCATAGGTACTGATAGGGGAATTGCTTCTGACAACTGTCAGATTAGAGTAATTAAGATTATATAAATCCAAATGATACTTATAAGAAACCTTCTTCAAATTAGGATGCACACGCAGTGTAAAGTGCTTGGTTTTATCATGTTTATAATGCTCGACAATGCTTTTTATTCCTTCAATCTGAGAAGGGAAAAAAGCTCCATCATCAAATTCTTTACTCACTGCAGAAAATTCATCTTCAGAAGAATTAAATATAACGATATTTTCCACATCATTTTTCCACTCTTCGGGCATTTGCCCTTGTACCTGATCTTTCACATAGATGGTGTCACCTGCAAAGACTGCATTTCGCCTATTTTCAAAGAAAGAACGGGCTATTTTCTCACGTTCGTTATCAGAATCTTTCGTATGCTCCCAACACTCCACATATTTCTGATTATTCGCAGCAATGCTATGTGGTATATCATTATAAAAATGAGTTAGAAAAGAATCACCTTTTGCATTACACATATCTTCTGTACAGATGAAGTCAATCTTCAAATTTTTACAAATATTGAAAAATGGCTTGAATTGAGCTCCACGTCCGTTTTGGAACACAACCAAACCAAAACCATGTTTTTTCTGGAGACGCTCAAAAACTAAGGCTGTAACAATTTGTTCACGAATCAATGCATCAAAATAAGCACGCGACTTCTCGTTAATTTCAGGATTTAGATTCCTAGTTTGGGAAATGTAGGTTGACATCACCCCCATACCTATATCAACTCCATGGAAAGTGAGAGCCCTCAGTTCTTTTACTGTATCGTATTGCAGTTTAGGGATATCCTCTTCTTTAAGTTGCTTTACAAACTCTTTCATCCAGTGTTGTTCCACTCCTTTGGGCAGGAAGTGTTTCATATCTTTTTTTTGAAAAGCCATGCACAGTTTACAAAAAAGTGGATTCCAATAAGGATTTTCCATACATCCTCCAATAGATTGGTCACAATTGAGAATAAACACCTCATTTCCTTGCCTTATCTGCTCTAAAGCTATATCCAAATGAATTCCGACTGACGAATTGAGCCCTGTTTCAGCTATATATATAAGAATTTTCATAATATATGATAAGCACTCAATTTAGGGCATACCCCTTTGAGAGGGCACTTTTCAGTGCCTTAAACCGAGTTTTGTTAATGAATTAGTTTTGAATTTAACATTGGCTGGTAGCCAAAGTAATTTTGTCAGGGACCATATTAACATAATCCCTGCACCCGTTAAAGATATTTCTGAAGAAACAAAGGAACTGCCTGTGCTCCCCAAAAAGAGAACAACAGGCAATTTTGCATCGGCAAACAATGAGCCAATACTACAAAGAATATGCTGACACCCTTCAGATAATCAATGTAAGGGTCATATCCTTCTGTTTTTAGCGGGACAATAAAACGGTTACCTTGATTTTCTCGTTTGAAGCCATTTCTCCACCCACTCGCCGGCCAATTTCCTGATTTCGTCATCATCCAGTTCCTCCAGTTCATCGATATAGTATCGTAGAAGAGCTTCGTATGTACTAAGTGAGGCATTACGCCCTTTTTTTTAAGTCCATGTACGTGGATGGAGAAATATGCAAGTCCTTGCAAAGAGTTTCGATGGTGACTCCACTCTGTTTTCTCGTTCGCTCGATAAAAAAGCCCAATGAGGGGTGAATAAAATCTTTGTCCATTTAGATAATTTTTTAAGTAATTAGATAGAATAATATGTTATATATTGTTATTATTTACTTTGTCCCTTTAAAATCTTTCTCACATGTGAGAAAGATTCAAAGAAAGAGAAAGAATATCTTTGAACCAACTATTTAAACATATAATATGCCAAAATCTTTAAAAATGTCGCTTTTCATGCCACCCATCTCACCGATGAAGGACGGAGCGACCGGGAAAACCGTGAAAAGCGCCACGCTCACCCCCCTGCGTACTTTGGAACTGAACGAAGTTTACCAACTCATCACTGCCAACAAACGGCTGATCATCCTGACCCAAGCCATCCGCGAAGCCGCCCTACAAGGCGATGACGACAACTGCCGGATGCTGAAACAGCAAACCTTGCCCTATGTCACCCCCTGCGGCGTATTCACCCGACGACGGAGCGACTGCCTGGAACTACCCTCCGGACTGGTGGTGGTAGACGTAGATCACCTCGACTCGCCTGACGAAGCCCGACGCCTGAAACAGCTGCTGTTCGATGACCCTTACCTCGCGCCGGTGCTGGTGTTCGTCAGCCCCACCGGACGGGGTGTAAAGGCTTTTGTACCCTGCCCTATCGGAAAAGACTGCACGGAGGCGGTGCGCTGGGCCATGAACTACGTCCACTGCATGTATGACGCCGAAAACACACAACCCGGAAAAGGAGTGGACACTTCGGGGAAAGACCTCGTACGTGCCTGTTTCCTCTGCCACGACCCGGAAGCACTGCTCAGAAAAGTTGTGGACTTCGAATGATGAGCCATTGCAAATCACCGACTACAAATTACTAATTATAAATTACCAAATCTGATGGAACCACTATCTTCATTGCACCTTCTGGCCGAAGCAGTCAGAAATGCAGGAGCAGACATTGCTCCAACCTATCAAGAATATATACAACTGGCCTTTGCCATCGCCAACGACTGCGGCGAAGCAGGCCGTACTGATTTTCTGGCTCTGTGCAGCCCGTCTCCGAAGTACAACCCGCAAGCGGCCGACAAGCTCTTCAGCAATGCCCTGAAGACAGGCCGTAACGACGTGCATCTGGGAACCGCCTTTCATCTGGCCGAGCTTTGCGGCGTGAAGATTCAGCACGAAGCCGCACCCGCCATTGGTACACTTGGTACACAAAGTTCACCCCTCTCTTCCGCCTCACACACACGCGCACGCGAGGAAGAGTCCGCAGCGGGCATTGAACCACTGTCTCCATTACCCACTTTCGACGAACATCTCCACTGGCCTTATCCCCTGAATCGCATCATGAGCTGCGGAACCTCCCCCGCCCAATACGATGTACTGCTACTGGGTGCCGTCACCGTATTGGGCGCCAGCATGGGGAAACACGTCCGATGTTCCTACGGAGGAAAAATGATGTCCCCCTGCCTGCAAACCTTTGTAGTAGCCCTGCCTGCATCCGGCAAAGGAGTGCTCTCCTTGGTACGCCTGCTTGCCGAACCCATTCACGACGAGATACGTGAGCAGGTAGCCGAAAGTATGGCATGTTACCGCCGCGAAAAAGCAAAATACGACACACTGGGCAAGGAACGTGGAAAAACGGAGACTCCCGTAATGCCTCTCAACAAGATGTTCCTCATCTCGGGCAACAACACCGGAACCGGCATCCTGCAAAACCTGATAGACTCCGACGGTACCGGACTGATATGCGAAAGCGAAGCTGACACCATCTCCACCGCCATCGGTTCGGAATACGGACACTGGAGCGACACCATGCGCAAGGCCTTCGACCACGACCGGCTGTCCTACAACCGGCGCACCGACCAAGAATACCGCGAAGTGAAAAAGACCTATCTTTCCGTACTTCTGTCGGGCACCCCCTCACAAGTGAAACCACTGATTCCCACTGCCGAGAACGGGCTCTTTTCCCGCCAGGTGTTCTACTACATGCCTGCCATACATCATTGGCAAAACCAGTTCGACCGCAATGACAGCGATCTCGAAGATACCTTCAAGGCTCTGGGCATGGAATGGAAGGAGAAAATGAAAACCATTGTCATGAACGGAATATTCACCCTTCACCTTACGGACGGACAGAAAGATGAATTCAACCGGCTCTTCTCCCGACTTTTCATACGTTCCGGACTGGCCAACGGAAACGAGATGTCGAGCAGCGTGGCACGTCTGGCCATCAACATCTGCCGCATCATGGAAGTGGTGGCCATGCTCCGCGCAATGGAACAAGGGGAAATCACCGCCTCGCCTTACGTGTCGCCCGACCCTCACACAGCCACAGACAATCTGAAAGACCACATTGTCAGCCGATGGGATCTCCTCATTGCTTCCGATGACTTCCATGCCGTACTCTCACTGGCCGAGAGCCTTTACCGGCATACCACCCATATCCTCTCCTTCCTACCCCACACCGAAGTGACAAGCCGTGGCAATGCCGACCGGGATGCGCTGGTAGGCAGCATGGAAGAAGAATTCACAAGGGCCTCTTTCCTGCAGAAAGCCGAAGAGATGGGCATCAAATCGGAAACCGCCTCCACCTGGCTCAAGCGCATGCTGAAAAACGGACTGGTGAAATATGTAGATGGCAAGGGGAAATACCGGAAACCAAAAGTCTGACAGTTTGCTTCGCTTCACGCACGCGCATGTGTGTGTGTGTGAGGCGAAAGGACGGATGAACCTTTGTACCAAGTGTACCAACCTCACCTTTACGCTTCCCGACCTGACCTTCACGCCGCCCGACCTCAGGTTTAAGGCTCTCCAAGTGCAGCCACTATCAGCCTCACCTGGGCTGGCGTATAGGAGCGGGAACGGGAGGAACCGCCCAAGGCGGAAAGCCTGTCACGCAGGTCGGGACAAAGGTCTATCCAGTGTTTCAGCTTGCGGAAAGCAGCCTCCGGACAAAGATTGGGACAATAGATTTGGGCCAATTCGGTACGCCCGTATGTACGTATGACAAAAGAATCCATAGTTGACAGTTATGATTTATTTTTCACCAAAAGTAATTATAAATCATGACATTATCAAACTTACAAGCGTAAATAACCGACTAAAACAGACCCTAACAGACGAGAACCTGCAAAAACCGGCAAACGCCCGTATCCACAGCCTTATCTTTGCATCGTTGAGTTCAACACAGCAAATGTTTTTATCCTTTAACTTCTAAATTTTAATTGTATGATTCGTTACAAAAAGTATCAAGTGACGGGCGAAGACAGCCCACTGAAAGGCCTCTGGTATGCACGCCCCGTAATCGAAGAGACCTTCGACATCGAAAAACTGGCCAAGCACATGTCCAATCACAACACCCCCTATTCGAGTGGTGTCATCAAGGGAGTGCTGGCAGACATGGTGGCCTGCACCAAGGAACTGATTCTGGACGGCAAGAACGTGAAACTGGATGACCTTGCCATCTTCTCCGTAGGAATCGTCAGCAAGAAAGGGGCGCAATCCGCTGCCGACTTCTCGCTGGCCAACAACGTGAAGGGGCTGAAGCTCCGCGCCCGTGCCACCGGCGAACTGAGTAATGCCCAAATCAACCTGGACGGACAGCTGAAGGAAGCCTCCCTATATGCCGTAGGCGGGAAAGCCCCCGACGGCAGTGGTTCCGACGGCGGTTCCGGAGGGAATGACGGTGACCAGGGCGAGAATCCGTTAGGATGAGAATAATTACAAGTTACTAATTTAAGTTTCGCAAGTTCAGCTTGCTAGTTTTAATTTGTAAATATCGCATATAT
>NZ_SRYZ01000066.1 GCF_004793475.1 Bacteroides muris (ex Afrizal et al. 2022) | reverse complement strand
AGAACAAACGTGGTTTATGCTTGTGGGCTGATGAATTGTCCGCTTGGTTCAAGAATTTCAACCGTTACAACAATGGTTCGGAAGAACAATTTTGGTTGTCGGTATTCAGTGCCAAGACCACTATATCCGACCGCAAGAATGCCAAGAGTTCCATCTTCATCAAGCGTCCGTACATATCGGTCATTGGTACTATCCAAAAGAAAATCCTGAACGAGTTGGCTAAAGGTGAACGCTCCAGCAACGGGTTTATCGACCGCATCCTGTTTGTGATGCCCAATCTGCAACAGAAAGCACGATGGAATGACAAAGAACTGCCGAAAGATATAGAGCAAGAATGGAATGACATCATTGATAAGCTGATACAATCGGAGTGCAGCCTAAATGAGCATGGAGAGATTGAACCGCAAATTCTTTTCTTTTCAGAGGATGCCAAGAAAAGACTTTATGAATGGCAGCATCATTTCTCTGAGTTGTGCGACCGAGAGACAAACGACACTATTGTGAGTATCTATTGCAAATTGGAAATATACATCATCCGTTTCTGTCTGATTATCCAATTAGCCCGATGGACTTGTGGAGAGTGTGATAAAACCTATATCGACTTGTTGACGGTGGAACGAGCCATCAAACTGACGGAGTATTTTAAGGAATCCGCATTGAGCGTTCAAAATATCCTCAATGAGAATGCGTTCAACAGCCAACAACAGGCGATAGTCAATCTACTTCCTCCAGCCTTTACAACTGCCCAAGCTATACAGATAGCCGAGCAGAATGGAATGAAGGAACGGACATTTCAACGCTTCCTCAATGACAACATCGGAACATTGTTCCGTAAAGAAAAACATGGAGAATATTCAAAGATTAACCCGTGACATTTTTGTCGGTTTTGACACTTTCCAAACGAAAACGACAATAACGACAAAAGTGACACACCCCCCAAAAAGACATACAATGAGTACACATAGATTCATATTAGAACCCTACAAAGGTGTCAGCACTCGGCACACTTGCCCAGACTGCCACCGCCAAAGATGCTTTTCCAAGTACATTGATACAGAGAAGCAAATCAAGTTCCCCGAGTACGTGGGACGTTGTGACCATGAACAAAAATGCGGTTATCACTTCACACCTCGTGATTATTTTGAGCAGAATCCGTCAGAGAAAGAAAAGTTTACGGAGGATAGTTTCAGAAGCTATACCCCTATTAAGGAAGTGCAACCAATAGCTACTTCCTACATTGATTTGGATATAGTCAACCAATCATTGCGTAGCTATCCAGCGAATAAGTTGTTTCAATTTCTATCGGCTCAGTTCGGAGAAACAGAAACATTAAAGCTCATGAAGAGATACAAGGTTGGTACTTCTAAATATTGGGACGGTGCAACCGTATTCTGGCAAACGGACAATCAGAATAAAATCCGTACAGGTAAGATAATGCTTTACAATTCCGAAACAGGTAAGCGGATAAAAGAGCCATACAATCATGTCACGTGGGTACACTCCGTACTGCACAAGGGCGATTACAATTTGAAGCAATGCTTCTTCGGTGAGCATTTGCTTCCTGAAGACAAAAGCCGTCCTGTTGCACTGGTCGAAAGTGAGAAAACGACACTTATTGCTTCCTACTATCTACCGCAATTCCTATGGATAGCATCCGGTGGAAAGAACGGTTGCTTCAATGCCAACAGCCTATCCGTTCTGGCTGGAAGAAGCGTTGTATTATTTCCCGATTTAGGAGCGACAGACTATTGGCAGAGCAAAATCGGTCTGATGAAAAGCTACGGAATTAAGGTGCAGATGTTCGATTATCTGGAAGCCAACGCCACCGAAAACGAGCGAAAAGAGGGGTACGACATAGCCGATTATCTGCTCAAAGTGAAGCCTGATGAAGCTATCCTCCAACAGATGATAAGGATGAATCCTGCCTTGAAAATACTGATAAAAACATTCGATTTGAAACTCATTAGCATACAACAAGGCACTCCACAACCGAAGGTTTCACCACCTAAGAAACGAGGATTTAGACTTTGAACTCAGAGAGAGAAATTGAGACTTTTTTTACTGTAGCAAGTTAATGTCGGTGTATTACATTTCCCGACCACTTGCTCCTCAAAAAGTCTGAGGAGGCAGCTCCCGATGGTCACAAATTATTCACTAAAACAAATTCAAATGGAAAAGAAATATACAATAACAATCCGTCTGTCATATCAGCAACACGCATGGCTTGGTGCGCTTTGCAGACGGAGCAAGCAGACTCAAAGTGAAGTCATCCGTTCGCTCATCGAGAACGGTTCGGTACGTGAAAGAATCACGCAAGAGCATATTCACATCATCCGGCAACTGATTGGTGAAAGTACTAACCTTAACCAGTTGGCAAGACAGGCAAACACCTACGGTTTCTTTGCCGTTGCAGACAGATGTGAGGAAATGGCTCAACACATTAATCAACTTATAAAACGACTGAAAGATGATAGGTAAACAGACTAAAGGAACATCGTTTGGTGGTTGTGTCCGCTATGTCCTTAAAGAGGAAAAATCCAAGCTATTGGAAGCGGTCGGAGTAGAAGGAACACCCGAACAGATGGCAGAGCAATTTGAGTTACAATCGTTACTCAACGACAAGGTAAAGAATATTGTCGGACACACCTCGCTTAACTTTCCACCAGAAGATAGTGCAAGGCTAAAGTCTGATGATGCCTTAATGCTGAGCATAGCACACGACTATATGAAACTGATGGGTATTGAAAACACGCAATACATCATTGCCCGACATATCGACCGTGAGCATCCGCATTGCCATATCGTTTTCAACCGAGTGGACAATGACGGCAAGACGATTAGCGACAAGAACGACTTCCGCAGGAATGAGAAAGTTTGCAAAATGCTCACCGCCAAATATCGCTTGCACTTTGCCAATGGTAAAGACCATATCAAAGAGGAACGTTTACGCCCCTATGATAAGGCAAAGCATGAGATATACAAGGCATTGAAAGAAGAACTGCCAAAAGCTCATAGCTGGGATGATTTGAAAGATGCGCTTGCTGACCGAGACATTGATATGAAATTCAAGGTCAGCCGGACCACACGAGAAATACAGGGTGTCAAATTTAAGCATAACGGTTTCTCTTTCTCTGGCTCAAAAATAGATCGAGAGTTCAGCTACCTGAATATCGACAACCGACTGGAAGAGAATGCTTGTGCATCCTTGTTGGAGTCAGCCAAACAGGAACCCAAACAGCAGAAAGAAGAGGTGCAGCAAAACGTCTTTCATTCCGATGATAGCTTTGGTTTCAATCTCGGTTTACTAAACGGCAACTCATCCTACGATGCCACTGCCGCAGAAGAAGCCGAGTTCAATCGGCTGATGAAAAAGAAAAAGGCTAAGCGCAAGCGAGGCTTTCATTTATAATCCACTTTTTATTAACACTTTAAATTCAATTATTTATGGTAGATTTGATTCTTGATTTCAATCTCTACTTGTGTGAGAAGTTCGGCTACAGAAACAGTTGTAGCGTGATGCAAAATGCCAATGGCTTTTGTGTGAACATCAGTGAACGTGATCTGGACTGCTACATCCGCTTCTGGGAGTATAGTTGTGGAAGAGGCAATTTCCCCGACTGGTCTATCATCATTGTGCGCAGTAACTTCAAGAAGAACCAAGAAGAAAGCCTGAAAGATTTGGCTCGCTTCTTCAAGGAGTACATGCCACGCTACGGTTACAAATACCTCTGTACCGAAGATGATGACCACGAGTACTATCAGACACTTGGTTTGAAGTGTATAATGGACGGTTTTTGTCCCAATTATGCACTAGCACTAAAAGATTTGAATGTCTGATACATGGTTTTAAAGAAAAGGAGGGGATTTTCCTCTCCTTTCCTCTTTATATAGCACAATATTTTATATCTTTGTATTCAAACTGATGATATAAAAATAAAACGATGGATAAACCCATGAATCGAATAAAAGAGGTGCTTGAAGAAAGAGGAATCAAGCAGACTTGGTTAGCAGAGAAACTTGGCAAAAGTTTCTGCATCGTTAATGCATATGTATGCAACAGACGGCAACCTAGTTTAGAGGTACTATTTGAGATAGCTGAGATTTTGAATGTTGATGCGAAAGAACTTATTCTCTCGTCAGAAAAATTAAATTAATAATAAAAATAGATATTATGCCCAAGAACAAAAATGCAGAATATCGATTTCTTGTTTTAGACAGATGCTTTAGCGACTTCCATCATAAATATACTATTGAAGATCTATTGGAAAAGGTCAACGATAAGCTTTATGATGCGAATGGAAGTAAGTCTATGATTATGGAGCGGCAACTGCGAGTAGATTTAAATTCTATTCGCAAGATGCTCCCAGATGGCATATATCTCGAAGCTATTCCGTTTGATGGCAAGAAATGTTACTATCGTTATTCTGAACCTAATTTCTCCATCTACAAAAATGAACTTTCTGTTGCAGAGGTGCAAAATCTCCGTTCTACCATAGAAATGTTAGGGAAATATAGAGGGGTACCTTCTAACGGATGGTTGGAAGAGGTGATTTCTAATCTTGAAATTAGATTTGGTGTCAAGGGCAACGCTGAAAATCTTGTTTCTTTCGAACAGAACGAACGACTAAAGGGGCTAGAATATCTTGCTATGATTATTGATGCAACAATCAATCATCAACCTCTTGAAATTGAATATGTATCAGCCAAAGGAAATTATCATAAGCATATACTTCATCCCTATTTTGTAAAACAATATAATGGAAGATGGTATCTATTTGGTCTTGATGAGAAAGAAGAACGAATTAAGAATCTTGCATTAGATAGAATTCAAAAATTGAATACAAATGAGCATGCGTTCCGTAAAAATGAAAATATAGATTTCAATTCATATTTTGATAATGTTGTTGGTGTAACTGTGCCGTATGAAGCTCAATTGGAGGAGATACAATTGAAGTTCTCTCCACATCGTTTCAAATATGTAACATCCAAACCTATCCACAAGTCGCAAAAAACGATTAGTGAAAAGGATTGTATAATATCACTCAATCTGTATCACACATTGGAGTTGGAACAACAAATCTTTTCCTTCGGGCCAGATGTTGAGGTGCTGTCCCCTACTTGGTTCAGAGACGAATTTAGCAACAAAATTGCTGATTGCATGAAAAAATATTTTTCTGTGCAGAAACCTTGCATAGAAGATGGTGAACTTTGCAGTCGTAATCAAACAATGGACGTTAAACTTTAATTTTGTTAGACATGACACAGTTCGTTACTCTTTCTGATAAGGCGCAGGCTCTCGTAAATAACTATATGAATAGTTCGATAGCTAAAAATCCTTTCGACAGCAACATTTTGAAAAAGTTGCTAATTTCAGTATATAAGTATACCGCGAGTGCGGATGTAGCATTATTATCTGTTTTGGAAAAATATGTGATTGATTTAAGTGATTATTATACAGACGAGGATATTCAGGTTCTTCTGACAGAATATTCTGCTCTTGCTATATATTGCCACCAGCATGATGATGTTTTTTATCGTTCTTCAAATAATCGAACTGCAGCTGAAATTGGCGGGTTTCATGTTGGTAATTCAGACTTTCTAACTCCAATGTCTTTGGTTGAGCTATGTCTTAAAATGTCTGATTGTAAAGCCGGCAGTAGAGTATATCTTCCGTTTGCCGGTACATGCCCATTTGCCTTATATCAGACACACTCATGTGTTTTTGATACGGCTGAAATAAATAGAGAAGTTTGGGCTTACTCTAAAATCCTTCTTTCTTCGCAAGGTATTAATGCGAATGTTGAATGTAAGAATTGCTTGGTTAGCGATGAAATGAATGACACTTATTTTAAGAATAAGTACGATTATATCTTCTCCTTTCCGCCACTTATGGGAGGACGTGAGGAACGATGCATTGCAGATACGTTTCTTTACCTTGCTCAAAATGCACTAAGGGACAATGGCGAGATTTATTGCATATTACCAATGTCTTTCTGCTTTGGAAGAGCATGGTCGGAATTTCGTAAATCCATTTTAAAGGAAAGTAACAACATGTTTTCTGCTGTTGTTATATCATTACCTCCACTTTTTCAACCGTATACCTCTATTTCTACAATTCTTCTTTGCCTGAAAAAAGACGGAAAAGGACAAATATGTCTTATGGATGCAGCAAATGATGCGTTCCTTGCCACAAAAGACTTAGCAGGATGGAAGCAAAAAACATTGAAGGCTGACAGTATCATTGAAACCATATTAAAACAAGATGAGACATATGTATGGGGAGGAGATGCAGCGTGTCTATCCGATGACGTCAATCTTCTGCCGTCACGTTACCTTATAACCAGTGTTTTGCCCAAAACCACTAGTGAGGAAAAGCTTTTTAAGTTGGCAGACCTAATTTCTGTTGTTCCCCTAGTGAGGGATAGGAGTATTACAAAAACAGATATACCTTTGATTGGTATGAGGGAGCTCTCATCTTCGTATCTGAACTGTGATATCAATCGTAAAGATATTCCTATTTCAAATAAAACAGAATATAGAATACTTTCGACTGATAGCCTTCTAATCGGCTTCATAGGTGGAAAATTTAAAGTTGGCAGAGTACATGGCGTATCGGAAGACGCCCCTATTGCTTTAAGGCACGAAGTCTTTGCAATTCAACTAAATTCCAATGTCATAACAGAAGATTATTTACTTCGCTGTATTATGTCTGCAGAGACAGAACTCCAAGCTAAGAGGATGTCATCTGGTGTGACTATATCGCGAATAAGCCAACAAGATATTTTGTCTATCTCAATTATAGTTCCAAATCTTATTTCTCAACAGGAAAACCAGTGTAAAGAAGATACTAGAAGTAGTCTGACTGAATCAGATCGTAAACTGTTGGAGTCTGCTGAAACATTTCGCCGTGACATTCATATGAAAAAGCACGCCATTGGTCAGGCCATCTTCAATCTTAATAATTGGATGAAAGTGTTGCAACGTGCTCGTAGAGATGGTAATGGTATTGTGGATGATAATGCGACAGTCGGGACTGTTCATAAGACAAAAGTATCTGATATTTACGCAAACTTGCAAGCTATTATGCAAGAATTGCAGATAAAAATAAACAAATTGGATAGTGGATATGGAATGCAAAGTAGTGAGATTGCATTAGTTGACTTCATTGAAAAATATATCCATAAAAATCAAAGTCCTATTTTTCAATATGTTTTTGATAATTTGGCACATCGTGCTTCACAATCTCTTTATGATGAAGAAAGAGATATTATTCTTGAAAAAGGTGACGCATTGGAATTAGTTCAATTCCCTTTAGAAGCATTGACTATTATTTTTGATAACATTATTAGTAATGCCTGTTGCCATGGATTTAAGGATACCGCAAATCAAAAGAATATGGTCAAAATTGATATTTTATCAGAAGGAGAAGATTACATCGTAACTATTTCTAACAATGGTGCGCCATTGCTTACAGGTTACAACACTGAGAATGTGCTTACATATGGTGTGTCTTCCAAAGAAGGTGAAGGACATTATGGTATTGGAGGATATGAAGTTCGTAAGCTAATGAGAGAATTTGGTGGTGATGCGGAACTGATATCCAATCCTAATGATGATTTTTGCATCACCTATAGGCTTATTTTCAAAAGCACCAATATAATTGCATCATTTAGTTAAATAGAATGTTATGAGTGAATTTAGATATAAAGTTTTGTGGGTGGATGATCTGAGTGGAACCCAAGACAAGATTTTTGCAAGCGGATTTGAAAGTGTCGCAGACGAATACGGCATAGACATTACCATGTTTACAAATTGGGAAGAAGCAGAAGCGGACTTGAGAAAGGACTTCAAATCATATTCTGCTATCATTCTTGATGCGAATTGCAAGTATGGTAAAAATGACAATAAGACAGATGAGCTATTTATCCCATCTGTTGTATCATCGTTAGCCCGTATGTTTGGTGAGAAGAGACAAGCAAAGCCATGGTACATACTTTCTGCCGGTACAATGAGCAAATTTGATGATGTAATCCAAATTGCAGAGAGAGAACATGCTACGCACCAAGAAGAATGGGGCAATATGGTATATCTAAAAGATGCTATAGATAATTCCATTAACTCTGTAGATACTATGTTTAAGAATATCGTAAAAGTTGCAAATACTCAAAATGCGAATATTATTGCATTTAACTTTCAAGATGTTTTCAAATATCTTGGTGAAGGAAAACTTATTTGCAAAGAAGCACGTACAATTATGATGGATATGCTCTGTACATTTTACTATCCTGCGGATAATTGGCAGTTTAAATATGATGGAAATCCACTTCGCAAAGTGATGGAATACATTTTTCGTGCTGCATATAACTATGGTTTGCTACCACAGGAATGCTTTGAACGAGATAACCAACTTAATCTATTAGAGTCGAATCGCTATATGTCCGGATTAGTAACAAAGCATAGCGAATTACGTTACGGTTCTGACAATGATACAATATTCCCAAAATCTATTGGAAATATTACATTGCAGATACTCAATTTCACCAATACCGACTCGCATACAAATGAAGAGCATCCATATACGATAGATGATAAAGACCTGGAAATTTCAGAAAACGAAAAAGAACTTTACTTTTCGTATGTTCTTCAATTATGCCATGTAATTAAATCCTTTGGGGCATTCATTGACAAACATCCAGACAAGGAAACAAATAGAAAAATGAAAAGAGCTGTCTCTACAGCCGTTCCATCTATCAATGATTCTGTAACATCTCCCGTCGGACAAAGATCAATGATTTTAGTTAGTGAAAACGGACCATACATACTGAATTGCCGCTTGGCTCCATGTTTTGCGAAGTATGAAGGAAAGTATGCGATAATAACTGAAATCAATGCTAACAAGGGGAAAGACGTTGCAGACTTTCCATATTATGCCAAAATTAACATAGAAAATTAAAAAGTAAGATATATGAGCAATAATATACAACAACAAACGACGATTAATGTTCAAGAGAAAGCGAACCTTATCTGGGCTATAGCAGATAAGTTAGTAGGTGTTTATAAACCTCATGAATATGGAAACGTCATTCTTCCTATGTGTGTCATCAAACGTTTTGAGGACACACTGGCTCCTACCAAACAGGCTGTGCTCGACATGAATGTCAAACTCGACAAAGATGGGATTGTTGTGAAAAAAGGATTCTTGGAAACAGCCGCCGGTCAACAGTTCTACAATCTTTCCCCTTTCACGTTCCAAAGCCTGCTGAACGACCCGGAGAACATCAAGGAGAACTTCGAGTCGTATCTCAACCATTTTTCGGAAAATGTGATTGACATCATTCATCGCATGGACTTCGACCGTGAACTCCAGAAGATGGCTGACAATAATGTGTTGTATCTCGTTGTGAAGGAGTTCTGCACTCCCAAGGCATATTTGGGTGCTGACCAAGTGACCAGTGTGGATATGGGTTATGTCTTCGAGGAACTGGTCCGCAAGTTCTCGGAAAGCTACGACGAGCAGGCAGGAGCACACTTTACCGCACGCGACATTATCTACCTCATGGCCGAACTGCTTGTAGGCAACGATGAAGAAAAACTGGAACGCGAAGGCATCACCGCCTCTATTTATGACATGGCCATGGGTACCAGTCAGATGCTTGGCTGCTTGACCGAACGTTTTCTGAAGATAGACCCGGAAGCGGAGATTACAAGCTATGGACAGGAGTTGAACAACCAAACTTTTGCCATAGCCAAAGCCGACACGCTCATCAAAGGCGGCAATGCCGACAACATGCGTCAGGGAGACACCTTGGGCGATGACAAATTCTCCGGTTACAAGTTCGACTACATCATCTCCAATCCCCCTTTCGGTATTGAGTGGAAGACCTCAAAGAAAGCTGTGGAAGAAGAACACAACCTTGGCGAAGCAGGTCGCTTTGCTCCCGGACTGCCTGCCATTGGCGATGGACAGATGCTGTTCCTGCTGAACGGTATTGCTAAGCTGAAAGACGAGGAGGGCCGTATGGCTATCATCCAGAATGGCAGTAGCCTTTTCAAGGGAGATGCAGGCAGTGGCGAGAGCGAGATTCGTGGCTATCTTTTGGAGAACGACTGGCTGGAAGCCATTGTGCAACTGCCCAACGACCTGTTCTACAACACCGGTATAGCTACTTACATTTGGATTATCACCAAAAACAAGAGCGAGGAACGCGAAGGGAAAGTACAGCTCATTGATGCAAGCCAATGTTTCGACAAGCGTCGCAAAAGTCTTGGCAACAAACGTGTGGAGATAAGCGACCGCTGTCGTGAACTCATCATGGAGGCTTATCGTGACTTTACGGATTGGAGTTATCAGAGTGAGGACGAGACGCTGAAAGTAGAAAGCAAGGTACTGGATAATGACTATTTCAAGTACTCCAAATTGACTGTGGAACGTCCTTTGGTAGATGAGGAAACAGGCGAGCCTATTCTCAAAAAAGGAAAAGTGCAGCCGGATGCCAAGAAACGTGACACCGAGATTGTTCCCTGGACAGAGGATATCGAAACCTATATGCAGAAGAATGTCCTCCCCTACGCTCCCGATGCTTGGATTGACGAGAAGAAAACCAAGATTGGCTATGAGATTCCCTTCACGCGTGAGTTCTACAAGTATGTGGCTCCGCGCAAAAGCGAAGAGATTTTTGCACATTTGAAGGAGTTGGAACAACTGGAGGCTGAATTGATGACTAAAATTTTGAGATAGTTATGGCAAAGACTTACGATACATATAAGGATAGTGGCGTTGCTTGGATTGGGGAGATTCCAAGTGGGTGGAAGGTCGGTCTTGTGGGACGATATTTCGATGAAATCAAAAATCCAAATACTAATCAAGAGGAAACCAATACACTTCAATTTAAAATGGGAAATATTATTTCCAAGAAAGATGGAGATAGTAAATATAACCCTGAAACTATTGAGGCTTATAATATTGTTGAACCTGGTACAATCATGATAAATGGACTAAATCTTTCGTTCGATCTTATTTCACAAAGAGTTGCCCAAGTTCATGAAAAAGGAGTTATTACTTCAACCTACCTTGCCCTTAAACCAACAGAAGGCATGAAGTCTGATTATGCAAAGTATCTTCTCAAAGCGTATGATAACAATAAAGCTCTTCATGCAATGGGACGTGGTTTACGGGCGACATTAAGTTATGGTATTTTTCGTTCAGAACCAGTCCTCGTTCCTTCTGATAATGAGCAGCAATCCATCGCCACCTTCCTCGACCAGAAATGCAGCGAGATAGATTCTTTGATTTCCTTGCAGGAGGAGATGATAAGTGAATTGCAGGCTTATAAGCAGTCTGTAATTACAGAGGCTGTAACCAAAGGTCTTGACCCTAATGCGAAAATGAAGGATAGCGGCGTTGAGTGGATTGGAGAGATACCGGAGGGATGGAAAATCGTGAAAATCAACCGAATATTCTGGTTTATTGGTGGTTTTGCGTTTAACAGCGATAAGTATGCCAAAGACACTACTCCACATCAAGTTGTTAGAATAGGCAATGTTAAAAATGACTTTCTAAAATTAGATGCATCGCCTGTTTATATCGACAAAGAGGTTGCTCATCAAGCCGAAAAATACAAACTGCAAAAAGATTGCATTTTGTTTACAATGACTGGAACAAAAGGTAAAAGGGATTATTTCTATACGCTACTATTGAAAGATGAACATTTTAAAGAAAAAGAGTTATATCTAAATCAAAGAGTTGGATGTTTTTATCCTTTTAATAATCTCATTGATGTGAGATATTATAATTATCTCTTAAAAGACAAACACATTCTTGACTCTATTTTTCTTTATGAAACAGGTACGGCAAATCAAGGCAATTTGAGTATTGAATCTATAAATAAAACACTTTTACAGTTTCCTCCTCTTTCAGAGCAACAAGCCATTGCCTCCTACCTTGACACCAAAACCCAGCAAATCGACTCCCTCATCTCCCTCAAGCAACAAAAGATTGCGGAGTTGAAGGACTACAAGAAGAGCATTATCTACGAATATGTCACCGGCAAAAAACGAGTATAGGTTATGACATCGAATAATAAGAACATACTGCTGCAACTGCTACAACAGCACAAAGCATTGGAAATATCGAAACAGATAGATTACGAAAAATTCTATCTGTATTCCATTATTACCCATTCCACAGCTATTGAAGGTAGTACCGTAACAGAAATAGAAGCCCAACTCCTGTTTGATGAGGGAATTACTGCCAAGGGCAAACCAATGATGGAACAACTGATGAACCTTGACCTGAAAAACGCATACGAATATGGCAGGGAATGGATTGCACATCACAAAGATATCACGATTGATTCACTCATCGCGCTTGCTGCCAAAGTGATGGCAAGAACCGGGGCAGAATACAACTCTTTAGGTGGTAGTTTTGATGCCTCCAAGGGGGAACTGCGCAAACTGAATGTAACGGCAGGTGCCAGAGGGAAATCGTATATGAACTGGATGAAGGTGCCTCAAAAGCTGGAAGCATTTTGCAACGAACTCAACGCACGCCGCAAGGCACTTAATCCGACGGATATAATAGCTATATACGAACTGAGTTTCTGGGCACACTACGAACTTGTGACCATACATCCTTGGGCGGACGGCAACGGCAGAACCTGTCGCCTGCTGATGAACCTCTTGCAAATGGAATATAATGTATTGCCTACGAAAATATTCAAAGAAGAAAAAGGCGAATACATACAAGCCTTGATAAACACAAGAGAAAAAGAGGACATGGAAATATTCTTCAATTGCATGACCGAGTTGCATTGTTCTCATTTGAAACAGGACATCGAACACTATGTTAAGTCGGTAGAAGTGGTCGATAAAACAGACCTAACGAAGGAAATGGTCGATAAATGGTCGATAAAGCCTTCCCTTGCCGAGAAAATGGTCGATATTTTATTGTTTATGGCCGATAAAGACGAAATAAAGACCGAAACGGTTGTCAGTGCTTTCGGCTTCACCGAGACAACTGCCAAGCGTTATCTACGTCAATTGACTGAATTTGGATATTTGGAAGCTCACGGAGGCAATAAAAACAGAACTTACTCTAAAAAAGACTAACACACCATGACACATACAGGTTTATACGAAAAGAACTTTGAGGCAGATATCGAACAATACCTGCTCACAGAAGGTGGCTATACCAAAGGCACACAGGAAACCTACGACAAGGAAAAAGCCATTGACCTCGACACCTTGATTCGCTTTATCAAGAACTCCCAACCCAAGGAATGGGAAAAGTTTGAACGTAAGTATGGCAATGGAGCCAAAGCGCAACTGTATAAAACAATACAAGGGAGAATCCTAAAATATGGGTTGATACACACCCTGCGCAACGGAATCAACGATTTTGGCATTCCGTTGAAACTTTGCTTCTTCGCTCCTACCTCTATGCTCAACCCTGAACTCGTTGAGAAATACAATAAGAACATCCTGGAGTGTACACGCCAGTTTATCTATAGCAAGGACCTGAAGAACTCCATCGACATGGTGCTCTCGCTCAATGGTATCCCTATCGTTGCCATAGAACTGAAAAATCAGTTCACCAACCAGGACCTAAGCGACTCCATCGAGCAATGGAAGACGAACCGCAATCCCAAGGAACCGCTATTCCATTTCGACAACCGCATCCTTGCCTACTTCGGTTGCGACCTGTATGAGGCGGCCATGGCCACCGAACTGAAGGGTGAGAAAACATTCTTCATGCCTTTCAACCAAGGCAGCAATGGTGCAGGCGAAGTGGGCGGCGCAGGCAATCCGCCACAAGAGGGAGACGACTACGTGACCAGCTATTTGTGGAAGGATGTGCTGCGCAGAGACATGCTGCTTGCCATCCTGCAACGCTACATCATGCGGCAGGAGGAAGAGAAAATTTCCATCATCAAAGACAAGCATGGCAAGGAAAAAGAAGTTTCGGACAAGAGTGTGAAAATCATCTTCCCTCGCTACCACCAACTGGACGTGGTGGAGAAACTTATCCACGATACGGAAAACAAAGGTTCAGGCAACAATTACCTGATTCAGCACTCTGCCGGTTCCAGCAAATCAAACTCTATAGCCTGGCTGACCTACCGTCTCTCTTCGTTGCACGACAAGGACAACAGACATATTTTCAAAGGCGTGTTTGTGGTAACAGACCGTCGTGCGTTGAACAGACAACTCCAAGACACAATTCTTGGCTTCGAGCATGTGAATGGAACAGTGACTACTATCACAGAGAAGGACGCAAATGCCAGTGAAAAATTGCGTGACGCTATCAATGCAGAGCAAACCGGCATCGTCATCACCACCTTGCAGCGTTTCCCTCAAATCTATGAGCAAATCACTTCACACAGCGGAAAACGCTATGCCGTCGTAGTGGATGAAGCCCATTCAAGCCAAAGCGGTAAGAGTGCGGAAAAGCTGAAAGCCGCCCTTGCCGATACCGACGAGGCCTTGAAAGAACTTGCCGAATGGGAAGACAAGAGCGTGGAAGAACTGGAGAAGGAACAAGACCGACTGATGCTCGACCTGTTAAGTCAGGGACAGCACAACAATCTTTCGTTCTATGCATTCACAGCTACCCCTAAGCCCAAAACGCTCCAGACTTTCGGCGTCCTGGCTGAAAAAGGTGAGACCCCAGACAAGGACAAGTACAAGGCTTATCACAACTACTCAATGTTGCAGGCCATTGAAGAAGGCTTTATCAAAGACGTGCTGAAGAACTATACAACGTATCAGATTTCATACGAAATAGCACGTAAGTCGGAGGATAATCCCGACTATGAGGAAACACCTGCCACGATAGCGTTGAAGGCTTTCCATGACAATCACAAGGATACAATCAACAAAAAGACAGCTATCATAGTAGAGAAATTCCGCGAAGTGACCCTTCAAAGCATGGCAGGTAAAGCCAAGGCTATGGTAGTGACATCCAGTCGCGCCCATGCCGTCCGTTATTTCTTTGCTGTCAAGGAATACTGCAAACAACATAAGATTACGGATATTCATCCCATGGTGGCATTCTCCGGCAAAGTGGAATATAACGGTGTGGAATATACGGAGCCCAAACTCAATACAAGAGACGAAAAGACCATTTCGGAAGACAAGCTTCCCCTCTACTTTGCCAGCGACTTCTACAACATGTTGATTGTGGCGGACAAGTATCAGACAGGATTTGACGAGCCGATGCTCCACACCATGTTTGTGGACAAGAAACTGAAAAACGTGAAGGCGGTTCAGACGCTATCGCGCCTGAACCGTTCCCATCCGTTGAAAGAGGATACCTATGTATTTGACTTTGCGAATACTTCAGAAGAGATTCAGACTGCCTTTGAACCTTTCTATAAAGGAACAGAGCTAATCAATCCGGCGGACGTGAACTATGTATATCAGTTCCACACGGATATCGAACTTTATCACCTTTGGACAACCGAGGATGAAGAGAAATTCTACGACCTTTTTACTGTTGCGCAAGGCCAAAAGGACAAAGGCAAGTCTAAACTGGGCGCATTGTCCAATGTGCTGAAGCCGGTTGTTGCCAGGATTGAAGAACTGGATGAGGATACACGCTTTGCCGTTCGTGGAAAAATCAAGAATTTCATCCGTTTCTACGCATACATGGCGCAGATTGCCCGAACCTTCGACCGTTCGCTGATGAAATCCTACATCTTTGCCGACTATCTCTATCGCGTGTTGCCCAAGAACCCACGGGAAAGGGTGGACTTGGAGAAAAAGGTGCGCCTTGTCAACAATACCATCAAAGCAAACGACAGCACCCATATCATACTCGGTGGTGACAAGCCTGAAATAAAGGGCGAGAATCCGGGAGCAGCCCGCAAGCCGGAATATACTCGTGACTTATTGGACAATATCATTGTCAAAGTAAACCTGATGTTCCGTGGCGAATTCTCGGAGGCCGACCGTGTCATGGTAGAAGGTATCTTTGACCATATACAGAAATCTGCCACCAAGAAGATGCAAAAGCAAGCGGTGGGCAACGATGAGAATCAGTTTGTGGAAAGTATTTTCCCGGACATCTTCGGCAAAGCTGCCCAACAGTGTTATACCACCCAAACAGATGCCTATCGCAAGTTGTTTGAAAACCAGGAATTCTATCAAACCTTGATGCAACAAATGGGACACGCCATCTATGAACGCTATCGCGAGCAAGAGGAAAAGGCCTATACGATTGAGAACCTGCAAAACAAGATGATTCCGACAATCCGTGAGGAATTTATTGGAATAGCTGGCATTGGCAGGTCACTGGAAGAAGCATTTGAATGGATGATAAAGGTTATAAAAACAGAAAGTATTGATAAATACAATGGTTTGACAGATACCGTTCTAAATGCGTTGTTCAAGCTTTACTGTACCCCTCAAACGCTTACTTTGCCAGAAAAACGTATTTATCTCAAAGCCCTTGTAACCGGTTATGAATCCTATCTGAAGAAACTCTATTTCCTCATTACAGGTAAAGAAGTAACAGACAAGAATGGCGACACGGAGCATGCGGCTCTAAGCAACGCTTTATATTGCATGCGACTAAACAGACTGCAATATAGCGACAAATCAATCGACCAGAAGTTTGCGCAATATGTAGATCTTCTTGTAAACCTACGCAATGAAGAGAACCATCAGGCGAAGAGTCTCGGTGCAAAAGAGGTTCAGTTAGGGATTCATGTTGTAACGACCATGCTTATGTATATTACATTTAAAAATATAACAGAGCTTGAAATGGTGGAAGATAAGTTTGTCATAAAGAATATTAACAAGCTACCTAAAAAGTATGTCATCATGGAGAAGGCGGCTATGAGTCAAATGGTTGCAGAGGGTACTTTGGAATATTCTTCAAAAGGAAGCAATTAGAGTAGAATTTTTCCAACTTCACATTTGCTATGCAAAAAGACTGCATAGGTACATATTAACTTTGCAGCGATAAATGAAGTTTAACCAATAAAAGTGTAATAATGGCTGATTATACAACTCTTATTAATCGTATCGAAAGTAGATACAATCCGGATTCTCTTAGAGAAGTCCGCCAGAATTCCATTTCTTCTCTTTCTGGCATAGACAAGGATATTGCAAAATACGTAAAACTTGCAATGAATGAAGTTGACCCTATATATACGAATAAGACTTTAGAAGCAGGTGAAAATGCAAAATCGCATTTACAAAGAGAACTACAGCAAAGTGTCGATTTTCGATATCAGGGTTCTGTAATGACTAGAACTCATATTCGTGGTGTGAGTGATATTGACCTGCTTACAATTACAAGTAAGTTTCAAGACACAGATTACAGCAAAGCTAAAGCATTTATTGAAAATCACCCCTATTCGTATGATATAGAAACAACGCGAATAAAGAATTGGGTCAACAACTTTACTAGATATATTGGAGATGCGAATAATGATTTAAGACAACTTCGTTTGGAAGATGAAAGAATTTTGCAATCTCATTATGTAATATGCGATATTACGAAACCAAAATCTATACGTATCACGAACCAAAACCTACATCGTGATGTTGACGTTGTTGTTGCTTCATGGCATGATTCTCTTGATTATATTAGTGGGAAAGGAGAAATATACAAAGGTATCTATATTTATGACAAACAAAAAAACGACCGTCTAGGTCCTGACTATCCATTCCTCAGCATCGATAGAATCAACACTAGAAGTTCATACACCGAAGGGCGACTCAAAAAGATGATTCGATTTCTAAAGAATATAAAAACGGATGCGCCTGTAAATATAGACCTCACAAGTTTTGATATAAACGCAATCTGCTACGACATTAACCCCGAATCATATCGTAATTCCTATTACCTGGATTTAGTTCGTATATTATGGAATAAGCTTTACAACTTAAGCCAAAATGAAGCAGAAGCAAACAACTTAAAATCCGTTGACGGAACAGAATACATATTTAGATATAATCCGTCTAAACTTGAAAATTTAAAGCGACTAGAAAATGAAGTTTGGAAAATTTACAACGATATAAAATAATGAAACCAAGAATTTTTATAGGATCTTCTACAGAGGGATTAGCTGTTGCTCAAAGAATTAAAACATTCTTTGAGCCAGACTATGATTGTTATATTTGGAATGACGGCATATTTCAATTTAATGAAGGCTTTTTGGAAACCTTACTTAAGTCTGCAAGTTTGTTTGATTTTGGTTTTATGGTATTTGCTGCTGACGATATTAGTAGAATCCGAAATCAAGAATATAATACAGCAAGAGATAATGTGCTTTTTGAATACGGACTCTTTTTGGGAAGAGTTGGAATTGACAGAGCCTATATCATTAAAGAAGATACGGTTAAAATACCATCTGATATATTAGGTGTTACATTACTATCTTACACGACAACTTATAACCAAGATAGGATCAAAATACCTAATCAGGACTTTGAAACACAACTCACTACTGTCCCATTAAAATCTGAAAAAGTTCTTTGAAATTATTGAAATATAGT
>NZ_SRYZ01000065.1 GCF_004793475.1 Bacteroides muris (ex Afrizal et al. 2022) | reverse complement strand
CCGTCCCCCATCTGCCGCCTTCCCGGAGTTCACCGATGACCAAGGAGAACATCTCTTGTAAGGTAATTTCATTTCTGCTCATTTCCAATTTATTTATAAAAGGTTTACTTTACAAGTATATACAATAAAATGAAGAAAAACAGAAGCTTATAATGTATTTCTTCATTTTAGCCAGTCTTTCAGAATGAACTCAAATATATTTCTTATATTTGCGAAAAAAGTCGCATTGAAAAAAGTCGCAATATGAATAATCCATTTAAATTCGGTACGATTGTAGACGGTGAATACTTTACGGATAGAGTAGCGGAACAAGAAAAAGTAAGAGAGATACTTGCAAGTGAGAATCACCTGATACTTATTAGCCCACGACGTTTCGGCAAGACCAGCCTCGTTCAAAAAGTAACGAAAGGGTTGTCACGTCCCGTTTTTCAGTTGAACCTGCAGTTGGTAACAGACACAGCCGACTTTGCTGCTCGATTATTGCGGATTGTGCTTCAACAATATCCTATGGAACGTCTGAAACATCTCATCACTCACTTTCGTTTTATTCCTACCATTTCAACCAATCCCATGACGGATGGCATAGAAGTTTCATTTCAGCCGTCAATGGATGGTTTCATTCTGCTGGAGGATGTATTCACACTGATTGATAAACTGGGCATGAAGAATCCACATAAGAAACCGATTGTAGTACTGGACGAATTCCAAGAAATACGTACATTGGACAAGAGTCTGGATAAAAAATTGAGGTCTATTTTACAGACTTACAATCATGCCAACTACATTTTCTTAGGTAGCCAGGAATCGATGATGCAGGAAATCTTTGAGAAAAAGAAATCCCCTTTCTATCATTTTGGATATTTGATGAAGTTGGGTAAGATTCCTCAAGATGACTTCTATGAGTTTCTCAAGAATGGCTTTCTTCTCTTGGGTGAAGATATGGATGCTGAAACGATAGGCCGCAGCATTCTGTCGTTCACCAATTGTCATCCCTATTACACCCAGCAACTGGCTTACCAGACATGGAATAACTGGAAACAAAACGGTTATAGTGATACTTTGGTAGAAACTGCCATTACAGAATTAACCCATGTACACGATATGGATTATGAACGTTTATGGAGCACTTTCAATAAAACAGATAAAAAAGTCTTGATAGGCTTAACTATGCAGATGGGGACTCCGTCCAGCCTTCCTTTTCTACAAGCTGTCGGTATTGATTCTCCAAGTACTGCTTTCAGTAGTTTGAAGCGACTTGGACAACAAGGATATGTGATACGTAATGAGGGGTATGAACTGGATGACCCTTTCTTCAGAAGGTGGATTGAAGTAAAGAGAGAAGGGTGATAGAAAGAGGAAATCCTTGTTGGGTTTCGTATCATTTCAGCATATTGAGTTTTATGCTTATCATGTCTTTATATGATATTTGCATCTCCTCCGGTAGAAAAGAGAGACTGATGAACTCCATCCATTCGGTCACATGCATCTATTTTCCAGCTCTTTTCCGCAATGTCAAGCAACCATCCTTCGGGTATCAGCCCGTTGAAAAAGGAAACAGCACTTTGTCGTGATAGGCTTTCTCTGTCAAGGGTAATGTGAGACTGACAGCTTCTGCAACATCCGACTGCAGGAACTCCGTATCGTACTGGAAGGTATAGCCATCCTCATCCTCTGTGAGGATACCGGCTTTTATTCCTCGGAGATTTATCAATGCCTGCTTCATCATTCGTCAGTTTTAGTTATAGGTACTGCGCCAACTTCGCTGCCGAACAAAGACAGTAGCTGGTTTACCTTGTCCAACCGCAGCGTCTGTTTGCCTTGTTCCAATTCACGGACAAAGCGCAAGCCTACCCCTGACTTTTCCGAAAGTTCCACTTGGGTCAGATTGTGCTGCTTACGCATTGCTTTTACATATTTGGATAATGTTGTTTGTTCCGCATATTCCATTTTTATACCCTTTTGGGTACAAAGATAGAATATATTTTCATTATTACACCCATAAGGGTATAAAAAGATTAAAGGAGAAAGAGATTATATCTTTTCGGGTATAAATTAACTGAAATATCAAAGTAATGATGAAACATGGAGAATACAGAAAGGGTGTGCTAAAAATAGCACACCCTTAACTCATCTTTACTATTTGTAAGCTTAGACCGATTCTGTTTATATTTTAGTTTGCAGAATTTGGTTTAACTGTTACATTGATATCAGCTTTCTTTGTATAGCCCCAGATGTCTTTTACTGTAACATTCTAATATCACAATAAAGAGGATTGTCCATATCTTCTGTAAGTAGGACCGGCTCTATAATTTCCTTTACTGTACGAACCATAAAGATAAAGGGCCTTTAATGGTAACTTCTCCGCTACCATTTCCTTATAGCGTTTGGCAAGGTTTATAGCTTGTTCTTTATCCATAATTGCAACTCTTTAGTTTGGCTCAAAAGTTCAGCACAGTATTTTCTTTGGTTAAGCTCTTTATTAATCTTTCCTTATAAGAGGGGTAACGGGCTTCTATATTAAGAGGTTCAAGCTTGTCTATAAAGTCTAACTGTTCCTCTGACAATTGCTTGTCCAATCCCGTTCTCTCCGCAAGTCTGGATAGTGAATGTATCTTTAGAGGAACTTCCATTAAGCAATTAGTCCAATATGCTTTGAGAATTTTCTCTATTATTTGATGGCACATGAAACCGACATAAAGATAACGGCCTGTAAGCAGCATTTTGCTGTTTTCAAATCATAATCTGACATCGCAATCCAATAGGTTACTTGACTATCCGTATTTCGAGTCTTTAGAATAAAGATAGTTATACAAATAAATTGAATGAATATAAGATTCAAGAAAGAAACCATTAAAGCTTATTCCTCTGCAACCAAAGTTGAAAGAACTGATCATATACCTGATAGATGCCTTTGTCATACGTAATAAAATCTTTTTCCAGTAGTCCTTTTACTGCCGAAGAGACGGAACTGGCAGATTGCAACCTGTATTTGCGTACAAAGTCACCGCTTGAGATAGCCTTGGCTTTTCCCTCTGCTGCGATTGCCATAAATGCAATTCGCTGCTTTTCGGGCATCTGATATAACAAGGCATCGTATGTATCAGCAGAAAAGTCCAGAAGGTCGTTAATGGCAGTATCTATCATTGAGGGAATACATATTTCTCCAGCTCCGGTCATGGAAAATAGAATGTTCATGACCTTTTGCATATACGAAGTTATGCCATTGAAGCGATTATATAATTCTGCTACCACTAATGTATCTAAACGTTTGCCTGCCAGTTCAAAGTTCTTATGACAGAACTCTGCGTATTTGTCAACAGAAATGGGAGGCAGGTTTATTAATGTAACTGATTGATAGAATGGACGTGCCGGAGAAGTAAACATTGCTCCCATCAGATGCCTATGAGACCCGGAGAAGACAAAGTGCGCGTTGGAACAGCGTTGTATGTGTGTCCGTAATGCCGCTTCTATGTTGGGGTCGTCTGTATATTTGGTTATTTGCTGGAACTCATCGATAGCGATTAGACAAGGTTTTCCGGCATTGTTCAGATAGGAGAATATTTCATCCAATGTTGCAGAGGGATTGGTTATGGCGCCCAGTCCGATTCCCCACGTAGGCTGTCCATTCATATCGAATGTTATTTCAGAACGGAGGGAGGCCAGTACATTCAAGAAGGTACTCCATACGGATTTTCCTTTGGAACGCAGTTCATCCAGCACAGCCTTGCCGAAAACATTCACAAAATCGCGTACAGAACTTGTGGCATAGATGTCGATGATGAAAGTGTGATAATGCTCCTTGATTTCCGACTGTCCAAAACAATGCCGCAGCAAGTCTGTTTTGCCTAATCTGCGTGGGGAAATCAATGCAATGTTATTCTCATTCATCAAAAGTGAGACGATTTTAGCCGTTTCTTTCTCTCTGTCACAGAAATATTCCGGTGATACATAGCCGTTTGTAACAAATGGATTTTTCATATAATTACTTGTTTACAGGCAAATATAGAAAAAATATCATATTCGTCATTAATTGATTATCGTAAAATGATAATTACGCTAAAGGCAAACTCAGGGACATAATGATATACAACGAGGGATATGAATTGGATAACCTGTTTTTCAGAAAGTGGATTGTGATGAAAAGAAAAAGAATAATGAAAAAGAGGAAATTCCGTCCGGGAAAATCCTCTTCTATGCAAATATTTTACTCTTCAGCTTATTCCTGATATTTCACTTTTGTTCCCAAAGCATCGTGGCGCATTTCGCGCTCACTTCGGTAAAGCTTTTCATCTTTTAAATAATAATATTCCTGATAACCTCCAAATTCGATATTGGCATACTCTAAGTGGTCTTCGGCCTTGCAAGACTTCCATGTACCTTCATATTTCACTGAATCAGAGAAAGTGATGAGGGTGGTTGAGTCTGCACGGAGTTCAAACCTTACGCCATTTTCCGTTATGAATGTACCGGCGAAAGAATGAGTAGACTCTGTACTGTTAGTATTGGTACAAGAATATAAAAAACCGAAAGCTATTGTCAACATAGCCAAAATCGTTCGTCTCATTGTTCTTTTGTTTTTATAGAAAAGAGAGTGCTTCTTTTCCGGAAACACTCTCTTTTATTAGTTATCTGCAGTGATGATTATCTTTGAGCAGGAGTACCAGAGTTCTTCTTAACATCAACTTCGAATGTCAAAGTGAATGTCTTCCACTTGTAACCGAACTTCACAGGGATGAACAATTTGTAATCCCAGTTAACCGGAGTACCGCTGTAGTTGTTGTAAGTCAGAGTTTCATCTGCCTGGTTGTAAACAACCTTAGTATTAGAAGGCAGAGGACCGTTTGTTACACCATCAGTCGGAACCAAGTTGCCGTTAACCAGTTGCAAGTTAGACTTGATTTGGTCTGTCATCCATTCGCCCGGAACTACTTCGTAGAATTCCCACAATTCTTTCTGCAAGCCAGTGGTATTGGCTACAATATACTTCTTGCCTGATTCGTCAGCATTCCAAGAAACATAAGTGAAGGCACCCTTAACATCGATTGTGCTACCACCTACAGTTGCATCAGTAAAGTTTTCAGTTTCACCTGTAGTTACTGTCAACGGTTCAATGATAAATGCGTCATATTCCTTGATAGTTGCAGTGTGAGCAGCAGCCAACAGAGGAGCTGTAGCGCAAGCGTCATCATAACATACGTCGGCAACCAACTTGATGGGAACAGACTTACCTACGAGAGCCTTGGCAGCTTCTGTCGGAGTGTCGCCGCTACGCGGTGCGTGAGTCGGATTTGCTTCTTCCAGCTTGATGTTGTAAGTGATTTCGTTAGCATTCAGCTTGTTGGGAGCGTAGTTCACAATCTCAGCAGCTTTCTTGCCGTCGATGTACAGGATTGTTCCGTCACGACTTACAGTCGCAGTCTTTTCAACAACGCTTGTACCGTTGAAATATTCGTACTTGTAAGCAGAATTGGCAGCTTCCAATTTTTCTTTGTCGAATACGAAGCGGGCACCTTCTTCTGAATAAGCACCACCTTTCACACCCTTATGACCAGTAGTATAAGGATACAATCCGGAATAGAAGAATTTCTTATCAGCGCGCAATGCATCTTCATACCAGATTGCACCACCCAAACCGGTTGTCG
This sequence comes from Bacteroides muris (ex Afrizal et al. 2022), assembly GCF_004793475.1. Classification (GTDB taxonomy): domain Bacteria; phylum Bacteroidota; class Bacteroidia; order Bacteroidales; family Bacteroidaceae; genus Bacteroides; species Bacteroides muris. The sequence goes on along the minus strand of NZ_SRYZ01000065.1, from coordinate 14,668 downwards.
GTTTAACTCCAACGTCGTTCAGGAAACCGTTCAGCAAGTCTGTATAGATATTACATGTCGGGTTGTTCTCTGTATTGGCAGCCCATGCCGGGTTAGATTCTTCAGTATTGTAAACAATCGGGTTTACATTGAATGTAGACCATTCATTGTCGTTCTTCCAGTAACGGCCATCGTAACCCCAGAGGTTGAATACCGGTTTGTAGATAGTACGTGTCAGAGTAATCTTCAATGTAGGATATGCACCTGTAGGATCAGAGTAGTAGCAAACCTTGCTGAAGTTCATCTTTTCCTGGTTGTTCCAGTTCGGATATTTCTTAACGATGTCTGCATGAGTCAGTGTCCAGATGATGTTGTAAGATTCTACACCAGCTTCAGAGTTGGCAATCACAGAAGCCGTACCTTCGCCGGCACCCTTTGTACCATCAAATTGAGTATAAACAGCGTGGAATTCCTGCTTGGTCATACCACCTTCTTTAGCCTTGTCGTAGATGTCCTCATTCATTTCCTGAGTACCGATGCGACCGGTGTAGTTGCTGCAGTAATAGATAGAATCAGCAAAAGCATGAGACAGTTCTCTCTCGCCAGCTTCTTTCACCCATTTCACTTTCAGATAACGCATGGCAACCAAAGCATTGTTTACTGTATCCACCAGTTCTACGCGAACGATAGGCTCACGACCTACAGCTGTTGCAGAAGTACCTTCGACGGTGTAAACCTTGGAAGACATGATACCGTTTTCGTGAGAATCCAGCTTGGCAAATTTCTGCTGGTCTGTCTTGTTAGTGTTACCGTCTGCACCACCCAATGTGTTATAAGGAGCAGTAGGGATATAGAAACGGAATGTCAGACCATAATCTTTGTAGTTTGCCAGATTTGCATGGTTGGCATGGTTGGTTTTAGCATCCTTAGCGTCTGTTACACAAACCTTCACCAATTTCTTCAAGTCAAGCGGCTCGTTATAAGGCTGCTTAACGTCTACATATTCGTTGGCTTTAGATTCGTATACGCATACAGAGTCATGATAGTGTACATAGAAGTCTTCTTTGCCGTCGTTCTGGATTTCATCGGCAAACTTACCGGTCATAGTCTTGTTAAAGTCAGTTTTGCTATTAACCAGATACGGAACCTTAACCTCTTCGTGCAGACGTACATATTCAGAGTTCACATACACCTTAGTGCCTTGTTCGTCAAAAGCTTTCTTTTCGGCAGCTGTATAGTTTTCAGCAGCGATAGGAGCTTTCAAAGATGCCATGTAGAACTTTTCCTTGTCGCCGGCAGTCGTTGCAGCGATAGACCCCTTGACTGTCTTTTTGAATTTTACAGTCAGTACGTCCTTGTTGATTTCGTACTTAACCGGTTGAATCGGGCTGTTAGTCTTAATGTCAGCACCGGTAGCCTTGGTCATGATATTTTCAGATGTGATGCAATCGAATGAGGGCAATTCAATATCTGAAGTACGAACACCTACGCTGGGGCTTACATGGAAATAAGCCTCGTTGTAATCAGTAGAGATAGAATTAGCTGTAGCAGCAGCGTTTACGTGGTCCAAAACCGGAGTTGTAGCGTGGTCTTGAGTTGTATGCTTAGTCATAGCCTGATACTTCTGCGGAGTATATTGCAGGGTAGTCAGCGTGATGGCAGCAATACCGTTGATGTGGCTGGTAGGAATTACGGCCAAACTGGTCAGACGATGACCAATCAGGGACATCACCTCAGCGCTTACCTTGTCAATTTCAGCAGCCAAGTCTTTCAGCTTCTCGTCTGTAACGAAATCGCCTTTCAGTTCTTCTTTCAGAGCTGCAATCTTTTGGTTTACGATGTCCAAAGAAGCCAACTTGTCGATTTGGTCTTGCAGTTCTTTCTTCAGAGCTTTCAAATCGTCATCAGAAACACCACCTTCTGCCGAACCGGCCTTGTCCAAAGCTTCCTGAGCCTTGTCCTTAGCTTCGTTGGCAGCTGTTTTAGCATCGTTGACAGCTGTCTCCAAAGTCGAAACTTTCGCAGCCAGCTCTTCAAGTGAAGCTTTCTTGTCCAGTTGTTCCTGCAAGTTCTTGATGTCGTCATCATAGTCCTTACAAGACGTGAACGTTCCTGTCGCACCTATCATCAAGGCACTGAACAGGGTCACACTTAGAAACTTTTTGTTCATAATTGAAAAACTTTAAATTTATAAATTTAAAAAAATAAAAAGTGAATAATTTCTCATTTCCGGCATTCCTTTTCCCACAATGCTTTTTGTTAAAAAATTCCGTTACTTCGCAGGTAACGGATGGATTTTCCGTGCAAACATAAGCGTTTTTCTATAAATGAGCAAATAATAATACTGTTTTTTTATAATTAATCGAAAAAACTGCATCTAAGCGCACTTTTTTGTTAATGGGATTGCTATTCGCCCCAATTATTAGTGCATTTGCGTATGTGTTTTGTATTATAGAGGAGTTGCGCTTATACATATTATTAATAAGAGAATGTATAATTAAAATTAAAGATGAAAGCGATTACCTTGCAAGAAATGCTGTCAACTATTATTGGAGAGCTTCGGGAAAATGGGAGATGGGGAACAGCCCATATTTACCAATCTACATTGAATGTGTTTTCCGTGTTTAACAACCATCAGAATTTACATCTGCGCAAATTGAATCCAGTGGTCTTGAAACGTTTTGAGATGCACCTGCGTCAACGTGATTGCAGTTGGAACACCGTTTCCACTTATATGAAAGCCATCCGTTCGGCCTACAACCGGGCTGTAGATTTACGGTATATCCGATATACCCCCAGATTGTTTGAACATGTATATACAGGAACTAAAGCTGACAAGAAAAGAGCATTGGAAGCTTCGGATATAGGAGCTTTAGTTCGCGGCACAGAAATGGAATTGTCCGAAGGGATTCCTTCCTCAAACCTCCAAATGACCAAAATGCTATTTGTTTTTATGTTTATGATGCGTGGGCTTCCATTTGTCGATTTGGCTTTTTTGCACAAGAAAGACCTGCAAGGCAATGTATTGTCCTATCGAAGAAGAAAGACCGGACGTATTTTACGGGTAGTTCTGCCTCCTGAAGCCTTGCAGCTGGTGCGCATGATATCTAATAAAGACGAGGATTCACCTTATTTATTTCCCATATTGCATAGCAAGGATGGTACTGAGGCGGCTTATAAGGAGTATCAATCAGCCTTGAGGCGCTTTAACTATCAGTTGTCGGCTTTGAAAATACATCTGAATATGGCTTCACACCTTAGTTCGTATTCCGCCCGCCACACATGGGCTACAATGGCGTATTATTGTGAGATTCACCCTGGCATTATTTCCGAAGCGATGGGACACTCATCGATAAATGTTACTGAAACCTATCTTAAACCTTTCAACGACAAGAAGATTGATGAGGCAAATGAGAAGGTAATTTCTTTTGTAAAAGGTAATGGAATCTCGGGATAGCTTTTTTTATTTCTATTGATAAAATAGCCTATGTGTGTCCATATTTATTCCTCCCGCAAGAGGCGTCTCTTGAAGGGAAGAGTTTCCTTACTTGTATCTCACCAGCCCCTATGCAAGTTAAGATATTATAGAATAACGCTTTAACGCTTTTTTATCCTATAAGCCTTTTGATATTCCCACATCTCGACTTTACCTCTCAGTCCTATTATTGGAATTCTAACGATAAGTCGTCCACCCATCTTTCATCATTTAAAATGTTATAAACAATTATAGAGGTATTGCAACTATCTTAAACCTCTTTTTGCATAATTGTTTAGTATGGTTTCCCGTTACCTGCGAAGTAACGGAATTTTTTAACAAAAAGCATTGTGGGAAAAGGAATGCCGGAAATGAGAAATTATTCACTTTTTATTTTTTTAAATTTATAAATTTAAAGTTTTTCAATTATGAACAAAAAGTTTCTAAGTGTGACCCTGTTCAGTGCCTTGATGATAGGTGCGACAGGAACGTTCACGTCTTGTAAGGACTATGATGACGACATCAAGAACTTGCAGGAACAACTGGACAAGAAAGCTTCACTTGAAGAGCTGGCTGCGAAAGTTTCGACTTTGGAGACAGCTGTCAACGATGCTAAAACAGCTGCCAACGAAGCTAAGGACAAGGCTCAGGAAGCTTTGGACAAGGCCGGTTCGGCAGAAGGTGGTGTTTCTGATGACGACTTGAAAGCTCTGAAGAAAGAACTGCAAGACCAAATTGACAAGTTGGCTTCTTTGGCAACTGTTGACGCTAAAATCAAAGAACTGAAGGAAAGTCTGGCAAGTGAGTTTATTTCTGAAGCTGATTTGAAGAAATTGGCTACGGAGGTCGAAACTTTGAGTGTTAAAGTTATGGCTTTGATTGGTCACCGATTGACTAGCCTTACGCTGATTCCGACTACGCACATCAACGGCATTCCTTCAATTGAACTGCTGACATTGACGTATACACCGCAGGTCTTTGCAGCTAAGAATTACGCTGATCACGCTGCAGATCCGTCTAAACACACAAATCGTCCGGTTCTGGACCACACTGCTGTGAAAGGCGCAAAAGCACTCAGCATTTCTACCGAAAAGAATGAGGTAAGCTACAAAATTAGCCCGAGCATCGGTGTAATGAAAGAAGATGTCAAGAAACCGTTGTTTGAATGTTTCATGTCTCAGAATGTAACGAAGAGTGCTCCTGAACTTGCTCAGAACAAGCCTATTGAAATTGTAGACTATGACGTAAAAGACGGTGTTATGACTGTTTTTTACAAGAAGAATGCAGAATACGTAGGCAAGAGCATCGGCACAACCGGTAGCGCTCATGAAGATGGAACTGAAAAATTCTGGATGGCTTCTCTGAAGGCTCCTATTGCTGACAAGAATCTGACAGATGCTGAGAAAGAAGCCGGCAAAGATGTATATGTAAATTCCGAATACAGCCGTATCGAAGAATCTACTGTATATCCTTATTTAGCTAACAAGAAGATTGACTTCACGAAGGACTTCACGACTGATTTTGCAGACGAAATGCAGGATGGTAAATACGTTCACTATCATGACTCTCTCTGCTTGTATAAATCAGGCAACGAACAATTGGTTGATGTTAAGCAACCATACGACAAACCGCTGGACTTGAGAGATTTGGTTACTGTATGCTACACTCGTGCTGAGAACAAGCATGCTTCTCACAAAGAATTGAAGGAATACGCTGACTATGGTCTGGAGTTCCGTTTTGCTTTGGCAAAAGCTAAGTATCTGCAAGGTGACCGCAAGACTGACGAACAGGCATTCGGCCGCATCTTGTCTGACGGCTACACGCTGAAGTCTGAAGTTTACGACGTAGAGTTGGGAGATACAGAATATTCCAAGACTTCCATCGGTCGCGAACCTATCGTTCGTGCTGAATTGTGGGACAAGAATAATGGCAACATGATTGCTGTACGTTACATTAAGATTCGTTGGACCGGTGAAAAAGACCAGACTATCGCTGCTATCACATTCCCGAACGACACTGTAACTTGCAAGGATATGTTCCAGCAGTTGTTCTCTAAGGAAATGAACGAGAAAATCTATCATATGGTTAAGTTCGACGGTGGTCAGAGTATGAGTAAGACTCAGTTCCACAGCATCTATAAAGAGATGGAGATTATTGAACTGAGAAAAGACGGCAAGAAGGTAGATTTGTCTAAATTGGCTATTTCTAAAGATGCTACAGACTGGATTGAAGGCTCTGACAAAGTTGGCAAAGACGGTGCTGAGATGATTGACAATAAGAGAGATCTCGTATTTGCTCTGTTGCAGGATGCTGAAGACAATACGTCTTACAACTTGGTTTGGGCTATGAATCCGAAGACTGTTGGTACATTGGCTTACAATGCATCTACTAAGACTTATGCTTCTACATTCGAAATCGACGTTAAATACATTGATAACGCAGGTTTGAATGGTGACATTAAGCAGACATTCAAGCAGACCATTATCGCTCCTACTCAGAACTTTGCATATCAAGGTACATACTGGAAGAATGGTGTGGGTGAAGGCATCTTCAATGTGAACCCGATTGTTTACGCTACTGCAAATGACGGTGGAACACAAAAAGATCCGCACGTATATCCGGGCACTGCCGACGGTTGTCAATTGGCCGACTATAGCCACATCGAAGCTGACTTGGTTAATGGTTTCGTTAACGCTACGACTAAAGAGAAACCGGCTAACTTGGCTCAATTCATCCAATATATCCGCGGATGTGCAGAAGTTAAGTTCATCTTCGACAAGGATAAACTGGCCAACTATGACTACTTGAAGGGCTTCTCTGTAAGCAAAGATGGAACACAGTTGTGGTCTTCTGCTCAGGCAGCTACTCCGGTTGATACTGAAAAGGGTGAGAACAAGAACATCGGTATGAATGATGCCGGTATCTACGATTATGTTCAAGTTGATAATCTTGCTGCTACAATCAACAACCTGATGGGCGCTGATGCTGCAGAAAACAAGAAGAACTTGCCTTGGAACTATGACGAAACTCTGATGAGTGGTAACAACGAATGTTCAAGTATCATCCGTCTGCATGAGAAAGACAACTTGAACGGTACTCCGGCCGCTCTTAAACTGATTGGCAAGGAAGTTCCCGTGAAGTTGGTTGTTGCATACAACGAATTCAACGTTATTCCGGTTCAAGAATTTGAAGTACACTTCATCAACCCGTTGACTATCGACGGCTCTATCAGCGATAACTTTATTGATGCTGAAGTTGACGGTAGCTTCTTGCGCGTAGCTAAGAACTTCACATTCACTGATTGGAACAACTATCCGGTGGCTGCTGAAAACGTTAAGGGAGATAGAGGTGCTTATGCACATGCATTGTATGACTACTATGCTGTACGTGAAGTTAAGTTCTTGACTGAAAAGACTACTACAAGCTTGACATGGAACGATACTACCAACACTTACGAACACAAGGATGGTGTTACTGATGGTAAGTTGCCGACCAACGCTTCGTTGAAGATGATGAACTGGGTTGAAACATCACCGAAGTCTACTGCTACAGAGACTAAGGCTGACCCGACTCACTTGGCATACTTCAACAATAACGGTACTCCTGTTAACGTTGACTACAACATGTTCCTGACTGTAAATGTCAACTACAAGTGGGGTGTATTGAGCAAGAATGACCTGAAAGTCATCGTTAAGAAGGCTGTCGGTACACCGACTAAATAATTGAGAAGAGATTCTTGATATAATTTAATAAAAAGGACGTCCTCTTGCAGGGCGTCCTTTTTTCAATCTTTCATTTATAAATATCAGATATGAAGAAAATACTATTCATTTTAATCGTGTCAATTCCACTCATCTGCTTTTTCTCATGTAAGAAGTCAGCAGCTACACATCCTTTTCCGGGTAAATTCATCACTGAAACCGGTATACGATTCGACCTTCGTGCAGACTCCACCACCCTGATTCAATATGATGATTCCAGTTCTTACGAGGGTACATGGAAGGTCTATAATCAAGGAGATACACTAAAGTATGCCACTATTGAGTTTGCCGGTTACTTTAATTATTATTATCTGCGCAATGGTAAACTCTATCGCAATGAACATAATATGAAACGTCAAGCTTTTGGCGAAGAAATTGAATATCAAGATTAAGACAAAAAATGGCTATTGCTATTCTTCTATTCTTTGAATGGGGAAAAGAATAGCCACTTCATATGACAGTCAGCCACATGTTTCCAATAATAATCGTAATCTGATTATCGTGATATTCTCCTTATATTTGCGTGTAAACCCAATAATCACGATGGTACATCGCATTAACAGCACTCTCCTATAATGCCTGATACGGATAATTGAACCGCCCTAGGTTCCGACTGGAGGTCACGGCAGGGGACACTGTATCATGTGATGTCGCTGGATTAAATGCTCTGCAGCAACCCCGCACAAGCATCCTCCAGAATGTCCAGCACATACTCAAAACCTTCGGAACCGCCGTAATAGGGGTCCGGTACATGGTCGGCATGGGTAAACTTTGTACAGTATTCCGTCATGCGGTGTATCTTGCTCCATTCGGCGGTTGAAGGGGCGCGGTCTTTCAGGTCGTCGATGTTGCGGTCGTCCATGCCGATAATCAGGTCGAAGTTGTAAAAATCCTCGGTACGTACGGGGCGCGAAAGATGCGTCAGATTGTATCCACGGCGGGCAGCATGGGCACGCATCCGGCTGTCCGGCAGTTCGCCCTGGTGATAGGACAGAATGCCTGCAGAATCGATAAAGAACTCATCCTCACGCCCGGCTTCTTCTACCAGACGCTTCATGACTCCCTCTGCCGAGGAGGAACGGCAAATATTGCCCAGGCAAACGAAAAGTATCTTCTTCTTCATATTTCTTTAGTTACAAGTTGTTTACATCGGATCTACATCATAATACACTATCAGCGACTTGAAGCGGTCTTCAGCCACCATCTCCTTTTGCACCTGGACGAGCAGTTCACGGGCACGTGCCATCGGGGCATTGGTTTCTATCTTCAAGACAATCTTTCGGATGAACAAGGTTTGTATGCGGGCTACGGGAGGTTTGTCCGGTCCCAGCACACGGCGGCCAAAGACGGTGCGGAGCTTGGCGGCCATAGTCTGTGCCATGAGGTCGAGCAGGGTCTCGTTCCGGTTTTTCAGGTAGACGTACACCAGGCGGTAGTAGGGCGGGTAGTGGAACATCTGGCGTTCGGCAAGCTGCCCGCCTACCATGGCTTCGTAATCGTTGGCAATGACTTGCGGGATGATGGGGTGGTCGATGCTTTTGGTTTGCAGTATCACCCTGCCTCGCTTGTTCTTCCTCCCGGCGCGTCCCGCCACCTGTGCCATCAGCTGGAAGGCACGTTCGTAGGCGCGGAAGTCGGGATAGTTCAGCATGGTGTCGGCATTGAGAATGCCCACAATGCTGACGTGGTCGAAGTCCAGCCCCTTGGACACCATTTGCGTGCCTATCAGGATGTCCGTCTTGCCTTGCTGGAAATCGGAGATGATGTGTTCGTAGGCGGTACGGGTGCGGGTGGTGTCCAAGTCCATACGGGCTACGCGGGCGTCGGGAAAGAGGGCTTTGATGTCATCTTCTATCTTCTCCGTGCCGAAGCCGCGGTTGCGCAGGTCAGTGCCCTCGCAGGCAGGGCAGACGCGGGGCAGCTGATAGGTGTAGCCACAGTAGTGGCAGGTCAGCTGGTTCAGTCCCTTATGGTAGGTGAGGCTGACGTCGCAGTTCTTGCATTTCGGTACCCAGCCGCAGGTGTTGCACTCTATCATGGGTGCGAAGCCGCGGCGGTTCTGAAAAAGAATGACCTGTTCTTTTTGTTCCAACGCTTCGCGGACATACCGCAGGAGCAACGGAGAGAACGGGCCGTTCATCATCTTCTTGCGGTGCAGTTCCTTGATGTCTACGGGGATAATCTCCGGCAGCTGTATCTCTTTATAGCGTTCTTTCAGCTCTACCAGCCCGTACTTGCCGGATGTGGCATTATTCCAAGTCTCTACAGAAGGAGTGGCCGTGCCCAGCAGGGTTTTGGCACCATACATGGAGGCGAGCACGATGGCGGCATTGCGGGCATGATAGCGGGGGGCAGGGTCTTGCTGTTTATAGGTGTTCTCATGCTCCTCGTCCACAATCACGAGGCCGAGGTTGCGGAAAGGAAGAAAGACGGAGGAGCGGACGCCGAGAATGATGTCATAGTCTGCTTCCGACAGCTGCTTCTGCCAGATTTCCACCCGTTCGGCATCGGGGAACTTGGAGTGGTAGATGCCCAGACGGGAACCGAAAACACGTTGCAGGCGCTCTGTGATTTGTGTAGTGAGAGCTATTTCGGGCAGAAGATAGAGTACTTGTTTTCCTTGCCGGATGGTTTCTTCTATCAGATGAATATAGACTTCTGTCTTGCCGCTTGCCGTGACGCCATGCAGCAGGCAAACGTTCTTGCTTTGGAAACTCTCCAGAATGGAGTGATAGGCGCGTTGCTGGTGCTCGTTCAGCGGATTGACGGGGACGATATCCTTGAGGAGCGCTTTGTCTATGCGGCCTATTTCCTGCTGGTAGACTTCGAATACACCACGGTCCACAAGACCGTTGAATACGGCAGGGGTGGCAGAGGTGCGCCGCAGCAGTTCGGCTTTGGAGACTTCTTTTAGATCTCGCCCGCCGAGGTAGCCGGAGAGTTCCAGGTATTTCATCAGCAGGTCCAGTTGCTTGGGGGCACGTCGCTGCAATTCGTCGAAGAAGATGTGCAGGCGGTGTTCGTTGCGCGCAGCGGCGGTGAGGCGTACGCGGGTTTCAGTCTTGGGCTTATAGGTACGGCGCAGTTCTTCCTTTACGAAGATGGCCTCTTTGTCGAGCAGTGACTTGATGACGGAAAGTATGTTCTTGATGCCGGTCTCTTTCTCCAGTTTCGTCACGCATTGCTCCGGGTCGGCAGAGAGCATATCCAGTATCCTCTGCTCCTTCTCCGGCAGGCGGACGTCGGACTCGAAATCGGGGTTGTACTCTACGATTGTTTCGCTTTCCAGCTTCAGACCGGAGGGCAGGGCGGCCTTATAGACGTCTCCTTGCGTGCAGAGGTAGTAGTCGGAGAGCCATTCCCAGAACTTGAACTGCCGTGGAAGTAGTAGCGGACGGGCATCCAGCAAAGCGGACACTTCCTTTACTTCGTATTCGGTGGGGGCGTAATAATGCACGTTGCGTACGATGGCTGTATAATATTTCTTCCGTCCGAATGGTACTACCACCCGACAACCGGTCTGCACTTCATCTGCCCACTCGTCGGGCAGGGAGTAGGTGAAGCAGCTGTGCAGAGGCAAAGGCAATATGACGTCGGCAAACTTTTTCATCGTGGGGACAAAGATAGTGGAAAGTGGAGGGAGAATGAAATGAACGGAGGCATTTTTTATGCCGAGAACAGGGTGGCTGAATGAGGGGGCACTTCTATAAGTACGGATTTCTCTATGTTAGAGAGCAGGCCGGAGTTCTTCATCTCCTTCACCTTCTCTCTCAATCTCCCTGTTCATCGGCTTTTTCGGTGAAACCGGTTTTGCCATGTCCCTGCTTTCCGACCGGGGGATGAGGGCACAGGAATTGCCGGATTGCTGTCTGCTTTACAGCAATGGGATGTAAATTGCTGCAAAGGTGTTGCAGCGCTACTGCAAAGCTGTTGCAGCGCCACTGCAAAGCAGTTGCAGCGTCACTGCAAAGTAGTTGCAGCGTCACTGCATGTATGTTTGCAGTGCCACTGCAAAATGGTTTTAGTTTCTTTGCAGTAGTTATTCGCTGATATATAACCGGTTAGAACTCGCTCAAAGTCTATTCGTTATCCGCATGACTGTTGCGGAAACACCGGTGGGATACGGTAGTGCGGAGAAAAGAAGTTTCACCGGAAAAGCCGATGAATAGGGGGATTGAGGGGAAAGGTGAAGGGGGTGAAGTGCGGATGTTTCTTAAATTGACAATTCAATTTCGCTTCAGGATAAAGAGAAGCAGGGAAAGAACTACCTGCTTTTTGAGGTAAATTCTTTCCCTGCTCGAGGAATTATCACACTATGGTGATTTAGGTCGGAAAATCAGCTTCGTTTTACGGCTTAACAACGAAATACGGGAACTCAACCTCTGTTTCGTGTCCGAAGTAGTCTACCATTGTGAACTTCAATGTTGCAGTCACGTCTTTCATCGGCGGGTTCTGGCTCTGCAGTGAAGTAAACATGAATGATTGACTCTCGGCATCAAAACTTACGGTGAAGTATTCATCGTTCACCCCGTTGGAAGCCAAGTGGCAGTCTTTGATTTCTGTTGCACTGAAAGGAGTCGTATAGTCTGCAGTGCCTTTCTTGAACTTCAGAATGCTAGCAAGAGTAAACGTTGTTGGAGTCTTAGAACTATAGTTCAAGTTCTCGGTCTTAGCTACCTTATTCGGTGTCCAGTTCTTCCACTCAGCGGTAAAGATTTCATCACATACGAGTCTCAGTTTGAAGTTCTGGGCAGCCGGAGCTTTTACAGTGTAAGAGTTGTCTGCCGATTCGAAAGATACACTCTGGTAAGTATAAGATACGGCTACATCGTAAAGTGTTCCTTCTGGCAGTTTATTGCCTGCATGAGAAAACAGAGCAGCGGCTTTTTCTTTGTCATTGTTTACATCCAGATAGAATCCATATCTATTCGGATTGTAGCCCCAATTAGAGTTAAATACAATTTGCTTCTCTGCACAAGTGAATGTGTAGTTAAAGTCGATGATACTGTTTTCTGGATTAGAAATGCCATTGAATGCTGTACCCAGATTATGGATAGGATTACTACTCCAGTTGCCAGCTGTTATTTTAACAACCTTTGCACCGTCCTTGTCAAGCTGGTTAGCCTTAGCAGAGAATGCAGCGGGGAATTCAGGCATCTTCTTGGTTATTTCAATGGCAACTTTCTTAACTATCACACTCTTATCGTTTGTGAAGTTGAAATACATCTTATAAGTACCATTGTCCTTGTACTTATCCAATGAATTGAGCAATGTAATTTCCAGCTTGCCTGTTTGTCTATTGAATGATTTCTGGAATGCGTCAGTGTCAGTCGGATTATTCTCCGTGTCAACTATCAAGTTGCCTTCCTTGTAATCACCATATTTATTTTCAAACAGTTTCAGAAGTTCTTCGTCCAAATCAATCTCAATTGTACTATCATAGCTACTTGTAGGAGCATTCCATACCGGTACGTAATCAGCCGTCAGCGTAGTAGTCATAGCATCGATATCGCCTACTGCTACATAGAATGCCTTACCGTCCGGGTCAACCAAAGAACCGTCATTATTTACTGCATATACGCGGAAACCGATAATGTCACCATCAGCCTTCTCTGCATTGATAGACATTTCAATCTTACGGTTTGTCGTAATTGTATTCAGTCCTTCGATATCTGCCTCATAAGAGTTCCATGCAGTGATTTCAGACGGAGCACTTTCTACGGCACGCAGTTCATCGAGCACTACATAGAAACCATAGATACCGCTGATCTCTTCTGTGCCATAGTCCAATTCTACAGTGAATTTTTCACCCACTTTTGTAGAGAAGAAAGAGTTGCTAGAACCTTTACTGTCACGGTTATCGCCACCTTTCCAAAGGTCTTGGTCCCTCCAGTTGTCATATCTATAACTAGCATCAATAGATACATAAGAACCGTCTATCTCTACACGGTTTCCGTTTCTATCAAGATTCCATTTATAGTCATAGAACAGCTTTTTGCTTGCATCAGCAGTTAAAGTTCCATCTTCAGCATATTGGAAACGGTTACGCAGATCATTCACTTCCTTGTCGTTGACCTTGAATTTCAGTTCATACTGCGGTGTATATACAGAACCCAGTGTCAATTCATAACCGGTTGTCACACTACGTTCCACGTCGCCCGGTTTGTCTGTTACTGCTACTGCGTAGAGAATATCCTTCAGTTTCTTCACCGGTTCGTCTTCAGCGTTGCCGCTCTTATAGTCGAACTTTGCAGCTTTCAGCAAATTCTCTTCTGTATAGTTATCCTTGTTCAACTTGAATACGACTTTCCACAGACCATTAGAAGACACGCCTCTGGTTACTGTGCCTTTGAACTGCTCCACTTTCTCAACAGTCACCAGTTCATCCAGATTGCCCAGTGCAGAATTGACAAATGAAATCTGTCCTTCGGTCAAGGTGGCATTAGCCGGTGACACGCGAATCAATACAGAATCGCTGATGAATGCTCTTTCACCTTTCTTGAACTCCTTTTGATTAATGATTTCATAAGAATTTGCCTCTACTTCGTCGGAGCTGCCTTTACCAAACACACGGTCTTCTACAGCTTCAGCAGTACGCAAATCCATTATAAGAGGCTCACCTTCAATAATCTGGTCAGTTTTGCCGCCGAATGAATAAGACACCAATTCTACATGAGTAACGGCTTTACTGAATGCAGCAGAAATCAAGTCTAATTTAGCGCCTACAACTTCTGTTACCTGTGCTGCAATCTTTGCAGCCATTTCTTCTGTCAACTCACCGGCTTGCAATTTTTCCAAGTCAGCCTTTAAGGCGGCAATGGCAGCATCGTTGGTTCCTTTATAAGCATCCAAAGCGGCAATCTGTGCTTCGATGGCAGCTTTGTTCTTACCAATCTGTTCTGCATTGGCAGCGACATCAGCTTTCAAGGCAGTGATGCTGCTCTGCAAAGCTACGTCTGCTGCAGTCAATTTTTCCAATGTCGCTTCAGTAGTAGTCTTGAACTGCTCCAAAGCCTGGATTCTACCTGAAACTTCAGCCAGCTTTTCTTCTATTGCTGCTATACCGGCTTTGTCAGCCTCTTGCAACTCGGCTTTGACTTTTTCCAATTCAGCCTTTGCGGCAGCAATAGCAACTTCTTGTGCTGCAAGGGCAGCCTTTGAAGCCTCGTTTTTTGCAGCAGCGATTTCACTCTGCAAACCACTTTGTGCAGACTGCAAATTGCTGATTGAGCTCTCTACAGCGGTAATCTTGGCACTCAGACCATTTTGACCGTCGATTTGTTCCTGCAAGTTCTTGATGTCGTCATCGTAGTCCTTACAAGACGTAAACGTTCCTGTCGCACCTATCATCAAGGCACTGAACAGGGTCACACTTAGAAACTTTTTGTTCATAATTGAAAAACTTTAAATTTATAAATTTAAAAAAAATAAAAAGTGAATAATTTCCCATTTC
>NZ_SRYZ01000064.1 GCF_004793475.1 Bacteroides muris (ex Afrizal et al. 2022) | reverse complement strand
GAAGCAAAGATAATGTAATTTCGACATAGGTGAAATAATTATGAATAACTACTTAGTTATTCTCAATGGGAACCGTATAATGAGCTAACCTACATTGCAATCCCCGTATCCCGGTCGGCATTGTTCATCGTCTTGTCGCCTGCCTGATGCTTGCGCCCGCTGCTGAACTTCCACGACAGCGTAAAGTAAAGCATACGCGCATTGTCGTCTATATACGTCCAACTCTTGGATTGGTGCAGTTTATTCAGCAGTTTGTAGCCTCCCGTCCGGCTGGTCGAGCTGAATGGATAAAGCATCCCCACTCCTGCGTTCCAGTCCTTCCACTGATAAGAACACTGCACGGTACCGGTTTCCTCTCCATAATTCAGAGTTTCGCCGAAAAGCGAACGGTAGCGGTTTCCCATTTCGCCATAGAAGGTAAAACCCTTGTAGTTCAGCGACACGCTACCGCCCGCATACCACGCCGTGTAGTCGTGCGCATACTCCCTGCCGCGACTTTCAAACCGGTTCACACCGCCATAAAGGCTGACCGAAAGCAAGTCCGGCACCACCGTCACGCCCACGTAGCATTGTCCGTTCAGTTGCGAGAATCGCTTCTGGTTGTCCTGGCTGTATTCGAAGAGGTAACTTCCGTCGGGCTGCGCCACGCACGCCACCTGCTGCATAATGGGATTCTTTTGATGAAGGTAACTTCCCTGTAGTTGCGCATTCACTATTCCGTTCCCCCAAGAGAGCCTCAGGCGATTGTTGTATGAACGGTAAGGGGTCAATCCGGGATTTCCCCGGTTTACTTCCAAGTCCGTCTTTTGCTGCCTGATGTCGCTCAATGCCGACAACGAAGGCAGCGTGGGATAAGTATTGAAAACATAACTCAAGTTTGCACCCTTGAATACCGGATATGCCACAGTCAACATAGGCCGGAAAGTGTAGAAAGTATACCCCTCACCCGTGCGGTCGAACGCCTCACGCGACATGCCCGCTCCCAAAGCATACTTCAACTTGGCCCATTTGCCCTGCAACTGCACATAACCGTAGAGGGTGGAGTTGTGCATGTTCACTGCCTCGTCCACTGCTCCCGTGTAGCGGTTGCTCGTATAAGCCTGCGTGTACTTCAACCCGGCAGAAAGAGCCACTTGGCTAAAGTCCTTCCGGTATCCCGCTTCCCCTATCAGCGAATAGCGTTTGCCCTTGGTGGCATAAGCATATTGCGACGAAGGCTCTCCTCCCATCTCGCCCGATTCACGATAATCGCGCTTGTAGTCCGAATAAAGGTATGTCCCCACCACGTTCATCGTCAGATGCTGGTTGCGCGGCAAGAACAGCCGATAATACAAATCGAGCGAGGGAATCCGGCTGTAGTTCTCGGCCAGTGTCATGCTGTAAAGGTCGGGCTTTCCCACCTCGCGGATTACCTCCCCCATGTCGTTGTGGGGATAGTCTTCAATCTCTTCCGTGAACAGAGCGTTGAACACATATTTATCCTGCTTCGTCAGGTTGTAGCTTGCCTCAATGGTGTGAGTGACATAGTTGAAGGCAGTAGGCACTTTCCCGAACACGCGATTGCGCTGCCCGCCATCGGGAAAGAAAAAGGTTTGGGTCTCGTCCACATAGCGTTCGTCATAATCGCGATAACTGATGTAATAATCAAGGCCGAACTCCGATAGTTTGTAGTTGGCACGCAGATACAAGTTGTCATTCCCGAAGCCTGTAGTCACGGCATTGATGGCGCTGAATCCGCCCATCACGCCCGCCTGCGGACGCTTCACCACATAGTTCACTACCGCTTCCGCATCCGTGTCGCCGTATCTCACGCCCGGATTGTCGATATACTCTACCCGTAATACCATCTCCGGCCGTAACGCCTGCACCTGTGCCACCGAGGCCTGGATGTCGTTGATGCGCAGTTGCACCACTCCTCCACCCACGGTAGACACCTTCTGTTGCACGCCATCCACCTTCAGTCCGGGCAACTGCATGTGTGCCAGCAGTTCATACCCCGAAGAAGAGGCTTTTACTTGCCTTTGCGACGGAAGGATAATTTGTCTGTCTACCTTCTTCATCACATTCGATGCAGTGACCGTGACCCCCTGCAACGACACGGCATCCTCCACCAGCACAATCGTACCCACCTCCATCGGTTTCTCCACATTGTCCAAGCGGATGGTCTGTGGCACACATCCCATAAACGATACCTGCAACAGGTAGCTGTCGCCCACTTCCAATTGCCGCAAGGCAAACATTCCCCGGGAATCAGTCACGCACCCAGCAACAAACGTGGAGTCGATATGCCGCAAAGCTACGTTCACAGATGGCATCGGTTCTCCTTTTTCGTCCGACACCATACCCGAAATACGGATATTCTGCCCGTATAAGCTTGTCACGGCACAGATAATAAACAACAAGCAAAGTAAATTCTTCTTCATCTTCTATTCATTTAGTTATATATTTGCAAGAGTGCGGCGCCTTTCTATTTTCCGCAAAGTATCATTGTAATATTGCTTCACAAACATATCCACATCCGTATCCAAAAGTTCTTTTATGCAAAAATCCTTATTTTGAGCGACAGACTCATATTTGCGTCTGAAACAAGGACCTCCACATATAGGCAACAAATTACATTCCATACATTTGGTATCCTCCACATACGGTTTTAAGCTCAAATCATGCTGTATAGAATCTTCCCACACAATATCACCATTTTCACTCAAATACCCCAACGCATTCTTTTCATTATAATCCACCGCGGTACACTTATATACCTTTCCGTCAAAATTCAGATTTACATAATTGTTCCTGTCCGCATAACAAAGACATCCCTCCACAAAGCCAAAATCCATTCCACAAGACAAGTGGAAACCTTTCTTTTTCAAATTCTCCACATTATCAAGCAGCCCGTCCGGAGTCTTGTCCGTCTTCTTTTCGTATGTTTGCCAAACCCTCTTAAATTGTATTTCAATTTGAGCACGAACACCCACAGGTATAATATCCAAGATTTCTGCAAAATCCAGCCGAATGGTGTCGTCCGTATAATTAATCCGCAAAAGTACTCGATTATTTGAAGTATCCAAACAATAACCCACACAATTGTCTATTATCTTCCTGAAAGAGGGTTGTCCTTTCATATTTCGAGTCTTATTGTGCCTCTTTTCGTCACCGTCCAATGTCACTTGAATTGTGTTCAAACCTATCAATGTACATTTTTTCGCAACCTCTTCTGTCAACAAAAATCCATTGGATGTCATATTGCAGAAGAAACCCTTATTTCTTTTTTCAGCTTCTTCTTTAGCAAAAACAGACAAAGGATATACAATTTCATCAAAATACATCAAAGGTTCTCCCCCAAACCATCCCAACATCAGTTTATCAATATCTTCTCTATCCAAAACCTTTATTATAAGTTTCTTCAGGCTTTCCAAAGTAGTCTTGCTCATTTCACCTTTCTTATGGGTCTCATAACAATACCAACACCTGAATATGCAATCTTGTGTAGGATTCAAAATCAAATGAAACAAAGAACTATTCGCATCCTTCCTCTTATTTTCTAACAGATAATTTGTCTCTTGTTCATTGTCTTCTACCAAAAAACGCATTCTTACAAGTTCCTTTGTAATAGCCTCTTCTTGCTGTTGCAATTCCACATCGGACAATAATACTTTAATAAAATCAAAGGAAGATTTATTCACTGAAAAAACAGCCTTTGAGATTCCATTCAAACAAATCGTATCATTACCATTTTGGATATAATAATTATATTTACTCTCAACCATAGCTTCATTATATATCAAAACATGCAAAGAGAGCATGTCACAACAAGTTACTCACAAAGATTATATAATTGTTCCGACACACTCTCATTAAAAGAAATTTAAACTTTAAGGGATTACGCTGTCATCTGGTTTTGCAATTGTACATCCACAACCAGCAACTTTGTTTTGAACACACTTAGGATTAATATCCACAATACCGCCACCTTCAACATTTTCCATCTCGTTCAAACTTAACATTTCTTCTGCAGCATTCTTCAAATTTGAAGCCAACTGCGCTTTTTCTTTTTCTTCCATGTTTTTTATCATTTAAATAATACAACAAAATGATAACGCTGATACGTTACCTAATTCTGACTGCAAATGTAAATCGTGGGAGTCCGACAAAACCAGACTGGTTGTATTTTTCTAAAAAAACATTTGATATTAGTTCATTTATAGATGTAATTTGTAAGCATTTCACCCCTTACCTGTTTTCTTCCTTTACCCCTGCCCAGAATAGCCTCTCGCAAGGGTAGCTGACCGACACCGGAGAACGAGGGGTTCGACACCGAGAGCCTCCCTCTTCGGCACCGAGGAACCCAGCCTTTCCCGGTGCCGGAAAAAGCGAGATGGTATGTTGCATAAAGATATGTAAAAGAAAATCATCAGTTACACGATTCTTTTAAGAAAAGAGTCAATCCGCCATTGTCGGATTCCCCTACCTTACATTTGCAACGGTAATATGGAATTCTATTCTATCGGATTTTCAATCCGATTGTGTCAGGTATAAGTTTCTTCAAACACCTGTGATTGTAACACTTTTGCTTGGCTATAATTCAAAGATATTTTATATTTGCAGCCAATTTTGTTATTTTTATAAGAATACACAATGAAAAATATCCATTTTGAAACCATTATAGCAGTATCTGTTATTTTTTTATTTTTCGCTGCTTGTTCTTCAAAGGAACACTCTTCCGTATCGTTGGCAGAACTGATACAGGCAGAAACTGTCATGTATGAGTACCCAGACAGCGCATTGCATATATTACAGAATATGAAAATGCCGGATGCTGCACAGAAATTGGAACATGCCACTTGGGCATTGTTGATGACGCAAGCAAAGTATAAGATGTATATAGAGCAGAATGACTCTTTAGCCAATATCGCGTACAATTACTTTATGAAACAAGAGGATGCACAACGAAAGGCATTAGTGCTGTATCTAAAAGGAGAAATTTTTCATGATAACAGAAATATAGAAGAGGCACAAAATTCTCTTCTAAGAGCAACAACGTATGCAGAGAAAACTAATGACTATCAACTGTGCCATTTAATCTATGCAGAATTAGGATGTATATACATACTCCGTTTTTATAAAGAGTATGCTATTGAAGCATTTAATAAATCATACCAATATGCACTTCAATCACAAAACTGTAAGTATATCATTGCTTCTTTAATTTATCTTGGTAGGACTTACGGTCAATTGGAAAGGTTCAATCAATCAATTGAATATTATCAAAAAGCCATTGAAATTGCCAAAGAAAAACATATAACAAGAAGTGTAGCAATTGCTTCTAATGAACTTGCTGGTATTTATATTGAAATCAAGGATTATAAAAAAGCTTTATACTATTCAAAACAGGCTATTAACAGTAGCAATATAGGAGTATCTAAAGGACAAATAAACTTGGTAATCGGGAATATTTACAGAGAAATAGGTCCCATAGATTCCGCATATTATTATTTAAATCAAGTTGTAGGTCATAAAGCAAGTGTCAATACGGTGAATGCTGCTTACCATGCTTTATATGAATTAAGTAAAAGAGAGAAAAAATACCAAGAAGCTATATTTTACAATGACAAATTCTTGAATGGATTCGATTCTATTTTTGATTCCCATAAGGAACAGGAATTAGCCGAAATGCAAGAAAAGTACAATCAACAAAAACTTATCAACGAAAAGAATCAACTAAAGATAGAAAAAGACAAAAATACCCGAAATGCACTGATAATATTGATTGTACTAATTTGTGTCATAGCAATTCTTATATACAACTATCAACATAAACTGATGAGGAAAGAACGCATCATACAAAAGAAAGAAGAAGGGATACGCCAAAGCATGATGCAAATAAGTGAAAATGAAATTGTAATCAAGCATAACCAATCGATGATGCAGGAACTTACCACCCAAATAGAAGCTAACAAAGACATGCAGGAACAATTAGAGGAACTAAACAGAACATACGCTGAAATACAACAACAAAACGAGGCACTGGCCCATGAAAACCATACTCTGCAAAGAAACATAGAACAATACTCTACCTCGCTCAACGCACAATCGGAAGAACTGAAAAGGCTGAATGAACTGACCGAAGAGAACCAGTATCTGCACGATCGAGAAAGAATACTATCAAAACAATTGATTAAAAGTACAAAAATTCTCAATAACCTAACAACGAAACCTAAGTATATAGATACTATGCAATGGAAAGACATAGAAGAAGCTACCAACTCAATCTTCGATAATTTTACAGAAAGATTATTGAAGAGATTTCCTGCTTTGACAGAATATGAAATACATCTTTGTTGCCTAATAAAACTCAACATGAGTAATACCAATATGGCAATTGCTTTAGGCATTTCCTCTGCTTCGGTTTCAAAACAAAAATACCGATTAAAAGAACGCATAGTACAACAATGTGCAGCATTCAAGCAAAATCAAACCTTAGATTTATGGGTTTGGAACTTTTGAAGTAGCATCTGTCCATTTGCACGAACTATATTGAAAGGTAATAATCTATGTTTTAGTTTATTACCTTTTTTTATGTCTATATCCTGTCCTTGCCATGTCTACAAAAGACTCCTTGATATATCCTATTTTTGCAACAAAATAAAAATAAAAAAATATGAAAACAAAAAGAGTAAAAAAACAATCTGTGCATATCGCACTGATAGCAAGCATTGTAATGTGCTTCTTATTTATTTCAAAAGGTTATTCTTCTATTTTTGAAATTACCCCTATTGAAACAAAAGGAACGTGGAATAATAGTAACGAGGACAATAAAATAGAACGCAGCCTCCCCACCATCCCCATCTCCGCCTACCTTTCCGGCAATTTCATCAACATCCAAAACAATAAACCGGATTGCGATATCACAATCCGCATCATCTGCCCGACCACCGGAGAAACGCAGTATCAGCAAATGATTCCTGAAACGGCCACTGCCAACATCCTCATTCCAATCAGCAACTTGCCATCGGGAACATACCTGCTGGAACTGACAGGGCCAGGGAACAGACACTTGGAAGGCAACTTCCATAAATAGGAATCAATGAATAATGACTCAAAATACAGAAGCATCATGAAACGAATCGACCTAAAGAAAGTGCTGCGCATGGACTTCATGATTCAGCACCGGTGCACAGGCACCCCCGAAGAGTTTGCCAGGAAACTGGATTTGTCGCGTTCCACATTCTTCGAGTACCTCGCTTATTTCCGTTATGAGCTGGGCACCGACATCCTTTACGACAAATATCAGAGCACGTACCACTATAATGGAGCCACGCTCTATTCGGCATTAGGATTAAAGTCGGACAACAACTAAACGACTGCCGCGCAAATGTACAGTCTGCTCTTCGACATACGGCAGGAGACCGGCAGGGTAAGAGTCACCGTCCGATTAGCATGCCTGATAAGCAGGAAAGGAAATGAAGTGTACTATACGGACAGTTCCGATTCCGTCTTCACCTCCGGACTGCTGGGCAAAGGCATCGGACGAGTGCTATATCCCGACGACCTGCACTGGTTTGTCCCCGACCTGACGCTGCTCGACCTCTTGTTGCAGGAGCGTGCGGCACTCTATCGCCGGCACGGGATAGACTACCTCTTTGTGACCACGCAGGAAGAGGCGCAAAACGGCAAACTGGATGCCGAAACGCTCTATCTGCCTCCTTCGCCCTACACGCCCCTGTCGAAAGGAGCAAGGGAAGCCGACTTCATCGAAAAACTGGAGGAGATAAAAGAGAGACGTGCGGCAACAGTCATCATCGGCATACTGGAGAAAGGGAACGGCTGCACAGACAATGCAGAACAGGCATACCAAGCCATCAGGAGGCACAGTGCAGACCACCCGGACCACCAGTTCGTAGTGCTGACCAACCAAGGGAAAGCAGACGAAAAGCTGTTTGCACTGCCCGACAACATTGCCGTCTACCGTCCGCAAGACTTGCAGGCACTGCTGCCCCTATGCGACCTGGCACTGGTGGCAGACGACTGGAACATACAGACCGAATGCGTCTTTGCCCACGTGCCTGCCTTGGTGCTGCCGCCAAGGGAGATACGCCGCATGACACCGCACAAGCTGAGCCGACGCATAATGGACATGCTGGGCAATCGGGAATGCCTTGTGGAGCAGCAAAAGACCCTGTGCAGCCTCTATGAACAGGAGAACCAACGGCTGGACGAGGTGGCAGACCGGCTGATACAATACATAGACACCAAAAAACAGAAACGATGAAGAAATTCCCATTCTACAAGCAACTAGACGGCATGGACTGCGGCCCCACCTGCCTGCGCATGATAGCCCGGCACTACGGAAAGACGTTCTCCGTGCAGCAACTGCGGGAGCAATCGTTCATCCAGCGCACCGGAGTGAACCTGCTGGGCATCAGCGAAGCGGCAGCAAGCATAGGGCTGCGCGCCACCGGCATCCGCACCACCATCGAAAGGCTGAAATCGCAAGCCAAACTGCCGTGCATACTGCACTGGAACCAGGAGCACTTCGTGGTGCTATACAAAGTGGAGAAAAAAAGAGGGAAAACCTTCTTCTACATTGCCGACCCTGCCTACGGACTGCTGAAATACGAAGAAGCGGAACTGAAAAACTGCTGGATCAGCACCCGGCAAGGAGGCATGGAGAAAGGTATCGCACTGCTGATTGACGTCACCCCGCAGTTCTATGAGGCGGAACCCATCAAGTATGAGAAACTCTCGCTCTGGTATCTGCTGCACTACGTGCGCCCCTACCGGAAAGCCTTGGTGCAGCTGGTGGTGGGCCTGCTGGCAGGAAGCATCCTGCAACTGGTGTTCCCCTTCCTTACGCAGACCATCGTAGACCAAGGTATAGGTCACCGGAACCTGAACTTCATCTGGCTGATACTGGCGGCACAGCTGATGCTGGTGTTCAGCCGCACCCTCATCGAGGTAATCCGCCGCTGCATCTTGCTGCACATCAGCACGAGGGTCAACGTGTCGCTCATCTCCGACTTCCTCTCCAAGCTGATGCGCCTGCCCATGAAGTTCTTCGACAGCAAGCTGGCAGGCGACCTGATAAGACGAATCGAAGACCACAACCAGATAGAGAGTTTCCTGACACAATCGGTGCTGCAAATACTCTTCGCTGCCATCACCGTGGCCATCTTCGGGGTGGTGCTTGCCGTCTACAGCTGGAAGATATTCCTCGTATTCACCCTGTTCAGCCTGCTCTACATAGGCTGGGTGAGGCTCTTCATGCGCAAACGGGCCGACCTGAACCGGAAGAACTTCGAGCAGATGTCGTTGAACCAGAACAACCTGATGCAGCTGATTTACGGCATGCAGGACATCAAGCTGCTGGGATGCGAGCAGCAAAAGCGGTGGGAATGGGAAAATATCCAGGCTGCCTTGTTCCGCATCAACATGAGCTCGCTCAATCTGGGACAATGGCAGCAAGTGGGCGCCGTGCTCATCAACGAAGTGAAGAACATACTTATCACCGTGCTGTCGGCCACTGCCGTGCTGCAAGGAGACATCACGCTGGGCATCATGCTCTCCATACAGTACATCATCGGGCAGATGCAAGGCCCCGTCAGCCAGTTCGTGGCATTCATGCAGAGCACACAGGATGCCAGGCTAAGCCTGGAACGCCTAGGCGAAATACACGGAAAACCGGACGAAGAGGCAGACAACAACAGCCCGGAAGCGGACATCACGGGAAATGAAGACATACGGCTACAGAATGTGCTGTTCTCCTACGGATCGGAAAAATCAAGGCAGGTCATCAAGAACCTTTCACTGCACATTCCGGCAGGAAAGACTACAGCCATCGTAGGCCTCAGCGGAAGCGGAAAGACAACACTGGTGAAACTGATGCTGGGCTTTTATCCGCCCACCGGAGGAGACATCAGGATAGGAAACCGCCCGCTACAGCGCATCAGCTTCAAGGAATGGCGCAAGCATTGCGGAGTGGTGATGCAGGAAGGATTCATATTCGGCGACACCATAGCCGGAAACATCGCTCCCGACGGCGAGGCCATCGACAAGGAACGGATGCTCTATGCCGTGGAAATGGCAAACATACGCGACTTCATTGAATCGCTGCCGCTGAAATACAACACGAAAATAGGCAACACCGGACAAGGACTGAGCCAAGGGCAGAAGCAACGCCTGCTGATAGCACGCGCCATCTACCGCAACCCGGACTATCTGTTCTTTGACGAAGCCACCAACGCGCTCGACACCGACAACGAAAAGACCATACAGCACAACCTGGACTTGTTCTTCAAGAACAAGACGGTAGTCATCGTAGCACACCGGCTCAGCACCGTAAGAAACGCCGACCAGATTGTTGTCCTGAAAGAAGGCGAAATCACAGAAAAAGGCACGCACGAGGAACTGATAGCCAAACAAGGAGACTACTTCCGATTAGTTAAAAACCAACTGGAACTCAGTGCATGACAGACCGAGATATGGAAGAGATTTATAAACCGGACACGAAGAAAGTGGAAATATACAGCCGAGACAGCAACGACATGCTGGGCGACATGCCCGACTGGCTGATACATACAGGAAGCTACATCGTATATGGGCTGGTGGCATTGCTGGTGGCAGGAGCAGCCTTGTTCCAGTATCCCGACACCGTGAAAAAGCACATACGCATAGACGACACGGGAAGCGTGGAGTGGATTACGGCGAACCGTGCCGGCATGATAGAAAGGTTCTTCGTGGAAAACCGGTCGCAGGTCAAAGAAAACGACACGCTGGGAATACTGAAAAACACGGCTTCGCTGAAAGACGTGAAAAGATTCTGCCAGGTACTGACCAATGTAGAGGAGTATTACCGCACCATGGACATCGGCTACCTGCAAGATTATCCCTTCGACCTGATTATGGGAGAAATGACCCCGGCATACGAACAATTCACACAAGCCGTAAGGGCCTGCCTGATGTATCGGGAGTTCGACCTCTATCCGCAAAAGAAAAAGTATCTGGACAAGGAACTGGAAATACTCGCCCGGAGCGGAAAGGCGGACGAACTGGACCTGCTGAAAATAAAGCGGGAAATGTTCGACTTGGAAATCGACCATAAAATGGAGATGGCCCAACACCACAGGGCACTGGAGATAGCCTACGAGAACATGGTCAACAGCCTGAGAACATGGGACAGCAACAACTTGCTGAAAAGCCGCAACAAAGGAACCGTCATCTGGGGAAAGAGCTGGAGCATGAACCGGAAGATAAACGAAGGCGACACGCTATGCACCGTTGTCTCGCAGAAAAAAGGAAACCCGGTAGGACACATCAGACTATCGGAAAACGAGGTATCTGAAATAACCGCCGGCGACAAGGTGGACATCGCGCTGAACAAGTATCCAGCACATACGTATGGCACGTTATCAGGGAAAATCACCTCCATCTCCTTTGTCCCCTACAACAAAAGCTATGCGGTGGAGGTGGAATTCCCGGACGGAATGATTACCACCAAGGGGAAAAAACCGGATTATGAGATAGGCATGAGCGGACAAGCGGAAATCATCACATCGAGCAAAAGTGTGCTCGACAGGATATTCTCGCCTGTCATGCAGTTGTTCAAAGAAAGGAATTAAGATAACTTAAATAGATATGCAACATGGAACAGAAAGAATCAAAAAAGACTGTCGAAAAATGCGACCGGAAAAATCAGGAAGAAGAATTGCTGGACATCAACGAACTGATGGACGTGCAAGGAGGAACCGACACGGAACCTGTGAAGAATTGCGGATTAGGATGTTATTTGTCGGGAATCAACAACACCGGCCAAAAGGAAACAACCTCTGAAGACAATGATAAACCTTGATAAAGTATATCTGCTCAACCCGCACTATCACTTAAGGCATGACATACATCGGGTAGTGCTATTCTCCAGAGGCGGGACAGACCAAGACTGTTCCCGCAACTGGCAGACTTTCATACACCCGCTGCAAGCAGCCTTGCTAAGCTTTTTCACCCACAACCGGACTATAAGGGAAACTCTTCCGCTGCTTTGCGACTATTTCTGCAAAAGCCCCCGGACAATAGAAAAATGGGTGGCCGAATTCATTGAGAACCCGCAACCCATCTACACCAATTCGCAGCAAGGAAGAATCTACTTCCCTAAACGGGTGCTGATTGAGGCGGAAAAAGCCGAAGGGAATCTACGGTTCGACCGTCTGGATGCCGACAGCTTCATCTGGAAAAAACTGGACTTGAAAACCCGACGGCTCTACACCGGACCGGCAATAGTCACATTCATGCTGACAAACCGATGCATCACACATTGCCGATATTGCTATGCCGACACAAGCACGATAGCAGACACACCGTTGCCCACCGGACGCATCATGGAACTGATAGACGAAGCTGCCCAAATACAAGTGCGGCAGGTGAACCTGATTGGAGGGGAAGTGTTTTTGCACAAAGACTGGCAATCCGTCTTAAAGAAGTTAGTCGAACTGGATATCGCCCCCGAATATATATCAACCAAGATGCCCATGAACAGCGAAAGGATTGCCGCACTTACCGACATCGGTTACCGGGGAACCATACAAGTGTCGCTGGATGCTTGCGACGAGATAGTACTGCAAACATCCATTGGGACACGCAAAGGGTATACGGAAGCCGTGCTGGAAGGCCTGCAAATGCTGGACGAAAGCAGTTTGGACTATCAGGTTTCGTCCGTGCTGACCACTTACAATTGCGACATCGGCGTGCTGGCCCGCATGCTACAGAAACTCACTACGCTGAAACGGATACGAGACTGGCGAATTGTACCTGTAAGCAATTCCATCACAAAAGAAATCAATGAATTCATTTGCCTGAAGCCTAAACAAGAACAAATAGCCACTCTCTTCAAACAAATGCGCCCGCTTATGGCACAACACAGTTCCTTTCCCATCATCTTGGGAGAAGAGACCATGAACAAACAGTTCGGAAAGACGGAAGGGGGCAGTTGCAACTTCAGTGGCAGCGAATGCTCGGCACTTACCACACACCTTTTCATCCTGCCTGACGGACAAGCAACCATCTGCGAACAGCTTTACTGGAACCCGCATTTCATCATAGGAGATGTAGGCAGGAATAGCCTGAAAGAAGTATGGAATTCACAACGGGCGCTGCAACTGTACAATCTGACACGAAGCGACATCAGCACACGGAGCCAATGTCACAAGTGTGCATTGTTCGATTCTTGCTTCGGTTACCAGAACCGTTGCTGGAGTGATATAATAAAAGCTTATGGGGCTGATTGCTGGGACTTTCCGGACCCACGATGCAAATTTGCCCCAGAAATGAAAAACAGACTTGATTATGAGTGAAGACGAATTAGACAAAATCAAAAAATCGTTTGTACGTGCCAAAGATGGATGCAGCCTGGAAGTGGCATGCCTGCTGACCGTAATGAAGTATTATGGCGGAACGGAAGAGGTACAAAAACTGACAGAATGGTGCACCGTGGACGGCAAACTCTCTTTAGGCGGCATGAAACAAGCTGCTATCCGTGCCGGAATGCAGGCCGACTTACGCCTGTTAGACATCGAACTACTTGCCCGAATGAAACTGCCCATCATTCTTTTTGCCAAAAACGATTTCGGCAGAATCGGTTATGCCGTATGTTACGGAATGCACGGAGAGCGATTCATTGTGTGGGAACCGGACTTCGGACCCATGCAATATTGGCCCAAGGAGCTAAACACGCTATGGATAAAGGGCATTTGCATGACTCTGTTCCCCACTCCCGAATTTTCGGAGAAGGCGGACTATCACCTGAAGTGGTGGGAACTGTACGACTGGAGCAAGAAATGCAAACGGAAACTGAACCGATGGTGGGATTACTGGTCGGTAGAAATCTTTCCGCTATTCCGCTGGTAGGCACAGCCGTCGCTACCGGCGGACCAAGGACAAATGTATTCCTCCCCAGATTCCCAGCACAATAACCAGCAATGTCTGCACTGCATGCACTATCAGTGCAAAGACACCGGCATCTGTAGCATTCACGCCATAGAGCATCATCATGGTGATGACGGCAAAGTGCCAAGGTCCTGCCCCGTTGGGCGTGGGAACAATGACGGCAAAGGTACCACCGACAAACATCACCAGTCCGGCAAGGTACCCAAGGTGTTCTGTAAACTGAAAGCAATAGAAAGCAATATAGAAGTGGTAGAAATAGCAGAGCCAGATAAGAACCGTATAAAAGATGAACAGAGGCACATTGTTCACATCGCGGAGTGACAGAATCCCTTCCCATACATTCAGTGCCACCCCCTTCACCCTCTCAAAGAAAGAGAGCATGCGCAGCAGGTAATAAAGAAGCACCAACACACCGACTACACAAAAAAGAGCAACATAAAACCAAGGGGAAGTCAGCAGATACATCAGCGAGGGGATTTTTGTTCCGGTTTCAGCAAAAAATCGAAAAAAGACAGGCATCTGCAACAAAAAGGTGAGTCCGGCAATCAACAGAATACACAATGTATCAATCAGCCGTTCGGTCACCACGGTTCCAAGCGATTTGGCAAAAGAGACATTGTCATATCTGGCAAGCACTCCGCAACGGGAAACCTCGCCTATGCGAGGCAGTGCCAGATTGGCCGCATACGACACAAAAATGGCATCCACGCAATCACTCGTCACAGGACGGACACCAAGCGGTTTCAGCGTCTGTTTCCAACGCCAGCCGCGAACCACATGGCTCATGACACCGAAAAACAACGAAAATGACATCCACCACCAATTCGTACCACGCAGAAGCACTGCTCCGGCCCTCGAAAAATCAAAATCACGATACACCCAATAGAGGATAAAACCGCCCAAGAAAATGGGTAAGATGATTTTCAATATCTTTTTTAACAGCTTATTCATACGATATTCCCAAATTCTTCATTCTTCATTCTTCATTCTTCATCGAAAAGAACTACCTTTGCTCCGTATAAATATAGGTTGCTATTCACACTGCTACCTATATTTGCGGAGCAAAAGTAATGATTTAGTTGATAAATGAAATTAGTTAAACCTAAAAAGTTTCTCGGCCAGCATTTCCTGAATGACCTGAAAGTGGCGCAGGACATTGCCGACACAGTAGACACCTGTCCCGGAATCCCCATCCTCGAAGTTGGTCCGGGAATGGGGGTACTGACCCAGTTCCTTCTGCCCAAAGAACGCAACGTCAAAGTAGTAGAACTGGACTACGAGTCAGTGGCCTACCTGCGGGAAGCCTATCCGCAACTGGAAGACAACATCATCGAGGACGATTTCCTCAAAATGAACCTGCAACAGTTGTTTGGCGGACATCCCTTTGTGCTGACAGGAAACTATCCATATAATATCTCCAGCCAGATATTCTTCAAAATGCTGGAATATAAGGACCTCATTCCCTGCTGTACGGGTATGATACAAAAGGAAGTAGCCGAACGTATAGCAGCCGGACCGGGCAGCAAGACATACGGAATCCTAAGCGTACTGATACAAGCATGGTACAAAGTAGAATACTTGTTTACAGTACACGAACATGTCTTCAATCCGCCCCCAAAAGTTAAAAGTGCCGTCATCCGCATGATGCGCAATGAAACGCATGATTTAGGGTGCGATGAAAAATTGTTCAAGCAAGTAGTGAAAACCACGTTCAACCAACGACGCAAGACTTTGCGAAACTCTATAAAACCGATACTCGGTAAAGACTGTCCACTGACGGAGGACGTATTATTTAATAAACGCCCGGAACAACTGTCCGTAAAGGAATTTATTCAGCTAACCAACCAGGTGGAGCAGGCATTGAAAACGATTAATGATTAACAGTTAGTGATTAAACACGAACAATCATGGAAATAGACGAAGAATACATAGAAAAAGTCAAAAGCCTGATAGAACAGAAAGACGCGGAAAATGTCAAAACACTTTTGACCGACCTACACCCGGCAGATATTGCAGAACTGTGCAATGACCTCGGCTTGGAGGAAGCCCGCTTCGTTTACCGCCTCCTTGACAACGAAACGGCAGCGGACGTACTGGTTGAAATGGACGAAGATGTCCGGAAAGAATTCCTGGAACTTCTTCCTTCGGAAACCATTGCCAAGCGTTTCGTGGATTATATGGACACGGACGATGCCGTAGACCTGATGCGCGAACTCGATGAGGACAAGCAGGAGGAAGTACTTTCGCACATCGAAGATATAGAACAGGCGGGTGACATCGTTGACCTGCTGAAATATGATGAAGACACTGCCGGTGGTTTGATGGGTACGGAAATGGTAACTGTCAATGAAAACTGGAGTATGCCGGAGTGTCTGAAGGAAATGCGCCTGCAAGCTGAAAAGTTAGATGAAATTTACTATGTATACGTCATCGACGACGAAGACCGTCTGCAAGGGGTATTCCCATTAAAGAAAATGATAACTTCCCCTTCTGTCTCTAAGGTAAAGCATGTGATGCGGAAAGATCCTATCTCCGTCCATGTAGACACCCCCATTGACGAAGTGGTACAAATCATCGAAAAGTATGACTTGGTGGCAGCTCCTGTTATAGACAGTATCGGACGTCTGGTAGGCCAGATTACCGTAGACGACGTCATGGACGAAGTCCGCGAACAGTCGGAACGTGACTACCAGCTGGCATCCGGTTTATCTCAAGATGTAGAAACGGACGACAATGTCATGCGCCAGACTTCTGCCCGCCTTCCATGGCTGCTCATCGGCATGCTGGGCGGTATAGGCAACTCCATGATATTGGGTAACTTCGACACGACTTTCGCCGCCCATCCGGAAATGGCCCTTTATATTCCGTTGATTGGCGGTACGGGTGGAAACGTAGGAACCCAGTCATCGGCCATCATCGTGCAAGGTCTTGCCAACAGTTCACTGGATGCCAAAGACATCTTCAAACAGGTAGCCAAGGAAGCGGTAGTAGCGGTCATCAATGCAACCATCATCTCTCTGCTGGTATACATCTATAATTTTATCCGGTTCGGAGCTACGGCCACGGTTACTTATTCCGTCTCCATCAGCCTTTTTGCAGTCGTCATGTTCGCTTCCATTTTCGGAACGCTGGTTCCCATGACTTTAGAGAAGTTGAAGGTTGACCCGGCCATTGCCACCGGTCCGTTTATCTCCATCACCAATGACATTATAGGCATGATGCTGTACATGGGCATCACTGTCTTACTGTCATAAAAACAAAAAATAGAAAAAAATCAAGGCTAATTGTATGAAGTAATCATTTTATTTCATTAATTTGTAACTTAATATAACCCAAACGGGAGGAACCCGTTTCTAAAAAAGTAAATACAATGACGGACACTCATGACACTAATCTCCCCGAAAAGCCGGTGGAATTAGAAGAAGAAAAGAAGGCAGCAGAGGTTTCTGAACCGGCAACAACAGAAACTCCCGCTGAAGAAATCGTTTCGGAAAAGCCGATAGAGCCAGTTCAGAAGCTTACGAAAGAGGAAATACTTACCAAACTCAAAGAGGTGGTTGCCGACGTGGAGAACGTGGCAAAACCTGAAATAGACAGTTTGAAGCAATCT
Source organism: Bacteroides muris (ex Afrizal et al. 2022) (assembly GCF_004793475.1). Lineage (GTDB taxonomy): Bacteria > Bacteroidota > Bacteroidia > Bacteroidales > Bacteroidaceae > Bacteroides > Bacteroides muris. The sequence continues at coordinate 3,013 of NZ_SRYZ01000064.1, read as the reverse complement.
TTCTACAAGCTGCACAATGCTGAACAGGAAGCGGCCAAAAAACTGTTTATTGAAAACGGAGGCGCCGCGGAGAACTTTGTTCCACAAACAGACAGTGTAGAGGAAGAGTTCAAGAATATCATGTCCGTCATCAAAGAAAAAAGAAGTGCGCTCACAGCCGAACTGGAGAAGCAGAAGGAAATGAACCTGCAGATAAAGCTTTCCATCATCGAAGAGCTGAAGGAACTGGTTGAATCTCCGGATGACGCCAACAAAAGCTATACGGAGTTCAAGAAACTACAACAGCAATGGAACGAAGTTAAACTCGTTCCGCAAGCCAAGGTCAACGAGCTTTGGAAAAACTATCAATTGTATGTTGAGAAATTCTATGACCTTCTGAAACTGAACAATGAATTTCGCGAATACGATTTCAAGAAGAATTTGGAAATCAAGACACATCTTTGTGAAGCTGCCGAAAAGTTGGCAGATGAAGCTGATGTAGTTTCAGCTTTCCATCAGTTACAGAAGCTGCATCAGGAATTCCGTGATACGGGGCCGGTAGCCAAGGAACTACGCGACGAAATCTGGGCACGTTTCAAAGTTGCCTCTACGGCCGTAAACCGACGTCACCAACAACATTTCGAAGCGTTGAAGGAAGTGGAACAACACAATCTTGACCAAAAGACTGTAATTTGCGAAATCATAGAAACCATCGACTACAAAGAACTGACAAACTTTGCTTCTTGGGAGAGCAAGACGCAAGAAGTCATCGCACTGCAAAACAAATGGAAAACCATCGGTTTCGCTCCACAAAAAATGAATGTGAAGATTTTCGAACGTTTCCGCAAAGCGTGCGACGAGTTCTTCCGTAAAAAGGGAGAGTTCTTCAAGACCCTGAAGGAAGGTATGAACGAAAACCTGGAAAAGAAGCGTGCCTTGTGCGAAAAAGCAGAAGCTCTTAAGGACAGTACCGACTGGAAAACAACCGCCGATGAACTGGCCAAACTCCAGAAAGAATGGAAAACCATCGGTCCGGTAGCCAAAAAATATTCGGATGCCGTATGGAAACGTTTCATCTCCGCTTGTGATTACTTCTTCGAACAAAAGAACAAAGCCACTTCTTCACAGCGCAGCGTAGAGCAGGAAAATCTGGAAAAGAAAAAAGCCATCATCGAAAAACTGAACGCTATCGATGACCAAATGGATACAGAGGAAACTATCCAACTGGTACGCAACCTCATGAAAGAGTGGAACGGCATAGGGCATGTACCTTTCAAAGAGAAAGACCGAATCTATAAGCAATATCACAGCCAAGTAGACAAATTGTTTGAACGCTTCAACATCAGCGCCTCCAACAAGAAGCTAAGTAACTTCAAGTCGACTATCAGCTCCATTCAGGAAGGTAGTCCACAAGCCCTTTACCGGGAACGCGAGAAATTGGTACGCGCCTTCGACAATATGAAGAACGATCTTCAGACATATGAAAACAATCTCGGCTTTTTGACCACTTCTTCCAAGAAGGGAAACAGTTTGCTGACAGAAATTAACCGCAAGGTGGAAAAGCTGAAAGCAGACATCGAACTTGTGAAAGAAAAGATAAAAATGGTAGACGAGAACATCAAAAACCAAGAATAACATACAAGATAAGACTTACTAAAAAAGGAATCCGCCTCTACAGCTATGCAGCCGTGGAGGCGGGTATATTTTTTATACACCTTATTAGTACAAGTTTCAATCATATAGTCATCGCGTACAGAGCCACCCGCTTGAACAATGTTTCTACTCCACTCTTATGGGCACGCTCAAAAGCCTCCCGGTAAATCTTGCACTTCGCGCTGAAACGCTCTATTGTTGCCCTGCATGTCGTGATGCTATGTGCCCCGTACGCCATCTTCAGGGAGAGTAGTACTTGCCGCTGATTGAAGTGGTCACCGTTTGTTGTTCATTCTTCATTTCCGATGTTTTTTACTCACGAGGCGAGAAAAATCCCACATTGAATCCGAAGACACACTGCGTGATGGTGCGTTTAGATGATGTGGAATGGAACAGACCTCACTATGTACGAGCAATCGAACGTGCAGACAACAACCGTCTTTCTCAAGGCCACTTCTTCGGACAGAAGTTCAGGGTGCATAAAGTGGATAAGGGATAGCGTTGCTCTACAAATTGGAGAAGTGTACCATCAACCTTGTGAAGTCGAGCAAGGAATTGCCGGCTATCTCATCATCGGACATTTGGGGTTCAGTTTTAAAGATGAAGAGAATGAAAATGTGAATCAAATCATTTTTTTTGTATATCAGATTATTTAAGAAACCGTCATCCTGTTCCTGAATTCTTTCGGCGTGCAGCCCCCCTGTCGTTTGAAGAACCGGACGAAATGCTGCGGGTGCTGAAAGCCCAGCGATTCAGCAATCTGTTTGATTGTACCTGCCGAATCGAGCATCCGCTCTTTGGCTATGGTAATCATCTTCAATTGTATGTACTCCTGCGCCGTCTTGCCCGTTTCCTGTTTCACCAAATCCCCGAAATAATTGGGCGAAAGACAAATCTTGTCTGCGAAATACTTTACAGTCGGGATGCCTTCCTTCGCTGCCGTCCCCAAATAGAGATAATCGTCCAGAAGCCGCTCGAAACGAGCCAACGCATCGTGATTCATGTCCTCGCGCGTGATGAACTGCCTCTCGTAGAAACGCATGCAATAGTTGAGCAACACCTCGATGTTGGAAATGATAAGCGATTTGGAGAATTTGTCGATAGGAATGTTATGTTAATACTCGAAAGTGTACTATCTTTGCGTTCATATTAAAATTATCTGCCCAATGCCTTCCAATCGCCCCTACATAAGTTACTACGATTCATCTTCCCCGAAGTTTTAATGAAGCATTTCGAGATTTCCGGTTGGCATGACGACTCTGTGAAAATCGAAGTCTGGCTTGATGAAAAACACTACCTGGAACGTTCCGATTACAAGAGTGGAACCGTGATTTCCCATGGTTTTACTGATGAGAAAGTGATTCAGGACTTTCCTCTTCGT
>NZ_SRYZ01000063.1 GCF_004793475.1 Bacteroides muris (ex Afrizal et al. 2022) | reverse complement strand
GACTAAATACTAATATATTAATCGCAGTGGTTGGATTTTTATCGCACCACTACTAAGTTAACAATATTAATTACCTATATATATTATTCGAAAAATAATTTTCGTACTTTCGCTTTCTAACGTCTTTCAAGTACCCAAAGCATGACGCAACAAAAATATGCTTTATTACTTTAGTAAAGTATAAAGAGAGTGTAAAATGTGGGAAACGAACAGTGCAAACGATTGCATATTTCATCTTTCAGCACCTTCACCTTTTTCTCCCAAACTCCCTATTCATCGGATTTTCCGGTGAGACCTCTTTCTTTCGTGCCGCCGCATCTCACAAGTAACTTTCCCGACTATCATACGAATCGCATATCCACCTTTGATTCCGCATTTTTCCCTCCTAACATAACTTGTTATGATTCAACAGACAACTACTGCAAAAATCCGCAACAGCTTTGCAGTAATACTGCAACAGTTTTGCAGTGTCGCTGCAACCAGCTTTGCAGTAGCGCTGCAACAGCTTTGCAGTAGCGCTGCAACAGCTTTGCAGTGTCGCTGCAACCAGCTTTGCAGTGTCGCTGCAACAGCTTTGCAGTAACTTTGCAACAAGTTTGCAATGACGCCGCATTCCCATGCAGTGAAGCAGACAACAAGCAATTGCCAATCTGCGCGCCCTTAACCGAGGGCGGGTACAAGATAAAACAAGTTTCACCGAAAAAGCCGATGAATAGGGAGTTTGAGAGAAAAGGTGAAAGGGCTGTCTGCCGGACAAAGGTTGCCGTCCTTATCTACGACGCGGACAGTGATATACGCCAAGTCTTTACCGAAGCTTGCTTTTCAAGGTCTTGCACAACCGCTACCTCCAGCAAATCGTTGTTGCGGTCGAATAGACCAAAGATGTCCTAATCATGAGAAGCGCAGCAGGAAAAGATAAGTATGGTCTTTCTCATTCTTCTTTAAAAGATTTTGTTAATATAATTATTTAAAAGCATCCATTATCACAGTGGGGCGGCCGTCTTCTGTGAATGCCCCCAGCCGATATTGGTTCGGCCTGCATTCCGGTTCCCAGTAGAACACGCCCTTACAGCGTCCGCCGGTATTCTCTTTGCACTCTTTCAGGACACGGGCCAGTTGGCGTTTCCCTTCTGCCAGCACGGAAGCACTTGCCAGATTCCCTTTGTCGTCGGCACACTCCATGCCGGTTTCCACCACCATCACATCACAGTTGTATTTCCGGGCTACGCTATTAATATTGGCAATACACTCGGTGATAGTTCTATCAGCTGTATATTCCTTGTGCTCGAGCATCGTCCAGTAAGGATAGAGCGACATGCCTATCATATCCCACTTACCGCCATTGGCTCTCAGTTCATCAAAGAACCAGGTATACAATTCGTTGTCATATCCATTGTCCAGATGGACGATGACAATGGCATCGTCGAAGACGGACTTTACCGCATCGTATCCTACATTGATAAAAGCAGCCAGGTTGGCAAAGTTCTCACGGTATTTCACTTCCTCGGAAGTGCTGCCGGAATCCTTTACATCACATTCCCTCACATCATAGGACGCACCACTCAATGCAGCATCTTCATCCCAAAGCATCCCCAGACGGATTTCATTGCCTACCTGAACCCACTTGGGAGTAACTCCTGCCGCTTTCAGCGCATTAAGTACATCGGCAGTATGGCCGGCGATGGCTTTCTTCAAGTCGGCCAAGTTCAGTCCTTTCCATGCAGCAGGCTTATGCTGCTGTCCAGGGTCGGCCCACCAGTCACTGTAATGGAAGTCTACCATTACATCCATACCCAGCCCTGCGGCACGCTTGGCTTTCGTCACCAAATCGGCCGTATTGCACCAGTTATCATGTTCTTTGGGATTGAACCATACTCTGAGTCGAACCGCATTCAGGCCCAAATCCTTCATCAGCTGAAAACAATCGGTCTCCACACCGGAGGTATTGTAGAATTTCATACCCTTATGTTCCATCTCCGTCACCCAACTGATGTCGGCACCTTTAGCAAAGTCCGTAGCCAGAGATTCCTCCTTATCGGGAAGTCCGCCGACGCTGGAATCTGTTTCATTATTGCTGCTGCATGCAAATACGGCAAAGGCAATACAAAAAAAGAAAGTCAAGAATTTCATGTGTTTCATGGCAATATCATCATTTATTGTATACCGCAAATATAAGCATTTAGGGAATACAGAACCGTAATTCGCCTTAATTTGTCAAAGCATAAGAAACCGCAATCGTTTGCACAAACTTACAACCCGATAAACCTCAACGGATAAGCACAATTTACCTTATTACGTTATTTTTGCAATCGGATTAAGGAAGTTTACCTTATCTTTGTCCTCAAAACTATACCATGAATAAACCGCAAATTACCATCAAGGATATTGCCCGGGCGCTGAATGTCTCCCCTTCCACCGTGTCAAGGGCGCTGAAAGACAATCCGGACATCAGCAAGGAAACACGTGACCTTGTCCATGCCTATGCGCGCGAACATAATTATAAGCCCAATGTACTGGCTGTAAACCTCCGCGCAAGCCGCAGCAACACCATCGGCGTCATTGTTCCCCAACTGGTACACCACTTCTTTTCCTGCGTATTGAGCGGAATTGAGAAAGCGGCGGCGGATGCCGGTTATAATATCATAGTAGCACAAAGCAACGAATCGTATGAGCAGGAAGTGAAGATTGTGCATTCTTTCCTTGCCGCCCGTGTCTGCGGAGTCATCGCTTCACTTGCCAAGGACACTTCGCGATACGACCATTACCAAGAATTGCTGAACAATGACATCCCCGTCGTCTTTTACGACCGCATCTGCACGGGACTGAAAACCGAACGAGTAGTGGTAGACAACTATGCCGGCTCTTTTGCCGCAGTGGAATACATGATACAGACCGGATGCAAGCGTATCCTTTTCTATGGTGCGGCTCCCCACCTGGAGATTACCAAAAACCGCCGGAACGGCTATCTGGATGCCATGAAGAAGTATAAGATTCCGGTGGACGACAGCATGATTCTGTTGTGCGACACCCGCGAACGCGCCATCTCCATCACTCCCGACCTGCTGGAAAGCAGAAAACGCCCTGACGGCTTCTTTGCCATCAACGACGAGACAGCCTCGGGCATACTGTATGCCTGCAAACTGGTCGGCGTAAAAGTTCCCGATGAAGTATCCATCTGCGGATTCACTGACGGAGCCATTGCCCAAAGCACCGACCCGAAGCTGACTACCGTGGAACAGCATGGCGAGGAAGTGGGTAAAAGCGCTTTCAGCATTCTGACCGGAAAGCTGGAAGGAGAAGAGAAAAGCAGCAACAAGATAGTACGTACCAATCTGGTGATAAGAGGAACTACGAAATAATAAAACATATTAAACCATCATGAAAGTAAAACCCGATTTAAGTTTTTGGAAGCTATGGAACATCAGCTTCGGTTTTTTCGGCGTACAGATTGCATACGCTTTACAGAGTGCAAACATAAGCCGTATCTTTTCCACTTTGGGTGCAGACCCGCATAATTTGAGTTATTTCTGGATACTTCCGCCGTTGGCAGGTATCATTGTACAACCCATCGTGGGAGCTGCCAGTGACAAGACCTGGACACGCTTCGGACGGCGCATTCCTTATCTGTTTATAGGTTCGTTGGTAGCCGTACTCGTCATGTGCCTGCTGCCCAATGCCGGAAGCTTCGGCATGGCAGTAAGCACGGCCATGATTTTCGGACTGGTATCGCTGATGTTCCTCGACACCTCCATCAATATGGCCATGCAACCCTTCAAAATGATGGTGGGCGACATGGTGAACGAGAAACAAAAAGGACTCGCCTACTCCATCCAGAGTTTTCTCTGCAATGCAGGCAGCCTGGTGGGCTATCTCTTCCCGTTCATCTTTGCATGGATTGGAATCAGCAATACAGCTCCCCAAGGCGTAATCCCCGACTCGGTGATTTACTCGTTCTACATCGGAGCGGCCATCCTTATCTTCTGCGTCATCTACACTTCGATTAAAGTAAAAGAGATGCCGCCTGCCGAATATGCAGAGTATCATGGCATCACCGAAGAAGAAGAACACGAAAAGACCAACATGCTGAAGCTGCTCATAAAGGCTCCGAAAGCATTCTGGACTGTCGGACTGGTACAGTTCTTCTGCTGGTTTGCCTTCATGTTCATGTGGACTTATACCAACGGCAGTATCGCTGCCAATGCCTTTGATGCTCCTACAGTAAAGCATCTGGTGGATGGCGTTACCAAAGTTGTGCTCGACACCAAGAGCCTGCAATACCAGAATGCCGCTGACTGGGTAGGCGTGCTGTTTGCCGTGCAAGCCATCGGCTCCGTGCTTTGGGCCATCTGCATACCGATGTTCAAAGACCGCCGCCGGGTCTACTCACTCAGCCTTGTTCTGGGAGGTATAGGCTTCATTTCCACCTACTTCATGCACGACCCTTATATGCTGTTCATTTCCTTCCTGCTGATAGGTTGCGCATGGGCTGCCATGCTGGCACTGCCGTTCACCATCCTGACCAACGCACTGAGCGGAGGACACATGGGTACTTATCTTGGACTTTTCAACGGAACTATCTGTATCCCGCAGATTATAGCGGCAGCCTTGGGCGGCACCATCCTTGCCTTGTTTACTCCCAAAGGAGCACTACCTCCCGAAATCAATATGCTTGTGCTGGCAGGAATCATGCTGATAATCGGTGCCGCCTGCGTATACCTCATCAAAGAGAACCAAGGAGAAAAAAGCAAGTAAGCACACACCTCCGAGACATAACGCACAAAGAACCGAGACCGGCACACCGTACAAAGGACAGCCGTTATCTTTGTAATAAAGACATGAATCATACCGTATAATTATGGCAATCATACGGTATGATTCATGTCTTTATTACATACCGTATGATTGTTACCTCTTCTCCTGACCGTACATAGCACCTATTACTGACGAGACTACCAGCCCTCCGGCAAGAAAGCAGGTGAAAAAAGCCTGCCGCACGCTTGTTTTTTCCTTTTCATTTCTTCTTTATTTCCGCATATTGCTTAACTTTACGGCGATAACTACAGAAAACACGTCGCCATGAAGAAATACCTCAAGACCGATGAATGGAATATCATCGAAGACCAGTTCCACCCCGACTGTCAACGGATGTCGGAAAGTATATTCAGCCTCGGAAACGGACGTTTCGGGCAACGGGGGTATTTTGAGGAGCCTTACAGCAGTGACAGTTACCGTGGTTCATTTGTGGCCGGCATCACTTTTCTGGACAAGACCCGCGTAGGATGGTGGAAGAACGGATTTCCCCCATATTACACCCGCATACCCAAGGCTGCCGACTGGAGCCGCATCAACCTGCGCCTCATCGATGAGGAACTCGATTTGGCAGATTGGGATGTCGACAGCTTCAACCGCCGCCTGGATATGAAGGAAGGTATCTCTTACCGGGACATGGAGGTGACATCTCCTCGCGGAAACCAACTCCGCATCCATGTAGAACATATCACAAATATGGCAAGACCCAACCTCTGCCTCATCAAGTACAGCGTATCTTCCATCAACTATACCGGCAGAATCTCGCTCGTGCCCATCCTTGACGGAAATATGGTAGACAATGCCGACCTGCCAAGCCTGAAAATATGGAACATCCTGCGTTCCGGTTCTACCAGTGACTGTGCCTATCTTTGGACACAGACCCGCCGGGAAGACGCACAAGTGTGCTACGCCATGACTTACCACTTCTTCAAAAACAACAAAGAAACCACTGCCAACCCCATACGGATAGAAAAGGAAAAGCAGACCGGTTTCAGCGTAGGTGCCGACGTGAAACCCGGAAACAACGTGACTCTCATCAAATATACCGCCATCGCTTCTTCCCTCTATCACGAACGGAGTGAATTGGTAGAGCACTCCGTGGCCGAGGCACTCGAAGCCAAGAGCATAGGCTGGAATACGCTGGTAGAAGAGCATCGAAGGGCCTGGCAGGAAATCTGGGACGAAACGGATGTCGTCATCGAAGGGGACCCGGAAGCTCAGCAAGGTATCCGGTACAACATATTCCAGCTGTATCAGACTTACCGGGGAGATGACCCACGCCTGAACATCGGCCCCAAAGGATTCACCGGAGAAAAATATGGAGGTAATACTTACTGGAACACGGAATTGTGCTGTGTACCGTTTTTTCTGTTATCCACTCCTAAAGAGATTGCAAAGAACTTACTGGCATATCGGCACCACCAGCTTTCCAAAGCCATAGAAAATGCCCGAAAACTGGGTTTTAAGGAGGGTGCTGCGTTGTTTCCACAGGCAACCAACAACGGAGAGGAATGCCACAGCGAATGGGAAATAACCTTCGAGGAAATCCATCGTAACAATATCATTGTCTATGCCATCGTTCAGCATGCAGTGTTGACGGGCAATATGGACTATATTGCCAAAGATGGTCTGGAAGTAATGATTGCCGTCAGCCGTTTCTGGAGCCAACGGGTATCCTTCTCACAACCCAAACAAAAATATGTCATACTGGGAGTTACCGGCCCGAATGAATATGAAAATAATGTGGACAACAACTGGTACACCAACTATTCCTGCATACAGTGCCTCAAGATGACCCTCCGTTTTCTGGAAATGGTGGCACAGCAATATCCGGATGAATATGCCCACATACGCCGTATCACCAATCTCGACCAAGTGGAGGAAAGCGCCCGGTGGAGAGACATCATCGAACACATGTACCTGCCGGAAGACAAGGAACGGGGTATTTTCATCCAGAATGACGGCTATATGGATAAAGTACTGGAAAGTACAGACAACATTCCTGCCGAAGAACGCCCCATCAACCAACATTGGTCATGGGATCGCATTCTGCGCTCTTGCTACATCAAGCAGAGCGACGTATTGCTCGGACTTTACCTTTATTATTTCTATTTCGACACGGAAACCGTCCGCCGCAATTTCGAGTTCTATGAGCCGATGACCGTACACGAATCCTCCCTTTCTCCCCACATCCATTCCATCTTGGCTGCACGCATCGGTAAAGTGGAAAAAGCTTACCAACTTTTCCTGCATGCCACACGACTTGACTTGGATGACTACAACAACGAAGCAGACCAAGGTCTGCACATTACCAGTATGCCCGGCAGCTGGATGGCCATCGTACGCGGATTCGCAGGCATGCAGGTATTGAAAGGGACATTGTGTTTCTCCCCCGTCATACCACAAAAATGGGACAGCTATTCATTCAAGGTAAATTATTTAAGGAACACGCTTCACATACGGGTAGGAAAAGAAATAGAAATCTCGCTTACAGCAGGCAGCAAAGTGGATATACAAGTCTACGGACACCAATATACGCTGGAACGGGGAACGGAATTGAAAATCAATGTGCCAATATGCTAATGTGCCAATAACCTGCGGCGTGATAGCGCGGTATGAACATTGCGCAGCCAATTAGCACATTGGCACATTAAATCATCATTTATCATATAACCGGGAGAACATTTGGTTGTTTTCCCGGTTTTATGTTTTATATACTTGAACGAATAACCATACACTTGTTTACCAATGAAAAAAATGTTTCTTTTCGCCCTGGTTACGACGTTGCTCATCACGTCATGCGGGCAAAAACAAAAGGGTAGCAATACCCTTATCCGACCGGTGAATACTGCGCAAGTCAGCTCACAGACGATTATCCGCAAAGACTTCTCCGGAATGGTAGAAGCCGTGGAATATGTGAGGCTTGCCTTCCGCGTCAGCGGACAAGTCGTCAGCCTTCCGGTTGTAGAGGGACAGCGGGTAAAGAAGGGGCAACAGATTGCCGCCATCGACCCGCGTGACATCTCCCTGCAATATGCAGCTGACAAGGCTGCCTACGAAACAGCCGCCGCACAAGTGGAACGCAACAAACGGCTGCTTGACCGCCAGGCTATCTCCGTGCAGGAATACGAAATCAGCGTAGCCAACTATCAGAAAGCAAAATCCGCCTACGAGCTCTCCGGCAACAATATGCGGGATACGCGGCTGACAGCCCCTTTCGACGGTTCCATCGAAAAAAGGCTGGTAGAGAACTACCAGCGTGTCAATGCGGGAGAAGGGATTGTGCAGCTGGTAAATACACAGAAGCTACGAATCAAGTTCACCGTACCGGATGACTATCTCTATCTGCTTCGTGCCAAGGACGTAAAGTTCAAGGTGGTGTTCGACAGCTACCCCGCGGAGGCTTTCGACTCCAGACTGGAAGAGTATCTTGACATCTCCACGGCAGGGACGGGCATTCCGGTGACAATAGCAATTGACGACCCGCACTTTGACCGTGCACGTTATGACGTAAAACCGGGATTCACATGCAAAATAAAGCTGGCATCGGATGTCGCTCCTTTTCTTGAAGAAAAGCTGATGAATATACCGTTAAGTGCCGTGTTCGGTGACAGTGAAAACCAAAAAACGTATGTATGGGTGGTGGAAGACAATAAAGTCAGCCGCCGCGAAGTGAGCGTTTATTCTCCAACAGGAGAGGAAAACCTGCTTATCTCCAAAGGGCTGGAACCGGGAGAAACCGTTGTGACGGCCGGAGTATACCAGCTGACAGAAGGAGAAGCAATAAAGGTACTAATGTGATTAATCACATTGGCGCATCAGATTCCCATTTATCTAAAAAATATTCATTATGAATCTAGCCAAATATTCATTAGACAACACGAAGATTGTGTACTTCTTTCTGGCTGTGCTGCTTGTCGGCGGCATACTGTCGTTCGGCAGGTTGGGAAAGAAGGAAGACGCACCTTTCGTCATCAAGTCGGCAGTCATCACGACACGCTATCCGGGAGCGGAGCCGGCAGAAGTGGAACGGCTCGTCACCGAACCCATCTCCCGCGAAATACAGTCGATGAGCGGCGTCTACAAGATAAAGTCAGAGTCCATGTACGGACTCTCCAAGATAACCTTCGAGCTGCAACCGTCACTCTCTGCCGCATCCATTCCGCAGAAGTGGGACGAGTTGCGGCGCAAAGTACTCAACATACAGCCCCAACTGCCCGCAGGAGCTTCTGTGCCGACCGTCTCGGATGATTTTGGAGACGTTTTCGGCATCTATTACGGTCTGGTGGGTGACGAAGGTTTCTCTTACGAAGAAATGAGAAACTGGGCGGAACGAATCAAGACACAAGTCATCACGGCAGACGGTGTGATGAAGGTAGCCCTTTTCGGTACACAAACAGAGGTCATCCATATATTCATCTCCGTAAACAAGCTGGCCGGAACGGGCATCGACCCCAAACAGCTGGCCGGCCTGCTGCAATCGCAGAACCAGATTATCAATACGGGTGAAATCAGTACCGGAGAACAACAATTACGCATCGTGGCCAACGGTACCTACACGACTGTCGATGATATCCGAAACCAGATCATCACCACCTCCGGCGGACAAATCAGATTGGGCGACATCGCCATCATTGAAAAAGGGTACATGGAACCTCCCGGCAATATCATGCACGTCAACGGGAAGCGCGCCATCGGTATCGGCATCTCCACCGACCCGACAAAGGATGTGGCAAAAACCGGTGAACTGGTAGACCGGAGGCTTGCCGAACTCATGCCCCTCATCCCCGTGGGGCTGGAACTGGAAAGTCTGTATCCCGAAAATGTGATTGCCCAAGAAGCCAACAACGGGTTCATCATCAATCTGATAGAATCCATCCTGATTGTGATTGTAATCATCATGCTGGTGATGGGCATGCGTGCAGGAGTACTGATTGGCTCTTCCCTTATATTCTCTATCGGAGGCACACTGCTCATTATGTCGTTTCTTGGCGTAGGTCTGAACCGGACCTCCCTCGCCGGATTCATCATAGCCATGGGAATGCTGGTGGACAATGCCATCGTGGTGACAGACAATGCCCAGATTGCCATTGCCCGTGGCATCGACCGCCGGAAAGCGCTGATGGACAGTGCCACCGGTCCCCAATGGGGATTGCTGGGAGCAACGTTCATTGCCATCTGTTCATTTCTGCCACTGTATCTGGCTCCCTCTTCCGTAGCCGAAATCGTGAAACCGCTATTCATAGTGCTGGCCATTTCCTTGGGATTAAGTTGGGTGCTGGCGTTGACACAAACCACTACATTCGGCAACTTCATACTGAAAGCAAAGGCTAAAGACGATAGCAAGGATCCATACGACAAGCCTTTCTACCATAAATTCGCTTCCATCCTTGGCACACTGATACGCAAGAAGACGTTGACCCTCGGAAGCGTTACCGCATTGTTCGTCCTCTCCCTCGTCGTCATGGGACTGATGCCCCAGAACTTCTTCCCTTCTCTGGACAAACCCTACTTTCGGGCAGATGTATTCTATCCGGACGGGTACAGCATCCGTGAAGTAGAAACCGAAATGAAAAAGGTGGAAGCGCATCTGATGCAGCAGCCGGAAGTGAAACGGGTATCCGTCACATTCGGCAGCACGCCGTTGCGTTACTATCTGGCCTCCACTTCCGTCGGTCCCAAACCTAACTTCGCCAATATCCTGGTGGAAGTAACGGACAGCAAATATACCAAAGAGTACGAAGAGAGGCTTGATGCCTACATGAAAGCCAACTATCCCAACGCCATCACCCGTACCATGTTGTTCAAACTCTCCCCTGCCGTAGATGCCGCCATCGAAATCGGGTTCATCGGCAATAATGCGGACACGCTGGTAATGCTGACCAACAAGGCTCTGGACATCATGCACCGTGACGGCGAACTTATCAACGTACGCAACTCCTGGGGCAATAAGATACCGGTATGGCATCCCGTTTACAGTCAGGAGCGCGCACAACCGTTGGGTATCTCCCGTCAAAGTATGGCACAGAGCATCCAGATCGGTACGAACGGCATGACACTTGGGGAATATAGGGAAGGAGACCAAGTACTTCCCGTTCTGTTGAAGAATAAAACCATCGACTCTTTCCGCATCAACGACTTGCGTACACTCCCCGTATTCGGCACTGCACGCGAAACAACCACTCTGGAACAAGTCGTCAGCCGGTTCGACCTCCAGTACAAGTTCTCCAATGTGAAAGACTACAACCGGCAGATGGTGATGATGGCGCAGGCCGACCCACGCCGCGGTGTGAATGCCATTGCCGCCTTCAACCGTATATGGAAGCAAGTGCAAGAGGAGATTGAAGTGCCCGAAGGTTACACCATGAAATACTTCGGAGAGCAGGAAAGCCAGGCAGAAAGCAATGCCGCACTGGCAGCTAACCTGCCGCTGACATTCTTCCTTATGTTCGTCACCTTGCTGTTTCTGTTCCGCAGCTACCGGAAGCCGATTGTTATCCTGCTGATGCTGCCGCTTATCTTTATAGGTATTGTACTGGGACTGGTGGTATTGGGGAAATCATTCGACTTCTTCTCCATCCTCGGCTTGCTGGGGCTGATTGGAATGAATATCAAGAATGCCATCGTGCTGGTGGACCAGATTGATACGGAAACCGCTGCCGGAAAAGCACCGCGTGATGCTGTTATCAGTGCAACGACCACCCGTATTGTCCCGGTGGCCATGGCATCGGGTACCACTATCCTGGGAATGTTGCCGTTATTGTTCGATGCCATGTTCGGCGGCATGGCGGCAACCATCATGGGTGGTTTGCTGGTAGCCTCGGCATTGACTCTATTCGTGCTGCCGGTGGCTTATTGCGCCATTCATAAAATCAAATGAGAGAACATTCAACAATTTACAGTTTACCAATTGAATGATGAAAACAAATATACTTATCCTATCATTACTGTGCTTCGGACTGAATGCCGGGGCGCAACAAACCTATCTGAGCCGCGAAGAATACCGCGACAAGGTAGAAGCATACAGCCAGATTCTAAAACAACAGCATCTGAAAACATTCGCCAGTACCGAGGCACGCAAGATTGCCTCCACCGGTTTCCTGCCCCAGATTGACATCACCGCCGAGGGTACCGCCAATCTCAATCATCTGGACCAATGGAACAGTCCGAAAGGAGACTACCGCCCTTATACCTATCAGGCACTTGCCACCCTGACCCAACCGCTTTATGCCGGAGGTTCCCTGATAGCTCAAAAGAAAATGGCCCAAGCCGACGAGGCACTGGAGCAACTTACCACAGAACTGACCCTCGACCAGATACACTACCAAAGTGATGCCATCTATTGGAATGCCTCTGCCGCCCGTGCCGGCCTGACGGCAGCAACCACCTTTCTAAACATTGTACAACAGCAGTACGACATCATCCAAGACCGCTTCGACGAGGGTGCCATCAGCCGCACAGACTTGCTGATGATCTCCACCCGGCATAAGGAGGCCGAATTGCAGTACATCAAGGCACGCCAAAAACATACCCTTGCCCTGCAACAGCTGAACATTCTGATGGGCTCGGAACCGAACGCTCCCATAGACAGCATAGCCGAAATAGATATACCGACTACCCCCATCATTCCTTTGGGCCTGGATGATGTACTGCCCCGCCGGGCAGAATATGCCAGTACCTCCGTGAACATCGCCCGCAGTGAAGCGCAACGGCATGCCGCCCTCAGCCGCTACAACCCACAAGTCAGCATGTTCCTCGCTACCGGTTGGGATACGGGAATCGCCTATATGGGGCAGGATGTACCTCATACTCCCGTCGCAGGGGTCAATGTCAGCATCCCCATCTTCCGTTGGGGAGCCCGCTTCAAGACAAACCGACAACAGAAAGCCTATATCGGCATACAGAAGCTGCAACAAAGCTATGTAACGGACAATATCCTGGAAGAACTCTCCGCAGCCACCACAAAACTGACGGAAACTGAACAGCAAGTCAGGACTGCCCGGGAGAATATGACACTCGCCGAAGAGAATCTGGACCTTGTCACTTTCTCCTATAATGAAGGAAAAGCCAGCATGGCAGATGTATTGTCCGCACAACTCTCGTGGACGCAGGCACACACCAACCTGATTGATGCGTATCTGGCAGAGAAAATGGCGGTAGCTGAATATAGGAAGGTGATTAGTGAATGAAATGCTCCTTAAAAAACATACAAAAAACTCCGGCATAGCTTTACAAAGCCATACCGGAGTTTCTTTATATTTTTCCTACAGACTGTTTATCCCAGGAACGAAATCAGCACACCCGCCGCAACAGCCGACCCGATTACACCGGAGATATTACTGGACATACAGTAATTCAGCACATGGTTCTTAGGGTCATATTTCGTTGCAATATCATTGCAGACACGGCTTGCCATGGGCACGGCACTCAATCCGGTTGCACCAATCAACGGATTAATCTTCTTTTTGCTGAACAAGTTGAACAGCTTTACAAAAAAGATACCGCCGGTAATGGACAGTGCAAACGCCAGGAAGCCGCCGATTACGATACCAATGGTCGTCCAGTTCAAGAAAGCCTCACTGGTCATGGTGGCACCCACGCTCAGTCCAAGGAAAATAGTAGCCGCATTCATAATACTGTTGGCTGCCGCATCGAACAGACGGCTCGTATCAGAACCTATTTCCTTAATCAGGTTACCAAACATCAACATACCAATCAAAGGCACTGCCGTGGGCACAAACAAGGCGACAACCGTAGTCACAGCAATCGGGAAGATAATCTTCAATACACGCAGATTCTTAATCTCGATTTTCGAAGGATACAGTTTCTCCTGCTCCTTCATGTTAATCATCAATTCCTTCTTGGTACAGAACAGCTTCACCACCATCGGAATGATGACCGGTACCAGCGCCATATAAGAATAAGCAGCAATGGCAATAGGACCCAGCAAATGAGGAGCCAGCTTAATGGTAGTAAAGATAGCGGTAGGACCATCGGCACCACCGATAATACCTAACGCACCCGCTTCCTGCGGAGTAAAACCCATCAACACGGCACAAAGCAGCACGGTAAAGATACCCAACTGGGCCGCTGCACCGAATATGGAGAGACGCAAGTTACGAAGCATCGGACCGAAATCAGTCATCGCACCCACACCCATAAAGATGACAGGAGGCAGGAAACCGGTCTTAATCAGCATGTAATAGATGAAGTTCATCAGTCCGAGGTCATGCGCGATTTCGTGCAACGGCATCTCCCAAATATTCTTCATTACCCCGCCTACCATGACCATTCCGTTCTCGTCCGCCTGAACCACACCCATGTCACCACCGGGAAAGTTGGCAATGAGCACACCGAAAGCGATGGGCACCAGCAACAGCGGTTCATAGTGTTTCTTGATACCTAAATAAAGCAGGATGAAAGCGATGGCATACATCACGAGGAACGACGGATCGGCAATGATGTTGCTGAAGGCCGTCATGTCATAGAGTTTTGCAAATATATCTTCCATTATCCTATCTTCATTAATACATCATCTTCAGAAACAGAATCGCCGGGGTTGACACAGATAGCCGTCACCGTTCCATCAAAATCCGCACGGATGGCATTGTATGTCTTCATGGCTTCGATATAGCAAAGCAGGTCGCCTTTCTTCACCTTATCGCCTACCTTCAACGAAGTTTCCTGCGTGTTCTTGGTCAGGAAGAACTTGCCTTCCAACGGAGCAGGCACATCCTGTCCTTCGCCTACGGAAGCAGAAACCTTGTCTGTGGCCGAGGCGGGCAGGTCGATATCGCCATAGGCTACCGTCACGCGGTAAGCCTGACCGTCCACCTGCACGGTGAGCGTCTTGGGTTTGGCATCGTCCAGCGGAGACTTGTCACGTTCGGCACGACGTTTTTCCACGTCTTCCAGGAAGTCTTGTTTTGCCTTGCCGCTCTTATAGGCCTCGTATTGAGCCGGGTGCATGGCGTACTCGAAGAGTTCTTCGTCGTCCTCGCCCAATTCCCATTTGTTTTCCTTCATCAGCTTGCGGTACTTGTCCAAAGCATCGGGGTAGTTGTCTTGCGGATTGCCGGTGAAAAACTTGCGTCCTTCGCGCTCCGCTTTTTCGATAAGTTCAGGAGCCAATTCACCCGGCAACTTACCGGCTTTGCCCAACAGCATATCCCAGATATCATCGGCAATCATGCCCCAGCGTTCCTTGCCCTTCTCCATAGCAATGACGTTCATCATGGAGAGGTTCTTGACGTACTGGCTGAACGGAGTCACCAATGGAGGATAACCTACGCGCGGCCAAACGTATGCCACTTCATTGAACAACTTAATGAGCAATTCGTCCTGCTTCATGAAAGGCAGGTTGCGTTTTGCCTTGTATTTGTTGATGGATTCCAAGTTGGACTCCAAGTCGGCCATCAGACTGCCCATCATGCCGCCCGGCAGTCCGGGACCAATCAGCAGGGAGTTCATCAAGCGGTTGCGTGGACTGATATACAAGCCGAGGAAGTCGTCCATAAACTCCTGGATGAGGGCACGTACCTTCATATATGCCTCCATATTGATTTCGGGCACCTGGAAGCCTGCATCTTTCAGCATAGCCTGCACGCTGAGCAAGTCTGCATGTCCCGTACCCCATGACAGCGGTTCCATGCCTACGTCGATATAGTCGCAACCCGCCTCGCACACTTCAAGAATGCTTGCCATATTGAAACCGGGACCTGCATGGCTATGGTACTGGATAGGAATATCGGGATGTGCCGCCTTGATGTTGGCCACAATCTTACCTAGAGAAACCGGACGTCCGATACCTGCCATATCCTTGATGCAGATTTCGTCGGCACCTGCCTTGATAAGCTGCAAAGCCATGTTCGTGTAGTATTCTACTGTATGGATAGGTGAATGGGTGATACAGAGCGAACATTGGGAAATCATTCCGGCATCGTGTGCATAACCGATGGAAGGGATGATATTGCGGGTATCGTTCAGACCGCAGAAGGTACGCGTGATGTCCGTACCCTGCGCTTTCTTCACCTTATAGAACAACTTACGCACATCAGCGGGCACAGGACTCATGCGGAGGCCATTGAGGGCACGGTCTAACATGTGGGTCTGGATACCGGCTTCATGGAACGGCTTCGTCCACTCGCGCACGGCTTTATTCGGATTCTCCCCAAACAGCAGATTTACTTGTTCAAAACCTCCGCCATTGGTTTCCACGCGCGCAAAACAACCCATCTCGATGATGGCGGGAGCTACTTTCACCAGCTGGTCAACGCGGGGTACATATTTTCCGGCACTCTGCCACATGTCCCTGAATACCAAGCTGAATTTAATTTCCTTTTTCATACTAATTTATTCGGTGTGTTTTTATTTTTATAATTGATTCAGATTTTTTCTACCTTAGCAACTTTACCCTTACCTTGTGTCACTACTGTTACGGCAGCACTGATAGCTGCCAGAATATTACCGGGGACAGGTGCGGGACCATTTGCCGCTGCTTTAGCCGGTGCCACCTCTTCGGGCGCATATTTATTCACCAATGCAATAAGAGCTTTTCCTAAGTTAATAACAATCAGCAGGATAGCGAAGACTGTTGCCATACCTACCACCATCAGCAAAAGTGCTGTATTCAAGTTCTCCATATTATAAATTATTAGTTATTCAGCCACATTTACGAAAAATCGCTCGAAATTAGCGATAATCCATTAAAGAAAGGCAGAGAAAAATGATAAAAGATGCTAAAAAGTAAAGCTTCCCGCACAACCAAGAGATTGTACGGGAAGCTTTTAGCATAGAAACTGTGTCGGTCATCAGTTACTTTCAAAGAAGGAGAATCAGCCCAACGGGTTCTCGCCTTGGTCACCGTCGCTGCCGCCGGGGTTGCCACTGTCGTCACCGCCGGTATTGCCGCCCGTAGAGGTAGAGGTCTTGCCCCATTCTTCCCAAACAATCTTCGTATTCACCATGCTGCGGGTAGTCACCTGACGGCCACTATTGCGCTCCACTTCGGGCAGGAAACGAACGCGCACTCCGTTAATCAGCGAAGCGCTTACCTCCGCAGCAGTCAGCACTCCTCTTTTGGTAGAGGTGGCAGTATAGTAGAAGGTGCCTACACCATCTATCTTCACAGTACGTCCCTGTCCCATGAAATTACTCAATACACGTCCCAAATTCTCCATCACTGCATATGTGTCACCACGGGTCACGGTAGAAATGACAGACAGTTCATCTGCCACTTCACGGGTAGTAACCGCCTTACCCCAGGTTACAGATTGAGGGTACCACAAATTGTTTACTTTCTTCTGAATTCTTCTAAAAAATGCCATAATCGTAATGTTTTAAATGATTAATTAATAATGATACGGTTTCTCTTGTCTCACCCGAGAAGCAGAAGTTTTCATCGTGAGGCCTCAACGATTCAGCCGTCTGCTTTTCTCAAATTCGATGTTGCAAAGTTAGGGCGGGAAACAAGGGAAAACAAGAAAATGGCATCTACAACCATTTTTCATAAATCATTTAAAAACAAAGGATTACAAAAACGCCGTCTCTACAAGGAGAGGGGAAAATAAAGAGGAAATAAGAAGAATAAGGTGGTAATCTCTACAAGCTATACACGCAAACCTCTGATAATGAATACGCCTATATCTTCCGGTCTCTACAGGGTAGTTGTCATAAGCTATTAAGCTTATCCTCCATAATAAAATCCTCCATTCATTCATTTTTCATATTAACATCTTCTGAACAGGCAAATCCTTTTATCCTCACCCGGTCTTTCTTTTTATCTTCCCTCTGAACATCACTCAAGGCAATAAACCGTCTTCTTACTTCCTGATGAGCAGAGAAAAAGCTATCTAAGACTGTAGTGAAGAGAAACTCTTTATCACTCATTTCTTTAGTAAAGAACATGCTATATTGACTATGCACCCCCAAAAGACTTTCATCCTTATCTATGGAATACACTGTCACAGGCATAGTAATCATATTAGCCTGATTTACTGCATCCTTTAAGTTTTCAATTTTAGGATCGTTCAAATCCAAAACGCTCCACCAGGGGTTATAAATCGTTAAAGTCGCATTCGACTCAATTTTCATGACAAAGCCCTCCCCTTGATACTTAAAACGTACGTCTTCTGTCTTTTTATCCACTTCCGGCTGACAGCCTATATTCCTTAGCGTATCAATTACCAGCTTTCTTATCTTCATATAAGGATAACATTTAAACAATTTTCTTGCCCGAACAATAATAAAATAAAGTAAAAACAAAACCAAAAACAATATAAAGCCTCCTATATAAGCAAAGCACCAGTCCTCCATACATGCTCCAACAACCCAACATGCAACAATGGCAACATACCAGATATATTTCCACACGAAAGCCTTGTTATTATCAGCAGCGCGATCTATACCTAACACAAAATGAGAGCAATCACTGTCATCCGTAGGCCTATAATATTCACAGTGAACACCTTTACCTATCCGACATTTGCTGCATTGAGCAACTTTAGTCATACATCATTTCCTTTCTTTATATGTAACTTTCAACACCCTCTTTCCATTATCTATCTCTATCTTTCCAAGCCTGCTCAATACAGATTGTCCCAACAACAGTGGTGCTTTTTGATTTTTCACAATTGAAGTTTTTATATTATTCAACTCCAGACCACCCAAATCCACATTCCGCAGATTGACAACCGTACCCTCCGTTATCTCTCGTAACTACTCAGCTATCTGCAATTGCTTATCTCATTGATTATCAATAAGTATTTATCAATCAACCCAACAGAATCGGTTTCAAAAGATCTAAAATGAAGCATATTGTTAATCATAACACATTGAATGATAATAAGTTTACATAGCTGAGTAGTTACTATCTCTCCATCAGTAGTTAAATAGTTTTAAAGATTATCCCAGAACTCCGGAGATTGTTGATCCATATCCAAATTATCATTATAATAAGGATTATCATCAATACTCTCCCAATCATCAGAATCATCCTCTTCAATATAATTCTCCTCTATTACATTTAAACTCTTAATAAATTCCTCTCTGTCAACAAAATCTTCACATTCTTCTACAAACCCAGAGCCACTTTCTGCTATATCCTCTACCCCATCCAATTGAGCAGCAAGCATGTCTTGCCCTTCAAAATCCTCATCTACCCTATCAAATTGCGCTCTTAACAAATCTTGTTCAACCGCTTCTTCTACATTATTATACTTTGCTTCAAGTGCTGCGTATGCATCTTCTTGTTCACTAATAGAAACTTGATTAGCAATAATTTCACGCATTGTCATTTCATCATCCATAATTAAATTTTGTTTTCCCAACTTTTATATCTCCTATTTAATCCTTTCTGTTACTTTATGCTCAACAATTTCCCACTATTTTTCAATTTCTAATTGACATTCTTTTCTTTTTCATAATTCCCACTTTTTGAAGTTACTAATTTTATACTCGCTTACTTTCTTAGCTTAACGTATATTTTTCACCAATTCATCCAAAGCTGTCGCTTTTACATTCAACTGATGTTCTATAATCAACTCATAATCACATTTCTTATCACCCACCTTACTGGCTACCACAAATAATTCCAAAGATACTAAAAATAAGAAAATGATAATATAGAAAACCATAGCTTCTTTCCGAGTAAGAATAATCTCCAGCATAGCCCTTAACTCTTCCAAGAAACCAATATTAGTTGATAATTCTTCACGCAAGCTATCTTCTACTCCTATTTTTTTCTGCACAAACTCATCTTGTTGTTTCCGTAATCTATCCAAATTAAGTCCATTCATTTCTACCTGCTTAGTCAGTGGATTCGGTACCAGAACCGACGAGACTGTAGTTTCAGGAATCTTTTTGTATGTACCATCTTCTTGCTGCACATTTTTATAAGTGGTAGTCGTAGTCACAGCTTTTTTCACAGGTTCCTTTGCTATCTCCTCATTCAACATTGCAGTTTTGCTTTCCAATGAATCGATATTTTGCTGAAGTTCATTCAACTTGTCTTCAATAGTCCTCAACCTTGAAGGCAACAACTCCACAACCTGTCTATCCGTTATCTCCACCATCTTCCTCTTTATGTCTTCACCAAATATCACCTGGTCCAATATCGAAGAACCTAAAACAGCCATAATCACTGCTATAAAAAAACGAAAAGCAAAAATGAATTTACTAGTCTTCACTGCCAATATTATCTGTCTTTCTATCTGAATTACTATAACTATAAAAATAACTGATGACAAAACACATCCCCATAAAGGTGTATGTACATAACGTTGGGCAAAACAAAAGCCCGTAAAACCCCACAAAATAATCAATATCAGCAAAGCCGCTGTATATTTCTTCAGATACTTAAAACTCGCTTCACTGCATTGCGATAAAATCCGCCTATTCCAACCTGTGAGAAAACATCCGAACTGCAACCACCATTTCATAATTAATTCCTCCTTTCAATTTGTTCTAATGACAATGCGCCAAGTCCTCTTAAAAAACCTCTTTCATAAGACAGGAGCATTCCTGTCATATAAGGCGCGTTTTCTTGAAAATCCCGTTCCATTTTATTTAACTCTTCCATATGCTGAAGCAACATCTCCTTCCTCATTTCAAGCTGTTTAACAAGGTCAACCAAACCGGCCTCAGAGCGAGATCTTATATGGAAATCCAAATTGCGCAGATTATCCGTGTATCTCAGCTTTACTTGACGAAACTTTATTTCCAGATTGCTACGAATCATAGATTTATTCATTTCCTTATACGAGACATCCGGATTAGACAATGCATCGTCATAACCTTTCGTCTCGTAGTCTTCCTTTAGGAAACTATAGATTAAATCAATAGGCATGCCGGTACCATAATTAATTAGCACCGTAGAACTGCTATTCCCAGCCGATTCTGTTTCATCAGTTTCCCGATTTCCATTCTCAACAATTTCTTCTGTCATTACAGGATCCCCTACGGAAAACTTCTGACGTTTTCTAAAATAATCAAATAAGCTCATACTATTTATGTTTTAATACATTAGTGTCCCATAAAAAATAGGGACTAGTTAAACATTAAATAAATTTGGCCCA
>NZ_SRYZ01000062.1 GCF_004793475.1 Bacteroides muris (ex Afrizal et al. 2022) | reverse complement strand
TTGATATATAAATGGAAATGACTTTGGGCCGGAAGCGTTTTTTAAACGTTCGTTTTTTGAACGTCAAATTTTAGGAAATGAAATAGGGAATCAGTTAACAAAAGGATATGGAAATTTTAAATATTAAATAAGATGCTTAATCTACTGGATTACTGCATATTAAACCGAGTAACAAAAGGTTTCCCAAAATATTTTTATTAAACATTTTGAGGATATAAAAAACAGTCTTATCTTTGCGTTCATTAAACGAACGTTTAAAAAACGCTTTTTTCTTGTAATCCGTTCGTTTATAGTTTTTTACCGGAAGGTAATGAAGAACTGCAAAAAATCTGTTGGCAAGAAGGGCACAATGCTTGCCGTATTTTACATAAGGTGCTCGCAAGTGATTGGATACCAGGTATATACCGAGTATTCAAAGCCCCAGAGGAACACCCTTTTATGAACAAAGCGGCGAAAATGGGAACGGATAACGAGATTGAAGTCTGGCATGCCATGCGTGCCACATACCGCAGGGAGCTTGATGCGGTGCATCTTCTCGAGAAGGAGAACCTCGGCTGTTTTGTCCCCATGCAATATAAGGTAAGTATCCGTAAGGGTAAGAAAGTCCGTGCTTTGGTTCCTGTCATCCGTAATCTGGTCTTTGTTCATGCACGTCCTTCCGACGTACAGCGTGTAAAGTCTCAAATTACTTATTTGCAATATATCACCGATACCCGCAGTGGTCAGAAGATAGTCGTCCCCGACCATGAGATGCAACGCTTCATCGCCGTTGCCGGAACCTATAACGACCATTTGCTTTACTTCCAGCCCGAAGAGTTGAATCTGTCGAGAGGAACTAGAGTCCGTATTACGGGTGGTGACTTTGCAGGTCAGGAGGGCGTTTTTCTGAAAGTGAAGGGCGCACGTGACCGCCGTGTGGTTATAGAGATACAAGGCGTCATTGCCGTAGCCATGGCCACCATCCATCCGGACCTTATAGAAGTGATCAAATAACGATTACTATGTAGGATGTGGCGAAGTATCTTTTTTCCTCTTTAGAATCTAAAATCATAAATCTGAAATAATATGTCTCTTTTAGAAGAAACAATCGTTCTTCAGCGTGCCGCGCACGACTTGATGTATTTGGGCATGGACGGTAGTCCCATCTATAGTGACGACTTGTCACGTCGTAATGGCGAAGTCTATCGCTTGACCACAACTTTGTATAATTCCGGCACCTGGGGCACTACAGTGGAGGAACAGGCCAATGTTTGTCTCGCTCTTTTGATGGGTTACAGCGCCTCGTTTGTCGACCACGGTGAGAAACAGCAGCATGTGCAGGAGGTTCTGAACCGTTGTTGGGATGTTCTTGATACTCTTCCCGCTTCCTTGTTGAAACTTCGTCTGCTCACTGCTTGCTATGGAGAGGTTTTCGATGAGCCTTTGGCAGATGAAGCTCACTCCATCATTGCCTCTTGGAATGCTCCATTGCTGACTGCCGAACAGCAGGAGGCTGTTGATGAGTTTCAGAATGTGATGGAGAACCCTTATCCGTGGGAGGAAGTGGAATAGATAATGTGTAAATAGAATTTCTCTTTGAAGAAAATTATCTTTATGTGAATAAAACTGCAATACTCTATAAGATAGCATTCAATTCCACTCCTTATTTTCTGAACCGTTGAAAGAGAGTTATTATGATTTGTGCCTTCTGATTGAGGGGGGACGACTTTCGCTTTTTTTGAATATCGTCAGAAGTAAAGAATCCGCTTCCCATGATTTACCAGAGCGGTTATCTGACCATCAAAGATTATGATAGGGATGTTTTGTTGTACACTTTGGGTTTTCCAAATGATGAAGTACGCTATAGTTTCTTGAATTTTCTGGTATGTTCTTTGCCGGTATGCCATACGATTTAAGTGATAATACCGAACGTCATTATCAAGCTGTTTTTTATGTGGTTTTCACTTTGATGGGACAATTTGTTGAAACGGAAGTGCGCAGTGCGCGTGGTCGTGCCGATGCCGTGGTGCGGACAAAAGATGCCGTTTACGTCTTTGAGTTCAAGCTGAACGGCAGTGCCGAAGATGCCTTGAAGCAAATTGATGAGAGAGGTTATCTGATTCCTTATGTGCTGGATGGCAGGCGGCTGGTGAAAGTGGGGGTGAACTTCAGCAATGAGACACGGAATGTGGAGAGGTACATTGTGGAATAACTCTTTGGCACTCATGCCTCGGCAAACTTCCTTTCCTATGAACAATAGGAATCCAAACTAATAATACTTAAAACTCAAGTCCTTTTTTGATATTCTTTATGTAAGCAGTCAAAAAATGGCTATTGATTGCTTTCCTTGCGGAAAAATGTTTTGAGATGGTTCATTATGCAGAGCCTGGTAAAAAGCCCGGGTGGGGTTATTTCCCTTCTGCAGGCCATCGCCTATGAAGTTTATGTGAAGAATGTGACTTTCGGTCTTCTTCACCAATGGCTGACAGATATGGGCATGACCGTTTCTAAAAATACATTACGCAACTGGCTTAAGAAAGGCAAGAAATACCTGGATGAATTGGTCTGTGTATTGAAGTCCATAGCTTTGGAAAAAGACTCGATTGTGAACTGCGATGGGACCTGGTGTAAAGTGCGTAAATATGATTACTATAAGAAGTGCTACATTTGGGTTCTGGTCAACAAGGCTCAGAAAACAGCCATTTTCCTCTATGAGAATGGCTCGCGCGGTCGTGATGTACTTACAGACTTTTTGGGTGATGCAGAATTGAAGAGTATCATGTCTGATGGATACAATGCTTATGTATTTATCGGCAATGAGCTGAAATCAGCCCGATTTAAAGATACTGTACATCAAGTTTGTATGTCTCATGCCAAAAACAAGTCATTATGGTAGTGATGCCGGAGCAGAGATGGCAGCAACTTATCACAGTGTGATAGGAACGGTAAAGCTTCATGGTAGTTCTATCTGGAACTTCATCGGAACTTTTTTCAGAAATATCTTTAACGGGTGCAAGGATTATGTTAACATGGTTCCTGACAAAATCACTTTGGCTACCAGCCAATGTTAAATTCAAGACTAATTAACAAAACTTGGTTTAGGGCACTGAAAAGTGCCCTTTCAAAGGGGGATACCCTAAATTGAGTGCTTACTTTTTTGTGAGGCACCCATTCTGGTGCCTTATAAAAAGGATATGTTCTAAATTGAGTATTAACGAACTAACAACAAATCTTAAAAATCAATATCCTTTTTGACGTTATTTATTAGGAAACCGCCTTGTGGTGGCTTTCCTTGGGGGACACGTCAAAATTGGATGCTAACTATTTGTGGGTTACAATGAAAGTATTAGTTACGGGTGGGGCTGGATTTATAGGCTCTAATCTCTGTGAGCATCTGCTTGCTCATGATTATGAGGTTGTCTGTTTAGACAATTTTATTACGGGAAAGATTGAGAATCTTCTTCCATTGTTGAATCAATATCCCGTTACCTTCAAGTTGATAGTGGGAGACATTCGCAATATTTCTGATTGTCAGAAGGCGGTTGAAGGCGTTGATTACGTGTTGCATGAGGCAGCATTGGGTTCCGTACCTCGGTCAGTCAAAGACCCAGTAACTACCAACGATGTCAATATTGGCGGTTTCTTGAATATGCTAATAGCTGCCCGTGATGCAGGTGTGAAACGTTTGATATATGCAGCTAGTTCTTCTACTTATGGGGATAGTAAATCTCTTCCAAAAGTGGAGGAGGTTATAGGTAAGCCATTGTCGCCTTATGCCATTACAAAATACGTCAATGAGCTATATGCGGATGTCTTTGCTCGCACATACCATATGGATTGTATCGGTTTGCGCTATTTCAATGTGTTTGGGCGTCGCCAAGATCCATTTGGGGTTTATGCAGCTGTTATTCCGTTATTCGTGAAGAAGCTGATGGCTCACGAAAGCCCCGTGATAAATGGGGATGGTGAATATAGTCGTGATTTTACTTATATTGATAATGTGGTACAAATGAATATGCTTGCTATGACTTCCACTAATCCGGAAGCTGTAAACCAAGTTTATAATACGGCGTTTGGTGAGCGTACAACTCTGAATCAATTGGTTGGTTATCTCAAAGAGTTTCTTAGCGAGTTTGATACAGAAATCGCTAAGGTGGAAGTCGTTCATGGACCTAACCGTGTGGGGGATATCCCTCACTCCTTGGCTTGCATAGACAAGGCTAAAAGATTGCTTCACTACAATCCTCAGTATAGCATGCGTGACGGACTAAAAGAAGCTATTAAATGGTATTGGGAAAATATTTAATAAAATAAAATGTGCTGATTTGATATACAGGGATTTATATAGAATTGCGGGTAAAAATTTGATACAAAGTTATTTTGCTTTTCCCGGTTTCAAATATTTATGTGTGTTTAGATTAATCCAATCATTTAAGGAAGTATGGTATTTGAAACCTATTGTTTTTTTTTCTAAAAGTAAAACTTATTATGATGCAGCGGAAGTATGGCATTTTAATTCCTGCTCGTTGTACAATAGGTGAAGGATTTTTTATAGGTCATTGGGGTACAATAGTTGTAAATGAGAAAGTTAAAATTGGTAGAAATGTCAATATTTCGCAAGGCGTCACAATAGGGCAATTGAATAGGGGAAAGCGTATGGGAACTCCGGTTATTGGTAATGAGGTTTATATTGGTCCAGGCGCGAAAATATTGGGGAATATTGTTGTTGGTAACAATGTTGCTATAGGAGCTAATGCTGTTGTTTTGGATGATGTACCAGATAATGTGTGTGTTGCAGGAATTCCAGCAAAAATTGTGTCTATGAATGGATCGGATGGGTATGTGAATAGGAAAGTATAACAAACTATAGGAACTAAAATAAAATATGTAATGAAAATAGCTATATGCTGTCGGAAAGGTTCTTTCTCAGATTATTGGTTAACCTATTGTGAAGAGAATGGCATATCTTATAAGAAAGTGGATGCATATCAATCTGATATAATGAAACAGATAGAGGATTGTGATGCTTTCATGTGGCATTTCAGTCATCTGGATTACAAAGATAAGGTTTTTGCAAAACAACTTCTCTATTCTATTGAAGCTTCTGGTAAGCCTGTTTTTCCTAATTTTAAAACTGTTTGGCATTTTGATGATAAGTTAGGTCAGAAGTATTTGTTTGAGTCAATAAAAGCTCCCTTAGTCACTTCTTATGCTTTTTATACAAAGCAGGAAGCTCTGCTTTGGGCCAATAAGGCTTCTTTTCCTAAAGTTTTTAAGTTGAGAGGTGGAGCTGGATCTACAAATGTAAAGCTAGTAGATACAAGGAAGGAGGCTGTATCCTTAATAAGTAGAGCTTTTAGTAGAGGCTTTTCAGCCTATGATCCATTGGCTTCACTAAAAGATCGTTGGAGGGATTATAGGAGTGGAAAATGTCCCTTTTTTGTGCTTTTAAAGTCTTTTTTTCGTTTGTTTATAGTTTCTTCTGCTATAAAGTTACTTCCTCTGGAAAAAGGATATGTTTATTTTCAAGATTTTATTCCGAATAATGATACGGATACTCGTATTGTTGTTATTGGGGATAAAATAATAGGTGAAAGGAGAGGTGTTAGAAATGGGGATTTTAGAGCATCTGGTTCGCATATTCTTCTTCCTGATGCTTCGAAGGTAGATATGCGATGTGTGCAATTGGCATATAATGTTTCCCAAAAACTAGGTTTGCAAATAGGTGTATTTGATTTTGTACATGATAAAGATAATCCTTTGCTTGTAGAAGTGAGTTATGGTACAGATCCTGATTATACAGAATGTGAAGGATATTGGAATGAAAAACTCCAATTTACATCAGCACCCATTAATTTACCTAAGATGATAATAGAATCCTTTATACAAAATAGTTCTAATTAAATATTAATATGAATTCTGTAAAAATTGCCGTAATCGGTCTCGGTTACGTAGGACTTCCTTTGGCTCGTTTATTCTCTACAAAATATCAAACAGTTGGATTTGATATGAATAAAGCGAGGGTTGATGCTTTGATGGCTGGACATGATTCAACACTTGAAGTATCGGATGAATTGTTACAATCTGCTATAAAAAATGGTTTTAAATGTACGGCTGATATAGAAGATATCCGTGATTGTAATTTCTATGTAGTAGCTGTACCTACTCCTGTAGATGAACATCACAATCCAGACCTAACTCCTTTGTATGGTGCAAGTACTACAGTAGGTAAGGTAATCTCAAAAGGAGATGTTGTAGTGTATGAATCAACGGTTTATCCTGGTGTGACGGAAGAAGAGTGTATTCCGGTAGTAGAACGGGTTTCTGGATTAAAATTGAATATGGATTTTTTTGCAGGTTATTCTCCTGAGCGTATTAATCCGGGTGACAAGCTTCATACAGTAGAAAAAATAAAGAAAGTAACTTCTGGTTCTACAATAGAAATTGGTAAAAAAATAGATGAAGTTTATGCTTCAGTAATTTCTGCCGGAACTCATTTAGCACCCACGATAAAAGTTGCAGAGGCTGCTAAAGTAATAGAAAACTCACAGCGTGACATTAATATAGCATTTGTGAATGAACTATCTAAAATATTTACCAGAATGGATATTGACACACAGGATGTTTTGGCTGCCGCTGCAACAAAATGGAACTTTCTACCTTTTAAACCGGGATTAGTTGGCGGGCATTGCATTGGTGTTGACCCTTATTATTTGGCTCAATGTGCGCAAAATTATGGATACAATCCAGAAATCATTTTAGCAGGTAGAAGAATGAATGACAGTATGGGGGAATATGTTGCAAACCAAGTGGTGAAGCTGATGTTGAAAAAAGGAATACAAGTGTTGGGGTCGAATATTTTAATAATGGGATTCACTTTCAAAGAGAATTGTCCGGATGTACGTAATACAAAAGTCATTGACATATTTAATGCTTTACAAGAATACAATTTGAATATAACCGTATTTGATCCTTGGGCAAATCCTCAAATAGTCGATAAAGAGTATGGAATATCCGTTGTAAATGAACTTCCTGATTCTAAATTTGATTCAGTTATATTAGCTGTGTGTCATGATGCATTTCAGGATATCCAAGTAAATACTTTAAGAAAGGATAATTCTGTTCTTTATGATGTAAAGGGGATTTGGGATAAGCATTTTGTGGATGGAAGACTCTAAAAAGAACGGTAGATTTTATTTTTATATGTTGTTGGCATAATGAAACTTATTTATCAAATTCAACAGTCTGTTAGAAATTATCTTT
Organism: Bacteroides muris (ex Afrizal et al. 2022); assembly: GCF_004793475.1. Taxonomy (GTDB): domain Bacteria; phylum Bacteroidota; class Bacteroidia; order Bacteroidales; family Bacteroidaceae; genus Bacteroides; species Bacteroides muris. The sequence continues at coordinate 14,646 of NZ_SRYZ01000062.1, read as the reverse complement.
TGCGGAAATCTTATTATAAGTTGTATAAGGTTATTTATCATAATAATCCTCTGTTGAAAAAGAAAGCAGTTTTTGAAGAGAAATGGTTACAAAAATGGAAGTCTTTAGATTCTCATATAAAGATTGATTCTTATCGAATATTTTCTCGCTATGTAGGAGAAGATATCAATATTTTGCCTTTAGAGTATTGTGCTACGGTTATTGAACCATTCCTTAATCCTAAGCAGTTTTGGGCATATTATAATGATAAAAATATGTTTGATAAGATATTTGGAACAGATATTTTGCCTAAAACGATAATTCGAAATATTGATGGTTCTTATTATACAGCTGATTATAAAATATATAAGGAAAAAATATTATCCTTATCTATTGCTTCTAAGTGCATAATAGTAAAACCATCTATTGATGGGGAGTCTGGTAGAGGGGTTGTAAAGTTACAAAAAGGTAATGGAAATATTAATTTAGAATCATTAAGATGTCAATTTGGTGAAAACTTTATTGTTCAAGAATGTTTAAGCCAACATCCATATATGTCACAGTTTAATAATACCTCAGTAAATACTATTAGAGTTATGACATATAGATCTTTGGCAACAAATGAAGTTGTAATTCCCAATGCTATACTTCGCGTTGGGGCTGAAGGGAAGGATGTTGATAATGCTCATGCTGGTGGTATGTTTTGCGGAATATCAGCTAATGGTGTATTAGGGAAATATATGTGTGATTATTTGGGAAATAAAAAAAAGAGTTTTAATGGAGTAGATTATTCGAATTCTGATTTTTGTATTCCTAATTATAATAGAGTGAAAGAATTTGCAAAAGAGGTTGCTGATAAGGTGTTGCATCATAGATTATTAGCACTGGATATAATGCTTGATGAACAAGGAAATCCTAAACTTATAGAAGTTAATGTAGGAGGCTTTTCTGCTTGGTTGTTTCAATATACCAATGGAAGCGCTTTTGGTCAATATACTGATGAGGTGATATCTTTTTTGATGGAGAAAAAATGAATGTTAATCAAAAAATATTGTATTGTTTTTTGTTATAGCTATAAAAAGATAAAACATTGTTTGTATTTAAAATTTAATATTTGATGATACCTCAGACAAGAAAGAACTTATATACAAATATTGCAAATTTAGTTGTTAATATAGTAGTAGGAATTTATTATACTCCTTATTTAGTTAATCAATTAGGATTAGCTGCATATGGGATAATTCCTTTAACACTAATTGTAAATCAGTATATTAGTGTCCTGACAGGTTCTTTGACAAGTGCATTATCTCGTTTTTATACAATTTATATTCAAAAAGAGAATTTTGCTAAAGCATCAGAGGTGATAAGTACTTCTTTAATAGCTATATTTGTTCTCATACTATTCATTGTACCTTTTTTTATTTGGTTAGTAATCGATTTAGATTTAGTTTTTAACATCCCTAAGCAGTTACAACAAGCCGCTCAGTTACTATTTATCTTTACGGGTGGTAGTTTTTTTGTTTCTTTAATCTCTTCTTCTTTAAATATTTCATTATATGCATATAATAGGTTGGATCTAATGAATGTAATTACGTTAACTAGAATAGGATTTAAATTTCTTTTAGTTATCGTTTTTTTTGAAAGTATTGAGGTCAATATAATATTTGTAGGATTATCTAATTTGTGTACGGAATTATTGGTCTTAATACTTAATATTTATTTTTTCTTAAGGCAAACTAAGAAAAAAGTGAAGTTTGGACTTTCTTATTTTGTAAGAACAACTTTAGTGAGTATTTTAGGAATGGCTGTATGGACGGTAATTCATCAATTAGGTGATGTTGCTATATATAGAGTGGATAACATTATTGTAAATCAATATTGGGGAACTGAATTGTCAGGAGCATTGGGGGCTGTATCGGAATTTGGCGTTTATGTTTCTTTAGTAGTTGGTGTTATTTCATCTTTGTTTGGACCGATTATATTAATAGCTTATTCAAAACAAAATCATGATGAAGTTCAGAAATTAACAATGAATGATTCTTTGATAGTTGGGGTTTTAAGTGCTAGTATTGTAGGGAGTTTGATAGGTTATAGTGTGCCTATTTTAGAAATCTGGTTAGGTAAGGAATTTGTTGTGTACAATAGTTGGTTGATTTTAAAAATGCTATCTCTTCCTTTTTTTTCTGCGGCAGGTATTTATGCGTATGTAAATAGATCATGGAATAAAGTGAAATATCCTGCTTTGTTTACTGTTGTTTTAGGGGTGATTAATATAATTGGCTTAATTCTTATTTCAGAGAAGAGTACTATTGATACTATGTCTGTTATAAAGCTTATGTTGTTCTTTTCTGTTTTTATTATTATAGTGCAAAGTTATGGTGTTAATGCATTCTTTTTTAACCGGATTTATCCAGGTAATGCTGGACAAATAAAGTTTGTATTTTTAAAAATTTGTATATCTATATGTGTTTCGATTTGCTCTTCAACGATTTTACTTAAAGTTTACCAACCGAAAAATTTAGTAGAACTAGTGTTAGTATTGTCAATAACTATATTAATATCCGTATTAATATCTGTGTTGACTTTGTTTTCAACCCAACAACGTCTTTTTATTTTTTCAATTATAAAATAGGAGCAGAATGAAAGTGTCAGTTATAGTGCCTGTGTATAAAACGGAAAAATTTATATATAGATGTTTAGATAGTATTTTGAATCAATCTTTGCATGATATAGAAATAATAGTTGTAAATGATTGTACTCCTGATAATAGTATGCGTATTGTTACTGAATATGCACATAAAGATAAGCGTCTTCATATAATAAATAATCCCATTAATTTAGGACCAATGCTGACAAGAAAAGTGGGATATCAGCAGGCAATAGGTGATTACATCCTTTTTTGTGATAGTGATGATTATTTACCTATTGATGCTTTAGAAAGGATGTATGTCGCCATTGAACAATCAAAGGCGGATATAGTTGTTTCTGCCTATACCTATATAGGTGTAAATGGAGAGAAAACTAAAATTATCAATCGGATTTCAGGGGGAGAGGCTTCTTATGATGCTTATTTAGCTCTTTTCGATAATGAATTGAAGCATTCTTTGTGTGCTAAAATATACTCCCGAAAATTATTTGCAAATTATGAATATGAGACATTTGAGAAACAAGCCAATGCGGAAGATTTTGTTTTGTTTTGTCAATTGTTGAAACATGTCACTAAAATTCAATGTATAGAAACAAGTACATATAATTATTGCCAGAATTTGTTATCTGCTACTCAGTCATATTCAGATGATAAGTTTTTGTCTTTTGTAAATGCTATTAATTGGCAATTTACATTCTTTAAGGGAATGAATGAGCTTGAAAATAAGTCCTTTGCAGATATATTAAATAGTATACTTACTCTTTTGAAGGCTGGTTGTAAAAAAAATATCATATTGAAAATTGATTCCGAAATTTTAGCTTCAATGTCATTTCCAGTGTTGAGAAAATATTTGCCTTTACCTAAGATTGTTTTATTGTATAGTCTATTTGAGTTTCCTATGTTTTGTTCTTTTTATTCCTATTGTGGTCGGTTAAAAAAGAAACTTCTTTTGTTGCATGATTAATTCTTTGTTGTTATGCATTGGCAAAAAGAATCTAATACAAATACATACATTAAAGCTTTAGCTTTTTTTTTGAATCCTACTATATCTTTGTTTTTAGCTCTTTTTAGTTTAAAAACTAAGTCTTCTTGTGTATTGTTGTTTGCCTTTTTTGTAACGTTTGGTTTTTCTTATACAGTATCTGATGTAAGGACAGAAGAGAATAATTTGGACGGTATTTCATATAGAAATGATTTTGAAGAATATGCTAATATAAGCTCAGAAACTTTCTATGACAGTTTAGCTGATTATGTTACTTTACAAGGAGGTTTGGATTTTTATAAAGATGTAGTATGTTATTTTGTATCAAGATTTACTGCTAATTATCATGTGATGTTCTTTGTGGTATCTCTTGTTTTTTCTTTTTTCTGTCTTAAATCATTGAAGTATTTTGTTACTGATAAAAATTTTTCGAATTCTATTTTTTGCTTTATTTTATTGTATCTATTTGTTTCTAATCAAATTTTTAATATAAATAATTTTCGATTTTATACAGCTGCTTGGATTGCAAACTTCTCTTTGTTAAAATGGCTTATTGATGGTAATAAGAAACTATTGTTGTTATTATTTATTACACCTTTCTTTCATGGTTCATTCATTCTAATTCCTATCATGGTTATAATATATCTATTTTTTTGTAAATCATATAGATATCTTACAATTGCATTTGTCTTAAGTTTAGTTTTTTCTGAATTGTCATTAGAAGTATTCCGAAATGCTATTGAATATATGCCTGCTGAATCTGCTTTAGCATTAAAAATGTCTGTATATACAGATGAGAATTATGTGTATAAAATTAATGAGGGGGGAAGTGGGTTTATTTGGGTTGTCAGATTACTTGAAGCATTTACAAGAATATTGATAAATGTGTTAGTTTTAGTTTTAATTGTGAATTATAATAAATACATTAGGCATACAAATTTTCAACAGCTTTTTCATTTCATGCTTCTTATTATGATTTTTGCAAATTTCACGATGTTTATTCCTTCTACTGGGAATAGGTTTATTATATTGGCAATGCCCTTACTTGCATATATATGGCTTGGATGCCTCCTTAATACGAGAAATGATAAATGGTTATATCTTTTAGGATTATTGTTTGTTATGCAAGCAACTTTACCTTTTGCTATTTATTCGTTTCCTTGTGTGAGATTGTATTTTAGAGTTTTGGAATCTTCTTTTTTTTGCAGTAGCCCTTTATGGCTATTTTTGAAATACATATTGTGGTTTTAATTTTCTTTTATGAAGAATCTTCTTTTCTTTATTAGTGGTCTAGGTTCCGGTGGTGCACAAAGGCAGATTGTGGAATTGGCTGTTGGCTTTAAAGGTCTGGGGTATAATGTCCGTTTTTTGATATATCAAAAAAAATGGAGTGAATTTTATTATCAATATATAGTCAATCATGGTATTGAGATAGATGGTATTTACGAAGATAATTATTTAGAACGTATTTATAAAGTACGCAGGTATATTCGTTCTCATAAATTTGACATAGTAATTGCTTTCTTGGAAGCTCCCTCTTTTATGGCAGAATTGTCAGGCTTTCCTAGTAGGAAATGGAAACTTATTGTTGGAGAAAGAAGTGCTGATCCTGCCAAACGGTCATCTTTTAAATTGAGGTTTTTTTTGAAGTTTCATAGATTTGCAGATTATATAGTTGCTAATTCTTATGCAAATATCAATATTGTAAAAGAAGTGGCACCTGGGATATTATCAAGGAAGTTCAAGGTCATATATAATATGCTTGATCAAGAAAGATTATTACCTAATGAAAATTTTGCATATAGAAAGAATGGGAAATTGAATTTACTGGTTGCTTCCAGCCATCGATATCTTAAGAATTTAAATGGATTGATTGAAGGTGTCCACTTAATGGAGCCTCAATATCGTGATAATCTTAGGATTTCATGGTTTGGCAATAGTAAGTTTGATTCCTCTTTGGAAGATGGACTTCAAAAAATCCAATCTTATGGTTTGCAGGATGTCTTTTCTTTTCATAAGGAAACATTGGATATTTATGACTATATGAGGGAAGCTGATGCGGTTGGCTTATTTAGTTTTTTTGAGGGACTTCCTAATGCTATTTGTGAAGGGATGTATATGGGGAAACCGATTGTTGCTACACGTGTGTCTGACGTTCCTTTGTTGGTAGAGGATAATGTAAATGGATTTTTGTGTGAGGCAAATTCTCCTTCTTCTATTTCGCATGCCTTGACTCTGTTGGTGAAGTGTTCTGTGGTCGAATTATCTGATATGGGAAAACGGAATAACACGAAAGCAGAAGAGTTGTTTAATAAGTCTCGTATTTTAGGTGATTACGAAAAAATGTTTTAGTTTTTTATGAATATTTTATTGATATCCAGAGGCTATCCTTCAAATAGAGATGTCCAGTGGGGATGTTTTGAGCGTGATCAAGCTAAGGCTTTACAAAAATTGGGGCATACAGTAACTGTAATGTCCATAGATGGTAGATTTAGACTATATAAACGGAGGTTAGGCATTACTCAAATAAGTGATGATGGTATTAATGTCTATAATATGTTTTATTGTCCTTTTGCCATCCTAAGATTATTGGGTAGTAAGTTTTTCTTAAAAGTATTAAGTTGGCAGACCAATAGGCTATATGAAGAAGTAAAAAAAAGGATGGTTCCAGATGTTATATATGCTCATTATCTGACCAATATATATTCTGCGACAATAATTAAGCAGTGCTATAATATACCTGTGGTGGGAGTAGAACATTGGAGTATGTTGAATAGAAAAGTTCTGCCTTCGTATGTATCCGTAATGGGAAATATAGGATATAGGATTGCTGATAAGCTTATAGCTGTATCTGATTCTTTGAAATGTAATATTTATAATCATTTTAGTGTAAATTCCATTGTTATACACAATATGATTGGAGAGGAGTTTGCTAATAGGCAAATAGTTGATAGAAAAAAGATTGTTTCTGGAAAACTAAATATTATAGCATTGGGAAGTTTGTTTTATGGAAAGGGATATGATATTTTGATATCAGCATTTGCAAAGACAGGGCTGTCGAAGTTTGGTTGCAAAATCACTATTGTAGGAGAAGGTGGTCAAAGAACAAAATTGCAGGCGCAGATAGATGGATTAGGGCTTGAAAGGTCAATTCGGTTGGTGGGGCAGAAAAATAAACATGAAATCATTGAAATAATGGACTCATGTAATTTATTCATTCATCCATCTAGAGGAGAAAATTTTTCAGTTGCCATACTTGAAGGACTTGCTTCTGGATTGCCAGTGATAGCTACATTATGTGGTGGAGCAGCCCAGTGCATAAATGAAAATAATGGTCTTCTTGTGGAAGTTGGTGATATAGACCAATTGGAAAAAGCTATAAAATATATGTATGAGCATATTGATGAATATAACAATATGGAAATTTCAAATGAATGTTTATCTAAGTATTCTTCTGTAGCCATAGGAAAACAGATAGAAAATGTTTTGAATGAGGTTATAAATCGTTGAAAGATGAAACAGTTGGTAATTATTGGTGCTGGTGGTATGGGACGTACTATGTTCGATATGGCACGAGAGTCTTGGGGACATAAAACCGAATTTGTCGTTAAAGGATTTATTGATGATAACGTAAAAGCATTGAATGGCTTTGAAGGTTATCCTCCTATTGTAGAAACTATATCAGGTTATTTACCTTGCGCAGATGATGTGTTTATATGTTCTATTGGTGGCGCTTCTAGAGTAGAATGTATATCTGAGATTATAGCACGTGGGGGAGAATTTATTCCTTTAATACATAAAACAGCTCGTATAGGAAGTAATGTGGTGATGGGAAAAGGTAATTTAGTAGGTGCATTTACAACTATAGCAGCTGATGCTAAAATTGGTGATTACAATTTTATCCAATCGTTAACTATTATTGGTCATGATGTGACAATTGGTAGTTGGAATAGGATTGACTCGCAAGTGATGATGGTAGGAGCCACTACAATCGGAGATCATAATATGATTCATACAGGAGCAATGATAAACCATAATGTACATATTGGTGACAATTGTACCATCGGAGCATGTTCGTTTGTAACGATGGATGTTGAGTCGGAATCAACCTTATTTTCTTCACCTGCAAGAAGGCTAAAATGATGAGTGAATTACTGAAAGATAAAGTCTGTATCGTAACGGGTGCAGCTCAAGGCATAGGTAAGTCTATTGCCTTGAAAATGATTGAAGATGGTGCAATAGTATATGGCTGTGATCGTTTGGAAGGTTCCATGAGCGCTTTAGAGCTTGAGTTTGAAAGATTTCATGCATTGTATTTTGACGTGACCCATGCACAAGCTGCTAAAGAATCTATGATGCGAGTAAAAAAGGAGCAGGGGCACATAGATGTATTGGTTAATAATGCGGGTGTAGTGTTCAATAAGAAAATAGGTATGATTGTTAGGGAAGAGACTGAATTGATGTTTCGTGTCAATGTGATTGCCGTGATTGAGTTGGTGCAATTAGTGTCTCGTCTGATGGCTCGCAATGGCGGAGGTTCCATTGTAAATATTGCATCTGTTACGGCTGTATTGGGCTCTTCGGGACAATCGGCTTATTCGGCTACAAAAGGGGCTATCATTTCTTTTACAAAGTCGGCTGCTAAAGAATTGGCTCCGATAGGTGTACGTGTCAATGCTGTAGCACCCGGTATCGTGAAAACAGAGCGTTTTGCCGAGCTTTATGAAGATAGTAAAGAAAAAATAGATATGCGCATCGCTAAGATTGCTTTGGGGCGTTTGGGATCTCCTGATGATATAGCTAATGCGTGCTCTTTCTTGGCTTCGGATCGTTCTTCATATATCTCTGGTCAGATATTGGGGGTAGATGGTTGCGCTTCAATTTAATGAAATAATTCTTGGTTATGATATTACAATTGAATAAACATCCGCAGGAAGCAATTGCTGCTATTGATGCAATGGAAAACATCCTGACTTACGGAGAGTTGGTGGATTTTTCTAATGAGATAGGCACTCTTATACCTTCTCGTTCCTTACTTTTTTTGTTGACAGAGAACAATGTGGGTGGTGTGGCCTGGAGTATAGGATGTCTTAATTCAGGAAATGTTCCTTTGATTTTGAATGCGCATATTGAAGAGGGATTATATAAGAATCTGTTTGAAATATACCGGCCTTCTTATTTATGTGTACCTGTTGCAACGGCTATTTCTTTAACGTCTTATGAGGTGGTAACGGAACGTTATGGGTATGTGTTGTTGAGGACAGGTTTGGAGGCTTGTCCGATGTATGAGGATTTATCCCACTTATTACCTACTTCCGGCTCTACGGGAAGCCCTAAATTAGTGAGGCATAAATATGAAAATATTGAGGCCGCGGCACTTAATATATCCACATTCTTCCAATTAACAAAGGAAGACCGGCCGTTATTGGCATTGCCTCTTTATTATACTATGGGGCTTTCAGTTGTGTTCAGCCATCTCTATGTAGGTGCTACGATACTTATAACTAATCAGAATATGACTGACCGGGCTTTTTGGAATTTTATAAGGGAACAAGGGGCTACTAGTTTTACAGGGGTTCCTTATAGTTTTGAGATTCTGAATGTGATGCGTTTCTTTCGTATGGACTTGCCTGATTTGAGATTATTGACACAGGGAGGCGGTAAAATGCCTCGTCAGTTAAATTTAAAGTTTGCAGAATATTGTAGGGACAATGGCAAGCAGTGGATTGCTACTTATGGACAGTCGGAAGGCACAGCCCGTATGGCTTATTTACCTGCGGAGTGGGCCGTTGAGAAAGTTGGTAGTATAGGATTAGCAGTTCCTAATGCCGAATTGTCGCTAATAGACAGTGAAGGGAATCTTATTGAAGGGGCAAATACCGAAGGTGAGATGTGTTATCGAGGTAAGAATGTAACTCTTGGATATGCCCGCAAGCGGGAAGATTTGCTTTTGGGAGATGAACGACGTGGGTTTATGCGTACAGGTGATTTGGCTTATCGTGACGAAGATGGATGTTATTACATCGTGGGGCGTATCGGACGTTTCCTGAAATTATTTGGTATGCGTATTGGACTGGATGAATGTGAACAGATAATTAAAGGAAAATTTCCAATAGAGTGTGCTTGTGTAGGAACAGATGAGAGAATGATCATTTATCTCACACACGGAGAATATATTCAACAAGTGAAAGAATTGTTGATAGAGAAAACAAAACTGGTAGCTTCTGTTTTTGATGTACGAATAATTGATGAAATACCCAGAAATGAAGCTGGTAAGATATTGTATAGTAAGTTTAATATATAAAAATTGTAATAGAAATGACTAATATTGAGAAGTATAACGCTGCTTTTGTCGAAGTGTTTGGAGTAGCAGAAGAAGTTTTGAATGAACGTTTCTCAAAAGAAACTATTGAAGAATGGGACTCAGTTCATCAGTTGAATATAATTTCTATCTTGGAAGACTCTTTTGAGGTAATGTTCGAGCCTGAAGAAATTATGGAGTTAACTTCTTATGGGAAAGGAATTGAGATTTTGAATAGGTATGGTATTGATTTGAAACTTTGAATTGTGCTATGCAAATAAGAAGAATTCTGTGGGGGATTCTCGTTGATTTATATCCTCGTTATCTCCGTTGGAGATACGGAATGGATATAGGTAAAAATTGCAGAATTTCATGGAAAGCTCATTTAGATAAGTCAGTTAACCCTAAAGGTATCCATATTGGGGATAATACTTGGGTGCTTTCTGGTGCTATGATATTGGCACATGATCATTGTAGAAGTTTGAAAGCCGATACATATATTGGTAAAAATTGTGTGATAGGAGTTCAATCAATAATTATGCCAGGTTTATCTGTTGGTAATCAAGTGATTATAGGGGGGGTAGCGTGGTTACAAAAAATATTCATTCGAATTGTATTGCAGCAGGAAATCCTGCAAAGATATTGAAAGAGAATGTAAATGTTCAAAATGGAAAAATATTAAGTACATGACAAAAATTTGAAAACATCGAATTTTGGGGTATAAGTCGGACGTAGAAGTATTGTTGAAATCTCCTCCAAACCATACTTGACAAGCGACTTTGCCTTTCTTCCATGTTTCAGAAGCCTTATCGGTTTAATATTTATATCTTTATGTTCACCAACAAGATATGCCCATACAAGAGCCATGCAGACCATCGCGAGAAGTCTTGCGATGCGCTCCATATCACGCATATGGGTGTCCTCGATATTGAAACCGGAGGATTTCATGGCTCTGAAGGCCGTTTCTATCTCCCAACGTTTTTTGTATGTCAATATCGCGCTCTCGGGCCGGTTGAAGCATATGAGAATCTGCAATTCCGGAACACCATCGGAGTTTTTGATCCGGCTGCCGGCAAGATAGACATACTCACCTTTGTGAAGAAAGAGCTTATGGAAGAATTTCTCCTGACCGACCTTCAAATCATTGAACAGCCACCAGGCTCGGATTCTCTCGCCTGTGGAAGGTCTGACAATCCAGAAGTTTTGCCTGATGCGGATGTAATACCGTATGCGACGGCTGTTGAGCCATCCTGTCCATTCCTTTCCGATGAACTCGCGGTCTGCCACAAGGGAGTCGATGCATTCCGCTCCGAAAAGACGGATAAAGCGTTCCATAATCTTCTTGCGTTCCTCCCAGTTGGAGTTGCCACGTTTAGGGAGAAGACTGAATATCAAAGGGAAGGCAATCCCTTTATAGGTGATGCCCAACATAAGAATGTTGATATTGAACTCCCCGAACTTCCAGTTGGTGCGATCCATGCTGAGTACAAGACCGGTCTTGACGGGAAGTAGCGAGAAAATCATACGGGCTATGATGTCAAGGTCAAGAACATACCTGGCAAAGAATCTTTGGAGCCGTCTGAGGTTGGAGTCCTTGTCGACAGCCGTAGGCATCGCATCAGCCAGTTTGTGAAGGCTGACAGTCTGCACCACACAGAGTGCATGGAGCAGCAGCGCCATAAGTTTTATGCGTGCCAGATTCATACTTTGTCCAAAATGCTCTTGCATAATCGGGAGGATTTGGTTAACTTTGACCGAGTCCTTGAAATTAGTAGTTTTCATGAGAAAAAGCGACCAAACTTTTCCTTTAAATTACTAAATTTCAGGGACTTTTGTAAATTTAACCACTTGAAAATTAGATGTTTAACAACATAAATTTAAATTTTGTCATCTACTAAAGGAAAAATATTAATGAATTGATTGACGAATGTTATGCTATATTCTTACTTTTTAAAACGTACGATTGATTTTATTGTTGCTTTCTGTGTTTTGGCAGTTATCTGGCCCATATTACTTCTTCTGATAATTTTCCTCCATTTCACCAATAAGGGTGCCGGTGTCTTTTTCACCCAGGAGCGCCCTGGAAAAAATGCCCGGATATTCAAAGCCATAAAGTTTAAGACAATGACAGATGAGCGGGATTCAGAGGGAAATTTGTTGCCGGATGCTGAACGTCTGACAAAGATTGGGAAAATAGTCCGTTCTCTTTCCATAGATGAATTGCCACAACTAATAAATGTATTAAAGGGGGATATGGCATTAGTTGGTCCCCGTCCTTTATTGCCGAAGTATCTTCCTTTATATTCAGAGGAACAGTTCCGTCGCCATGAAGTACGTCCGGGAATTACGGGGTGGGCACAGGTAAACGGACGGAATGATATCAGTTGGAAACGTAAGTTTGAACTGGATGTGTGGTATGTGGATCATGTCTCTTTTTGGTTGGATGTGAAAATTATTTTACTGACCATAAAGAAAGTGTTCGTTAGAGAAGGGATCAATAAGGAAGGTAATGCTACCACTGAGGCTTTCAACGGTCATAACTGAAATGAACATCCATCAGATTGTCAATTCTGTTTTCACCTCCAATGCTTATATACTGTCTGTTGAGGGGAAAGATGGGCATGTATTGATAGATATTGGAGATATTACCCCTATAAAGCAGTTTGTTCAGGAAAAGTGCGGAACGGTACAAGCTTTGTTTCTGACTCATACTCATTACGACCATATTTATGGTATAAAAGATTTATTACGATTGTATCCTGATTGCACAGTTTACACTTCCTCTTTCGGTAAGGAGGCTTTAGGTTCGGATAAACTTAATTTTTCCCGTTATCACAATGATCCTGTAATATGGATGGGAGATAATGTGACGGTTTTACATGAGAATGATAAAGTGGAAATATTTCCGGGAATTTTCGTGGAAGTGTTTGAAACTCCCGGACATGATAAAAGCTGCCTTACCTATAAAGTCGAGAACAATGTTTTTTCGGGTGATTCATATATCCCGGGTGTTAAAGTCATTGCCTCATTCCCTAATAGCGATAGGGAAGATGCACGGATCTCGAAAGAACGTATCACGGAATTAACAAAGGACTGCAGTCTGTATCCCGGTCATGGAAACATTTATGAGTAAATTGTCCAGATATCTGGAAAGGATTTATAAAGCCGTTTCCTTTCTTTTTATTCCCCACTACGTAAGGAGCTCGAAGTCTGATCATTAAATAATCACATATATATTTATGGATAAAACTATTTATATCTGCCTTGCTTTGAGTTTGAATAATCTTAATCTGGTTGTATTATTGAATATGTGTTTTTATTGAGTAGCGGATGATGTCATGAGGTGTTATGTGGAATCTTTACACTTTATTGATATATGATTAGGATATTTCGGTATAGAATATTATCTTTGTGTTTAGGAAACAACTAAAGCAGTATCATGGATTCTCGAAAAACAGATGTATTAAAGTTGATAAAGGAAACTTTGCAAGGAGTTCTTCCTGCGGGTGGTCATGCTTTTCTATATGGGTCTCAAGCCAGGGGGGATGCACGTGCTGATTCAGATTGGGATGTACTGATTTTGCTTGATAAACCAAAGATAGAAGATAGTGATTACGATACTATATCTTATCCGTTGGTGGAACTGGGATGGTTGAAAAATGAATGCATAAGTCCTGTTTTATATACTTTAAAAGATTGGTTGAAATATCATTTTACACCTTTTTTCCATAACGTAAAGACTGAAGGAATACAATTGATATGAGTTTGGCTAAAGAAGAAATAGAGGCTGTAGTGGCTTATCGTAAAGAAAAAGCTTATAATACGTTGAAGGAGGCAGAAGACATGATTGACACGAAGCATTGGAATCTTGCCATTCAGCGTTTGTATTATGCTTGTTTTTATATGGCTTCCGCATTGCTGATGAGCCGTGGTATTAATGCGCGTACCCATAATGGTGTTGTAGGGCAATTAGGACAAAATTTCGTGTCAAAAGGGTTCTTGACTAAAGATGAAGGACGGTTGTATTCCCGCCTTTTGCAGAATCGCATCACCGGTGATTATAATGATTTTTTTGATTTTACAAGAGAAGATGTCGCACCGTTGCTGGAACCAACTCGTAATTTATTGATTAAAATTGATGAATTGATTGTTTTTTGAGATTTCTATATTGAGATGTTAGCTCCGTAAGTAGTCAAAAAAAGGATAAGCGCTCAAATTAGGGTTCCAAAATACTATCTGGCGGAGCGGGCGGTCTGTCTCTTTACGCCCAAACGCAAGAACTCCCTGCATTTCGGAAGTGATGATGGAGCGGAGATTACCGCTGTATATCATACATAATCAGCACAGTGAAGCTGCAAGGCAGGTTCACAGGGGATTATCTAGGCAAATTTTTTACCGGAATTTTAACGGTTGCAGAGATTTTTTTGAGTCTGTCACTGCAAAATATAGACTTGGCTGTATGCCAATAGTTAAAAATCAATCGAATTTGATAATATTTTTTATAAGGCATCCATTCTGTTGCCTTATAAAAAGGATATGCTCTAAATTGAGTATTAACACAAAGCTCCTTATAACCTCTTGTAAATTCTCCCGATACTTGGAAAGGATTTATAAAGCCCTTTCCTTTCTTTTTATTCCCCACTATGTGAGGAATCCGAAGTCTGATTATTAAATAATCACATATCATTACTGTCCCGTAAAAGTGGATAAATAGTTCTTTGAAATAATTGAAATATA
>NZ_SRYZ01000061.1 GCF_004793475.1 Bacteroides muris (ex Afrizal et al. 2022) | reverse complement strand
CTACAAATTTTGAGCTTTTCTCTACTGGATAAAACACCTGTAAGAGAGATACTTAACGATTGCAATTACAAGAATATCAAAGAACTAAATTATAAACAACTGAAAATCAGCCGGGACTAAGTGCCCAGCAGTGACTCCGGAAATATAGTGGTAATCGTTTAAATCTTATAATTCTGCACTATAAATTTAACACTTTTATCGCTATACCACTAATTATCAGCGAAATATATTTATTATTATTTCGAACTCACGTTATTATATGCCCTTACGGGCGCACCTGCAACTCCTCTTGGGTATCTGTTGCCAATGGTACTCCCGGCACACAGCACAAAAAACAAGAACCTCCAATACGTGGAAAAATTACTTCTAGCTGCTTTTCAATTACTAATCTGTTCAAAAATCCTTCATGTCGTTATCTCTACTCATTTGTTTATCGTGTTATGTATTTATGTCGACAAGGTATCATATTGACTGTTTACAACGGCCATGTAATCCGCATAGCATGTTTATTACAAATGTACGAATAACCTCTCATTCCCCCGCCCCTTCCTCATCCTTACCGGAATATTATCCATGAGAATAAACATATTTTCCATCATTCAATTGCTGAGAAATAGCTTATTTTGCAAAAAAACACAGTATCCGGAAGTGAATTAAAACAATACGCAAGCATATTAATCTTAATACACATGAAGAAAAGAAATATTCTAATGAGCTTATTGCTCAGTAGTGCTCAATGGATGATAGCTCAGGAAAGCCTGAGCCTGGCAGGAACCTGGCGCTTCCAAACCGACCCGATGGGATTCGGGAAAACACCCGGTTCGGAGCTTTATCTATCCAAACTGACTGAGTCGATCCAGCTGCCAGGCAGTATGGACGAAGGTGGCAAAGGTATGCCCACTACCGCCCGTTATGTAGAACGGCTGACCCGCAAGTTTGAATACTGCAGACCGGCTTGGTATCAACGTGAAGTTACCATTCCCCAGTCGTGGAGCAACAAGGATATTCTCCTCCACTTGGAAAGATGTCAGCTGCCGGTTGATTTCCCTTGACCTTGCGCTCTTCCCCGTGGCACGACCGGAAAGCCATGCCGATTCCGGAGCCGTCATCTTCACGCTGAAGGCCGCCTCGGAATACTTGCCTACATTCAACCTGCCCATAATCGGGCACTCTCCCTGCTCATCCGCTTCGCTCTTTTTCAGGTAGAACGAAACCCTTACATCTTCTTGATTCATAGCTCTATACTTTTAATTGCAAAATTAACCGGTATAGAGTTACCTGTCGGCATGAAAAATATGGCAGAACATAGAAACAGACCCCTGAAACAGAGAACAGTAGGCATATTTACCCGATACACGGAAAATTATGCGTATCTTCGCTCTCGCAAACAAGGGTTCTTTGAGATGGCAGAAGCAAAATCAGGGTGGATTCCGTTACGTTTTCACCACCGGATTGACACTAAAAAAGGCAACGGATAGGTAGCAAAATTACCTCATAACCTCTCAATATCCCGCTTTTTTGGAGAAAGGAAGAATACAGTCATTCAACACCCAATTCCTTTAGTCTCCAACCACTTACTTTATTCCACCAAAATCTGCCTGAATCTCACGAATTCTTCGTATATTTGCAGATATAATCATTCATTAAAAAAAACAAGCAATGAAAAAGTTTACTTATCTGCTCGCTGTAGCCGCTGTATGTACAGCTTGTAACAGTGGAAACAACGGTTACACCGTAACCGGAACTGTAGAGGGTGCAGCCGACGGCGACACCGTATATCTGGAAACCGTGAAAGGACGCCAATTCGTCAAATTGGACTCTGCTGTCATCAAAGGTGGTACATTCACCTTCAAGGGCACGCAAGATACCGCTGTCAACCGCTACATCTCTTACAAAGCTGCAGGAAAAGACGGCGCAGCCATCGACTTCTTCCTGGAAAACGGCAAAATCAAAATCAACCTGTCGCAGGAGAACAACTCCGCCACCGGTACTGCCAACAATGATGCCTACCAGGAAATCAAAACCCAAATCAACGGCCTGAACAAACAGATGATGAACATCTACGAATCCATGTCGGACACCACACTGACCGCCGAACAGCGCGAAGCCAAAGGCAAAGAGATGAAAGATTTGGAGAACAGCATGATATCTGCCATCAAAGCCGGCATCAACAAGAACATCGCCAATCCGGTCGGTGTACTCCTGCTGAAACAGAACTACTACTACATGGATGTGGCAGACCTCGACCCGCTGATGCCCCAAATCCCTGCTGCTTACGACAACGACGAAGCCATCGTCAAGATAAAGAACAACGTCGAAAAGATGAAAGCCACTGCCGTAGGCCAGAAGTTTACAGACTTCGAGATGCAGACCCCGGAAGGAAAAACCGTGAAGCTGTCCGACTATGTAGGCAAAGGCAAAGTAGTCCTCGTTGACTTCTGGGCAAGCTGGTGCGGCCCCTGCCGCCGCGAGATGCCCAATCTGGTGGAAGCTTACGCCAAATACAAGAACAAAAACTTCGAAATCGTAGGCGTATCTCTGGACCAGAGTGCTGACGCATGGAAAGAAGCCATCAAGAAGCTGGGCATCACTTGGCCGCAAATGTCCGACCTGAAATACTGGAACTGCGAAGGCGCACAGCTTTATGCTGTAAGCAGCATCCCCCACACTGTGTTGATTGACGGCGAAGGAACAATCCTTGCACGCGGACTGCACGGTGACGAACTTCAGGAAAAGATAGCCGAAGCCGTCAAACAATAAAACCGGACACACCGGAAACTAAAAGAGAAGTGCGGCACTCCGTCAACCGGAATGCCGCACTTCAGCAAGGAAAATGCCACACTTCACAGAGACAAATGCCATTGATTAGGCCTCGTGAAGTGTGGCATTTCAGTCAACGAAATATGTTATTTTCAAGAGAAGATGCGTGCTGCCATTTCCATCCCCAGCCGCACAGTCTCCCACTGTTTTTCCTCATCGGCCCCTGAAGGGGAAAGAAGCGCATTCGCATCCGGCAGGCACAAAGTGAAACGTTTCAAGGGAATATAATTCAACACACTCTCGGTCTTCGCCTGCAATTCATCCAGTTCATCTTCGTGGGGATAATGGGACAGCACGAAACCGAACACCGCCTCTTTCTCGTGTATAAACCAAAGCAGACGGTTGCGGTCGCACGCGCCACAGTCGTAATTCAGGAAATAGGCATCGGCCCCATGCAGCTGCACCAGCATATCCGTAGGTGCATGGAATGCGACATACATCCCTGCAGGGCGTTCGCGCAAGACACGGTTATTCAGCCGGACAGTATCTTCCATTATTACCGAATGCACCCCGTCGAACTGGACGTAGCGGCAACCTGCATCATAGAGTTGGGTAAGCAAAGATTTGTAGCTGGAAGCAATATCATCCGTCAGCAGCCGGACGTCGGAGTAAACGTTTTCTATCTGATTCCGCTTCACGCGTTGGATAATCTGAGTGAAGAGCTCTGCCGGCGAAGGGATATGCTGTTTCTTCATCACCTCCCCGCCCGCAATGGAATCAAGAAATGCGAATTCTTCCAGAACAGGATGCCGCCGTAGCAAGCCGAGGCGTCCTGTAATCTCCAAAGGAGAGTGTTCGGAGAAAGGCCGGCCGTCTTTGAAACGGATACCCTCCCAGCTTTCTAAAAAATCACGACTTCGGAAACCACCGTCGGAAACCACCTTCATGCCTCCCTGTTTCAGCCGTTCCACAAGATTGCGCACTTCCGCATCTTCAACTGCCCGCAAGTCCTGCCGGCTCACCTGCCCGTTCTGATATTGCTCGCGGGCATCCTTCAATGCACGAGGTACGCAAAAAGCCCCGGCTATATCAACTTTAAACGGAGGAAATACATTTGCCATGTTCATTCTTTCTTTGATTATTATGATAACGACACTTTTGCCCCGATACGATGAGCAGCAAAGCGATACAATCGAATGGCAACAAGAAGTATTATCAAGGACTAAAAAACTTACATAAACCAATTTATTGCAAATATAATTAAAGAATCCGAGAATTCACAATCCGCCCCAAAGATTTATTTTCATTTGACACTTCGGAATCAGATGTTGTATACGCATGCAGCAATAGCCGGCAACGAACAACTTTAAAAATCATTTCCCATTGAAAGTTTTCCACTTCTCATTTCAACATCATTAATTATCAAAAGGTTAACACTTTTTAAATCACAAAAAGTTTTCCAAAAAGCAAATCCTATCAATAACTGTAATACCTTTGTTCCCGCAATTGAACTTAAAGATATAGTCACATTCAAGCATAAAAGGTTATGATACAAACAGTACTCAAACGCGACGGACGCGTCGTCGGATTCAACGAAGAAAAAATAGCCACCGCCATCCGGAAAGCCATGTTGCATACAGACAAGGGGGAAGACCTGCAACTGATACACCAGATTACTGACCGCATCTCTTTCAAGGGAGATTCGCAGATGACGGTGGAAGCCATTCAGGATTTGGTGGAAGTGGAACTGATGAAGAGCAGCCGCAAGGACGTAGCCCAGAAGTACATCACCTACCGCAACCAGCGAAGCATTGCCCGCAAGGCAAAGACGCGCGACATGTTTCTGGAAATCATCAACATCAAGTCCAACGACATCACACGCGAAAACGCCAACATGAATGCCGATACCCCGGCGGGCATGATGATGAAGTTTGCCAGCGAAACCACCAAACCTTTTGTGGACGACTATCTGCTGAGTGAAGAAGTGCTGAACGCCGTCACCCAGAACTATCTGCACATCCATGACAAGGATTATTATCCCACCAAGAGCCTGACATGCGTGCAGCATCCGCTGGACCATATTCTGAAATACGGTTTCTCTGCCGGACACGGCGAGTCTCGCCCGGCCAAGCGCATCGAAACTGCCAGTATCCTGGGATGTATCTCGCTGGAAACAGCCCAGAACGAGATGCACGGCGGACAAGCCATCCCTGCATTCGATTTCTACCTTGCCCCCTACGTGCGCAACAGTTTCATCGAGGAAGTAAAGAACCTGGAAGAACTGAACGGGAAAGATTACTCCCATCTCTATCAGAAGGAACTGGCCGACTATCTGCTGCAGCCGTTGGACGGGCTGACGGGTGAAGACCGTATCGTGCAGCATGCCATCAACAAGACCGTATCGCGCGTACACCAGTCCATGGAGGCATTTATCCATAACATGAACACCATCCACTCACGCGGCGGCAACCAAGTGGTGTTCAGCTCCATCAACTACGGAACAGACACCTCCGCCGAGGGTCGCTGCATCATCCGCGAACTGCTGAAAAGCACCTATCAAGGAGTAGGAAACGGAGAAACCGCCATCTTCCCCATCCAGATATGGAAAAAGAAACGGGGCGTGAGCTATCTGCCGGAAGACCGCAACTACGACCTCTACCAGCTGGCCTGCAAGGTGACGGCACGACGTTTCTTCCCTAACTTCCTGAACCTGGACGCCACCTTCAATCAAAGCAAGGAGTGGAAAGCCGATGACCCGAAACGCTACCTGCACGAAGTTGCCACCATGGGATGCCGCACCCGCGTATTCGAAAACCGCTTCGGACCGAAGACCTCCATCGGGCGTGGAAACATCTCTTTCTCTACCATCAATATCGTCCGTCTGGGTATCGAGTGCATGAACATAAAAGACAAGGAACAGCGTATCGCCCGATTCTTTGCCAAGTTGGATGCCATGCTTGAGGTGACCGCACGCCAGTTGCACGAACGCATGGAGTTCCAGAAGACTGCCTTCGCCAAGCAGTTCCCGCTACTGATGTCCGCCTTGTGGATAGGCTGCGAGAAGCTGAAACCGAACGATACGATTGCCTCCGTCATCAACCAGGGAACATTGGGAATCGGCTTCATCGGGTTGGCCGAATGTCTTGTGGCACTACTCGGAAAACATCACGGAGAATCTGATGAAGCCCAGGAGCTGGGACTGAAAATAGTGACCTACATGCGCGACCGCGCCAACCAGTTCTCCGACCAATACCAGCATAACTACAGCGTGCTTGCCACTCCTGCCGAAGGCTTGTCGGGCAAGTTCACCCGCATAGACCGTAAGGAATTCGGCACGCTGCCGGGCATTACGGACCGCAACTACTACACCAACTCCAACCACGTGCCCGTGTACTACAAATGCAGCGCCCGCCACAAAGCGGAAGTGGAGGCTCCTTATCATGAGCTGACCCGCGGCGGCCACATCTTCTATGTGGAGATAGACGGTGATGCCACCCACAATCCGGAAGTCATCATGCGTGTAGTGGACATGATGGACCGATACAACATCGGCTACGGTTCGGTAAACCACAACCGGAATCGCTGCCTGGAATGCGGCCACGAAAACTCCACCCCAAACCTGGAAGCATGTCCAAAGTGCGGCAGCAAGCATATCGACAAGCTGCAACGCATCACCGGCTACCTGGTGGGAACCACCGACCGCTGGAACAATGCCAAGCTGGCAGAGCTGAACGACAGGGTCGTTCATAATTGAAAATGAAAAATTAAAGGGCTGCGCAGTGCTAAGCGGCCCTTCATTTTTAATGTTTAATCATGAATGTTCAGCTTCGCTCCTACGATGTTCAATTTCTAATTTCTAATTTTTAATTCCCTACTTGTGCTTTCCATTCTCGACATTTTAGAAGATACCACAGTAGACGGTCCGGGCTTCCGGACCGCCATCTACGCTGCCGGATGCCCTAACGCTTGTCCCGGTTGCCACAATCCGGAGTCGTGGGACATCAACCACGGACACTGGATGAGTACAGAAGAAATTCTGGAAAAGATACTTGCCGACCCGTTTGCAGATGTCACCTTCAGCGGCGGAGACCCGATGTTCCAGTCGGAAGGATTCACCCGACTGGCGCATGCCATCAAGGAGCGGAGCCGGAAAAACATCTGGTGCTATACGGGCTACACTTTTGAAAAGCTACTGTGCAACCCGCACCAAGCCCAACTGCTGGAATACATCGACGTACTGGTGGACGGCAAATTCAAGAAAGAGCTGCAGGATAAGGAGCTCTATTTCCGGGGAAGCCGCAACCAACGTCTTATTGACGTGCAAACATCCCTGCGAAAGGGAGAAACCGTAATTTATCACTATAATCCCAAAAAGGGGATTTAAAATAAGTATCCCGTCATTCGGAGCGAAGCGAAGGATGACGGGATACCTGTATCACCATTCTATAAATTTTCCTCTTTCCCTGCGCTTCTGCAACTCCTTCTGAAGAAAACGCTGCCTATCCTTGGCGATATACCGGCGAGCAAAGATATTGGGTACTGCCACGCCCAACGCTATACAGAGAATAATCAGTGAAGCCGTGATGCCGTTGGAAACAACCGCCGTCACCTCGCCCACCACGCCGTGCATATTGATAAGTCCGAAAAGCGCACGATACATCAGCACTCCCGGAATCATCGGGATGACGGAAGGAATCGTCAGCACATGATTGGGAACATGAAACCAATGCACTGCCTTCACGGCTATCAGGCTGACAACCATGCTGCCCATGAACGAACCTACCACCGGTCCGTAACCCAATTCGAAATTGACAAAATTACGCGTACAAACGGCAATGATACCGCCCACCGCAACAACCCACAACAAGCGCCGCTGTATATTGAATATCATGGAAAATCCCATGGCAGATATGGCCGCCGCAATGGCATACACCAGATAACTGTCATGAGGCACCATACTCAATTCGCTGAACTTCTTGTCAATCACGACATCCTCCATCGTCAGCAGGCGCATGGCTATCACAATGCCGAAGGCCATTGCACAGACCATCAGCACCGTATTCACAGCCCGCACAATGCCCACCTGAATATAATTGTCAATCATATCATCCACAAAGTTTATCAACGGTACACCCGGAACGATGAACAGTGCACACGCCAACAACGGATGATAGGGAGTTTCCGAGAGTCCGGCAAAAGAAGACACATAGGCCAGGCAGGTAGCAATCAATGCGGCAATGGCAATGCTCATATAGTGATTGATGCCGAACTCCATACAACGGACGCGGACGCGAAAACCGGCAAAAGCGCAAATGGAGGCAAACAGAAACGCCATCCAGTCACCACCGAACAGTTTGCAGAAGCCTCCGCAGGCAAAGCCGGCACCGATGGCAACAACGTATGGCACATAGTTCCGCTTCTTGGTTTTGATTCTTTCCAGTTCCTCCTCATACCGGTCGAGGGAGTAGTCATTCTCAATGGCCCGCCAGGACAGTTTGCTGATTTCGGAAATGGCAGTCATGTTGATGCCATGCTTCTCGCATTTCTGGAATTTGGAGAACGAATGCAGGCCGTCGCTCACATTCACTACCAGCATGGTATAACTTACGTCGATGTGAAGTTTTTCTTCCGGCAGCCCCAGATAGGCGGCAACACGGTTCAGGTTACGGACAACACGGTTTGTATCAGCCGCACTCTCCACCAGCAGCTGTCCGGTACGAAGCAATAAGTCGAGTTTTCTGCGTAGCAGGGCAATCTCTTGTTCAGTCAAAGTCTTATCCATAAATCTTTTTACCTATTTTTCTGGAGGCACAAAGATAAGGAAAATGTAGAAAACTATTTTATTCTTACGATAGAAAGCTCTACCTTTGCAACCGTTTTTTAATAGGCACAAATGGAAATATTCTGGAATACTATCGCACAATACAACGAGGCCACCTGGTGGGCACAGCTCCTCATCACCGCAGCAGGCATCCTGCTCGCCAAGCGGCTCTACCGGAAACCGACCTTATGGGCAAAACGAGCCCTCAAAATCTACATGGTATTTCTGAACGGGTGGATATCCATCGTGTACTACATGATGTATTGCGGAGCGCGCGGACACCACCATATACTCGCCATCTTCTGGGGAGTGATTGCACTGCTGTGGCTATGGGACTTGTTTACCGATTACACTCCGTTCGAGCGCAATCCGAAATACAAGGTACTGGTGGGGATACTCTATGCGATGCCTTTCCTCTATCCGCTCCTTTCGTGGGCACGCGGAATGGAATTTCCCATGATGACCACCACCGTGATGCCCTGCTCGGTAGCTGCGTTCACCATCGGGCTGCTGCTGGCTTTCTCGCGCAGGGTCAACCTGCTCGTCATTCTGTTCCTTTGCCACTGGGCGCTCATCGCCTTTTCCAAAGTCTACATCTACAAGATTCCCGAAGACCTGCTGCTGGCAAGCGCCACCGTGCCCGCCATCTATCTGTTCTTCAAGAACTACTTTGACCAGAACTTGCACAAGGAAACCAAGCCGGGTGCACGGCTCATGAACTGGCTCCTTATCCTCATCTGCATAGTGGTCGGGGTGCTGCTCAGCATGACGCTGATCCACGGAATGAGAGAATAAAGAGACACCCTTGCTATGGGCTGTATGATTCCCGCTAATTAGGGCTTTGCACCCCCGCTAATACCCAGCCGAACGTACAAAAAACAGACCATCCGTCTACCCGAAACGAATGGTCTGTCTGCATCATACATATGATATGTCTTATCTGAACAGATAATGTGTTGGCCATATCGCAAACACATCATCTGTCTTTTCATGCTCTTATATGAACCAGCGAACGTAGCAGAAGTCCTGACGGTGAGGCAGGTCTGCATTCTTCGGGAACATACGGTAAGAAACCTTGAAGCTACCCGCATTTTCCAGTTTGTGCTTGGCTTGGAAAGTATAAAGGTTGCCTTCTTTCTTCACTACATTGAACGGTTCTACGGAGTAAACGTGCTGTTTGCCATCCTGAGCCGTATAAGTAGTCACCAGTTCCAGACCGATGGCGTCGTTCAAGCCCTTCTCGTCGATAACGTAAGTAATGATGTACTCCTTACCGCTTTCGATGGAGCCTTTCACCAAGTCTTCAGTCTTTTCGCAAGACACAACTTCAATGCTGTCCCACTTTTCGGCAACTTCTTCCTTCCAGGCAGCTATTTCCTTGGCCTTGGCATAATCGTCGGCAGCCAGCATCTTGAAACGTTTAGCTTCCTTGATGTAGAACTTGTCGTAGTAGTCGTCCAACTGGCGCTTCATTGTATAGTGGGGAGCGATCTGTGCAATGGAGTTCTTGATAGTCTTCACCCAACCTTCAGAGTATCCCTTCTTGTTGCGTGCATAGAACAACGGCAGAATTTCTTGCTCAAGGATGCTATAGATAGTGGCGGCATCGAGCTGGTCCTGATGTTCCTGATTCTGATAGGTACGCTTTTCGGTCAATGCCCAACCTGCACCTTCGCGATAGCCTTCGAGCCACCAGCCGTCGAGCACGGAGAAGTTAACAACACCGTTCATCAACGCCTTCTCACCGGAAGTACCGGATGCTTCGAGCGGACGCGTCGGAGTGTTCAGCCAGATATCCACGCCCGAAACGAGGCGACGTGCCAACTGCATGTCATAATTTTCCAGGAAGATAATCTTGCCCAAGAACTCCGGACGGCGGGAAATCTCGATGATTCTCTTAATCAAGCCCTGTCCTGCACCATCGTGCGGGTGAGCCTTACCGGTGAAGAGGAACTGTACCGGATAGTCGGGATTGTTCACAATCTTGGCCAGACGGTCGAGGTCGGTAAACAGCAAGTGTGCACGCTTGTAGGTAGCGAAACGACGTCCGAAACCTATCAGCAGGGCATTCGGATTGATTTTGTCCAGCAGGGAAACGATGCGTGAAGGGTCACCTTGGTTCTTCAACCAGGTTTCACGGTATTGCTTGCGAACATAGTCAATCAGCTTGTTCTTCATCACCATGCGCGTCTTCCAGATTTCTTCGTCGGACACGTTATAGATAGCCTCCCAAATCTTAGGATTGGACTGGTCGTAGAGGAAGTTCTCGTCAAAGTGTGCAGCATAGAGATGCTTCCATTCCGTAGCGCTCCAAGTGGGGAAGTGCACACCGTTGGTAACGTAACCCACGTGGCTTTCTTCGGGGAAGTAGCCCTTCCAGATGGAAGAGAACATCTCTTGGGAAACCTTGCCGTGCAGCCAGCTCACACCGTTCACCTCTTGGGAAGTGTTGCAGGCGAATACGGACATGCAGAAACGTTCGCCCTTGTCGCCCGGATTGTTGCGTCCGAGGTCCATCAGGTCATCCCAGCTGATACCCATTCTTGAAGGATAGCCGCCCATGTACTTGCCGAAAAGACCTTCGTCGAAGTAGTCGTGGCCGGCAGGAACCGGAGTATGCACAGTATAGAGCGAAGAAGCACGTACCAGCTCGATAGCCTGGTCGTAAGTCAGACCTTCGGCCACGTAGTCACAGATGCGCTGTACGTTGATCAAAGCGGCATGTCCTTCGTTACAGTGATAAACATCTTTCTTGATGCCCAGCTTCTTCAGCGTCAGGATACCACCGATACCGAGCAGGATTTCCTGCTTCAGACGGTTTTCCCAGTCGCCGCCATAGAGCTGGTGAGTGATGGAGCGGTCGAACTCGCTGTTCATTTCATTGTCAGTATCAAGCAGATAGAGGGAGATGCGTCCTACGTTTACTCTCCACACGTATGCGTGTACGTAGTAGTCCAAGTAAGGAACGTCCACTATCACCTGCTCGCCCTTCTCGTCCAATACACGATCAATAGGCAGTTGTCCGAAGTTTTGCGCCTCGTAGTTGGCAATCTGCTGGCCGTCCATAGACAAGGTTTGGGTAAAGTAACCGTAGCGATACAAGAAACCGACTGCACACAAGTCAACGTTACTGTCGGAAGCCTCTTTCAGGTAGTCGCCGGCAAGTACGCCCAGACCACCGGAATATATCTTAAGTACGTGGTTCAAACCATACTCCATGCTGAAATAGGCAACAGACGGACGCTTGCTGTCAGGTGTCACATCCATGTATGTACGGAACTTGGAATATACGTCTTCCATTCTGCGCAGAATAACCTTATCGTTGGCAAGCGCTTCCAGTTTGGCATAACTCATGCGCTCCAACAGAAGTACGGGGTTCTGTCCCACTTCTTTCCAGAGGGCAGGGTCGAGGTCTCTGAAAAGTTCGATGGCTTCATAATTCCATGACCACCAGATGTTACGTGCCAGTTCAGACAGTTTCTCCAGTTCGGCAGGAATGTGCGATTTCACATTCACATCTTTCCAGTTAGGAGTGTTTACATTACTAACTTTAATCTTCATTGTATGATAACTAATTGATTAATAATTCCTTTATCTTAATTGACGCTTCATGGCGTTGCGCAGCGCAATGTCGTAAGCCTCATAATAATACTTTATAAAATGCTTCCACAAAGCCTGCTCTGCCACCTGGCCTGCACGTTTGCGGATTTCCTTGATTTCGGCTTCCGTCTTGGTCGAGAACAAGGCTACGGTGTCCTTTATGCCGTCTGCCACTTCGGAATAATTGTAATCCGAACGGTGCAGCACCTCCACTCCGTCGTCAATGCCATGCTGGTTTTTCAAGCTGTTCACCCAAAGTCCGAAACCGGCAAGATTGGTGGTGATGGTAGGCACGCGGAAAGCCACGCTCTCCAGCGGGGTATATCCCCACGGTTCGTAATAGGACGGATAGACACTGAGGTCTTCGCCTAAAATCAGGTCATAATAATGCTTGTTGAGGATGCCGTCGTGGCCATCTTGATAGCAAGGTACAAAAATCACTTTAACTTTATCTTCGGGGCGATTTCCCATGCCGAGGTATTTCAGCATATCCAGCACCTGGTCATGCGTCATATTGTGCAGCCAGTGGGTGATGAAAGGGCACTGCAACGGTTCGGTGAACTTATTTTTGCTCTTCAGGCGCTTCTGCAAGTCCTCGCGGGGGTCTCCCACCCAGCCGGGCACGTTGACAAACGCCAATACTTTCTTCTTCAAATCCTTATCGCGGTTCAGCCTGTTCAATGATTCCAGGAACACATCGATACCCTTGTTCTTGAACTCATAGCGTCCGCTGGTACCGATAATCAGCGTGTCATCACCCAAGTCCTCACCCAGCAGGCAGTTTGCCACACGCAGCATGGTGGAGCGGGCACGCTTGCGCTTGCCGGTAAAGGTGGCACCTTTCGGTACAAAATCATCTTCAAAACCGTTCATCAGCACCACATCCGCAGGCTTGTCAAGCAATTCCTTGCATTCGTTGTTTGTAATCTCGCTCACGGTGGTGAAGCAGTCTACATAATGGGCCGTCTGCTTTTCAATGGAATGCTTGGACTGCATGTTCAATTCCTCCGCCATCTGGTCGCCGTTGTAGGCGAAGAGATAATCGTAGAGCGGCTTGTTGTTGCCCGCTATGGAACGACCGATGGAGGTGGCATGGGTTGTGAAGACAGTCCCTATCTCGGGAACGGCAGACTGAAGATAGAGGGCGGCCATACCGGTCATCCACTCGTGTGCCTGAAACACCACCTTGTCCGTTTCCGTCAGATTATAGCGATAGAAACTCTCTATCACCTTTCCGGTGGCGAAAGCAAACATGGATGCTTCATCATAATCGCCATATCCATGCAGTGAGTCCACTTGATAGCGGTTCCACATCTCTGCATAGATCTCATTCTTTTCTGCAAAGAACGGTTGGAAATCAACCAATATAACAATAGGTTCTCCCGGAATGTTCCAGCGTCCTACGCGGACACAGAGATTGTCTTTCAACGCAGCATGTTTTTTCCACGCTGCACAAAGGTTATCAGACTCAATGAACAAAGGGTTCTCTTTTCCCTGCCAGAAATCCGGCCCTATAAAGAATAATCTATCGCGAAATTTAGTCTGTAAAGTATTTGCCCTTGTAGACAAAACCGTATAGATACCGCCTACTTTATTACACACTTCCCAACTCGCTTCGAAGATGTAATCGGGGGTAAGTAGTTCTTTAATCATATTATGTTATAATCTCTTTATCTTAATTACGGCTGCAAAAGTACGTATTATTCTTTGAAAAATAGCCTTTTAATCGAAAAAACTAATCAAATATGCATAAACAATCGTTTGCGGAATATCATAGTTTAGCCACAAAGCCCCATGGAATCGCCCATCCATGCATTTCTCGCCTAAAATTCCCGGAGGTTCAAAAAAGAATCCCTGGAG
This sequence comes from Bacteroides muris (ex Afrizal et al. 2022), assembly GCF_004793475.1. Taxonomy (GTDB): domain Bacteria; phylum Bacteroidota; class Bacteroidia; order Bacteroidales; family Bacteroidaceae; genus Bacteroides; species Bacteroides muris. Next base: position 8,251 of record NZ_SRYZ01000061.1, on the reverse strand, counting down.
TTTTCAGTTGAAGCCTACAGCAATTGAAACAAAAAGCCCCAGGAACTTCAATTGTAAATTCCTGGGGCTTATTTTCTTAATTGATCCGGATTATACCATCAATGCAGCCACCAGCGCCAAAATGGCATAGAATTCAGGAAGTGCGGCGTAAATCATTGTATTGGTCTGCACGTCGTGTCCCTGAGAGAGACCCACGATACCGTTTGCACAAATCTGTCCCTGACGGATGGCAGAGAACAGACATACCAGTCCGACACCCAGTCCGATACCCAGCATCAAAGGGCCGTCCGTAGCAAAATCCCTGCCCATAGACATCAGGAAAGCCACGAAACCGTAAAGTCCCTGCGTAGCCGGAAGGGCCGACAAAATCATATAACCTGCTGATTTGGAAGGGTCTTTCTTCAACGCACCCTCTGCCGCACTACCGGCGATTGTTGTACCGAAGCAACTGCCAATTCCTGCAAGGGCCAACATCAGGCCCAGACCGAGATAACCTAAAATTTCATTCATAATGTTTCTATTTTTATTTGTTTTTCAATTTGTTTATTTCTTTACTACTGTAAAAGGTTTATAGGCTTCGCCCTTACCTTCGTAACCGGAATTCTTGAAGTATTCCACAAATGTCAGACGGAGCGGATGCACAAAAGCACTCAGACAGGACATGGCAATGTTCAGCGTATGCCCGAATATCAGTATCAGACCGCAGAACAGCCATCCCAGAGCCGGACCTGCCGCATCGTTCACCATGAAGGCAAGCTGATTGAACACCCCACCGAGCATACCGCCTGCCAGGCCGAGGGCATAGAGACGGATGTAGGAAAGTATATCGCCCATCAGTCCGGTAGCCATGTTATAGGTATCCCATACTCCGGCACCAATGTTGACAAATACATTCCGATGGATATTGTTCAGCAGGTAGATGCCGATGGCGGATACACCGCCAATCACGATAAACGCCCATGTGGATACATCTTCTGAGATAATCTTGAAGAAGGAAAGTCCGCCGGTACAAACGAATCCCACTACCAGCAACAGCCATCCCCAGGCACTGAGCGACTCCTTGAAGCCGAAGCGCACGGTCTGCCCCACGGCCTTCACCGTCATGGCAATGCAGATATGTACCACACCGATAATCAGGGCCAGCAGCATTTGCTTGTCATAGGTAGTCTCGCCTATCTTGCCCACAATCATGAATTCCTTCAGTTTGGCAGGTATCTCCAGGTCGAAGAGGCTTACACCGAAGAAAGTTCCCAGTATGGCACCGATGACAGCCGTGAAGATACCCAGCGTAATCACCAGATTCATCATACCTTTCATGGACTTGGACATCTTCTTTTTCAGAATGAATCCAAGCGCAATCAGTACCAGACCGTAGCCCGCGTCTCCCATACAGAATGCAAAGAAGAGCGAGAAGAATGGTGCAAGTATCGGTGTCGGGTCGAACTCTGCATAGTCGGGCATGCCGTACATTTTGGTAAGCACTTCGTACATGCGGGTGTAGGCGTTGTTCTTCAGCTTGACGGGAGCATTGTCCTCGCGCCTGGCAGCCCTTATCTCATAATAAGCGCCGCTTTCATCGAGAAGTTTCCTCACATCTGCCTCGCAGTCTTCAGGAATCCAGCCTTCCATCAGCACTACGGCACCTTCTGCCATATGCTCGCTGTTCAGCTTGACTTTCAGCAGGTCTATTTCTTCCTGGAGCCGGAGGTTGTACTTCTCCAACGTACAGTAATTCGCCTTGCAGAATTCTTTCAGCCCGGCATGTGCCTGCACAAGGGCTTCTTCCGTATCGGCCTTCTTCCGTATCAGCTCGGAGAGACTGAGTGAGGGCAGGCGGAGCGGTTCCACATCCAGTTCTGCCGGTTGGGGAGTGACGGTCACAAAATAAAGATGTCCGCCGCTCTCTTTCACCACGATGGCATTGCATTCCTCTGCCCACGCTTCGTTATAGTCTTTCTCCGGGCAGGTGTAAAACCGCACGAACCAGCCGGCATCTTCCAGCCGGCGGATGGATTTCCAATCGAAATCACCCCAAGCCTCCATCTGTGCCACATCCTTGTCGATGGCGGGAATCTGCTGGTTCAGGTCTTGTATCCGTGCCTGCAAATCCTCGTAGGATTTCACCAAAGCATCGGCCGACAACCCTTTATGCACCTTCTCTTCCGGCCGTTTGTCCGCCAAGGCATACATGCTCTGAAGCATATTCTTGTAGAGCGTACGCTTCTGCATGAATTGCTGCAAGGTGTCGTCCATCTCGCCGCACTGCCTTTCCACAACGTGCACCACGCCCAACTCCCGGATTTGTGCCAGAAACGCTTCGTACTCCTTATGATACACAAGGAACGTGAGCTTCTTCATTTTTGTAATCATGCCTCTGCCTCCTTCCTTTTCTCCTGATGGGACTTCATGATTTTCTGCGATGACTTGGAGAGGTTCTCCTCGTCTTCCATAAACCGCTTGATTTTGCGCAGAGCATCTTGATAGCCCGGAATCTGTACTTTCTCAAAAAGATTCACCTTCTGGGTGGTCTTCTTACGCGCATGTTCCAACAAGTTCAACTTGGCAACAATGAATTCACGCTCGATGGCGGTATGTGCCAGCGACTTAAGCAAGTTCAGCCCGTCTGCATACCATTTGGGCGCATTGAACAAGCTGTAGGGGCGTATCTCGAAATCCACATTCTCGAGCAACGGCACCCGTACACCGGCAATCTTCTTCACACCGAGATGAACATCGCTGACCTTTATCAATGAAGCGTCGAACTCATTCCAAAGGGCGAACATGGCTTCGTAAGCTTGGATTTCCTTTTCCAACCTCGCGTCCAACGCGGCAGCGTCGCCCTTGCAGCGCTTCACTTCCATACGCAGGGCGCTCTCCTTATTCTTGATAATGGGGAGTGTACGCACGCGCACCTTCAGTTGCTTCTCGAGTTGCTGAAGCGAGGTCTTGTTATATTGAAACTTAATAGCCATTTTATTTACGATTTAACGATTTACGATTAGACGATTGAAGTTACTCAACTTATTAATTTACAGATTTGCAATTTCAGTAATATCAATCGTAAATCGCAAATCGTCCAATCGTACATTTATTTAGTTTGCTTTCGGCCAGAATTCGTCTACAAGCTCTTTCTTGATGTTGACTTCTTCCGGACGGAAATACTTGCCGAACAGCCTCCATGCCACATCGAGCATTTCTGTGGTATCGAGGTTGACGTCGATGGCCAGCAACTGGTTGGAGTAGTCCTTGGCAAAGGCAAGGGTACGTTCGTCGTAGTTCGTCAGGTCGAAACCGTTTTCAAGCTTGGTCTTGGCGTTGGCGGCGTCGGCATACAGACGTACGGCGGCATTCATCACCTGCGGATGGTCCTTGCGCGTCTTTTTACCCGTAACAAGCTGCTTCAGACGGGACAAGGAACGGAACGGGTCAACGATAACCTTACCGATGTCGCTGTCACGACGAAGGAACAACTGGCCTTCCGTGATATAACCCGTATTGTCGGGCACGGCATGCGTAATGTCGCCACCGGACAACGTCGTCACCGCAATAATCGTGATGGAACCACCGCTTGGGAACTGCACCGCCTTTTCGTATATCTTCGCCAAATCCGAGTAAAGGGAACCTGGCATGGAGTCCTTCGAAGGAATCTGGTCCATACGGTTGGACACAATGGCGAGTGCATCGGCATAGGAAGTCATATCCGTCAGCAGCACCAACACCTTTTCATTGTTGTTCACAGCAAAATACTCGGCAGCCGTCAGTGCCATATCCGGAATCAACAGACGCTCTACCGGAGGATTCTCGGTAGTATTCATAAAGCTGACGATACGGTCGAGTGCACCGGCATTGGAGAATACGTTCTTGAAGTAGAGGTAGTCATCGTTCGTCATACCCATACCGCCAAGGATAATCTTGTCAGTCTCCGCACGCAGGGCCACATTCGCCATCACCTGGTTGAAGGGCTGGTCGGGGTCGGCAAAGAACGGAATCTTCTGTCCGGACACCAGTGTATTGTTCAGGTCGATGCCTGCAATACCGGTCGCAATCAGTTCCGAGGGTTGTTTACGGCGCACCGGATTCACGGACGGACCGCCAATTTCCACCTCCTCGCCTTCAATCGCCGGACCACCGTCGATGGGATCGCCAAAGGCGTTGAAGAAGCGTCCTGCAAGCTGCTCGCTCACTTTAATCGTAGGAGCCTTGCCCAAGAATACTACCTCTGCATCGGTGGGGATACCTTCCGTCCCCTCAAATACCTGCAAAGTCACTTCGTCACCGGCAATCTTCACCACCTGGGCCAGCTTGCCGTTTACGGTCGCCAACTCGTCATACCCCACCCCGGTTGCCTTCAGCGAACACGTAGCTTTCGTAATCTGAGTAATCTTGGTATATATTTTTTGAAATGCTTTTGTTGCCATCTATTTATTTACAATTTAGCAATTTACTATTTACTATTCAAATCTCCGCCATCCTATTTTCCTATTCTACAACCTCCGTTCACCTGTATCCGCAAGGCAAATGGCAAATTGTGAACAGTCAAGATAGCACGTCCTTAGGCTTTACGTTCCTCAACCAGTTCCTGCAACTGCTTATGGAACTTGCCGTATTCTTCCGACTTAAACTTCGAGTAGTTCATCTGCTTACAGATGTTAATCATTTTCTTGAAGTAATCCATTACTTCGTTGAAGTTGTCGAACTCAAATTCAGTATGACAGATTTCTATCACCATATTCAGAATCTCCTCCTGACGCTCCATCGGAGTCACAGCATCAATCTCGTCAAAGGCATCCTGCTGCAGAATAACGAAGTCAATCAACTCCGATTTCCAGAAAGTCACGTGATATTCTACAGGCACACCGTCGTCACCCAAGATGTTGATTTGCTCGGCAATCTCCTTACCACGCTGCAAACGGGTCTTGATCTCATTCACCTTGCCAATCCACTCACCATTGATGTGCTTGGTGATATACTCTTCAAATTCAGGGTATTCTATATATTTGGAATACGAATCAATCGGGTTTACGGCAGGATAACGCTTCTTGTCGGCGCGATCTTGCTCAAGGGCATAGAAGCAACGCGCCACCTTCTTCGTATTCTCGGTTACCGGCTCCTTCAAGTTACCACCGGCAGGCGATACCGTACCGATGAAAGTAATGGAACCGGACTCGCCGTTGTTCAGTTTCACATACCCCGCACGGCCGTAGAAGTTGGAGATGATGGAGGACAAGTCCATCGGGAAGGCATCGGGACCGGGCAACTCCTCCATACGGTTGGACATCTCGCGCAATGCCTGCGCCCAACGTGAGGTAGAGTCCGCCATCAGCAGTACCTTCAATCCCATGCTCCGGTAGTATTCCGCAATCGTCATAGCCGTGTAGACAGATGCCTCACGGGCAGCTACCGGCATATTCGAAGTATTGGCAATGATAATCGTACGTTCCATCAGCTTCCGTCCCGTATGCGGGTCAACCAGTTCGGGGAATTCCGTAAAGATTTCCACAACCTCGTTGGCACGCTCACCACAGGCAGCGATGATTACGATGTCTGCCTCCGCTTGTTTTGAAATGGCATGCTGGAGCACCGTTTTTCCGGTACCGAACGGACCGGGGATAAAGCCCGTACCGCCTTCCACAATCGGATTCACCGTGTCGATTACGCGCACACCGGTTTCCAGCAGCTTGAAAGGACGCGGCTTTTCCTTATAGTTGGTCATGGCGCGTTTCACAGGCCATTTTTGTATCATGTTCACCCGAATGTCATTGCCTTCGCCATCCGTCAGCACTGCAATGGTATCCTCAATGCTGTAATCACCTTCCTTTGCGATGGATTTCACAGTACACACACCTTTCTGTTCGAAAGGCACCATGATTTTCAGAGGCTGGAAGTTCTCGTCCACTTGTCCCAGCCAGGCAGCGGCTTCCACTTGGTCGCCCACCTTTGCCAGAGGCACAAAGTGCCATTTGCTTCCTTTATCCAGCGGATAGGTATATTGCCCGCGTTTCAGGAAAACGCCATCCATCTTATCGAGGTCGTTTTGCAGACCGTCGTAGTTCTTCGAAAGCATACCGGGCCCCAGCGTCACTTCGAGCATATGTCCGGTAAACTCGGCTTCGGCCCCCACTTTCAGTCCGCGGGTACTCTCAAATACCTGCACGTAGACCTGAGTACCTACCACCTTAATCACCTCCGCCATCAACTTGTCTCCTCCGGTCGAGATATAACAAATCTCATTCTGTGCTACCGGTCCATCAACGACGAGGGTCACCATATTGGCTATTACGCCACTAACAGTTCCTTTTGTTGCCATATATTTTTAGTTGTTTATTTTATCTGAATTCTGCGGGTATCTGCACCTCGTCTTTCAAGGCAGCGATAATGCTGCGGAACAGTTGGTTACCCTTCTCTTTATCCAACGTAATCCACCGTTCTATCATCTCCAGCTGCAGCAGGAAGACAAACAGACGCTCCACGGTAAAGTAATCGAAGAATGTGGCCTCCTCCATCCAGTTCCAGCGAAGCTGGTCCAGCTTCCTTTCCCGGTCTACCAGTTCCTCCGTCTCACTGATTTTCACCAGCTGCTCCAGATAATCCACTTCAGTACCCAGACCGAAGTCACGGGCATTGGAAGTACGCAGAGCTTCGCACACTTCCGTATCGCCCACAATCAGTGGAGCAATGTCCAACTTGAACTTACGTGCTGTGAGTGCCACCAATATATTATTGATAGTGAGATTGAAGCCAAACCAGGAAGACACAAACTGATTCCCGCATTCCATGGCATAGGCATAATAGAGCGCTGCCAGACGGTCTTCATGCAAGAAACCTTCCTCGGCAGGCAGGCTGAAGTATTCGGAAATGAACGTGGAGAGATAAGATGGAAATACACTGTCAGAGACTTCATCGCCATCTTTCAGCTGTGAGATATATTCCGCCAGTTCCTCTGACGAATAGTTTCCGCGCGGGTCGATGGCAGCATCCTTATCCTTCAATAGTTTCAAGACATTCGCATTGTCGAATTTCAGATAAAACAAATCCACCAACTTTTTATCATCTTCCGACAAGGCAGGATATAGTTCCGTCTTGAAATCGGCTACTGTATAGCTCAGTTTACTGTCTTCCAGAGTAAGTTCAGGCAAACCGGCTACCAAGTAATAGTATTTACTCATAATCCTATGGGAGTTTTTAGAACAGCATTTCCACTAATTGCGGACGCAGGAATTCCTTGAAGTAATTCATAAATTCTTCTTCGCCGAAGTTCACCTTGTACGAACCATCGGCAGGCGACACGGAGAACAAAGTCTTGATACCATTCACTTGCTCAATCTTCACACCCTTGTCCAGCAGATTCCTAGCCTTCGCAGAGAAATATTTCGTCAAGCCTTCCGCATCGGCAGTGGAGATAACGATTGGTTCGTTCACACTCCATTTGGACGCCAATGCAACAATGAAAGCATTAAGATAATCCTTGTTTGCAGCAAATGCCTCTACATCGGCATTCACAATGTTGTCCGTCACCAAAGTAGCGATTTCAGACTTCAGAGCGTTCACAGCCTGACCGGCAAACAACTTCAATTCCGATTTTGTATTCTCTGCCAGTTCATCGGCAGACCTATGAGCGGTAGCCACGATAGAATCCGCCTCCTTGCGAGCATCCTCTATAATTCTCTTAGCCTCTTCCTGAGCTTTTGCGATAAGTTTCTGTGCCTCTTCGTTTCCTTTCTCTACGCCTTCACGGTAAATCTTATCAGTCAGCTCTTGAATCTTGTTTTCCATATTTGCAGGAGTTATTATATGATTTATATTACAATATTAATTGCGTGATTTTTTCCCTTTCTATTAGATTCACGCCAAAATTACAAAAATCAATTTGATATTGAATAGAAAGAAAGGAAGAAAAGTGTCCGTTTTTCCAAAAAAAACTCATTTTACACCAACTTTGTTCTGTTACGATAACAAAAGAATGAGAAGTTAAGCGGAGATTCTTAAAGCACAACTTCCAAATTTTTCCGGAAGTTTTTTTTCTTTTTTCTTTTCCAAGACCCAAGCTCCGAAAGAAACCTATGGCAAAGAGAAGAAAAATGATAGATTATAGCTCCGTTTTGCTGTCAGATACTAATTGTTGAGAAGCCCACAGGGTTTTCGGACTGCCCCCAATAAGAAAGCACAATGACAAGGATGTGTGATGTGTGATGTGGAAAAAGCAAAAGCCCCCTCGTCATTTCTGACTCGGGGGCTTCCTCTAAAACGGCGA
>NZ_SRYZ01000060.1 GCF_004793475.1 Bacteroides muris (ex Afrizal et al. 2022) | reverse complement strand
CCGCTTATTTGCTGATGAGGGTTCTTAAGGAGATGTGCTCCAGTGTAAGAAACATTCTTGCCGATGGAGGTTACCGAGGAGAACTTGTCGATAACATAAGAAAGAAATTCGGATATGTCATTCAGGTTGTTATCAGTGCGTACAAGGAACAGGGATTCAGACCCATTCAAAAGAGATGGATTGTGGAAAGAACATTCTCATGGATGGATTACAATAGAAGGCTCTGCCGAAACTATGAACTAACATTCGACTCGGCAGAGGAAATGGTCAAATTAGCCGCTATAAGATTATTATTGAGGAAAATTTAAACAGGCTCTTAATCAACTCTTGTTTACAGTGCTTAAAGCCCGTAAGAGCTTTTATATATTCACTTACAGTTTTAAGTAAACTATCCTTGTTTGTGATGCGGGATTGCTGCTGTCCAAGTTCATCTTTCAGTATTCTGTCTACAACTTGTTTATGTTCTTTTACAACCATAGACACATCATCAAACACAGTATAGGCTTTTGCCGCTAAGGCAAGTTTTGTTTTTATGGAGTTAATCTCTTCATTTGCACCTTCAACCAACGGATTATTCTCTAAAAAAGTTCTAATAGTCTCTATTGCTTCTAAATCGATTTTATATTGATTCAAAGGATACTTAACGAGACTTTCTTCTTCTGCCGTTGGCATCAATATATTCAACGCATTTTTCTTCACTATGCCAGTAACAATCAACTGTCCTGGATTAGGTAATGCATTCAAGGTTCGCTCACAGTCCTCTATTTTCTCCACGTACTGCAACATTTCACTAATTACCTCATGCAATTTATTTAGACCCGTTGTAATGCTACGATTTATTACATCGTCTGCAGGAAAAATATTCCTTAATATCTCTATTTTATCAATACTTTTTTCGTTATTATCCGAGATGTTTTCTGCTATGAAGTTTTGAGATATATAATATGGGGTCATTCCGCTTGTATTCTCTACAATCATATTATCTACACCATAACGCTCTATATACTTCGAACCCTCAAAATCCTGATGAATATTTCTATATAATGAATCCACAAATAAAGTTTTCCCGGATGAAGATCCGCCAATTACGACATTCAGACCTTCGGTTAAGTTTACATTCACGTCTATATGTTCATTCTGCAATTCTACATGTCCAATATAATCACTTCGTCGTATTGGTTTCTCATGACTAGCCACAAGTCTTGTACTTTCAGAAAGCGAAAGTCGTAATCCATCAAATGTTGGTTGCGCAAACATCCATGTTGGAATGAAATCATCATCATTACCGCTATGCGAGCGAGGATATATACTGGGAGAATAGTTGTCAGAGCAAGTCACAAGATTAATGAACTCCGATATTCCGAGTCGTTCAAAATATCGATGAGTTGCCTCCAGCCCTTTGGTACTTCTTGATGTAAAACCATCAAATTGATTATAATATATACTTCTATTGATTGCATTGTCTAAATTTTCACCATCGTTGATGCTATAATTAAATGCTCCATGTTTTTGTGAGCCGTGTGGTAGTAAGATGAAATCAAATGTGTCAAAACTATTAATGATTTTTTGGATATCTGGCGTATTAGGGTCATTTCGGTCAGGTAATTTATTAGGATATAGCTCATCTAGAATCTCGTTTAGCGAATCTATTACATCATCTTCTATAGGAGCATTAAAATATATATGACAATGGTACGATTTTGCCTCAGCCCGATTTTGAATGTGTAATTCTACACCAATAATTAAGTTAAGACCCAGGTTTTGGGCCTTCAAATAGGCAGATTTGTTAATGGTGTTGTGATCTGTTAACGAAATCATAAACGGACTGTCTCCATTTAGTTTCTTTATTTGACCGACCAATTCTGCTATATCGTAGTTAGTATTCAGATTATTTGCATTCTCTGAAGTATGTATGTGTAAATCTATGTATATTGGTTGCATGTCAACTTGTTCTATTCAGTTTATTCATGTTTCTTATAATTCTCTACCTGCTCCAGAACTTTCTGGAAGACTTCGTTGTCCCATTGAGGTGGATAGCCCTCTTTATAGAGAAGATAGGTAAGTTGGCTGGCAAGTTTGCTTTTTAGGTTGTCATTATTCAACCAATCGGCATAAACTGCGGTATCATCAATCAGTGTCTTGATTTTCTTTGCCAATTCAATACACAGGTCATCTGCATATTCAAAACCATGTTTGTCCCTAACTTCGACAAGAACATCAAAGAAAGCTTTCTCTTCGAAAGTGATACCTAAAACCCTGAATTTCTCGCTGTCAGATTTAAGTTCTTTCAGGATATTCATCAGCTTGTTCGACAGTCCGTTGATTTTGTATGAAACGATGTCACATACATCATTCACCACGTTCTGTGTCACTTCATTGGTGAATATCAACTTGTCCCTTGTATTATAGGCATCTATCGTATCTTCAAGCATTTTTTGGAAATGTTCAGCCTGAATCTTGTTTGTCCGGCTGTATGTTCTGATGGCTTTAGCGACAAGTTTACACAGAATCTGGAACTTGGTGAAGGGCATTCTTATTTCATCGACCTCTTTGGCAAATGAGTCGCTGAAAATATTTTCTTCAACACCTTCATTCATTACTCGTTCTACACCACTTGCAAGAATCGCTTCTTGAACCATCTGTTCTACATGCCTGTTCATGCTCTCCGTATCATGCTCTGTGGTAGTCATTTTGTTTACGTATGAGCAGATACCCATAAAGCATTGACTCCATGTCACCTCTTCTTCTGTCAGGATACCGGCTGGGTTACAGATATTATAAGCAGAGCGCAGTCGTTTGACATGTTCCTTGAAAAGTTTGAGGAAGGAAACCTCTCCTTTCCGTTCAACACTGTTGGCAAGAATATATTCTGCCGCTTCCTGAATAAACTGAAGTCGGGCAAGGTCATTGTTCCCGAAAAAACGGTCAAATACCAATCCAGACAATCGCTCTTGCAAAAGTTGCAGTTCGTTCTGCAATACTTCATGTGCAACCTCCAAATCTTCCTGAGGTCCAACTTCACCACCATATTTTTTCATGGCTTTTTTCATCTCTTCGCGAATACCAATGTAGTCGATGATAAAGCCACACTCTTTTGTGCCGAATTTACGGTTTACACGCGAAATAGTCTGAATGAGCGTATGTTTCGATAACGGTTTATCGTTATAAAGCATTGTCAGGCATGGCACATCGAATCCCGTAATCCACATATCTACATTGATGGAGATATGGAAATTCGATTTTTCCGATTTGAACTCTACATCAAGGAATTTACGATATTCCTTGTCGCCAAGCAGATTGTAAAGTTCCTTTTCATCATCCTTGTCGCGAGTCATGACCATATTGACAAATGCAATGTCATGCAGCTTGTTCTTTTCGTCTGCGGTCAATACAAGTTCGTTCAATGCTTTCTTCTTCTCGAACCAGTCGGGCTGCTTCTCCCGCATGATTTTATACAATCTAAATGCTATTTTGCGGTCTGCACAAGTAATCATAGCCTTTTGCAAACGGTCTGTGGTCTCTGTTCTTCGTTTATAGTCTTCGATAATGTCTTTGGCAACACGATGAAGGACATCTTCATCACCGATGATCACCTCCATACTCGACATGGCGGCTTTGCTCTTGGCAATATCCTCCGGCGTTGCCCCTTCGTCCGCACATAGGCGATAATATTCTTCTACTTTCTCTGCCTGTTCTTTATTGAGAAATACACGAGCCAATCGGGGATCATATTTGATTGGGACAGTGATGCCGTCATCCTCCGACTCCTTCATCGTATATTGATCTACAACCTTCCCAAATACATGTACGGTTTCGTCAATGGGTGTTCCCGTAAAACCTACATATGTGGCGTTAGGCAATGCATCCCGCAGATATTTGGCAAAGCCGTATGTGATTTTCGCTCCTATCTTGTCGGCATCTCCTTCGGTTTGGATGGACAGTTTAGAACCTATATTGTTTTGGGAGCGATGCGCTTCATCACTTAGGCAAATGACATTAGAGCGTTCTGTAAGCAATCCTGTAGTTTCTGCGAATTTCTGAATTGTGGTAATATAGACCCCGCCAGTCTTGCGTATACTCATCTCTTCTGCAAGTTCCTTTCTTGTTTCAAAGACTTTTACAGCTTCGTCTTCAAGATATTGTTTCGAGCGACAGAATAGTTTCCCTGTCTGTGTTTCCAAATCCTCCCTGTCTACTATGATAAGAATAGTCGGGCTACCTAATTGCTTCCTACATCGCAAAGCCAGTTGGCGGGCAAGGAACAGCATGGTATATGTTTTTCCACACCCTGTGGCTCCGAAATATGTACCGCCCTTACCATCACCTCCGACAGAACGCAAATGATTCAGGATATGATTCCGCAGTTTGCGTGTAGCAAAGAACTGCGGATAACGGCATACGATTTCAGTCGTGTCGTCTTCTTTTGTAGGATCGGGAAAATAGACATAATCCCGTAATATCTCCAATATGCGTTCCGGAGAAAGTGCTCCTCGAATAAGGGTACGAAGTGTGTCAAGTCCTTTTCCTGCTGTGTCCTCATTCTCAATCTTTTTCCATTCGTAGAAAAATTCAAATGGCGTGTATGTCGTACCCAAAGCATTCTTTGCTCCGTCACTTATTACTGCCAATGCGCAATATTTCAGCAATGCCGGAATATCCCGCATATAGCGCATGCAAATCTGTGTATGCGCATCGCGTATGGTAGCGTTTTGCTTGGTTGGATTTTTCAATTCGATGATGCAGACGGGTATGCCGTTTATGAAAAGCAATATGTCGGGACGGCGATTTTCACGTCCCTGTTCCATAACAAACTGATTGACACAACGGAAAACATTATGGTCTGGATGCTCGAAGTCGATATATTCCAGACGAAACGGATTATACCGACCATCGCTATATGCAAAATCATAACCGTCACGATAGAGTAAAAAAGCATTCCGGAGAGCATAATAGTCATTCTGTCCGCCAGTATTACGCAGATTGGCGACAATGCTGTCCATCTCGGAGGTGGTCAAATTCTTATCCTTGTATTGAGCGGCAAGAAAATTCCTTAAGTCCTCTTCGATAAACGGATCAGTATATTTCCTGTGAATATCATCACCAAATGCATATTGCCAATGTGCTTCGCAGAGGAGTTCGATGGTTGCTTTCTCGAATTGACTTTCATAATATTTCCCTTTGTTTGCCATAATCGTTGCTGTTTAAGAATGTATGACATGTTGAAGCAATGCCGGACAAATTTCGCGTGAAAGCCGGTCGGCTTCCTCGGCTATTTGCTTTGCTTCGTTTGCACATTTGTATATATTGACGATTGCACGTTGGACGTCAATGGGAGGAAGAGGTATTTTGCAACGTTTCATATCTGCAAAGGAGAATGCTTCACGCGCACTTCCCCATGAGTTAAAACGGGCGTAACGGTCAAATTCAGGACGGCAGAACCATAGGTATAAGAATTCCGGTAGAATCTTTTCCTTATCATTAATGTCAAACGTTATATATGATAATGATACAATGTGATTGTTATTATTGCTGTTTAATGCCAATGTGATTTTTTCTCCATTACGAGATGTTATTGTTACATAGCAAAAAGTATTTGTCTTGAAAATCTTATATGGAGTTAATTTGACCCCATCCATATTTGCTTTTGTGTCTATAACCTTCTTTTCTATGCTAATACCTCTTACATCATCAAGACAATATATTTCATCAGAATTCCTTTCATCATATTCTTCAATATACGGTCCGATTTCTTGCATCGGATATTTGTGTTTCAATTCCTGAATATAGCTTTGGCAGACCTGCATAAGCGGAGCTGCCTTAGTCTCGTTTTGTTCTTTGATTTCCCTGAATGCACGCCATACATTCACCACTTTCTGCTGTTCGTCAGGAGATGGCAGCGGAAATTCAATATCAAGGAAACGCGGCCAATCCAAGTTGGCTCGAACACTGGAATCGCTAATGAACCAACCATAACGATCACTCTCGGCTCTATTAAAATACATGAAAAAGTATTCTGGCAAAACTTTTTTATCATCGTTGATGACAAATGTTGTATATGCAGGAGAGACTAAAGCTGGTTGTTCATTGTCGTATAATCCGATTCGAATACAAATGTCTCTCCCAGTCTGCATCCCACTAAATACGAACATTCCTTTTGTGACAATTTTATACTTGGCTATATCTACTCCATCCAAATTTGCAACAGTAGGCATAAATGTTTTGTCTCGATTTATACCGATTACAGGATAGTTGACACTTGCAGAGTTTCTCTCATCGCACTGTTCGATATAATCTCCCAGCCGAACCCATTTTACATTACTCGCTCCCATATCACTCCTCCATTCCGTGTTGTTCCAGAAAGAAACGTTTTTGTTGTTCTATCTCTCGGCTCAACTCTTCCTCCGTCGGCATATAAGCCATATATTTGGCAGCAAAAAGTTGCTCGCTACCGTTAAGTACGGAGTATTTAGCCAAGACTTTATCGGTCTCAGTGCAGAGCAGTATGCCTATTGTCGGGTTATCATTCTCATCTTTTACAAGGTCATCATACATTCGTACATACATATCCAATTGCCCCACATCTGCGTGTGTCAGAGGATGTGTTTTCAATTCAAACAACACGTAACGTTTGAGTTTGATGTTATAGAACACAAGATCGATGTAAAAATCACCTGTGTCCGTTGAAATATGTTTCTGCCTATCGACAAATGCAAAACCACGTCCCAATTCCATGATAAATTGTTGCAGATGATCTATTAAGGCTTGTTCCAACTGGCTTTCGTCATATTTGCTATCCTTGCGGAAGCCTAAAAACTCGGCAACCACCGGACTTTTTATATATTCCAATGGATCATTGGCTTCAATATCAGGAGAGGGTAACGCCAATCCTTCCTTTACACAAGCCATACGGCGTCCATAGTATTGCGTACCAATGTTGCGGTTGAGTGTCCTTACACTCCACATCTGCTCCGATGCCTCTTTTACATACCACTCTCTGGCTTTAGGGTCTGCAACCTGTATAATTGAGCGGAAGTGCGACCATGTCAGATTGTGAACACGCGTGTTCACAATCTCCAAATCATTGAAACACAGATAAAATTGGCGAAAGTAATCCAGATTGCGTTTGCTAAATGTGCTACCGTATTTAGGCATCAGCTGTTCTGCCAATGTTTTAATCAACCGAGTGCCATACTGCGCACGAGCTTCTCCATGCTGTTCTTCTTCCACTATTCGCCGCCCAATGTGCCAATAAGTAAGTATCGCTATCTGATTGGCTGCCGCGTATGCCTGTTGACGGCCTTGCTCGATAATACTCCGAATATCAGAAATCAGTTTATCAGTTGTCACATGTTGCAGCTTATTCTTCTCCATAACCTAAAACTTTGAAAGCGTTTATAAGTTCCGTTTCGTTTGCATCCCATCTTTTCTTCAGTTCATCAAATTTACAACTCATTTCTGAAAGGGCAGACTTATAGTCTATTTCCGTATCACGGTCTATAAATTCAATGTATCTGGATGGAACAAGAGAATATCCCTTTTCTTGAATTTCGTCACGATGTGCTGCATAATATAATTCCGGCTCGGCATACTCGACAAAATTCTCAGTTTGCCAATCAAGGTATATTTGACGCACTCTGTCTATTTCCGTCTCCGACAAACGGACGTATTTCTTTTCATATATGTTACTGTTCCATGTCCGCAAGTCAATGAAAAGAATTTCACCTGTACGGTCACGAAGTTGTCTTCCATGCCATGAACCGCCTTTCTTGTTGTTATTCAAGATCCAAAGGGTGACTGATATATCGGTAGAGTAGAACATGTTTCGCGGTAAAACGATAATAGCCTCCACTTTGTCGCTTTCGATTAGCTTTTTACGTATTTCCTGCGTATCGCTGTCATCCAAAGCACCATTGGCAAGCAGGAATCCCGCGATTCCACGACTGACATTCAATTTGTTTAGGATATGAAGAATCCACGCATAGTTGGCATTGCTGGTAGGAGGGATGCCATAGCCTTGCCATCGGGGATCAGTCTCAAAACCTCCGTATTCGGCATATTTTTTCAAATTGAACGGCGGGTTCGCCATGATATAATCAAATTTGAATTCCTTATGCTGGTCATCGGAGAAAGTGGAGATGGCTCTATTGCCCAAATGGTAAGAGATGCCTCGGATAGCCAGATTCATTTTTGCAAGGCGATATGTTGCCGGTTCGGATTCCTGCCCATACACATTGACCGCTTTCGTGTTTCCACCATGAGCCTCTATGAACTTCGCAGCCTGAACAAACATGCCTCCGGAACCACAGCAAGGGTCATAGACCGTTCCATCAAAAGGTTCAATAAGTGAGGCGATAAGCTCTACGATAGAATGTGGCGTATAAAATTCTCCTTCCTCTTTGTCGGCATTGATTGAGAACGCTTGTAAGAAATACTCATATACACGACCTATGAGGTCATGATTATTAAATTTCTGTGGGTCAATCTTATTTATTTCATCCACTACGCTTTTCAAAACTCCCGGTTCAAGGGCTGTTTTCGTGAAAATTTGCTGCGGAAGGGCATTTTTCAATTTAGGTTCATTGTCATCCAGAGTCTTTATAGCCGTATCGAAAGCGATGGCCATGCCGGTAGGCGATGTGAGAATCAGCTTGTCCCAAAATGTTTCATCTGTCAGGAAAAACACTCCGTCCTGCATATACTGATTAGGACGTGAAAGTTGCAGTTCAATGAAATCCGTATCATTAATGCCTTGCACTTCCACTATTTCATGCCTGATTTTCTCCTTTTGCTGTTTAAACCGTTCTCCTATGAATTTCAGGAATACAAGGGTCAACAGCAAGTCACGTTTATCTGTCATGGCTGCACGCCCACGCAGACTGTTACGACAGTTGAAAAGTATCGTTTCAAGGGTTTCTTCCTTTACAAGTTTATTCTGTTTCTTAGCCATTTTACTATTTTATCAATTCAGTATTCAACTTAAAGGCATTTGCATCAATTCCCATTTGGTAAATCTTAATATCAGGATTAAGTTTTCGTGCAACGCTTATTATCTTTGATTTCTCATCTGTACTCATATTGATTCCCAAATAGACAGACTCAAAACATTCTCCTCCGATTTCAGGAAAAGCCCGAACCTCTTTCCAATCAATAGGTCCCTTATCATCATTTTGCCCCGGCAATAAACTCATATATGTCGGCCAAGGGTCTAAAATAAACAGTCTTACCTCTTGTTCATGTTCCCAAGCCTTTGCCTTTGTGGACAACTGATAATGGAAAAAATCTTTTGCATCCCTGAAATAATCAGGCTTCTCTACAATATCCTTATATTGTACTTCCACCACAGAACAACCAATCATGATTTTTCCATATATTCTCGAAAGATACTTTTGGACTTTCTCCATATCCAAACCAATACAGATACCTTTATGTTTGCTATAATAGCTCCACATCAAGATTGAATCATGTATTTTGGAAAGACTACATATCCATGCCTTTTCTCTAGTTCTACGAAATGGATCCCTTCTCAATTCTTCAATTATTGCCGGAGTCCATCCTCCACATGCTTCTTTCGGAACATTGGAGAAATCAATGAGTGAGGGGTGGCAATCAAACGGGTCGTTCAACTGCGTAGCATTGGTAAATTGAAGGTTACTATAATGTAACATCATCAATCCACCGGTAAAATCAAGATACTTATATAGTTTGATTGCTCCCATAACCTTATTATTCAGTTCTCAACAAGTCATCTACAGTTACACCCAACACTTTGGATATCTGAATCAAAGTCTCCACATTAGGTTGCGTTGTGTTTGTAACCCATTTGGAGATTATAGCAGGATCTTTATCCAGTTGTTCAGAAAGCCACTTATTGCTCTTATCTTTTTCTGCAAGAACGACTTTGATTCGGTTCAGTAATTTACGTTCCATATTCGTATGTCTATCCAATGTGACTACAAAGGTATAAATTATATAGAAATATATTTGATATTACAGGTTATATCTTGCGGAAGGAGTATAAAAAGTGACTAAAACATCAATTTTATTCTGCAAAATCCTTATCTTTGTGCAAATTATTTGGATGTTATGGCAACAGGAAATCTTATAAAGAAAAAAGAAGACTTTGAATTACAGTTAAAGTCTCAGATTGCAAAGGGTAGCAACTTATTGAGTCGTGAAGTTAGTGAAGATAGCACGACCCTTATGCACTCAAGAACGATTATAAAAATAAAAGAATACAACGAAGACGAGAAAAAATCATTTCTTGCAGATTATAAAAAATGGGATTCATATAATAGCGAATTAATAAGCCGTTCTTTTGACGATAACGATTCGCCTCAATCTTATTATAGCGCATATGGTCGCACCGGAGATCCAACAAGATTATTTGGTGAAGATATTATTAAAGAAGCAAAACAACAAATAAACGAAAAGGTTGTCTATCTAGAGAGTGTAATGGGGCAATTATCATTAATTCCACAGGTGGGAATAAATGATAATCATAACAAAGGAGTAAAAGCAGATATGGAGAATAAGGATGTTTTTATTGTTCATGGTCATGATGGGGGACTAAAAAATGAAGTTGCACGGTTTATAACAGATATGGGTTATAATCCAATTATTCTGCATGAACAACCCAATAGAGGCAAAACTATAATTGAAAAAATAGAAACTTTTTCTAATGTGTGTTACGCAATAATATTATATACCCCATGTGATAAAGGTGCGTCTAGAAATAATCAAGATTTATTACCTAGAGCAAGGCAGAATGTAGTTTTTGAGCATGGATATCTTATAGGAAAACTCGGGAGAGAAAGAGTTTGTGCTTTAATTAAAGAAGAGGTAGAAAGACCTGGGGGATGTTGATGGAATCGTCTATGTTACATATGATGATAGAGGCGCATGGAAAAAAGATATTGCCAAAGAGTTCAATACATTAGGAATGCATTTTAACCACAATGCATTATTATATTAGCGTTTGTATTGAGGCTAGACGCACTTGTTTATGATATTGATTATCTCAGAGGATATAGCTCTTTTGTTAAAATCAATATGATTAAAATTAAACAATTGATAAACACATAACTGTTTCCTTAATTTTCAGGAAGCAGATGAAATGGCAACTTTTCTTATTGTTTATGTCATTTCTGTCAATTCTTACATACTATGATCCCTGTGTCTTATTTAAAATAGAGAGGTATCCCAAACTGTTTACAATGGATAAAGTTATAATATGCATATGTTTTTAATGGGAATATTTTGGTATCATTTATATGATATGTCAAATTATAAACTCTGTAATTTAGATACTTATAATCACAATTTCGGTTCAAGCGTGGGAATCTTGCCTGTTGCCCGTCCGCACACCAAGGCCTTCGCATTGCCCAACAGTCAGAACGGACAACGCAGAAAGCCCACGCATGGTATATATTAATCCCACACGTGAATAAGCTGAAAATATACAATGATGCATATATCCGACAAATCACGACAGGGTATGATATACCTACCGTGAACATCTACTGTTGTCTTGTCCTTTGACTGTTGTTGTAAGTTGCGAAGTTACGGTGTGTCAAAGACAAGCGTCAAGTAAACGCTCTTTATGTAAAGTCGCACCCACTCACTATCCCTTTTCGGGCTTCTGCAAGTGTTATGCAACTGCAAAATTAATTATTTTTATTAGAATATCTGTATTTTGCAAAGCTTTTTAGTTGTTTATGGCGAGATATGTTATATTAAGGTTCTGTTGTTATATGATGTAGTCCGGTATGACGATTTTGCTGTTTTTTCTGGTTCCTTTCCTGATTTTTATTCTTTACTCTCCCTCTATTTACTACCTTTGTCCGAGAAAATAATTCGTTCTGCCTAGGTCATCCTTTCGATTGACCTTGGTTATTCTCTTATATGACCCTGGTTATTCTTTCGCTTAACCTAGGTCGTGCGAATTAAAAACGGTGATTTAGAGGGTCATTCTCCAAGGTTGAACGGATAAAAATGTACTTTTATACTATAAATATGAGTGTCTATTACGATTTATATCAGAACCCTCCAAAGAAGGGAGAGCAGGACGAAAGGTTTCATGCGCGTGTCCTGCCCAAAGGAACGATTCCTGCTGAGAAATTCATGGAGATAGTGCATAATGCTACCGGATTCAGTGAGGCGATATTGAGAGGTACGCTGCAATCTGTTATTGATGAACTGCAACGATGGCTGGCTGACGGGTGGATTGTGGAAGTGGGAGAATTGGGGTATTTCTCTCTTTCTTTAGAGTGTGACCGCTTGGTGGAAGACAAGAAGGAAATACGTTCTCCGTCCATACGCATGCGCAACGTCAATCTGCGCCTCAGCAGCAAGTTTCGTAACCGCTTTCTGACGATGGAATTAGAACGGAAGTCATCTCCCTACGTTTCCCATTCCGGATTGACGCTGGAACAGCGGCAGCAGAGACTGTTGCTACATTTGGACAAGCATGGCTGCATCATCCGTACGGATTACGAACAATTGACAGGAATAACGAAGGGGCAGGCATTGGCCGATTTGAACCGGTTTATAGAAGAAGGCATTGTCCGTAAGTATGGCAGTGGAAAGACGGTGGTGTATCTTAAGGTTTGATGAGGCTTGATGTGGGTTTGAGGACAAGAGTTATAATAATAAGAAAGGAACTTTCGAAGTTACTGATTTGTTTTTAACTTTGTCAATCGGAAACTAATAAAAACAAGCGTATGAATATAAAGGTTGTATCTATGTGCCTGATATGTGCCGGAACTTTGTTGGCCGGTTGTGGAAACGGCGGTAAAAAGGAGGCGGAAACTTCGGAGAAAAAGGAAAAAGGGGCCGTGGTTGGTAGTGATAAAGACAATCATGGTTGTATTGCTTCTGCCGGATATACGTGGAGCGAGGTGCAGAAAGATTGCATCCGTTTGTGGGAGAAAGGTGTCCGCATGAATGCAGTGGATGATGCCGGGAAGACTTTGTTCTTGGTGTTCAGCCCGGACTCTGCGCAAGTGGAGTTGTTTTTCTCGGAGGAAGGTGTATCGAACGAAATTCTGGACCGTCGAGGTCTTCCTGCCGGTGGATATGCTTGGAATGTGGAAGATGATGATACGAAAAACGTACGTCTGGAAGATAGTAAGTGGACTGTCACCCAACGGGGAAAGCTCATTTATCAGGAGGATGCGGCCGCTAAATAATATAGGAATATGGAGAATTTGAAGGCGTTGACAGAGTCTGTCTGTCGCATAGCCCGTGAAGCCGGATATTTCTTGAAAGAGGAGCGGAAAAACTTCAGCCGGGAGGTGGTGCAGGAAAAACATGCGCACGATTATGTCTCTTATGTGGACAAGGCTTCCGAAAAAAGAATTGTGTCTGCCCTTCGGCAACTGCTTCCCGAAGCCGGATTCATTGCCGAGGAAGGGTCTGCCGCCTATAGTGACGAACCCTATTGCTGGGTAGTGGATCCTTTGGACGGAACAACGAATTATATTCATGACAATGCTCCCTATTGCGTGAGCATTGCCTTGCGCGACAAGCAGTCGCTTTTGCTGGGGGTGGTTTATGAACCCTGCCGGGACGAGTGCTTTTATGCTTGGAAAGGAGGAGGAGCTTATGTGAACGGTGAGCGGCTGCGTGTTTCTCTTGTCAGTGAACCGAAAGACGCTTTTGTGGTGGCAGAGTTACCTTACAATTTCGAGCAGTATGCCCGTACGGGCGAACATTTGATACGCGAACTTTACGGCAGGGTTGCAGGCATTCGCATGACCGGTTCTGCTGCGCTTGCCATCTGCTATGTGGCTGCCGGGCGTTTTGATGCCTGGCTTGAGGCGTTTATCGGTAAATGGGATTTTTCTGCGGCGGCGCTAATGGTGCTGGAGGCTGGTGGAAGAATCACTGACTTTTGTGGTAGTGACGACTTTTTGGACGGACATCATATCATTGCCACTAACGGACCGCTGCATCCGTTGTTCTTGAAGCTGGCAGGTGAGGTCTCGCCATTATAGCAAACAAGGCGATGGAGTGTATTGCTCTGTTGCCGTTTTTTTTAATACTATACGATGAAAAACGTAGTTAAAACCTGGTTCTTTTCTTTTGTCCATCTCTTCTTCCCGCGTCAGTGTGCCGTGTGTGGTGCTATCTTGCAAGAGGGTGAAGAGGGCATCTGCATGAAGTGCAATATGGATATGCCTCGGACAAACTATCATCTTCGTAAGGACAATCCGGTGGAACGTATGTTCTGGGGGAAGATACCTCTGGAACATGCCACATCTTGTTTCTTTTACCATAAAGGGAGTGATTTCCGCCGCATTCTCCATCAGTTGAAATATGGAGGGAGGAAAGACCTTGGCGAAGTGATGGGGCGGTTTATGGCAGCGGAGTTGTCGGCTATCGGCTTCTTCAGTGATGTGGATGTCATAGTCCCTGTTCCTCTACATCCGCGTAAGCAGAAAATGCGCGGGTACAATCAGAGCGAATGTATAGCCCGCGGTGTTTCCGTTGTCACCGGTATTCCCATGGATACTGCTTCTGTTACACGTATGAGGCATACGGAAACGCAGACCCGTAAATCCTCTTATGAACGTTGGGAGAATGTGGATGGTATCTTCTGCCTGCGTCGTGCTGACGCTTTTGCAGGGAAGCATGTGCTGATTATAGATGACGTGTTGACTACCGGTGCCACCACTACGGCTTGTGCCGATGCGCTCAAGGAAGTGGAAGGTGTGCGCATCAGTGTATTGACACTGGCGGTGGCGGCCTCATGAGTCAGAACCGATAGCGGCCGCCTGCTGCGATTGTCCCGGTATATCCTACTCCGAATTCTGTGAAGAAAGCAAACCGACTTCCGTATTCGATGCCTAGATAGCTGAATTGATAAGCGAATTTTGTCTTGTGAAAGACTTCTTCGCCAAAACTGTTCCGGAGGAAGTAGGCACCGAGACCTGCTAAGGAGTACAGAGAGAATTTGGGTCGGGTAAACCAGTGCCACCGGAAGGTGGGAAGAACATACAGATACCTTCGGTTGTCTTTGGTGTTTTCATCCAAAGCTTCGTAAAAGCTGCCGGCTGTCCCTTTGTTGCCGGTTATTCCTCCGGTTATTCCCAGACTTATTTTGCGGTTGAATCTATAGATGTAGCTGATGTTTAGGGCGCCGTAGTAGTTCGTCTTTTTGCGTGTATAGACTCCGAAACTCAGTGCCGGAGCGAAGCACTCCTCAGCTATGCTGTTGGCATCGGTAATGGGCAGGAAGCCATAGCCGACGGAGAATTCGTGGTGCCGGAACTTTTCTTGGGGCAGAACGGGCATGTCTTGTGCTTTGCAAAATGTACATACTGTCAATCCGATGATTAAAAAGAATAGGGTTGTTCTTATCATAATAGTCGTATTTTGGAATTAAACTTCATGGTTCTGCAAATAAAGACAGAAGGTCGGGATAAACTCCCTATGGGTGTTCTGCAAATGTATGTTAATTCCATGAAAAATGAAAGATTTTTCTAAAAAATTCCCGTTCGTTTGTTCAGTGCGGTCGATGTAGAAAATAAAAAAGGCTCGCCTGATTGACGAACCTTTCCGCTCTTCCTCTTGGACTTGAACCAAGGACCCTCTGATTAACAGTCAGATGCTCTAACCGACTGAGCTAAGGAAGAATGTTGTTTTTTCTCAAATGCGCTGCAAAAGTAATAGGATATTTTGAAATATGCAATATCTTTGCAAAAAAAATATCGAAGATGGATAAAATAATTGGGCTGGGCAATGCTTTGGTCGATGCGCTGGTAATCATTGAGGATGATAATATTTTGACGGAGATGCAGCTTCCGAAAGGAAGCATGACGCTGATTGATGAAGATAAGTTCCTGAAAATTAGTGAGTATTTCAGCCGGATGAAGACGCACCTGGCTAACGGAGGTTCTGCCGGAAACGCAATTCGGGCAATGGCATGCCTTGGTGCAGGTACGGGATTTATCGGAAAAGTGAGCAATGACTTTTATGGTAACTTTTTCCGAGATAGCCTGCTGAAGCATGGGACAGAGGCGGATTTATTGCTTTCCACTACCCTTCCGTCCGGTGTAGCCTCTACTTTCATTTCTCCTGATGGGGAACGTACTTTCGGCACTTATTTGGGGGCGGCTTCTACATTGAAGGCAGAAGATCTTTCGCTGGATATGTTCAAAGGATATGCTTGCTTGTTTATAGAAGGGTATCTGGTGCAAGACCATGATATGATTCTCCGCGCCATTGAGCTGGCTAAGGAGGCCGGCTTACAAGTATGTCTGGACATGGCGAGCTACAATATAGTAGAAGGAGACCATGAATTTTTCTCTCTGTTGGTCAATAAATATGTGGATATTGTTTTTGCCAATGAGGAAGAGGCAAAGGCCTTTACGGGTAAAGAACCGGAGGAAGCTGTGGGTATCATTGCCAAAATGTGTAGCATAGCCATTGTAAAAGTGGGTGCCCGTGGCTCTTTGATTCGTAAAGGGACAGAGATGGTACAGGTACAAGCAGCTCCGGTAGAGAAAGTGGTGGACACCACAGGAGCGGGTGACTATTTCGCTGCCGGTTTCTTGTATGGACTGACGTGTGGCTACTCGCTGGAGAAATGTGGCAAGATAGGCTCCCTTCTTTCCAAAGATGTGATACAGGTAGTGGGTACGGAGCTTCAGGCTGCACAATGGGAAAAAATCAAGGAAGAAATTTTATTAATTAATTAGCATATTATCACATAGACATATTATGAGAAGAATTTTAAAGATACGCTGGATGGTTGCTTTGCTGATTGCAGCGGGAGCCGTTTGTTTTTGGGGGTTTAAGAGTGGTGATAGCCGCAGTTTCCAAATAGCAAAGAATCTGGATATATTCAATTCTATTGTGAAAGAGTTGGATATGTTTTACGTGGATACGATTGATCCGAACAAGACTATCCGTGAAGGCATTGACGCCATGCTCTACTCGCTCGACCCCTACACGGAGTATTATCCGGAAGATGACCAAAGCGAACTGGAACAGATGTTGAAGAATTCCTATGGTGGTATAGGCTCTGTGATTACCTGGAACCCGAAACTGAAACGTTCCATGATATCCGAGCCATACGAGGATATGCCTGCTGCCGATGTAGGTCTGAAAGCTGGAGATATTTTGATGGAGATTGACGGAAAAGACCTTGCCGGAAAGAATAACCAGGAGGTCAGCGAGATGCTTCGTGGACAAGTAGGCACTAGCTTCAAGCTGAAAGTGCAACGTCCCGGTACAGAGAAACCGTTGGATTTCGACATTGTGCGCCGTTCCATCCAATTGCCGTTCATACCTTATTATACGGTACTGGATAATAATATAGGCTATATCAACCTTAGTACATTTTCGGGAAATCCTTCCAAAGAGTTCAAGCAGGCTTTTCTGGACTTGAAGAAGCGGGGCATTACTTCTTTGGTGATTGACTTGCGGAATAATGGAGGCGGCTTGTTGGATGAGTCAATAGAGATTGCCAACTTCTTTTTGCCTCGCGGTAAAACACTTGTGACGACAAAAGGCAAAATCAAGCAAGCCAGCAACACTTACAAGACATTGCGCGAACCGCTGGATTTGGAAATTCCTTTGGCTGTTCTGGTCAATGGCGGAACTGCTTCTTCGTCAGAAATCCTTGCGGGTTCCTTGCAAGACCTCGACCGTGCTGTCATTATTGGTAACCGTACATTCGGTAAGGGATTGGTGCAGACCACCCGTCCGTTGCCATACGGTGGTACCATGAAGCTGACTACTTCCAAATATTATATTCCCAGCGGTCGTTGTGTGCAGGCTATCGACTACAAGCACCGGAATGAGGATGGCAGTGTGGGACGTATTCCGGACAGCCTTACTACCGTGTTTCATACGGCTGCCGGACGTGAAGTGCGTGATGGCGGAGGCGTGACTCCGGATATTGTGGTGAAGCAGGAGAAGCTGCCCAACATTCTGTTCTATCTTGTCAATGACAATCTTATTTTCAATTATGCTACGGACTATTGCCTGAAACATCCTACTATCCCTTCAGCAGAGAAGTTTGAAATTACAGATGCCGATTATGCGGAATTCAAGGCGATGGTGAAAAAGGCGGACTTCAAATACGACCAGCAGACAGAGAAGATGCTGAAGAACCTGAAGGAGATGGCCGAATTCGAGGGCTATCTGACTGATGCCTCGAAAGAGTTTGAAGCGCTGGAGAAGAAACTGTCGCATAATCTGGACCGTGACCTTGACCATTTCTCCAAGGACATCAAGAGCATGATTGCGGTAGAAATCATCAAGCGTTATTATTTCCAGCGTGGAAGCATTATCCAGCAGCTGAAAGATGATGATGACTTGAAAGAGGCTGTGAAAATACTGACTGCTCCGGTAAAATACAAGGAAATGCTGAGTGCTCCGGCAGTGACGTCAATGTCTTTGCAATAAAGATAAGGAGACAGCCTCGTTTTTTTTGAATACTGCTTACGAGGGCAAATGAGCATGTTTATGATGAAATAGTATAAGGACGCTCTTAAGAGGATTCTTTTGTTTGCTCCTTAATTTATACCGGATAGTCCCTGTATCAGCTTTTTATACACGACTATCCGGTTAAGTTGTTTGTTGGGTGTTAACTTGTTTTATATTTTTGCAGGTGATAATGAAAATATTGACAAGGTTATGAAACAATTGAATTCTCTGAAAGTGTGGCTGTCTGTGGTATTGTTGCTTTGCTTCTCTCTTTCCGGACAAGCCCAGTTCCTACGTACTTCCTACTTTATGGAAGGAAGTAACCAGCGTATGCAACTCAATCCGGCCTTGATGCCGGGACGTGGTTATCTGAATATTCCCGTGATAGGTTCGTTGAATGCTACCGTCAACTCCGGTTCTCTGGGGTATAGGGATATTATGGACATTATTGAGAATAGTGATGATAGCGACTATTTCATGAGCAATGACTTTATGAACCGACTGGATGCTACCAATAACTTGAATGTGAATTTGAGTACCGACATCCTGTCTGCTGGGTGGTATAAAGGAAAGAACTTCTGGTCAGTCAATGTAGGGTTGCGTAATGATATCGGTGCCGCCATACCGAAAACCATGTTCCAGTTTATGAATAACATGAGCAGCCGGGAGCTTGGTGACAATATTTCTGACTATTTGGGTATTAACGAAACCATTAATGGACAGAAGCTTGAGATAAATTCCTATGCGGAAGTCGGCCTTGGCTTTGCAAGGAACATAACAGACCGGCTGGCTGTAGGCGGTAAGGTGAAGATGCTGCTGGGTATCGGTAACTTAAAGCTGAACATCAACCGGATTCATGTGGAAACTCCTTCTGTCGGCTCTTCAGGAGCGACGAGTAAAGCTTCCATTCAAGTGGATGCAACTTTGGAGAACTCGTCAAAGCTGTTGGAGCTTCCCGAGAACGGGAATGGCGATTATATCGATGAAATCGATTTTGGCAGTTTCGGTTTTGCCGGATATGGTGGGGCTGTTGATTTGGGAGTATCTTACAAGTTACTGGATAAATTGACACTTTCTGCTTCAGTTCTTGATTTGGGTTTTATCAAATGGTCTAAATCGAATACCAGTATAGCGCGAGCCGATGCAGAGCAGACTTATGATTTTCTTGACCCGGCCTCGCAGCAGGAGTTCATGAATATTGTGAACAGCGGCGAGATTCTTAACTATGACATGTTGAAGCTCAAGACGGAGGAGGCTTCTGAGAAGAGCCGTACCCGTGGATTGACTTCTACAATGGTTCTTGGCGCTGAATATGCCTTGCTGAATGATTGGCTGGTAGTGGGTGCCTTGTATACCGGTCGTTTTGCCAAACCGAAAACTTTGAATGAGTTGACTTTCTCTGCCTGCATCCGTCCGACGAATGCTTTCAATGTAGCTGCCAGCTATTCCGTACTTCAAGGAGCCGGTAAAACCTTCGGTCTGGCACTGAAACTGGGTCCTTTCTTTGCGGGAACAGACTATATGTTCTTTGGTAAGAATACGAAGAATGTCAATGCTTACTTGGGTGTTTCTATTCCTTTGGGAAAACAGAAAACTGCTGAAAATTAATAAAGTGAGTTATCAGTTGTCGCGGGTTATCTTTCTATAAAAGAGGATAATCTGCGATTTTGTTTTTACGAAAACGCAAAAAGCTTTATCTTTGCTGGTAAATACCTATAAACAGTACTCATGAGAATTGCAATAAAGTTTCTCTTGTTTTTGGTTTTCAGTAGTTTGCTGCAAGCTTCACCCATACCTTTTTCTCCTATAGTGAGGAGCTATTTGGTGTCGGATTATAATGCCGGTATTCAGAATTGGTCTATTGCACAAGATGAAAGAGGGGTGATGTATTTTGGCAATAATAATGGACTGCTGGAATTTGATGGAAGTGCTTGGCGGTTGTATGAATTACCGACAAAAGGAATTGTGCGTGCTATATATATCAGTAAAGATGGAAAAATTTATGTAGGCTCTTACGAAGAATTCGGTTATTTTGTCCGTACTCCTTATGATACCCTTGAATATCACTCGCTGAAAAATGAAGTGAAAGATTTTACATTTCATAATGACGAAATCTGGAACATTGTTTGCGTTCAAGGAGAAATTGTTTTTCAATCGTTTGGTTCTCTCTTTTTTTATAATGGAAATTCGGTGGAAGGTACTCGGATGAAGAGTCTTCCTCTGAACTTATTTCAGGTTGGAAATACTTTTTATTCTCAAAGAATAAATGGTGGACTTTGTGTCTTTTCTGGCAGGAAAATGGAAGAACTTATTCCCAGAAAGGCATTTGGGAATAGCGATGTCCTGGCTGGGCTTCCTTATGATGATGCGGTTTTAATGCTTACCCGTAATCAGGGAGGTTTTCTCTATCGAGATGGGAGGGTGGAAAAATGGGAAACCGAATGTGATGATGTATTTAGGAAGCATACCATTAATCGTGCGGTGATGACCAAAGACAGTTGCTACGTTGTTGGCACAATATCCGATGGCATATATGCGTTGGATAAAAAAGGAAAGCTGATTTGGAAGGTCAATACGGATAATAAACTACAGAACAATACTGTTTTGAAGTTGTATTGTGATGATGACAATAATATATGGACAGCTTTGGATGAAGGTATTGCCTATATACACAACAATTCTCTAATCTATTATTATGAACCTCCATTTCGTAAAATAGGCATGGTATATGATGTCCTGGTAAGGGAAGATGAAGCTTATATTGCTTCTAATCAAGGACTCTATTGGCTTAAGGACGGAAAGGCTGAATTGGTTCCGGGCTTGGAAGAACAAGCGTGGTTCGTCGATGAATGGGGAAAACAGATTTTTTGCGGACACAACAAGGGTACTTTCCTTATATCGGGATTGAAGTCAAAGCAGGTGGCTGACGCAAAGGGAGGGATGTGTATGGAAAAGATTGAATTGAAGGAACAGTCTTTTTTATTGGAGGGGACTTATGCGCTTTTGAATTTATATACGGAAAATGCTTCGGGAGAGTATTACTTTACTCGGTCCTTACGTGGGTTCAGTCACATGATTCGCCATATAGAAGTGGACTATCAGGGGAATATCTGGGCGAAACACTTAAGGAATGGTTTGTATCGCTTTCGGATTGATTCGGGTATGAAGCTGGTAAAGGATGTACGGAAGTATGAGAGTTTGGGAGAAGTGAAAGGTGGGAGTTTCACTTTGTTCAAAATCAATGGCCGGGTAGTTTTTTCTAATGGGGAATATTTCTATACTTACGAAGATATGACCGACTCGATTGTTCCTTATGAAACGATGAATGAACAATTGGCGGAATTGAGGGAAATCAAGACTGTGAGTCGTGCAAGTGGAGATCGTTATTGGTTTGTAGGGGACAGAACGGTGTATTTGGTGAAATGTGCGATAAATACTTTCGATATAGAACTCCGGATTCCATATTCTTTGTTTGACGGTCTGGCAGTAGAAGAGCGTGGAAGCGTGGCTTATGACAAGAGAAATAATCATTCCTATCTTTGCCTGAACAATGCCATTGCCCGTATTGAGACGGATAGTTCTTCGTTGTATAAATCCCGAGTCAAACGTTCTTTATGGATTTCGGGAATGCGGGCTATTGATGAATTCAGTGGTGAGCGGAAAACATTGGTGGCGCAGCCGGGAGTCCGGGTGGAGTCCGAATTTAATACAGTGAGTTTTACCTTGTGTTATCCGGTTTATAGTGATTATACTTATAAGTAATACTTCGTTAAAATTACAGTTAATCCGTTGAAAACAAATGAGTTAGTAAATAATATTTAGTATAATAAAATAGGCCAAGTGGCTGATTTTCATTATC
>NZ_SRYZ01000005.1 GCF_004793475.1 Bacteroides muris (ex Afrizal et al. 2022) | reverse complement strand
AGAACAAACGTGGTTTATGCTTGTGGGCTGATGAATTGTCCGCTTGGTTCAAGAACTTCAACCGCTATAACAACGGTTCGGAAGAACAATTTTGGTTGTCTGTTTTCAGTGCCAAGACCACTATATCCGACCGTAAGAATGCCAAGAGTTCCATTTTCATCAAGCGACCGTATATCTCTGTTATCGGCACTATCCAAAAGAAGATTCTTAGCGAATTGGCAAAGGGGGAACGTTCCAATAATGGATTCATCGACCGTATTCTATTCGTGATGCCCAATCTGCAACAGAAAGCACGTTGGAATGACAAGGAGCTGCCGGAGAATATCGAACAAGAATGGAATGCCATTATTGATAAGCTGATACAACAGGAGTATGCCCTCAATGAATTTGGAGAGATAGAACCGCATATTCTTCTCTTCACGGAGGATGCCAAGAGACGGCTTTACGAATGGCAGCACCACTTCTCAGAGTTGTGCGACCGAGAGACAAACGACACTATCGTGAGTATCTATTGTAAGCTGGAGATATACATCATCCGTTTCTGCCTGATTATCCAATTAGCCCGATGGACTTGCGGAGAATGTGATAAAACCCACATCGACCTGTTGACGGTGGAACGAGCCATCAAACTAACGGAGTATTTCAAAGAATCCGCATTGAGCGTTCAAAACATACTCAATGAAAATGCGCTCAACAACCAACAACAGACGATAGTCAATCTGCTTCCTCCAGCTTTTACAACTGCCCAAGCTACACAGATAGCCGAGCAGAACGGAATGAAGGAGCGCACGTTCCAACGCTTTCTCAATGACAACATCGGAACATTGTTCCGCAAAGAGAAGCATGGAGAATATTCAAAGATTAACCCGTGACATTTTTGTCGGTTTTGACACATTCCAAACGAAAACGACAATAACGACAAAAGTGACACACCAAAAAGAAACATACAATGAGTACACATAGATTCATATTAGAACCCTACAAAGGTGTCAGCACTCGGCACACTTGTCCGAACTGTCACCGCCAAAGATGCTTTTCCAAGTATATTGATACGGAGAAACTGATTCAGTTCCCAGAGTACGTGGGACGTTGTGACCATGAGCAGAAATGCGGTTATCACTTCACACCTCGTGATTACTTTGAGCAGAATCCGTCAGAAAAAGAAAAGTTTGCGGAAAAGGAGAATAGTTTCAGAAGCTATGCCCCTATTAAGGAAACACAACCTATAGCCACATCCTACATTGATTTGGATATAGTCAACCAATCATTGCGTAGCTATTCTGCGAATAAGTTGTTTCAATTTCTATCGGCTCAGTTCGGAGAAACAGAAACATTGAAGCTAATGAAGAGATACAAGGTTGGCACATCCAAGTATTGGGACGGTGCAACTGTATTCTGGCAGACGGACAATCAGAATAAAGTCCGCACAGGTAAGATAATGCTTTACAATTCCGAAAACGGCAAGAGGATAAAAGAGCCATACAATCATGTCACATGGGTACACTCCGTATTGCACAAAGGCGATTACAATTTGAGGCAATGCTTCTTCGGTGAGCATCTGCTTCCTGAAGACCAAAGCCGTCCTGTTGCACTGGTCGAAAGCGAGAAAACGGCACTCATTGCTTCCTACTATCTGCCGCAATTCCTATGGATAGCATCGGGCGGAAAGAACGGTTGCTTCAATGCTAACAACCTATCCGTTCTGGCAGAAAGAAGCGTTGTATTACATTTCCCGACCACTTACTCCTCAAAAAGTCAGAGGAGGCGGCTCCCGATGGTCACAAATTATTCACTAAAAGCAATTCAAAATGGAGAAGAAACATACGATAACACTCCGTCTGTCTTACGACCAATTCGCATGGCTCGGTGCGCTTTGCAGACGGAGCAAGCAGACTCAAAGCGCAGTCATCCGTTCGCTCATTGAGAACGGAACGGTACGTGAACGAATCACGAAAGAGCATATCCACATCATCCGTCAGTTAATTGGAGAAAGTACCAACCTCAACCAGTTGGCAAGACAGGCAAACACCTACGGTTTCTTTGCCGTTGCAGACAGATGTGAGGAAATGGCTCAACACATTAATCAACTTATAAAACGACTGAAAGATGATAGGTAAACAGACTAAAGGAACGTCATTCGGTGGTTGCGTCCGCTATGTACTCAAAGAGGAAAAATCCAAGCTATTGGAAGCGGTCGGAGTAGAAGG
This sequence comes from Bacteroides muris (ex Afrizal et al. 2022), assembly GCF_004793475.1. Taxonomy (GTDB): domain Bacteria; phylum Bacteroidota; class Bacteroidia; order Bacteroidales; family Bacteroidaceae; genus Bacteroides; species Bacteroides muris. Next base: position 137,910 of record NZ_SRYZ01000005.1, on the reverse strand, counting down.
TACACCCGAGCAGATGGCAGAGCAATTTGAGTTACAGGCATTACTCAACGACAAGGTAAAGAATATAGTCGGACACACTTCGCTCAACTTCTCACCGGAAGACAGTGCGAGGCTAAAGTCCGATGATGCTCTGATGCTAAACATAGCGCACGACTATATGAAGCTGATGGGTATTGAAAATACGCAATATATCATTGCCCGACATATCGACCGTGAGCATCCGCATTGCCATATCGTATTCAACCGGATGGACAATGACGGTAAAACAATTAGCGACAAGAATGACTTCCGTAGGAATGAGAAAGTCTGCAAAATGCTGACCGCCAAATATCGCTTGCACTTTGCCAACGGTAAAGACCATATCAAAGAGGAACGCTTGCGCCCCTACGACAAGGCAAAGCACGAGATATACAAAGCATTGAAAGAAGAACTGCCCAAAGCTCATAGTTGGGAAGACTTGAAAGATGCGCTTGCCGACCGTGACATTGATATAAAATTCAAGGTCAGTCGGACTACACGAGAAATACAAGGTGTCAAGTTTGAGTACAACAGCTTTTCTTTCTCCGGCTCAAAGGTCAGCCGAGAATTTAGCTACCTGAATATCGACAACCGATTGGAAGAGAATGCTTGTGCATCCTTGTTGGAGTCAGCCAAACAGGAACCCAAACAGCAGAAAGAAGAGGTGCAGCAAAACGTCTCTCATTCCGATGATAGCTTTGGCTTCAATCTTGGTTTGCTAAACATCAATTCATCCTACAATGCCACTGCCGCAGAAGAAGCAGAGTTCAATCGCTTGATGAAAAAGAAAAAGGCTAAGCGTAAGCGAGGCTTTCATTTATAATCAATTTTTATTAACATTTTAAATTCTATTATTTATGGTTCAAAAAGATTTAATTCTTGATTTCAATCTCTACTTGTGTGAGAAGTTTGGCTACAGAGAAAGCTGTAGCGTGATGCCACATGCCAACGGCTTTTGTGTGGACATCCGTGAACGTGATTTAGACTGCTATATCCGCTTCTGGGAATATAGCTGTGGAAGAGGCAACTTCCCCGACTGGTCTATCATCATTGTGCGCAGTAACTTCAAGAAGAACCAAGAAGAAAGCCTGAAAGACTTGGCTCGGTTCTTCAAGGAGTACATGCCACGCTACGGTTACAAATACCTATGTACCGAAGATGATGACCACAAGTACTATCAGACACTTGGTTTAAAGTGTATAATGGACGGTTTTTGTCCCAATTATGCACTAGCACTGAAAGATTTGAATGTCTGATACATGGCTTTAGAGTTAAGGAGGGGGATTTTCCTCTCCTTTTCTATATAGCATAAGATTTTATAACTATGATGTAAAAGTTAGCAAATCTATGATTATGGTGCGTTAATTACGTAATGATTTTAATACCTTTCACAAAATGCTAACAGATGGCGTATATCGTATATCCTGAAACTATTCCGTATGATAGCAAGAAATGCGATTATCTTTTTCGCCGTTCTCCAGATAGCAGTTTCCTGAAAAGTTGATGAATTTTCCCGAAAACATCATAGATATATCGAAATAAATCACTAATTTTGCAAAATACACAATACTAATAGCAGTTTCTACAAATGGGAAAAGATCTCAATCGACTAAAAGTGGTGCTTGCTGAAAAGAAGCGCACTAATAAATGGTTGGCACAAAAGCTTGGTAAAGACCCTGCTACGGTGTCCAAATGGTGTACTAATACAGCACAGCCTTCACTTGAGACACTTTCTGATATTGCCATGAGTCTTGAAGTTGACGTTAAGGATTTACTTCAATCGTCAATTAAGAAGCAGGATTATTAAGATGGATCAAGATGGACATGGCAATGACTTTAAACTTATGTAATTTTGTATATTATGGCTAACTTTGACATCGATAAAAAGCAGTTGCAGGATGAGGTTGTCCTTGATGACAACCAACTTGTCTGCGTCTTGACCAATTCTATAAAAACTGCCACAGAGAAAGAACTTCTTCTTCAATCTATAATCAACCAGATGGACGAGGAATATGAATTTAATCTTTCCGATATGAAACGCGACTATTCTTTCTCTTACGAAGATGATGAAGGTAAGAAAAAGCGCATGACTATAGACTTGGCAATATTTCGTCATGAAGCAGAGAAAGAACCGGAAAATATAGAGCGTATTTGTATTGTCTTTGACTCTAAGGCAAAAGAAAGCGATAAGAAGAAAGGAGTCGAGGCTACTCTTCATAAGGCACTGCAAGCTACGGGGTGTGACTTCGGAATGTGGACTAATGGAGATAAACAATTCTTTGCCTACAGAAAAGAAGATGAGATAGGCAATGAACGAATTGAAGATATTAGCGATTTCCCAGGTTGCGATGAAACCATAGAAAATCTTGAAAACATGGGTGATCGTGCCCAACCTCGTAAAGCTGCCAATGATACACTTATTCGAACGTTTAAGCGTTGTCATGACTATCTTTATGGCAACGAGGGTCGAAAAAAAGATGCGTTTTGGGAACTTCTTAATCTGATATTCTGTAAGATTTTCGATGAAAAACGTCGTTTTACAGATGCCGAGAAGGGGTTCAGTTATCGCCGCCAGTTCTGGGTTGGTGTCACAGAACAGAATACGCCTGAAGGTCAGGCTACAGTTGCCAAACGAATTAAGGATATCTTTGAAAGACTGAAAAAGGATGATCTCTTTAAAACAGTCTTTGACGGAAACGAGCAGATTAGTTTGTCTGACCGTGGCGTTGCGTATGTCGCATCGCAGATAGCCAAATACAGCTTCCTTGATGCTACTGTTGACGTGAAAGGCACCGCTTACGAGACTATCGTAAGTAATACTCTCAAACAGGAGGCTGGTCAGTTCTTCACACCACGCAATATAATAAAGTGTATGGTTGAGATTATGAACCCAAACCAGCATTGTCGTGTGCTCGACCCGGCTTGTGGTAGTGGAGGTTTTCTTGTAATGGTTCTGGATCATGTTCGTCGCCAAATTACACGCAATATCTATGCAGATCGTTCTGAAGCTGAGATTGATGCTCTCTCAAACACAGATGAGACAGTCAATAAAATCGTTCGTCAATATGCTGAGTCTATGATATTCGGGTTCGATTTTGACCCTGATTTGAAGAAAGCAGCAAAGATGAATATGGTTATGGCAGGTGACGGACATAGCAATATATTCAATATCAACTCACTTGAATACCCCTTTGGTTCATTGCCTGACCTCGAACGTATAAATGAAGCTGTCAGTACAAGCGTTGGACATAGGGGCGACTACGCAACATGTGACGAACATGCAGCCAAAGACAGTGCTTTCGGCAAGTTCGATATGATATTTACAAATCCTCCCTTTGGCTCAAAGGTCGAGGTTGCACAGGGCATTGTCGAGCACTATGACCTATCAGCATGGATAAAATCGCCAGAAGGATTGTTCATAGAGCAATGTTATAATTTCCTAAAACCAGGTGGTAAAATGGCGATAGTCTTACCTGATGGCATACTCAGTAACCCCAATACTGAGAAGGTTCGTGAATGGATACTTTCAAAATTCAAACTCATAGCCTCTATAGACCTGCCTGTAGAAGCATTCTTGCCTCAGGTTGGCGTTCAGGCTTCACTACTCTTCTTACAGAAAAAGATAGGCATTGAACTGGGTCAAAAGGAAGACTACGAAGTATTCATGGCAATAGCCGAAAAGGTTGGCAAAGACCGCCGAGGCAATCCTATATATAAGAGAGATGATGATGGCGCTGAAATTCTTTACCCAACAAAGAAGGAATGGGCAGCCCGTAATCGTCATGGAGAACTCATAACGCGAAGTCGTGTAGAACGAGTGCGCCGGCTTGATGATGACCTTCCGGAAATTTCAGAGGAATATAAAAAAATCATGGGGATATGAAAGCGTCAAAAATTCAACTAACAAGCATTGAGGATGCAAGTAGGCGATTTGACCCATCTTATCACCTGAGTGATGCAATAGTTGTTAAAAAGACTATTGCAAAATCCCCGTATCCGCTTTTGAAATTAAAAGAGGTGTCTTCAGGTATATTCAATGGAGGACGTTACAAACGAGTATACGTATCAAACCCAAAGCATGGATATAAGTTTTTGAGCAGTTCTGATATACTCGCTGCGGATTTGGAGTCCGTAAAGATGGTGTCAAAGCGTTATATGGGTGGAGTAAAGGAATTAGCCCTTGAAAAAGGATGGATTCTCATTACACGAAGTGGCACTATCGGAAAAACTGCGTTCGCTAACGCGAAACATGCTCAGAAGCTTGCTTCTGAGGATGTTATTCGGCTTAAGCCGAATAACATCCTCAGAGCTGGCGCGATATATGCGTATTTAGCATCCAAGTATGGATACATACTTCTCACGCAAGGTACTTTCGGTGCTGTAATCCAACATATAGAGTGTCCTTTTGTAGGTGAAATTCCAATACCAAATTTCCCAAAGACATTGCAGGAGAGTATTGATTTGTTGATTCAAGAATCAGCTCGTCTGCGAGAATCAGCCGCTGATGAGTTAGAGGCAGCAGACAAACTCTTAAAAAAGAAAGCCGGATTGCGGTCATTAACACCGGAAGACTATGATTACTTTGGTCAGCACAGCGCAACTCGGAAGCCAAGTTGCTTTACTCGAAAAGTATCTGAATTCGGTTCAATTACGTTCAATGCTTTTAATAATTCTGAACGCATCAAGGCTATTATCTCCTCTATTCCAGAGAGTCATTTAACAATAAAGGATGTAATTGAAAACGGTGAAACATTTTCATCCACAGGAGCTCCAAGTATTGAAGTAAAGCCCCATTGTGGCATTATGCTGATTAACCAAAAGGATATATTTGATACAATTGTTACGGGCAAATATATTTCGAGGAGAGGTGTAAAAACTGACAACCTTGTCAAATATGGAGAGGTCTTAATTGCAAGCGATGGAACTCTCGGTGAGAATGAGACATTTTGTCGAGCCATATATGCCAACGAAGATTTAGAAGGTGCTTTCATATCAAGTCACTTTATTAGAATGAAGTCAAATGATAAGGTACCCGCTGGATATTTATATTGTTGGCTAAATTCAGACTATGGATTCCGCCTTATTAGACGGACACAAGCTGGGACCAAGATATGTCATCCAATAAATCGAATGTTTCTCGACATCCCTGTTCCAATTCTTGCAAAGGAAGACATGAACAAGATTGATCGTATGGTCAGAAACGCACATACAAAACGTCATCTGGCTAACGAGAAAGAATTGAAAGCCATAGCAATGGTAGAGGCTGAGATTGAGAAATGGAATTAGAACAATAGATAACACCAATCATACCAATGGCAAAACTTTGTACTCCAATACATAGCTCTGGACCTGTGAACGCCGGAGAGAAGCATTTATTTGACTTCCTTCAAGTTAACTTGCCTGACAGCTATTACATCATACCCAATGGCGAATATCCCTATATCAATCCGAATGGGGGTACTCAATTCATGGAGTGCGACTGCATCGTGGTTGCTCCCCATGCAATCTATCTTATCGAAAACAAGGACTACAAAGGCCGTCTTGAAGCATACGATAGCGCATGGTTTCATAACGACCGAGAAATTAAGAACCCCATTAAGGGTGTTACATTCAAAGGCAAAGTCCTCAGCGACTATCTCAAACGCAAGAACGGACGTTGGAAAGCTGCATGGATTGAATCTATTGTGACCCTAAGTAACCTTAATCAGAACAAATCAGGATTTGAGGTCGGCTCTGCCAGCGACAACAAAACATTCCTACTCAATGATGAACTTATCAATTTCATTAAGGAGCCTGACAGGTTGCCTCACTATGTCCCAGCAAGTGCGATTGCGTCTTACCAATTCGATATTACCGATTATCTTATGGGTAGCAGTGTTAGTCGGGCTCACGTCCGCACTAATGTCTGTGGTATGATTATCGACGAGATACTTGATACTACTGATGATTATATAGAATACCTTTGCCATAAGAAATTCCCAACTGACAAAAAGTATAAGGTTCGCGATTACGCCTTAAATCAGGCCGGTATGTCACCTGTTCAGATTGAGAAGCATGAAAAGCTGGTTCATAATGGTGAGATTACCGAGGACTTTCTTCCTGACAATACCGGGGTAATCATTAAGAGTCGGTTTGAGTCGGAGGAGAATCACTATTATGTTATAACTCCCTATCAAGATGACCGTTCTCTGCGAAGTGAGATGGCTCGCAACACATTCACGGAATTGGATAAGATTCAGATTTTATTGAATGTTGCTGAGGCTCTATCCTTAGCTCACGAACAGAATGTGATACATAGAGACGTGCGTCCGGAAAATATTTTTATCCAATCTGACCGCAGGGCTGCGCTTGCTAATTTTGGGTTGGCATATAACGAAGCTCACGATGACGCAAGCTTTAATGTCACTGTAGATTTAGAGGATTTCGACTTGAATGCCTATACTTCTGAAGATGTATTTATCGGGGACTATTCTGCAGCATCGGATGTTTATTCTTTCGGAGTTCTTGCCTACGAGCTGATGACTGGACAGAAGTTTCCGTTCGACAATTTCAAAGAGTTATTAATGAAGGGTGGTAAACTTCCAAAAGATTCGCTACCCTCTGCGGTGAATTCTAACGTTGAGAAATGGGTAGATGAACTTTGCGAAAGAACAATAGTTGTTGATCCGATTGAAAGATGGGCCAACATAGATGAAGTACGCCAATTCATCTTTGAGAACGGTATAATTGCCCACACACAGCAATACTCTGTTCCTGAAGCCAATGAAAATCTTAATGACTTAAAACCGACAGACCGCATTACCAACGACATAGTCCTTGGTGAAATGCTTGGCGAAGGTGGATTCTCAAAGGTTTTCAAAGCAAAACACCAATATCAGCCTGGAGCTTTATATGCCGCCAAAATATTCAAGGAGGGCGTAAGCCCACAAGTGACTGTTGATGAATTCAAGGCATTGAATGACCTGAATCATCCGAACATAGTGAGATTCCGTGGAAACGGGACAACCAATGGTGGGTTGTTCTATACTCTTATGGACTATGTTGATGGGACAGACATTCGCCGCTATGCGAGTGGCGATACATTCCTTTCTCTCACACTGATGAAATCATTTCTCAAACAAATGATTTCAGCTCTTGTGTATATACAGGAAAAACAGCCACCAGTAATACATAGAGACATCAAGCCTGAAAATATAATGTATCGTAAAGATGGGTCGTTCGTGCTCATCGATTTCAACATAGCTACAAACAAGGAAGGAGATCGACATAAGGTAGGAACTTATCGTTATGTGGCACCTGACCTGACAGTCGGCAGCAAGATGAATTGGGACTTAGGTGCAGATACATTTGCTCTCGGAGTTACGGCATATGAATTATTGAGCCATATCTATCCTTGGGGAAATAGTCAGACACCTATTCTTGACCAGACTCCGGTCAACATTCTTGACAGGAATCACCTCATATCCGATAAGTTCGCAAAATTCATAATGAAGGCTTGCGAAACACGAAAGGAGAATCGATTCCAAAACGCAAAAGAGATGCAAGAGGCATTTGATGCTCTTGAACGTATAGATTCTTCTATTGAATTTTATAGCAAGGATGGAACAGAATACAATATTGTCGATTATATTAATTCTCTCTATAGTCAGAGTGAACGAGGTAATGCCGGAACTCGTGCAGGATTCAAGAATGACAACATTCTTGACAAACTGACATATACTGAGACGCGCCTCGACACCAAACTTTTAGAAGACATCAAGCATGGTGACTATAAGCTTATAATCATAACCGGTAATGCTGGCGATGGCAAGACCGCGTTTATACGTCAGGTTGAGAACGCTGGAACAGACCTCAATTATGTCGAGTCCCGCAATGGTGCAAAATTCCGTCTGGGTAGCGTCATGTTTGAAAGTAACTACGATGGTTCTCAAGATGAGCATAACCTAAAGAATAACGATGTTCTGGCAAAGTTTTTTGCGCCATTCATTGGTATTGAGGACTATCGATGTGCTGTGGAGGGCCGCATAATAGCTATTAATGAAGGTCGATTGATGGAATATCTGGAGTCAACTCCGGAACTTACGGGATTACATAATGCCATTGATGAATACTTTTACAAAGAGGGTGTGGCTACCCTCCCTGACGGAGTCATGGTTATTAATCTTAATCTTCGTTCGGTCACTGCCCTTGACGATAATGGGGATTCCTTGTTGCGTAAACAGGTAAAGGCTTTGACCGATAAAAAACTTTGGAACAAATGTCTGGGATGTCCGATAGCCGACCGTTGCTTCATAAAATATAACGTCGATTCACTCAACGACTCGGCTGTTGGCAACGAGATAATAAAGCGCCTGGAGTGGATAGTCCGCACAATAGTATATAAACGTGAGCTCCATATAACCATGCGTGATTTGCGCTCAATTATAGCGTGGATGCTTACCCGTGATTATACGTGCGCAGACATGCCCCACCTTATTGAATTATTAGATAAGGCAAAAAGAGAATACGACGAGACACCGGAAGATGCGACTGACGAGGAAAAGAATAATCGCAGAATCAGATATGAACTTGAACGGCAAAGGTGGTGGACGCGCTATTATTTCAACATAACAGCGCCTGAACATTCATGGTTTCCCAATCAGCACTCCGAAGACAGAGTTGTAAAACTTCTACGTGAAACAGATATTGCCAATGTCGCAATACCAGAGCTTGACCGGAATCTCTATTTTAGCGAAAAAAATGAAAGAGATTATCTTTCATTCGCAGAAAGAACAGCGTCCTTGATACCATCTTTCAATGACACTATGGAGCTAAAGCCATCATATATGATGAGTGAGAGTGATGTCCGACTGTTGAAATTACGTCACCAGACATTTATTCGTCACCAGTATTTTGAGGGTGCATTCCTCAACGATAAAGACGGATTCATGAAACGTCTTCCTTTCCAGTCAATCGGTAGATTTGTCAATAACCTCAATCAGAAAGGCGATGACTTGGAGACTGTGAAGAATGATTTGGCTTACGCTATCTCATGTAGTGAAGGATGCTGGAACAGGGAGCTATCAAAAGAATACTTACTTCTTTCATCATCCCGTGTTGCTGATCCAAGCGCAAAGAGTTATCGTCGATTCCCACTCAAAGACTTCGAAATGGAAGTTGATACGAATGATAAACTGACGACGTATCTTGAACATGAGAATTGTGCATTTGTCTTTCGTAGCAAGACAAAGAAGCATATTCAGCTTAATGTATCGCTCGAACTATACGAAATGCTCTCATATATTGAGAATGGTTTTAGCCCTTCGGTAAGCGATCTAAAAGGCAGGTTTATCGAGTTACAGGTATTCAAGAACCTGCTTGAAAGCGAAACTTATACAGAAATCATCGTGACTAACAACGAAAAGGATTATTATCGCATACGCCTTAATAAGAGAACGATGCGTATTGTTGTAACACGACTTGAAGCAGAGGAGGATAAAATATGAAAATGCCGATACTCTCACGCGAGGAGCGTGTATTCCGTGAGCCGTCGATATTCGCTGTTGACATGAAGGCCGTTACATTGGATAATGTTCTGGTCAATCTCTTCATGCTAATGCGAAACAATGGTGCTCGAATAAAACTAAAACTTGCAAGGAATGCTACATTCCATGACGTAAATACCCTTAAAGAAAAGTATTTCAAGACCTTAGAGACGCGTCAAGAACTTGTTGGCTTTTCGGACTATCCAGAAGCGATAGAAAGTTGGTTGCGTAGTAGCTTGGTTAATATGGTTTTTCGTGGAAAAGCTAAGGAAAACATATCCTCCATGCGTCCTCTCCACCTGGAAAGCTATCGAATCCGTAATCAGAAATACACTCGTGATTACAATACTGCGGACCAGATTTTCATCATGATCAATCAACGTCCAGAAGTAAGGGATGCTTTAAAAACTTATATGTCAATCGGCTGGGACAACTTCAGTAGAAAACTTGTTGATAATCCTACGCTTGATATTGATACGGCCGGGATGCTTCATCTGATTAAAATGGTTGATATTGATCCAAAGGTGGTCAATGTCATAGCCGATATTAGTCCACTTTTGAAGAAACAAGCTGACCTATATTGTGACGATGTAGTTCGGCTACTTGCATACCAAAATAGTATGCCTCGAAGTGTATTTATTGATTATCTTAGGATTCTTACAGGTTTTCATCTCGCATTATACTTTCATCAACTTGTTTATCAGCTTCCCAAAATGGTCGATGCTGGTTCTGCTGAAGAATCTGAGGGCTGGAGTATGGTTGTTGATATGACGGATAGACTTGAAAGCGATATTTCAGATATTGCATGTGCAGATATGCAACATCTCCTCGATGGCATGTTGAATTATATCAAAGCCTCATACACAATCAAGGCTGTAAGACGAATGCCGGGAGCAAGTTTGGAATCTATGAACCAAATATTTCATCGGATTAAAAATTATGATGCAAGCATAGATGCATATTTTCAAGTACGACTTTCGGATGTCCTTAGCAACTATGATAAAGAAGCTAAAACAGAAGAAGAACGAGAGGATGCAAGAACGTACAAATCTGAATTAGAAAATTATCTACAATTTGAAGATACAGCACTCCAAAAATATGTACTGTGTCTCATGAATGTAGGTGCTTCTTACCAATTGAAATATGGTCGTCAATTTCTTGATAATGTTTCAATGAAAAATACAGAGTCAGCCCTGATGATTGATGGACGAAGTCGAAAACACCAGCGCCGAGGCGCAATTGGCTCTAAACTTTTGGAGGTTCTTGTGCAGCTTCTTGTACTTACACCAAAAGATGGTGGAGGGTTCAGTAGTAATCCGCTAAGCATCCGACAGCTCATAAAGAGTATCAGAGACCGATATGGGCTTATTATCGATGGTAGTGACGAACCCCGCTTTTCCGATGCAGATGTAAAGACCCACATGGCATTCAAAGCCAATGTTGATGCGCTAAAGAGTAAGCTCCGCCAGATAGGGTTCTATACAGACCTTAGCGATGCTTCATCACTACAGAAGATACGTCCCAGATATAAATTCAACGATTAATAGCGAACTCAATGGATTTACGAAGAGAATATTATAATCGGATGCTGGACATTTTCATGTCCTGCTATGGCAATATCATAGAAAATGCCTCTGACGGACATTGCATGAAAGTCACGGGATTTCCTTTGGAAGTCTTACCCGAATTGAGAAATAAAATCAATTCGCGTGAGACGCAAGCAGAGTGTTATATTCTTTCTGAAACTCTTTCAGGAAGCGAATATATTACACCCACAAAACTCATTGAGCTTCGCAACGACTTGACCAAGCCAATTTTGATACTCATTCCGGTCAACAGCAGTACGTCTGCCGAAGACTCATACGGTAATGCAACATTCCAAGATCTAAGTGTGAAAACACTGGATTTCATGTTGTTCAAATCGTTATTGAATGAAACCGATGGCAACAAGACAATCAAGACAGTGTTGCAGTATGCCGAAAAGAATTTAAATGTTTCGGTCAATGACAAGATTAATTATCTGCTTTATGTTGTCTTATCCGGACTTACCGACAAGGAAATAGGCAACGGAATATTTTATCTGGGTCTTATTCCGGATGAGAAACTCGCTCAAAGGAAAGAGTATACGCCATCGTTCTTAATGAAAAACGATGACTGCATCAGCGTCATGTCTGATTTCTCATCGACCATTGCAGACCGGGTTGTTGAGCTGCCCATCAAAGCGAACTCACTTCAGAAGGATGTCGCAGCTTTCCTTAAACAGAATAGTAGACTAAACACTCGCATAGGGTTATGCCAACAAATTCTAGAAAGCCCATCATTAAATTTTTCCAAGTGGGAAGGGGTTCTTGCAAATGTCCTTGAACTTGGCAAACTACATATTGTAAAAGTTGACTTAGGAGGTAAATCTTATTCTCTTGTCGATGGAGACCCAGAAGTGTTGGTTGACCCAAAGAAAGGGGCAAAAGTAAAACTCCGTATTTTCTTTTCGCCAAAGCCCAGCCAGTATGAAGAACTAAAGAAAGTTCGTATTGCACTGATGAATGGGGACGGTTTTTACAAGGAGCGAGACCTCTTGACAAAGAAAGTTTCGGATAATCAACGAGACTATCGAGACTTATCATTTACCATCAATCCGGAAACATTTGATAATGGGTCATACTTTTTCCATGTGTTTGCAGAAGATGAAAACGGAACAGTCCTGAATACCAAGGACGAATTTATCGAAGAGGCTGTTCAGCAAGAATGGATTGAAGAGGAGACAAAAGATGAAGGTATGTCCAAAGAGGATTTCCAGCAACAACGTCGTAAGATGCTTACTTCTGATTCTACTACATTCTTCTTAAGAAATAAAGATGTAGATGATGAGTCAGACGGTGAAGAAATCGGTACACGTATGAAAATACGCAATGTACTGATGGCTTATTTCCGCTACAGAATTGAGCTGAATCGCAAAGGTCTCGAACTTACTGTGCCGAAGCGTGTTGCTATTGTTGAGAAGAATGGTAAGGTGTCAAAAAACACATCTGATGATGAACTGCATAGTTGGCAGGAAAGTACCCATCTTGAAACCTTCCAGTTGAGGTATGATGCTGACAACAACTACCAGATTCCTCTGTCCAAGAAACTTCTTGTACTACAACGCGCCCTTCTGAAAAAGGGAGATCAGTTGTCTTATGTCGAGGCAGAAATCAGCGACAATTATACCGATGTCCAACTTAAATCCGCGTTTGTAGTTCCAGTCAACGTTAATGTACCTCAATCGTTGATTGATGCTCGAAAAAATCTATTTAATGCAATCAGACAATCGGCTCCTAACAATACCGGTGTAGTCGAAACATTTGAGGTATTTAAACACATTGATGAAATCAAGACTTATGTGAGCGAATATAGAGCATGGCTTTCAAGTGTTTTATCTGAGAATGTAGAATCAAATAAAGCTGTCAAATTACAATCAATAGACACAGTTTCTCTTGAAGTTGAAATGCCTGACGGTAGAACTGCGCACACAAATATTATTACTCCGCTTCATCCTCTGCGACTCGCTTGGCTCGTAAATATTTACGAACAATACGAAGAATGGGAATCGCAGACACATAATGATTCTCGTTATCGCAAACCGGATGTCTGGTATAAAAAATTGGACAAACTTTTCTATGGTGAGCTAAATCCGGAAATTGCTCCTCTTGTACTTCTGGATGAGAAACGTACAGGATACATGCAGTACGTCGGAGAACTATGTTTCGGCTGGGGTTTATACGCCAATCCACTTCAGGACAAAGACGATACTTTCTCAACTGGGTTCCGTCAACTAAAAGCTTATCTGTCTCAGTTATTCAATATTGGTATACAGTATCGTATCGACAGCGATGTAAACCAAAATATGGTTTACCGATTATTGCACAAATACATTACTCAGCATCCTTATATCAACAAACTCATTATAAATCTGTTTAATGCTGGCGATGCGTCGGTGTTTGCAGATAACCTTGTGAGAATAGAGAGAGAAACAACCGGCAATGTCTTTGATATACATTATGAAATTCGTTTATTCTGCAACGATAAGCGTTTCCCCCAAGGTGAAGCCCTGAAGGAACTAATGAATCCCGAAACATCTGTGTCAGAGGAAGCTGAAAACTTCTCGCAGGCGGATGACAATCGTCTGTTTCCTAAATTACGTTTTTCGATCAATAGCATTGACGAATTTGTGAAAGACCCTATGCGTTTCCCTGCGCATATGTCTTTTCTTATAAACCCGTTTCCGACCCAAGCATCATTGAAAAGGAGTAAGACAATTCAGTCGTCATTCTATCTTAATGGTGTTGTGATGCGTCCTATTGTTCAGGTTGATAATGTAAGCGAAGGTTCAGAGATACAGTGGCAAAGGTTTATCTCGGATATACCAATGCAGAACGCCACCATGTTTGCCGCTGAATTTCAGAATTTATTCGGCAATGTGCAGAGTCTTATTGGCACAAGCATGACGTCTGACCATGAGTTGTCTGTGCCCTCTCTGACACTTAATATAAAGGATTCCAATTCTGAAATGCTATCACTCATTCATGATGTGAGCGACTGGGTTGTAACATTCGACAAGAATATGGGACCGGAGTTTTATGATATGCCTTGCAAGGCTGGAGAACAGCCATATCTGCTAGACTACATACCAAGTGCTGAACTGAATGGCATTTCATCATTCTTGACATGCCGCCCGACGTCAGAAATAGAGGGAATAATGGCTCCGCATTTCAAGAACTTTGGAATAGATGTTAGCGATAAAACATCATTCCTGGAATTGCTCTCTGACATACGCTCTGTCAGCAGCAGTATGATAATGCAACTGGAAAGCAGTCGTAATAAAGTGTTTGAAGTGCTCGGCACTACTCTTATGAAACGAATGTTGAAAGGAAAAGGTCTTCTGGAGGATTCTTTCATCGTTCCTATAGATCTACATCAAAATCTATTTGCTGACTTAGATTCCGATTCCGGAGAGCGTGCTGATGATTTGTTGGTAGACTTCCATCCTTCAAAGCGAGAGATTGTATTTACGGTAATTGAGATAAAGTGCCGTCAGAATCTCTCTGATGACGAATTGTTTTCTCTCCAAGAGAAAATGCAAAGTCAGATAAAGAATACAATTCTGGCACTTCGCACAAACTTTGATCCTGAATTTAAATCTCCGGACCGACTTGACCGAGAGCTGCGCACTATAGAACTGCAATCGTTATTGCTGTTTTATTCTCGTCGAGCTGCACGTTATAAGTATCTTAACGAAGAAACGGCTAAAGAATACGAAGAATTCATTCTGTCGCTCCAAAACGGAGACTACATAATTCGTTTTAAGAAGATGGGATTCATTTATGAGTTTCAGAGTGATACCTATCAACGCAAAGATGTTCTTAACGATACCATTTTCTATATCCTTGGTAAGCCAATGATTGAGATGATAATTGAAGATGTGGATAGTCTGAGAACCGTTGATGTCGTTCGCGCTGCTGCTGATGAGGACATGAAGACAGAATTTGAGACATCAGATCGAATCCTGCGTGAAAACTCATTCCATATCAACAACGATGTAGAGGATATAGCAGATATTCAAGTTAAGCAACGGGTTAAGATGCTATCATCATCGGAAATTGAGCATGTAGAGTCGGAAGCGGAGAAAGATAATAATAATACTGAAATCAATTCTATTCCGAACGGCGAGTCCAATTCTTCAGATTCATGGCATACTACGGGTGTCATTGAAACAGTTGAAATAAAGCCAGACCAGCCGCTGCCTCCAGTTGAAACCAAGCCGAAAGATAATATGCCTCCTGATACGGCAATTCTGAATAAGCCCAAAAACTATGTTGATTCAGTTGTCTTCGACCCCAATTATATCCAACCGACTTATGATATTCTTATCGGCAAAACAAGCGGGAGCGAACAATATGGTATTCTTGGCGAAAGCATTAACGGTCATCGTAAGATTGCCATAGATTTAAGCGAAACTAACACTATAAGTCTATTCGGAGTACAAGGCGGCGGAAAGAGTTACACAATTGGGACCATTTCAGAGATGACATTGAAGCAGTTCTCTAATGTAAACCTACTTCCTGGACCAATGGCGAGTGTTATTTTCCATTACTCGGAGAGTCCGGACTATGCACCAGAGTTTACTTCTATGGTGTACCCGAATGACGAAACCGGTCAACTAAAAAAACTCAAAGACGTGTATGGCGCTGATGCTGCTCGTATTGAGGACGTGATTATGCTTTGCCCTGCGGATAAGGTTGAAGAGAGAATGGAAGAGTATCCTTCATTGATGATTCATCCTATTAAGTTCCACTCAACGGACCTTAATGTACAGGACTGGCAATTCTTGTTGAAGGCTGTAGGCAATGATTCAACATATATCGCCCAGCTCAAGCAGATTATGAAAGCTCTCAGAAAGAATCTGAATATTGACGCACTTAAAGAGAGTGTGGATAATTCAGGCCTCCTTTCTGCGACGCAAAAATCTCTTGCAAAGCAACGCCTTTCTTTCGCAGAAGAATACATAGATGACACAATAAAGCTCGGTTCTCTTTTGCGTCCTGGTCGTCTCATTATCGTTGACCTCCGTGATGAATGGATTGATGAAGATGACGCTCTCGGACTATTTGTCATTATGCTTAATATCTTCTCCGGAGTAAAAGAATTCAAAGGTAGGAAGTTTAATAAATTCATCGTGTTTGATGAAGCTCACAAATATATGGGCAATAAAGATTTGACAAGTACTATCGTGACTGCTATCCGAGAGATGCGTCATAAAGGTGTGTCAATGATGATTGCCAGTCAGGATCCGATGAGTCTTCCAACTCAAATCATTGAACTTTCTTCTGTTGTGCTCTTGCATAAGTTTAATAGTCCTCAGTGGGTTAAGCACATTCAAAAGTCAATTACCCAATTACAATCTCTTTCATCGTCAGACATGGCATCTCTTGTTCCGGGAGAAGCTTATCTTTGGGCAACAAAGGCTACTGATAAAGGTGTCACCCTACGTCCTATGAAGATAAGCACTCGACCAAGAGTGACTAAACATGGTGGCGATACGATTAAAGCCATATGATAATAATAGAATATACCAACATAGGTCGTAGAGCACAGAATCAAGACTTTGTTCTCTCCAAAAAAATTGGAGGGAGCAAAGCCTTATATATTGTTGCAGATGGCATGGGTGGTTACTCTGATGGATCTATTGCTGCAAAAATTGCAGCAGAAGAGATAGCAAATTTTATCATACAGGGCAAATCCATACCAGAGTCCGTGCTGAATGCAAACGCCGAATTAAGCAGGGCTATTCGTGAACGAGGCGTTTCCAAGATGGGATGCTGTTTTGCTGGGATTGAAGTTGACGGCTATATAGGTAACATTTTTTGGATTGGAGACTGCCGTGTATATCAATTTCGCAATGGGCAACAAATTTACGTTACCCAAGATCATACAATGATTGCGGAAATGGAGAAACATGGTAAGGTTACTTACTCTCAACGAGAGAGATACGGACATATAGTGTCACGCGGATTTATGGGTTCAACAGAAGACACTGCAGAAGAGCACAAGATTCTATTACTTCCCGGTGATGAAATTATGTTGTGCTCTGACGGTTTACATAAGACTATGCCTATTGATGTATTGTTAGAAATGATTCATCTTGGTACTCTTGATTTAAAAGATCGCAATGAGAATTTTGATGACAATCATTCGTTTATCTATATAAAAGTAGATTAATTCTGAATATATTACATTAAATGCTAAACTTCGACGAATATCTCCAGCAGAGCGAGCCACAAAAGCGTGAAAAAGGTTATGCGTGGCAAACGGCAATAGGACTTCAAGCAGTAGATGGCTTGAAGCCCTCCGAATATCTTATTGAAACTGCTCGTAAGCATATTGAGGGGGATATAACCATTGATGAAGTACAGCAACTTATCAAGAGTTACTATGACTCAAAAGATATTCGTACTGAAAAGGACAACGAAACAGAAGAAGCAGATAAAGTTTCTGCCAATATAACCAAACTATTGAATGAGCGTTCATTTGCTTTTACCGTTGCAGGATTGAGTGCCATTCATCGAAGGATATTTGATGGAGTATTCAAGTTTGCCGGACAAATCAGAGATTACAATATAACAAAAAAAGAATGGGTACTTCGTGGTGACACCGTATTCTATGTATCTGCTCCCGACATCCGCAGAGCCATAGAATATGACCTTGAACAAGAAAAGGTGTTTGATTATACAGGATTAGATATAAGCCAAATAGTAAGTCATATTACCCAATTCGTATCCGGGTTGTGGCAGATTCATCCGTTTGGAGAAGGCAATACCCGAACAACAGCAGTGTTTACCATCCAGTATTTACGCTCAATGGGATTCAATGTCGAGAACGATCTTTTTGCCAATCATTCTTGGTATTTCCGTAATGCTTTGGTTAGAGCCAATTATCAAAATATACAAAAAGGCATCAAAAGAGAGTCTGTGTATTTAGAACGATTCTTCCGCAACCTATTGATAAGAGAAAACAATGAATTGAGGAATCGTTTCATGGTGGTTAATGCACCCGAAGATATGGCTATCTCCACCCCGACAAGTACCCCGACAAGTACCCCGACAAGCTCAAATAATCCATTGCAGATAGATAATGAGAATATCAGCCGCTTAATAAAGGCTATTGCAAACAATACATTATCTGTCAAAGAGATAATGGCTTCCATAGGATTAAAGAACCGTGAGAATTTTATGGAATATTCACTGAATCCCGCCATGAAAGAGGGATTTGTTTCTATGCTCTACCCAGACAAGCCCCGTCATCCTCGTCAGAAATATCTGTTGACGATTAAAGGATTGGCGGTGTATAATTCCAACAATCTGAAATAATGATGAACGAGAATAATATACCCCCTATTCAATCCGACTTTGAACAGATTAAAAAGCAAGACGAAAACGGTTCGGAGTATTGGACTTCTCGTGAGTTGTGCACCGCATTAGGCTATAGCACATACCCAAAATTCAATCGTACTCTAAACAAAGCTATCGCTATAGCCAATAAGAAAGGTTGTAACACTACCGAGCATTTTAATCCTATGTTTGAAATGGTCAAACTAAGTTCTGGCTCCTTTCGTAAGGTAGAGAATATACATCTATCACGAATTGCTTGTTTGATGATTGCGGAAAATGCCGATAGCAAGAAGCCACAAGTGCAGATGGCAAGAGAATATTTCAAACAAGAAATATCAACTCCTGAATTAATCGGCAATAGCTTATCATCCAATATATTGCTATATAAGACGAAACAAGGAGAAAGTCGTATAGAGGTCATCTTCAATAATGAAACATTTTGGATGCCGCAAAAGCGAATGGCCGATTTGTTTGGTGTTGAAACGAATACGATCAATAACCATCTGAAAGAGATTTTCAAAAGCGGAGAATTGGAGGAGAGTTCAGTTATTCGAAAAATTCGAACAACTGAATTTGATGGCAAGAACGATGATACATTGCTCTACAATTTGGATGCGGTTATTGCCGTTGGGTTTCGTGTGGGCAGTTATCAAGCGAGCCAATTCCGGATGTGGGCGACATCGGTGCTAAAAGAAATGATCATAAAAGGATTTGTATTGGATGATGAGCGCTTGAAACAGGGCAAACATTTTGGCAAAGATTATTTTGACGACCTATTAGAACGTATCCGAGAAATACGAGCTTCAGAACGTCGGTATTATCAGAAAATCACCGATGTCTATGCCGAATGTAGTGCCGATTATGACCCTAAGGCTGAGACCACCCTACAATTCTTCAAGAGGGTGCAAGATATGATGTATTGGGCAACTTCCCATCAAACGGCAACCGAAATCATCTATTCAAGAGCAGATGCCCAAAAGCCCCACATGGGACTTACCACGTGGAAAAACGCCCCTGACGGCAGAGTCCAAAAGTCGGATACTTTTATTGCCCAGAATTACTTGTCCGACACAGAGGTCTCTGCCTTCAATCGTCTATCAACCACTTTCCTTGATTTGGCCGAACTTCGTGCCGAACGGCAAATCATCTCCACAATGGCAGATTGGAAAAAGCAATTGGATGATTTCCTGACTCTATATGAGTATGATAAATATAATGAGGCTGGCACCATTTCTGCCGAACAAGCGAAAGAAAAGGCATACGCTGAATATGATAAATTTTGCTTGATTCAAAACGAAGAGTATCTTTCGGATTTTGATAAAGAAGTCAAGGTATGAAAAGAAAGAGGGTTGTTTGGTCATTAGCAGAAATGTAAATACACAATCAACTGAAAATCAATTTATGTCAAAAGCAAAGCTAAAAAAACACCTGTTGTCACTTACTAAAGAACAGATAACCGATATTGTTCTTGAACTATACGATGCACGTAAAGAGGCAAAAGATTATCTGGAGTTTTATCTTGCCCCAGATTGTAATGCTGAATTGGAAAAGAGCAAGAAAACTATCCGAAATGAGTTCTTCCCAACTCGTGGATTTTCCGAAAAGCCGTCATTTGCCAAATGTAGAAAAGTCATTTCCGATTTTCAAAAGCTAAAACCGGAGCCAACTTTTATTGCCGATTTAATGTTGTTCTATATCGAACAAGGATGCGAATACACACTTGAATTTGGCGATATGTGGGAACAGTTCTATACAACACTGGAGGGAAATTTCGACAAGGCTATGCGCTTTATCTTTCTCAACGGATTGTTAGCCAATTATTACGAACGGATTGAAAAGCTTATTGATAGCGTATCGGATTGTGGCTGGGGATTTTATGATACATTGCAAGATATTTATTCTGAATATCGGTAGTGGTTCTTAATCCAACACAAAAAGTAAGGAACTGAACCTGTGTACCTAATGCACAGATTTAGTTCCTATCCCTTTAAATTACTCCATTGATTCCCGAATAATACGCAAAGTTTCTTTCTTATACTCCTTGCGGTTATATTCCAGACCTCTACACATCCAACAGCTACACGGAGTACCTGCCGTTTTATAAACTTGCGCCCATCTGTCTTTTGCCAACTCAAACCAATGAGGATGTTCATAATAGCTTCCATCCTCACGAATGATGCAATGACCATAAGCGGCATACAGAATCATACGAGCCTTAAACACGCGAGCCATTTGTTGGCGTCTCCACAATTTGTTTCTTTTGTCCATCGTCTCTTTCTATTAAAGTTAGGATGAACAATGATGTTATTTTGGTGAGACTTAATATATCCATAGCATTATGTATTTTTACCGTTTTATAGCCTTTATGCAAGCCTAGCAAGCCGTTCCTTCAACAATTCGCCATACTTTTCTTTTAATTCAGCACTTAAGAAAGAGTTTTGAATGACAGTTTCAAACTTAGGCAATAGTTTGATATACTTATTTATCAGTCGTTCCACAATCACATTCTCTATACCTAGTGTAGCTGCTGACCTAATAAAATCCTCTCTTTGAAGCTTTTTCTTCCGACCATTCAAGGTCAATGCCAATTCTTCATTATCCTTGGGATTAATGATAACTGCATTTAGCAAATCGTAAGCAGGAGTCAAACGTATTATATCCGCCACCTCATACAAAGAGAAGTTTTTCAAGTGCATATCGTTATTCCCTATCAACCAAGAGAAAAGCACCAACTCAAAGAAATTGGTAACATCCATTTTAGGTAAAGACGAGTATTTCAAAACAGCCTTGCCGACACGTTCATAACTGCTCTTGTATTTATGCTCTGTTTGCCTTTCGGTCAGTTGGCACATATCTTCCATCGCTATCTTCTCTCCGTCAGAAGTCCTGTCAATACGACGGGTAAGATAACATAGCGTATCATCTGCCATCCGCATTAGCGTATGGGGAACCACCTCAATACGTGCCACCTCTGCAAGGT
Source organism: Bacteroides muris (ex Afrizal et al. 2022) (assembly GCF_004793475.1). Taxonomy (GTDB): domain Bacteria; phylum Bacteroidota; class Bacteroidia; order Bacteroidales; family Bacteroidaceae; genus Bacteroides; species Bacteroides muris. The sequence goes on along the minus strand of NZ_SRYZ01000005.1, from coordinate 116,464 downwards.
GCATAGTTAAATCCTCGACCTCAGGCATCATTTCATATTGCAATGTCTGTGGCTTACAAATATAACCGCCCCATAGTCCGACAATAGTCAATCGCTTGCTACCCTCATGCTCATTCAAATGTAAGGATAATTTCGGCTGAACACCGGTTAAAGAGGTTTGGTCTTGAATGATTTGCAGAGCAAGCTGATCAAGTTGTTCTGTCGTATAATCAAGAACAGGCAATGTTGCTGTTCCGAAGAACTTCTTTATGCAAGCTGTGTGCATATCCTTTTCTCCTTTTAAGAGCGGACGATAACAATATAGACAATTACACATAGTGTCCCTCCTTTTCTTCCATTGGGATAACGCTTACTGCCCCGATACAATCTTTGCAGCATGTCAGCAACAACGACATCCGATCAAGAATACTGATGTCTGTATTCCGCAATGCAACATCCAACAGCCATCCCTCAGGAATCAAACCATCGAAGAATGGGAACAACACAGGACTTGTATACGCTTCCTCCTGTAAAGGCAATGTCAGGCTTACAGCCTTTGCCGTTTCCAAAGAGAGATATTCCGGCAAATAGCGGAATTCATATCCGGCATCGTTTTCTGTCAGAATACCAGCTAATTGGTCTTTATAAAATATATGGGCTTGTCTCATTAATTACTGTTTTTTTGAGTGGCAACCATTTCATAATTGAAAAAGTCAAGGAGCTGATTCACTTTATCGAGGCGTAGCGTTTCCTTGCCCTGTTCAAGGTCTCGCACAAAGCGCAACCCCACACCCGACTTCAACGAGAGTTCTTCTTGCGTCAGATTATATTGCTTTCGCAACATCTTGACCGTAGTAGAAAGATTATTCATAACATCGTACTTTATACCTTTTCGGGTACAAAGTTAGTACAAATATTCGATATTATATCAGTATGGGTATAATTTATTGTTTCGCTACTGCAATTATATCAGACAAGGTATAATACAAGGAGGATTGAGGCATTATTATTAAGGCTAAAAACAATTACAACGCATATAGTTTTACACTTTTCCAAGCGAATAAATCTGATTCGTTACACTTTTTCCAACGAATATCACCCATTTCTCTACACTTTTTCAAGCGAATCGAGGTGTCTTCTATAGAAATTTTCTGCTTCTATAACCCATTTTCTACTATCCAACACTTTTCAAGGAATAAAAATCACACCGCAAACCACAGAAATCCCAAGAAAACCACTACCTTTGTATTCAACAAGTGTTCTGTAACATACCTGCGGAAATACCCTATCACTCAATACCTTGTATCTGATAGCGGACATTCCATAAAAGGACTGAAAAGAGGCGGTACAACACGTATATGCAAAGCGATGAAATACAACGGTTTGCATTTGTCCCTACATTCTGTGTATTTGTCAAAACAGAGGTTGTACCGATTAAAATGAATGGTCACTGATAATCAGTGATGTAAATATGCTTGCAGGAAAGAACTGTGAATATCCACAGTGTGGATGACTTTCTTTTGTCTCCTGCTGGCATGGAAAAGTTGGTTTGTTATTATTTTCCGAATTGTAACGCGAATCCCAGATTGAAGAATGTGATGTTGTTTTTGAACCAATTGTGATTCACTCCGTCATCATAGCCGTCCGTGTTGTAAAGTCGTGCATCGGGGTTGGCAAACCAGTCTGCTGTCAGGAAATCACAGCGAATCATGCCCGAGAGTTTACGGCTGATGCGGAATTCATAGCCTGCAGCGAAAGTTATTCCACAATATCCTTTATGGAAAAGGTGTCCGTTCCGTTCACCGCGTTTATATGTCCGTTCCTGATAGTTCATATACCCGATGCCGAACGAGAGGAACAGTCCTTGATTCCCGTTGCTCCACAAGGGCCGGTATGTGATGTTGGGGCGTATGCAGTGCAGATGTGCCTTATCCGGCAGGCGTGCCATGCGTAGATAGTCATATTGAAGTCCTGCGGCAAATAGGGGCGTGATGTAGTAGCGGCCTTCTGTCATCAGGTCATATCCCACCCGGTTGCCATTCTTGCTGAAGAAGTCGTTGCGGTTTCCTTCTACATGGGGCAAGGAAACACCGCCACCAAGGATGATGCTGTAATTTTGCGGTAGGCATTCGCTTTGTGCCAGCATTCCTGTCACTCCGATGGAGAGTAGGGATAGACAGAGGAGGAATCGTTTCATTCTTTTTCTTGAGTTTTTTGAAGTATCGAATCTTTCTATCGCTTACCGTATAGCTTGTCTATCAAATCCGCCCGTCCTATCCGGCGCAGTTCGTTTATGATGTTCCTGCGTTCCTCTGGTTTGTACCAGAAGAAGAACTGGCGTTGCGCCAGCTTCTCGCGTTGCGTCTTGGCGCTGAACACCGGTTCCAACGTATAAGGATGGAAGCCCGTGTACCATGCTTCGGTGGCAACGGTCATGGGAGTAGGGGTAAAGTCCTGTACTTGTTCCAGATGGAAATCCAGGCGTTTGGTGATGACGGCAAGTTCAGCCATATCCTCCTCCTTGCATCCGGGATGGCTACTGATGAAATAAGGGATAAGCTGCTGACGCAGTCCTTCTTCACGGTTGATTCTGTCGAATATCTTCTTGAACTCACCGAACTGGCTGAACGAAGGTTTGCGCATGATGTTGAGCACGCGGTCCGAGGTATGCTCCGGAGCCACTTTCAGACGGCCGCTGACATGGCGGGCGATGAGCTCGCGGGTATATTCCTGCGTACTTTTGTCGGTGTCCGGATTCTTGCTCTGGTGCAGTAGCAGGTCATAGCGTACACCGCTGCCGATGAACGACTTCTTGATGCCGGGCAGGGCATCTACGGCATGATAGATGTCAAGCAGTGGACGGTGGTCTGTATTCAGATTGGGGCATACTTTGGGGTAGATGCACGACGGACGTTTACATTTTCTGCAGATAGCCTCATCCCGTCCCTTCATCCGGTACATATTGGCCGACGGACCTCCCAGGTCACTTAAGTAACCCTTAAAGTCGGGCAGCTCTGTGATGGCTTTTACCTCTTTCAGAATGCTTTTCTTGCTGCGGCCTACGATGAACTTGCCCTGATGTGCGGAAATGGTACAGAACGCACATCCTCCGAAACATCCGCGGTGCAGGTTGACGGAGAACTTTATCATGTCGTATGCCGGAATGCGTTTCCCCTTATATTTGGGGTGGGGCAGGCGTGTATAAGGCAAGTCAAAAGAATGGTCGAGCTCGGCTTCCGTTAAAGGGGGATAGGGGGGATTGACCACCACTGTCTGTTTGCCGGTCTTCTGCAGCATGCGCGATGCTGTATATTTGTTACTTTCCTCCTCGATATGACGGAAGTTGGCAGCTTCTTTCTTTTTATCTTTCAGACATTCTTCATGGGAAAAGAGGGTGATATCTCCTTCTTGTGCTACTACTTCCTTGTCAAGATAAACCATTTGAGGAATATCGGCGATGAGCTCTTTGAAGCTTTGGGCGTCCACTTGTGTCTGTTGGCGTTTCAGTCTCTCTGCAAGTTCCACCACCGGTTTCTCTCCCATGCCGTAGATGAGTGAGTCGGCACCACTGTCGAGAAGGATACTGGGGCGTACACGGTCTTGCCAATAGTCATAGTGTGTCAGGCGGCGCATGCTTGCCTCGATGCCGCCCAGTACGACGGGGACGTCGGGAAATAGTTTCTTCAATATGTGGGTATATACAATGGAAGGATATTCGGGGCGCATATCCGGACGTGCGTCCGGTGTATAGGCGTCATCACTGCGCAAGCGTTTGTTGGCAGTGTATTTATTGACCATCGAATCCATACAGCCGGGACTGATGCCGAAAAACAGACGGGGACGTCCCAGCTTCTTGAAGTCGCGCAAGTCGTCGCGCCAGTTGGGCTGGGGAACGATGGCTACGCGTAATCCTTCCGCCTCGAGGATACGGCCTATGACGGCAGCTCCAAAAGACGGATGGTCTACGTAGGCATCACCGCTGAAAAGTATTACATCCAATTCGTCCCAACCATGCAGCTCTACTTCTTTTTTGGTGGTGGGGAGCCAGTCTGTAAGGCGATATTCTTTCATTAATCCATTGTAAATTGTAATGTCATTCGTTCTCCGTCATAAATCTCACGGAAGCCTATCTGTTGCTCGGCAAGATACTCTTTCATATCATTGAAGGCAGTGGCGTCATCCATGATGATTTCCAGCTTCTCGCCTTTCCCGACCTCGCACATGGTTTTTATGGCAGGAATTAGAGGGCTGTAATGCTGTTGTCCGCAGGTGTCGATGGTTTTCATTTATTCTTCTTCTATGGTGTCTTGTTGGGAAAGCCATTGCAGATAGAGCTTGATGAGTTGCTGTAGTCCGAAGGCCTTCATGTTGTTGTGGTAGATAACGTCGATGCAGAGGTCGAGCAGGTCTTTGCTGTCTTCCTCTTGCGCGGCGATGAGAGAGCGGATGTTCAGTTTCAACTTGTCGAGTACGGTTTCTTCCACAATGCCATTGCTGTCGATGAGATGACGGAAGAGTCCGTATTTTTCGATAGTGGCAAGGTTTTCTTCTGAAACTTCTAAACTGCGGGTTCCGCTGGGATTAGCTTGTATGGTGTACATGTTGTTTAATGTTTAGTGGTTAATGTTTAATGATTAATAGAAGCAAAGATAGTTTTTTCACCACAGATTACACAGATTTCTACAGATTATTTATAGGGATTGTTGTTTTTCTCTGTATTACTCAACCTGATTTGTGGTGAGAAAGTGAAGTATGGAGGCCATAATTGCATTTCTGGACGTTTCTTCCTTGATGCTTTCAAAAGGGAATCCCATGATGAAGGTGCGGTAATCGCTGCCTTGATAGGCCACGGCGGCGGATGCGTTGTCGGTGGCATAGGTCATGACTGGAAAAGCGGGAGACATGGGCAGGATGCAATCGGGGGAAGTGACCGGATAGTCCTGCTCATTCGGTAGTCGGGGAAGGGTGAAGGTATGCCCCAGTCCCCGGACATTGATTTTGTCCCCGTCTGTTTTCAGAGAGTTGCCATGCCGGTACTTCAAGATATTCTGAATAAATTCTTTATTGCCCTGCGAGCTGTCCATATCGCTGCCTACGTAGGCACCGCTGACCAGGAGATGACCTCCCGACCGGCAATAGGAAGTCAGTATGCGCTGCATGGGCGAGGAGAATGTTTTGTAGTAGGTATTGCGTGCCGGATTGCTGGAATTGTCTTCTTTCTCCAGTCCGAGGATATAGTCTACTATCGGATAGTCTTCTAAAGAGAGGATACCTTTTTCCACAGCCTCATCGCTGCATGAGACGAAGCTGTAGTTTCCGGCGGCTTGTATGGCCTTGCCGTGTACGAAGGGGTAATCGAAAGTATTTCCGATGATTTTCATGCCTTCGTATTCCTCTCCACTCTCTCCCAGACGTTTTCCCGCTTCTTCCCGGCTGAAGTTCTGCTGGGCGCCGCAAAGGGAGATGTCATAGAGGTAAGGAACGCCGGGATCTTGCGACAGGTCGAAACCTGCAGCATCGGGAGTGTCTATGACGGCCGGCCCGCTGATACGGTCGAATCCGTTGACGATAAGTATCTGTCCTTTTTCCCGTTTGGCTTTATAGGCAGCAAGAATTTCCGAAGGGAAGCTTTCACCGCCCCGGTTCACGGCGGTTACTTTGAAGGAATAGATGATGCCGGGTTCTATTTTTACGGTATGGGACGGAGAACTGACACGTACGCCATTGTCAAATCCTCCGCGTCCGATACGTGTATATACAATATATTCGCGTGGCTTGGCAGTCGGCTCTAGCGGGTCTTCCTTGCCTTGCCAGGAAAGCTCTAAAGTATTTTCCTTTTTCCCGAAGCGGATGGCAAAGTGGCTGACGGGAAGCGGTTGGACTGCATACTCCTTGCCGTGCTGGCCGCATATATATTGCAAGATGGCTTTATAGAGCGCGCGTCCGACGATGAACTTGAAGTTGGGGTCATGCCCCAGACGCATATCTGCGAAGTTCTGGTGCGACAACAGTTCTACGATGGTGGAAGGAACGGCGGGCAGGCGCGTTTCACTGTAGTTGCGGTTCCATAGGCTGCGGCGTGTCCAGTCTACGTTAAAGGTGGAGCGGATGTCATGCTGCAACTGCGTCAGCAAGACGTCCGAGAGGTCGCGGGAGGCATGGCGGTCTGTACCGGCATTCAGCCTGCCGTTGTTGAAGTTGGTGGTATAAATGCCGAGAGTGCCTATAATCTCGTCTTCCTTGCTGAAGCCGGCATCGCTGTGCAGGGCCATACTCATTTCAAAGGGGATGCCCAAGCCTTCTTCCGTCGGATTGAATACTGATTTTCCTGCGAGATAATTCACTGTACGGGAACGCGCGTTGATGTCATCATTCATGTCATTGTTCCCCTCATAGCCTCCGTAGACAGAGTAAGGCATACCTGCCCATTGAGCAGAGTAGCGTGCACCTTCCAGATATCTGGGCAAGCCGCTGGCTTGTCCGCTGCGGGCAATGTTGCCCATGCCTCCTCCAAAGCGGACGGCATCGGCACAGACCACCCCTTTTTCCTTGCTTTCGTTGCTCAATACCACCATGCCATAGTCATTCCGGCCTTTGTCGAAAGTGAATGTGCCAAGGTATACCCATGTACCTCCTCCTATTTGCTGGTTCACCTTGAATTCCGTGACGCCTCCATTGTGGAATACAAGGTATTTGGCATCGCTTACGCTGCCCGGCAGTGTCTGATAAGATACGTATACGGCATATTCTCCTGTTCCCGGAATATCGGGCACCCATTCGGCAAAAGCTTTGTCTTTCTTCTTTTCAGTTTTGGCAAAGCGTGCCGTGCCGGTAAGGAAAGGGTTTTCATTGTCCTGATAGATTTGTTTCCGTTGGGCAAATCCGGGTCGGGAGGTCTGCTCCCAACGTGCTTTCCGGCTTTTTACATCCAGATAGAGGGAACCTTGTCCTCCATGTCCGCTCAGGCTACCGTCATTGTCTACAATGACTTCTCGCTTTTGTGTGTTCCTTTCGCGGGGAGTGAATACATTGGCTCCTGCATTCTCCAGCATGGGCAGAAGGTAGGGCAGGATGAACGACTGGGTGAACTGGTCTTCTGTGGTACAGAACAACCTGGGGCGTTGCCATCCCCATTTGTCTTTGTCATTAATGTAATATTTCCCGTGGCTTTGCCAAAGGGCGATGTGTCTTCCTTCCAGTCCTCGGGTAATTTCGTAGGGGCGCGAAGTGCGGGTTACCCAGGGTGTACCTTTGTATTCCAGGTGGCTGAACAGACGTGCTTTGTCTTTCTTCCCTTTCCGGTAGAGGTTGGGGATAAGCTCTTCGATGTTTTTCCCGTCAGCAAAGATGGTGAGGCCGAAGTTGTTCACCGGTCCCGGCAGGATTTGTCTCAGATATCGGTAAATGGCATCGACGGTTTCTGGTCGTAGAGGCTGGTAGGCAAAGCGCTCGTTTGCGTAGATGAACAATTTCTTTTTCCGGAAGTCGATTTGGAAGCTGTCCGGACGGCAAGTGCCTATGTTTATCGGGGAGGAATATTCATTGAAGAAGGTTTGCAGGCATTCTGCCACGTTCGATTGAATGTCTTGGGCAGACAGCCACGTCCCGTGTAGCAACAAAAGAAAGAAAAGAACAGGTTTTTTCATATTCGCAGTTCATTTTAGAGCTTGTTTGAATTTCGCTTGCCAGGTTTTTATTCGTCACATACCCGCTACGCTCCGCAGAAAAATATTAGAACAAACTTTTAGGGGATTAAAAAAGAGGTGCATAATCAGAGCGATGCACCTCTTTCCTGAATGTATTTATCTCGTTTCCGAATTTTCTTGTTTCAGCAGGTTATAGTGGAATGTATTCCACAAAGGCCTCCATTGCTTCATAGGAAGCAAGTCCGAGACTGTCATACAAGGCAGCTGTTCCGCGGTTACGGTCTTCGCTGCGTTGCCAGAACAGACGTTCGTCATTGCCCAAGAACGGTGCGCTTTCCATCTGCGACTGATGCTTCAGGATAGAGTTGCGTTTGGCACGCAATTCTTCCGGGCTGATGGGAACGGCCATTTCGATGTTTTCGATTTCCCATTCTGCCCATGCACCGCGATACATCCAGATGCGGCATTCCTTCAACCATTTGGCATCTTCTTCTTTTTCCAGGTCGATAGCGGCAAATACGGCATCCGTACAAACACGGTGTGTTCCGTGCGGGTCGGCCAGGTCGCCGGCAACGAAAATCTGATGGGGCTTCACTTCGCGCAACAGGTTGCGTACGATTTCCACGTCTGCTTCGCTGATAGGATTCTTCTGTATCTTGCCCGTTTCGTAGAACGGCAGGTCAAGGAAGTGGCAGTGATCCAAAGGTATGTTATTATATGTACATGCAGTACGTGCTTCGCCACGACGAATCAGTCCCTTGATGGTCAGGATGTCGCGCGTGTCCATGTCACCGTCTTTTTTCTCCTTCAGATACTTACGGATTTCGGCGTATTTGTCGTTGATAACCTGGTCCTCGCTGTTGTTGAAGATTTGGTTGAATCCGTTGATGAAGTGTAGGAAACGGATCACTTCTTCATCGCCTACGGCAATGTTGCCGGAAGTTTCGTAAGCCACATGCACGTCATGTTTCTGCTCTACTAGACGACGGATGGTACCTCCCATGGAGATAACGTCATCATCGGGATGCGGAGAGAACACGACCACACGTTTGGGATAAGGTTTCGCACGTTCGGGACGATAGGTGTCGTCTGCGTTCGGCTTGCCGCCCGGCCATCCGGTGATGGTATGTTGCAGGTCATTGAATATCTTGATGTTCACGTTATAGGCTGAACCGAACAATGCTAGCAGCTCACTCAGACCGTTTTCGTTGTAGTCCTTGTTGGTTAGCTTCAGAATGGGTTTTCCGGTGAGCTGGCACAACCAGACGATGGCGCTGCGGATGAGCTTGTCGTTCCATTCGCAGGAAGTTACCAGCCAGGGGCGTTGGATACGCGTCAAGTTGGCGGCGGCAGACAAGTCGATGACGATGTGCGCATTGTTGTGAGTCTGCAAGTAAGAAGCTGGAATGGTGTCGGTAACTGCACCTTCCACACACTCTTTTACCATCTTGGCTTTTTCTTCACCCCATGCCATCAGGTATACTTTCTTTGCGGCAAGGATAGTGGAAACACCCATTGTGATGGAACTGATAGGAGTACTTTCGATGCTGCCGAACATCTTGGAAGCTTCGTTACGTGAATCATTATCTAGCAGAATCAGACGGGTGGTAGAGTTCATGCGTGAACCCGGTTCGTTGAAACCGATGTTGCCTACGCGGCCTATGCCTATGATAGCGGCGTCTACTCCGCCGAAGCTTTCGATGCGCTGTTCGTACAGACGGCAATATTCAAAAATGGTGTCTTTGGCAATCGTACTGTCCGGGCTGAAGATGTTCTGCCTGTCAATATCCACATGGTCGAGCAGCATTTCTTTCAAGGCATTGAGGTTGCTGTTAATGGCATCCGGTGCCAGTGGATAATATTCGTAAAGGTTGAATACGACTACATTGCGGAAACTCAAGCCTTCTTCTTTATGCATGCGGATGAGGGCTGCATATACGTTGCGTGGAGAGTTTCCTCCTGCCAGTGCCAACACACAGAAACGTCCCGCTTTTTGCTTGTCACGGATTAACTGTGCAATGTCAAGGGCAATCTGGTTGGCGCCTTCTTCGGCAGACTCGTAAATGTCTGTCGGTATTTTTTCCAGTCGGGTCAATACCGACCGTTCAAATGCATTCTCAGGCCTGTAGTATCTGGGGGATACTCTGTTGAGAGTGATTTGAGAGCTTAGATTGGTTTTCATAAATAGAATATTAATAAATGATTAAATATTGCACTGTTCTTTGAAAAACAAATATACGAAAAACAATGTTCATTCGCATGTCGTTGAAGATTAATTAAGAGATTGTATAGGTCTCCGGTACAAGTTTGCCCATGGCCCATACGGCTCTTACGTTCAAGTTTTCGTCCATGACAATGATGTCGGCATCCTTGCCTTTTTGGAGGGAGCCTTTGCGGTCGTATACGCCCATAATCTTTGCCGGGGTTTCAGAAGCCATGCGTACGGCGTCTGCCAACGGAATTTCAGCTTTTTGTACTACGGTGCGTATCAGCCGGTCCATGGTGGCTACGCTGCCGGCAAGGGCGGAATGGTCTGCAAGCTTGCAGACTCCGTCTTCGATGATGACGCGCGGGTCAAAGGCCTCCTGGCTGTCGCTTGCGGCGCATGCCAAGGCGTCGGTTATGAGGCAGGTGCGTTCTACGCCTTTTATCTTGTAGACCAGTCGCAGGATGGTGGGAGGAACATGGATACCGTCGGCCACCACTTCCACCGTCATATCGTCCAGCAGATAGATGCTTTCTACTGTGCCTTCGTATTTGTACTCACGGCGTTTGTGGAAACCGGGCATTGCATTGTAGAAGTGGGTGGCATGGGTATAGCCTGCTTCGTAGGCTGTACGGATGTCTTCAAACTCCGCTTGCGTATGGGCTACCGATGCCAAAATGCCTTTGGCGGTGATGTATTTTCCAAACTGCATGGCTCCCGGAAGTTCGGGGGCAGCGTCCCAGCGCTTGATACAAGACCAGGTTTCCACGATAGGGATGTATTCGTTGGGGTCGGGACTCTTGATGTTCTCGGGGATTTGTCCGCCTGCCATCGCCATGTTCAGGTAGTGTCCTTCCAGATGCAGGCCAAGGATAGGGCTGTCTTTTTCTTCCATGAGTTTGGTGCAGGTTTCGGCTGCCTGCTCAATCATGGGAACGGTGGAGGAGGAGAGGGTGGGGAAAATGCTGGTTGTTCCATATTTCATATGGGTTTTGACGGCTACACGAAAGGCATCTTCAGTACATTCCATAAAGTCACGGCCTCCACCGCCATGGGCATGGATTTCCACACCGCCGGGGAGTACATACATACCTTTTACGTCTATCAATTGTGCACCGATTACTGCAAGGTCACAGTTAGTCACTTCCAATATTTTTCCGTCCCTGATGAGTACAGAGCCGTCTTTAAGCCATCCTTGCGGGGTAAGGATGCGGGCGTTGATAAGTTGAGTCAACATAGGATTTAGGGGTTAGAGTTATTAAATTAATCATGTCGTTGTTCTGACATTGTTTCAGAGGACAAAAATAGGCACTTTTTGGAGAATATGTACTCCTTCTTTTAGGGTATTTTCATTAAATACTCTAAAAAAAGCAGATTTGGTGCATTTTGCAGGATGTCTCTTTCCTTAAAATGTGTTCTTATTATATAGAAATAGAAGCGGAATGCTTATAGGGGGATACCGGAGTAAACTTACGACTGATATGCTATTAAAAGGCTTTTAATGATGGTTCGCTATAGGAAGGAGATGGATAGGCGGACTTTGTGGAGGAAAAGGCATAGCTTCTATAAATAGGTTGCTAGGGGTATAATGAGGATAATCATGCAAAAATAAACCGTTCATCGCACTTTTTCCGTTTGGGTTTGTTATATTTGTATTTGTTTATAAACTCTAAAATATCAACGTATGAAAAGCTGGAAAGTAGAAGCAGCCATTATAGCCGTGGGGCTGCTTTTGTTGGGAATCAAGGTAAAAGGCGGTATTGACAATTTTGTGAATAAGGATCGTGTGGTCAGTGTAAAAGGACTGGCCGAAATGGAAGTGCCTGCCGACAAGGTGGTCTGGCCTCTTGTCTACAAAGACATAGGCAATGACCCTGCTCTGCTTTATGCCAATATGGAGAAGAAGAATGCAGCCATCGTGAGTTATCTTGAAAGCAACGGCATAGAGAAGGAAGAAATCAGCATTGCACCCCCCGAGGTGATTGACATGCAGGCTGAACGTTACGGTGACCGCAATGTGGTCTATCGTTATAATGCCACGTCTGTCATCACTGTCACTTCCAAGAATGTGGATAGGGTGCGTAGACTCATGTCCGGGCAAGCCGAGCTCTTGAAGCAGGGCATTGCCATCACAGGAGGAGACTACAAATATAACGTGTCTTATGAATTTACCGGTCTTAATGAAGTGAAGCCAAAGATGATAGAAGAGGCTACCAAGAATGCCCGTGCCGCAGCCGAGAAGTTTGCCAAGGATTCGGACAGCGAGTTGGGCAAAATCCGTAATGCTTCGCAAGGGCAGTTCTCCATCAGCGACCGCGATGCTTATACTCCTTATATAAAGAGCGTGCGCGTAGTGACTACCGTGAACTATTATCTGAAGAAATAACGAAACCGTCCGCATCTTTCCAAGCGGGGAACTTTTGCCTGAACTCCTGCAGGGAGGAAAGGCTGAGGGAGGCAGTGGCAGTCGCTTCTTTGTCATCGGGCACAGTGGCAAGCACTTCTCCTTTTGGAGAGTAGACCGCACTGCCTCCACAGTGTGGAGTGTCTCTGCCATCTCTGCCGATGCGGTTGACACCGCAGACATAACTGATGTTTTCCAAAGCACGTGCTTGCAGCAGGATGTCCCAAACCTTCCGGCGGGGAACGGGCCAGTTGGCGACACAAATCAAAAGGTCGTATTCATTGTTCCTGTTGCGACTCCATACCGGGAAGCGAAGATCATAACATACAAGCAACAGTATGTTCCAGCCGCGATACCGGATAATGGGACGTTGGTAGCCGGAAGTGAAATGCTCTGTTTCGTGCCCCATCCGGAAGAGGTGCCGTTTGTCGTAATAGTAGGCATCGCCTTCGGGCGTAAGGAAGAATGCACGGTTGTAGTAGGATGGCTTTCCTCCTTCTGGAGCTGTCTCGTTGGCAATAAAGCTGCCTGCAAGAGCGAGTCGGTACTCTTCAGACCATCGGCGCAGCGTTGTGATAGTTTCTCCTGTTGTGGGTTCGGCCAAGCTGGCGGTGTTCATACTGAAGCCGGTGGAGAATGTTTCCGGTAAAACAACAATCTCCGTTGTTCCACGAAGAGTTTCTAACTTCTCGTGGAGACGACGGAGATTTTCTTGTTTATTTTCCCAGACGATGTCTGTTTGCAGAATGCTTATTCGCATGGCATGAATGCTTAATACCTGATTAGATATCTCCTAAATCAAAATTTTCGGGATTTTTCCCTTTAAAGTTCTTGAAATACAGTTTTATCTCGCGCATATCCTTTTCTATGTCTCCGGTAGGCATGACAGCTTTGGTAGAGGAGATGGTCTTGGAAGGATAGTCAATCCCGATAAGCATGATGGGTACTTTTGCTTTAAGCGCTATGTAATAAAAACCTTTCTTCCAGTTGGGATTGGCTTTACGGGTTCCTTCCGGTGTAATGGCCAGGTGGAAATGCTTGCTGCTTACAAACTTTTCGGTCATTTGGTCTACTAAGGAAGATTTACGTCCCCGGTTCACCGGGATGCCACCAACGGCTTTGAATATCAATCCCAGAGGAAAAAAGAACCATTCCTTTTTCATCATGAAGCTGGTCTTGCGGCCGATGGCGCCATAAAACAATTTACCGATAAATAAGTCCCAATTGGAAGTATGGGGTGCCGCACAAATTACACATTTGTCGTAGTTGGGCACCGTCACGTTTGTCTTCCAGCCCAGCAGGCGATAATAAATGAAGCTATAAAAGGCTTTCTTCATCTTATTTCAGCTTGCCCATTGCGTCAATGATTTCGTCTACCTTCGCATTGAAATCAGCACGAAGTTTTTTGTAGAAACCTTTTACATTTCCCGGCTCGGTGTGGCTGATGCGGCTTATGAATTCATCTTGCATTTTTAGAATTTCAGCCATCAGATTGTCGGCTTTTTGTTTCTCTATTCCAGGTATATATAAGCTGTTTACAAGACACTCTGTGAACAATTCACCCGCAATATAGTTTATATTCTTCTTTAGTTCTTTTCTACTTGCCATAATTTTTACGTTTAAAATGAATAATTTGAATTATTTTCGGTAAAGATAATGTTTTTCTTTGTTAGTGTAGAGCAAAAAAGGGTTTTTATGTGTTTTTAATTTAGTAATTTTGTGGAATTATTCCACAAACTGTGGACACATTCCACAAGAAAAAACAGAAGATGCCACCATGAATAAAAAAATGATTTTTTCTTTTATATCTGATATATAGATTGTTATATGTGATGGATAAGATGGTGATAGATTGGCATCGGATTTGTCTTAATAGAAAGAAACAGGGTTAAATTTAATAGACAAACAAACATGAGACAGTTTTTTACGAAAAAAGAATTGAAATTAAAGAAGAAGAGGTTGTTGATGATGGTTGTCTGCATGGCGGTATTGTTGGCAGGTTACTTTATTCTGACTTGGCCTAAGAAGGTTGAACCGGAAGCTCCTACCGTGATTGTGGAATCAGCAGAAAAAGGAGATGTGGAGATATATGGCGAGTACGTGGGGCGTATTCGTGCCCAGCAGTTTGTAGAGGTACGTGCGCGTGTGGAAGGGTATTTGGAGAATATGCTTTTTGCAGAAGGAACGTATGTCACCAAGAACCAGGTGCTTTTTGTTATAAACCAAGACCAGTATAGGGCAAAGGCCGACAAAGCCCGTGCACAGTTAAAGAAAGATGAGGCGCAGGCATTGAAGGCAAAACGAGATTTGGAGCGTATCCGCCCTCTTCATGCGCAGAATGCTGCCAGCCAGTTGGACTTGGATAATGCCCAGGCTGCCTACGAGACGGCAGAAGCTTCGGTGGCGATGAGTCAGGCCGATTTGGACCAGGCCGAATTGGAATTGGGGTATACGTTGGTCCGTTCTCCGTTATCGGGACATATCAGTGAAAGAAATGTGGATTTGGGAACATTGGTCGGACCGGGAGGTAAGTCTTTGCTGGCTACGATTGTGAAAAGTGATACGGTGCTGGTAGATTTCAGCATGACAGCATTGGATTACCTGAAAAGCAAGGAACGGAATATCGAGATAGGGCGTCAGGATTCTACACGTTCCTGGCAGCCGAACATTACAATTACTTTGGCGAATAATACTGTCTATCCTTATAAAGGCTATGTGGATTTTGCCGAACCTCAGGTAGACCCTCAGACCGGAACATTCTCCGTACGTGCAGAAATGCCGAATCCTGACAGAGTGTTGTTGCCGGGGCAATTTACAAAAGTGAAGCTGTTGCTGGATGTACGTGAGGGTGCTGTCGCTGTTCCTCAAAAGGCAGTTACCATTGAGAAAGGTGGTGCATATGTTTTTGTAATGCGCCGGGACTCTACGGTTGAAAAGCGTTTTATTGAGCTGGGACCTGAATTTGGTAACAATTGGGTAGTTGAGCGTGGTTTGGCTGCCGGAGAACAAATTGTGACAGAAGGTTTTCACAAGCTGACTCCGGGTATGAAAGTACGTGCCCAAGCTGCCGTTCCTAAAAAAGAGGGCGGGCAGACGAATGATTCTCTGAACAAGCAGGTCGTTTCTGAAACGGAGCAGACTACCCCGGTTGAGAATAAATCAAAGGACAACAACCCTTCAAAGTAATGATGTTATGAAAGTAAGTTTTTTTATAGACCGTCCGGTATTCTCGGCGGTGATATCGATTGTGATTGTAATTGTCGGTATCATTGGCCTGACCATGCTGCCGGTAGACCAATATCCGCAGATAACACCTCCTGTAGTGAAAATCAGTGCTTCCTATCCGGGAGCCAGTGCATTGACTGTTTCGCAGGCGGTGGCAACTCCTATTGAGCAGGAGATAAACGGTACTCCCGGTATGCTGTATATGGAGTCCAACAGTTCTAATTCCGGAGGTTTTTCGGCTACGGTCACTTTCGACGTATCCGCCGACCCGGATTTGGCTGCCGTAGAAATACAGAACCGTGTGAAACTGGCAGAGAGTCGTTTACCGGCCGAAGTGATTCAGAATGGTATTTCTGTGGAAAAACAGGCTCCCAGCCAGTTGATGACCATCTGTCTGACTTCCAGTGACCCGAAGTTCGACGAAATTTATCTGAGTAACTTTGCCACTATCAATGTGCTCGATTTGTTGCGCCGTATCCCCGGGGTGGGACGTGTTTCCAACATCGGCAGCCGTTACTATGCCATGCAGATATGGGCGTTGCCTGATAAACTTGCCAACTTCGGCCTGACGGTGCAAGACTTGCAGAATGCCCTGAAAGATCAGAATCGTGAGTCTGCTGCAGGTGTTTTGGGACAACAACCGGTGAAGGGACTTGACATTACTATTCCTATCACTACCCAGGGACGTTTAAGTTCGGTAAAGCAGTTTGAGGACATCGTGGTCCGTGCCAATGCCAATGGTTCCATCATCCGCTTGCGCGATGTGGCACGTGTTTCGCTGGAAGCCTCTTCGTATAGTACCGAGAGCGGAATCAACGGTGAGAATGCTGCTGTGCTCGGCATCTATATGCTTCCCGGAGCCAATGCCATGGAAGTTGCAAAGAATGTAAAGGCCGCTATGGAGGAAATCAGTGCGAATTTCCCTGAGGGAATGAGTTATGAGATTCCCTTCGACATGACGACTTATATTTCCGAATCCATTCATGAAGTATACAAGACGTTGTTCGAAGCGTTGATTCTGGTTGTACTGGTCGTATTCCTTTCTTTGCAAAGTTGGCGTGCGACGGTGATACCGATTGTTGCGGTACCTATTTCACTGATTGGTACCTTCGGTTTCATGCTTATTTTCGGTTTCTCTCTGAACATACTGACTTTGCTTGGATTGATTCTCGCCATCGGTATTGTGGTGGATGATGCCATTGTGGTGGTAGAGAACGTGGAACACCTCATGGAGACGGAGAAACTGGGTCCGTATGAAGCTACCAAAAAAGCTATGAACGGGTTGGCAAGTGCTTTGATTGCTACTTCATTGGTGCTTTGTGCCGTATTTGTGCCGGTAAGTTTCTTGAGCGGAATCACCGGACAGCTATACCGTCAGTTTACCATTACTATTGCTGTTTCCGTATTGCTTTCTACAGTAGTGGCTTTGACGCTCAGTCCTGTTATGTGTTCGCTCATATTGAAGCCCGACAGTGGAAAGAAAAAGAACATCGTTTTCCGTAAGATTAATGAATGGTTGAATCTGGGAAACCACAAATATGTGGCTGTCATCAACCGGGTCATCAGGAATCCTCGCCGATTGATGAGTGCGTTTGGTCTGGTACTGGTTGCCATTTTCATTATCCATCGGCTGGTGCCTACCAGCTTCCTGCCGACAGAAGACCAAGGCTATTTTAAGATTGAATTGGAATTGCCGGAAGGTGCCACTTTGGAACGTACCCGTGTAGTGACCGATCGTGCCGTGCAATACCTGGAGAAGAATCCGTACGTGGCATACGTGCAGAACGTCACGGGTAGCAGCCCCCGCGTGGGAAGTAACCAGGCGCGCAGTGAACTGACGGTTATCCTCAAACCCTGGGAAGAACGTAAGGGAATTTCCATTGATAAGATAATGGAGAATGTGGAGAAGGATTTGAAAGAATATCCCGAATGTAGAGTCTATCTTTCCACACCGCCGGTCATTCCGGGTCTGGGTACTTCGGGAGGTTTCGAAATGCAGCTTGAGGCACGCGGAGACGCAACGTTTGATGATTTGGTGCAAGCGGCAGATACGTTGATGTTATATGCCCGAAAGTACAAGGAGTTGGCAGGGCTTTCCTCTTCCTTGCAGTCCGAAATCCCGCAACTCTATTTTGATGTGGATCGAGACAAGGTGAAGATGCTGGGAGTACCTTTGGCAGATGTGTTTTCTACCATGAAAGCTTATACCGGTTCTGTCTATGTGAATGATTTCAATATGTTCAACCGTATATATAAGGTATATATTCAAGCCGAGGCTCCTTATCGCGAGCATAAAGACAACATCAATCTGTTCTTTGTGAAGGCGAAGGATGGAGTGATGGTGCCGCTTACCTCTTTGGGAAATGCTTCCTATACTACCGGACCGGGCAGCATCAAGCGTTTCAACATGTTTACCACTGCCGTAATCCGCGGTTCTGCTGCACAAGGCTATAGCTCCGGTCAGGCAATGGAGATTATGGAGCAGATTGCGCACGACCACTTGCCGGACAATATCGGTCTGGAATGGAGCGGTCTTTCCTATCAGGAAAAGAAGGCGGGAGGGCAGACGGGTCTTGTACTTACGTTGGTATTCCTTTTTGTATTTCTCTTCCTGGCTGCGCAATACGAAAGCTGGACGGTGCCTATCGCAGTGTTGCTTTCACTGCCGGTTGCTGCTTTGGGTGCCTATCTGGGTGTTGTGATATGCGGGTTGGAAAATGATATTTATTTCCAGATTGGCTTGGTGATGCTGGTGGGACTTGCGGCAAAAAATGCCATTTTGATTGTGGAGTTTGCCAAGGTACAGGTTGACAAGGGGGAAGACTTGATTTTGTCGGCCATCCATGCTGCCCAACTTCGTTTCCGGCCTATTCTGATGACTTCCCTTGCTTTTGTATTGGGTATGCTTCCTATGGTGTTGGCAAGCGGACCGGGCTCAGCAAGCCGTCAGGCTATCGGTACCGGTGTTTTCTTCGGAATGATATTTGCCATTGTATTCGGTATTGTGCTTGTACCGTTCTTCTTTGTGCTGGTTTATAAGGCAAAGGCAAAAGTGCAGCATAAAATCAAGAAAGACTGATTCACTTAAACAAAGACTGTTATGAAAAAAAATAAAATATATATCCTTTTGCTGCTGAGTATTTCCATATTCACTTCCTGTAAGGTCGGAAAGAGTTATGTCCGTCCTGAAATGTCCTTGCCGGACAGCCTTGTGCAACAGCAGGACAGTATCAGCATTGCCGACCAGCAATGGCAAGCTGTTTATACGGACAGTACTCTGCGCAGCTTGATAGACCGTGCATTGGAGTATAATAAGGACATGCAGATTGCGGCTTTCCGCGTCAAGGAGATGGCTGCCCAAAAGCGTATCAGTGTTGCCAATCTTCTGCCGCAGCTCACCGGAAAAGTGGAGGCCGAGCGTGAAGTGGATAATTATGGCGGTCATAGCCGTGATGTAGGCAATACCTATGAAGCCAAGGCATTGCTTTCCTGGGAACTGGATCTTTGGGGAAACTTGAGATGGAAGAAAGTGGCCGCCGTGGCCGAATACCTGCAAAGTGTGGAGGCACAGCGTGCGTTGCGCATGACTATCGTTGCCGAAGTTGCACAGGCTTATTATGAGCTGGTAGCCCTTGATACCGAACTGGAGATTGTACGCCAGACGCAAAAGGCGCGTGAAGAGGGAGTTCGCTTGGCCCGTATCCGTTTTGAAGGTGGACTGACCTCCGAGACCTCTTATCAGCAGGCACAAGTGGAGTTGGCCCGTACGGCTACGCTTGTGCCCGATTTAGAACGCCGTATCTCTCTGAAAGAAAATGATATCGCTTTTCTTGTAGGTGAATTTCCTACCCGCATTAAGCGTGTAAATTTTCTACAGGAACTGGATGTGCCGGAGTCTTTACCGGTAGGTCTTCCTTCCGATTTGTTGGAGCGCCGTCCTGATATTCGTGCGGCAGAGCAGCAGTTGAGGGCCGAGCATGCCAGAGTGAAAATTGCTTATACCAATATGTTTCCCCGTCTGGCGTTGACCGGACAGTTTGGATTGGAAAGTGATGTGCTGTCTAATTTTTTGGAATCTCCCTATTCCTTATTGAATGGTGCGATATTGGCTCCGCTTTTCGGTTGGGGAAAGAATCGTGCCGCCCTGAAAGCTCAGAAAGCTTCTTTTGAAGCCGAGATACATAGCTATGAAAAGACCGTACTGAATGCTTTTAAGGAGGCAAAGAATGCTATTGTGGATTTCAATAAAATAAAGGAAGTCTACCAGCTGCGTGCCAAACTTGAACGCTCTGCCAAAGGGTACGTGGATTTGGCACAATTGCAATACATCAATGGTGTTATCAATTATATGGATGTGCTCGATGCCCAGCGTGGTTATTTCGATGCTCAAATTGGAGTGAGTAATGCTATCCGTGACGAGCTTATTGCCATGGTAAATGTCTATAAGGCATTGGGGGGCGGCTGGCAAACCGAATGACGATTAGCGTTTTTATTTATCCGGTTATAAAAAAAGCAGGGGGTGTTGTTGCAATACCCCCTGCTTTTGTCAATAGTCAAGAATATTAATATCTTCTGGAGTTGTAACCGCCTCTTCTGTCGCGATTGCCGCCATTGAAAGATCTTTCTTCTCTGGGGCGTGCAATGTTTACTGAAATTTGTTTGCGGTCAAATTCGGCACCGTTCAACTCGTCAATGGCTTTTTGGGCGGCTGCGTCGTCCGGCATTTCTACAAAACCGAAACCTCTGGATCTTCTTGTTTCTCTGTCTGTGATGATTCTTGCAGAAGAAACTTCCCCGTACTCTGAAAATAAATCGTTTAAGTCAGCGTCTGTTGTGCTGAAGTTTAAACCTGAAATGTAAATGTTCATTTGAAATTTTAATTAATTGTAATTATTAAATTGGAGTATGGAGAATAATTATGGAAGAGACCGCCTGATAATAGTTATGTATTATAAAGAAGAACAATGCGATAATGACTCGTAACTCGAACTTTGCGACAAAGATAACACAATAAATCAGTTAATTGCTTTCTTTCCCTTTTTATTTTAGGATAAAAGACGATAAATGTCATTTTATACATTATTTCGGCCTCTCGTTTGCATATCTTACGAAAAAAAACGAAATTTGCGACGCTTTTAAACGGAACTTTACTAACACCTTTAAATAATTAAGAGAAATGACTAAAAGTGCATTGCAAATTGCAAGGGCTGCCTATCAGCCCAAACTTCCGAAAGCGCTGAAAGGAACTGTTAAGGCTGCAGAAGGCGCAGCTACTCAGTCTGTTGCTGATCAGGAAGAAATCAAGAAATTGTTCCCCAACACGTACGGAATGCCTTTGATTAAGTTTGAGACTACTGATGAGGCAGCCAACTTTCCCGCAATGAACGTGGGGGTTATCCTTTCCGGTGGACAGGCTCCTGGCGGTCACAATGTGATTTCCGGTATCTTCGACGGTATAAAGAAGCTGAACAAAGACAGCAAATTGTATGGCTTTATTCTGGGTCCCGGTGGCTTGGTTGATCATAATTACATCGAACTGACTGCCGAAATTGTCGATGAATACCGCAATACTGGTGGTTTCGATATCATCGGATCAGGTCGTACTAAGCTGGAGAAGGAAGAACAGTTTGAAAAAGGTTATGAGATTCTGAAGGAACTCAACATCAAGGCACTGGTAATTATTGGTGGTGATGACTCTAACACCAATGCTTGCGTACTGGCTGAATACTATGCTGCCAAGAATTATGGCGTGCAGGTAATTGGTTGCCCTAAGACCATTGACGGTGACTTGAAGAATGATATGATTGAAACTTCTTTCGGTTTCGATACGGCTTGCAAGACTTATTCTGAAGTAATCGGTAACATTCAACGTGACTGTAACTCTGCCCGTAAATACTGGCACTTCATCAAGTTGATGGGACGTTCTGCCTCTCACATCGCTTTGGAATGTGCATTGCAGGTACAGCCTAATATGTGTATCATTTCTGAAGAGGTTGAAGCTAAGGATATGTCTTTGGACGACATCGTGACCAGCATTGCCAAGGTTGTTGCTGAACGTGCAGCTCAGGGAAATAACTTCGGTACGGTTCTTATTCCCGAAGGATTGGTTGAATTCATTCCGGCCATGAAGCGTCTGATTGCTGAGTTGAACGACTTCCTTGCTGCCAATGCAGAGGAATTTGCCCAAATCAAGAAATCGGCTCAACGCGACTATATCATCCGTAAACTCTCTCCGGAGAATGCTGCCATTTACGCAAGCCTTCCCGAGGGTGTGGCACGTCAGTTGTCTCTGGACCGCGACCCGCACGGAAACGTACAGGTGTCTTTGATTGAAACTGAAAAATTGCTGTCTGAAATGGTGGGTACCAAGCTGGCTCAGTGGAAAGAAGAGGGTAAGTTCGTAGGTAAGTTTGCTGCACAGCACCACTTCTTCGGTTACGAAGGACGTTGCGCGGCTCCGTCAAACTTCGATGCTGACTACTGCTACTCTTTGGGTTATGCTGCATCAGCATTGATTGCCAACGGAAAGACCGGTTACATGTCTTCTGTACGCAACACTACTGCTCCTGCCGAAGAATGGATTGCAGGCGGTGTGCCCATCACCATGATGATGAACATGGAACGTCGTCACGGCGAAATGAAGCCGGTTATCCAGAAGGCTCTGGTGAAACTGGACGGTGCTCCGTTCAAGGCATTCGCTGCTCAGCGTGACCGTTGGGCTATGGAAACAGACTATGTTTATCCGGGTCCTATCCAGTACTTCGGTCCGACAGAGGTTTGCGACCAGGCTACGAAGACTTTGCAGCTGGAACAGGCTAAATAAGTTGACGCATCAACAAGTTGACAATAAAACGGAAGGGCGGTTCATTCCGCCCTTTTTTTTGATTTACTCATGGCAACCAAGACCTCCACAAATCCCCGGCGCAGAACTGCTGCCACCCGTCGCTCTTCCTCTCCCTCTTCGCGGAGTAAGAAGAAATCGCAGCCGCGTACCATGCCCGTATGGTTGCGCAATCTTTGGGCGGTCTGTATCATTCTTATTTTTTCTACCGGCTTTTACTGGTTTTTCATTCGTCCATACGCTTATCGTTGGAAGCCTTGTTACGGCCAGAAAGGATATGGTGTGTGCATGCCCTGCAACTATGAGGTGCATGGCATAGACATATCCCATCATCAGGGGAAGATAGATTGGGAACTCCTGGCACATAACAGAGAAGCCAAATTTCCCATCCATTTTGTTTTTCTGAAGGCCACCGAGGGCGGCGACCATGGCGATGATACGTTTACGCAGAACTTCGGTCAGGCGCGTAAGTATGGTTTTATCCGTGGTGCCTATCACTACTTTATCCCTAGGACCGATGCCCACAAGCAAGCCGATTTCTTTATCCGTACCGTGCAGCTGGCAAAGGGAGACCTGCCTCCCGTACTTGATGTGGAGACTATCGGCAAGCAGTCACCGCAGGAACTTAAAACGGCTGTCAAGACTTGGCTGGACAGAATTGAGTCTCATTATGGCATAAAGCCTATTCTTTATACTTCCTATAAATTCAAGAAACGCTATCTCAGCGACTCCATTTTCAATGCTTATCCTTACTGGATAGCCCACTATTATGTAGATTCCGTGTGCTATGAAGGCAAGTGGCACTTTTGGCAGCATACCGATGTGGGTTCTGTGCCCGGTATTGAAGAGGAAGTTGACCTGAACGTATTCAACGGGACATTGGAAAAATTGCAGGCACTTACTCTGCAAGAATAATCCTGGCACCACTGTACACAACACATTTCATGTGGCGACTATTTCATGCAAGTGTTCGTTATTGAACAAGTGTCCGTTATCGGACAGGATGTTAATATGTTATGAATCTCACAGTCAGTATATTACAATATTGGCATGCAACTTGTTTTTCTATTGCCCAAATAGCTGTGATATGATAAGAAAGTATTTGCAACAATCTTTTATGTTACTGAAACAAAATCCCTTGTTCAGTAGTCTTTACATCTTGGGCACCGGACTCGCCATAGCTTTGGCGATGGTACTTGCCATACTCTACTATATAAAGGTGGGAGATATTTATCCGGAAAGCCATCGTAGCAGAATGATGGTGGCTTTGTCTGCACATATGCAGGGAGAGGATACTTCTAATAATACGACTTGGTGCTATTCTTTGCCGTTTGTCAAGAATTGTTTTTATCCGTTGGAGGATGTGGAAGCTGTGACGGCAGTCACGAAAGTCGATCCGGTCACTGTGAAATCGGAGATGATGAAACGGCCGTTGTCTGTCATGCGGAAGTTTACGGATGTGGCGTTTTGGAAAGTGTTCGATTTTAAGTTCATAGCCGGTGGGCCGTTTACGGAGGCGGACTTTCAGAGTGGAGTTCCTGTGGCAGTAGTTTCGGAAGAACTGGCCCGGCGCATATTCGGGCGGGTAGATGTCGTGGGAAGCGAGTTGAACATGAATTATCGGAAATATAGGATTTGTGGGGTAGTGAAGTCGCCTAGCTATGCTATGAAACTTAGTTTTGCGGATGTGTGGTTACCTTATACGTGTGATGTGTCTTTGAAAGACAGTTATATGGATGTAATAGGGGCTTTCCAAGTGGCCATTCTTTTGCATTCTGCCGGGGATGCCGGAAGGGTGAAGGAGTGTGTGGACGAATATGTACGTAAGTTCAACCTGCAGCCACACGATGGTTATAGGCTGGTGCTGCATGGACAGCCCTACATGTATTGGAAATCAATGTTCTATCAGAATGACATGGAAGAGTTGGATTATGCGAAGATTCTTCGTGAGATGGGTGTTTGGTTGCTGTTGCTGTTATTGGTGCCGGCGCTCAACCTTTCGGGGATGATTGCTTCACGTATGGAGTGGCGTCTGCCCGAAATGGGAGTGCGTAAGGCATTCGGGGCAACCCGCGGCAGGTTGTTTGCACAGATAGTCTGGGAGAATTTGCTATTGACGGTATTGGGGGGAGTGCTGGGATTATTGATCTCTTTTGGTATGCTGTTTTTGGCACAACAGTGGTTGCTGACTATGCTTGACGGAGGAACACAGCTCTTTCCGGATGGCACACAGGGCGTTACGTGGGACATGCTTTTCAATCCATACGTGTTCTTGTTCACGTTTCTCATCTGTGTGTTGTTGAATTTGGTTTCAGCATTGATACCGGCTTTTCTATCTTTGAAGAAAAATATTGTTTATTCTCTTAACAAACAAAAATGATATTATTATGTTTGGACAAATCATACGATACCTTTGGAACTGCCGTCGCCACAATTTGTGGATTATGATAGAGCTGATTGTAATTACTATCGTCAGCTGGATGGTGATAGATCCGCTTTTTGTGCTGAATTATAACCGTGGAATTCCTGACGGTTATGATGTTGACGGGCTGTATCGCTTGCAACTGATGCGGAATCCGGAAGATACGGTGTCCAATCCGGCCGATGACTATCGGCTGATTATGCAGAAGTTGCGCAACATACCTTCCGTTGATGCCGCTACTTGTGTGTTGCGTGGTGCTTATCCCAGTTCGCCGGGTATGAATGCCAACAATATAGTGAAAGATACCGTAGCGATAACCACTACCTATATTCCTTTTTTCCGTGGTTCGGACTTTTTCCGTACTTGGCGTTTCCGTTCGGCATCAGACGGCACATGGGAGACCTTGGAGAATCTGGAAGTGCCTGATGATGGTATTATCTTGAGTGAAGATGCCGCCGCAGTTTTGTCCGGAGGAGGCGACATGGTAGGTCAGACTGTGCATGAAGGTAATGGAGACGGCCCCTCTTATCGGGTGGTGGCGTTGATGCGGCCTTTCAAGATGCGTAATGGCATGCAGCCTTGTGCCGTGCGGCTGGTGCCTATTATAGGTGAGATGCCCGAGTGGGGATTTAATGGGATGCGCATCTTTATTCGTGCAAAGGAAGGAATCTCGGAAGAGCGTTTTGTAGAGCAATTTTTGCAATGGTCGGATGAGAATCTGACGGGAGGGTCATTGGTGTTCAAGGATTTCTTGCCGTTTCACGAAATACAGGCAGCTTCGGATTTGGAGAAAGGCGTTACCAATGAGATACGCTCTAAATATCTCCTTGCTGTCTTTTTCCTGTTCAATTTGCTGCTTGCAGTGAGCGGGACGTTTTGGATGAACACCAGTGGCCGGCATGAAGAAATAGGTATCCGTCTTTCGTATGGTGCTTCGCCCGGAAAAATCCGGCTGATGCTGTTTGGCGAGGGGATAGCATTGACGACAGTTGCCGTGTTGCTGGGATGTTTCGTCTATTTCCAGTGGGCGTGTTTTGAGGGTTTGTATGCTTTTGGCGATCTGTATTCTTATGAAAAGAGAATGGTTGTTACGTCCGATTCCTATTTGCCCGGCCATTTCGGTTTGCACTTTATGATTGTTTCGTTGCTGGTATATCTGTTGATGATGCTGGTAACGTGTCTGGGAATATCTGTTCCGGCATACAGAATCAGTACCATTTCTCTGGTGAGAGCGTTGAAGGATGAGTAATCAATCCTTCAACACTTTTACAGGCATGAAGAATTACGGTTTTTGAAACTTCACCGCCGCCCATCGGTTCTTTTCACAATGGTGGACAAAGTGCAGTCCGTTGCGTTCGGCTTCTTCGCGGATGACGGGAATGTCATCTATGTAGAAACCGCTCATCAACAACTCCGCTCCGGGATTCATGCGGGCTATGTAGTACTTCATGTCCGCCAGGAGGATATTGCGGTTGATGTTGGCGATAACCATATCAAACGGACCTTTGCTTTCCAGAGAGGAGGCGTCACCTTGGGATACGGTAATGTTATCCACTCCATTCAATGCTATATTTTCGAGGGAGTTGCGTACACACCATTCATCTATGTCGATAGCCGTACAAGGAGAGGCTCCACGCATACGTGCCAGTATGGCGAGGATGGAAGTTCCACACCCCATATCGAGCAGTGATTTGCCTTGCAGGTCACTGTCCAGCAGTTCGCCGATGATGAGGCTGGTGGTCTCGTGGTGTCCCGTGCCGAATGCCATCTGCGGATTGATGACGATGTCATATTCTGCTTGTGGGACATCGTTGTGAAAAGTGCTGTGAATGACACAACGGTCTCCGATAACGATAGGCTGGAAGAAGTTCTTCTCCCATTCCTCGTTCCAGTCTTTATCTTCTGCTTCCACATAACTGTATTCTATTTGTGCGTCGGGCAGGGGAAAGTAGGCAAGTGCCTCTTTAAGAACGGTTTCGCTATAAAGTTCTTTCTGTATGTAAGCGGTGATGCCGTCGGTCTGTTCGACAAAACTTTCAAAGCCGGCTTCGCCCAGGACGCCGGAAAGTACATCGTTGACTATTTCTGTACACGGAACGGTGCGGAATGTAAATTCTAAATATTTCATCGGAATATAATTGTTTGTTAAATACAGAATATGCTTCTTAGAAGCAAACCGGTTTCTGCGTATATTTGTTTATCTTTCTGCAAAGGTAATGCAAACCGGGGGGAGAATAAAACGAACGTGCTCTTTTTTTATCCGCTAGGGACTTTGATTTATTGAATGATAGTGTATTTAGGGAATTCCCTATCAATCTTTGGGGAAAATCTGCTGCATGGGATAAAATCAGGCGTTATCTTTGTGACGTGAAGAAATAGATAAATGTAAAATCCATAAACCAAACTAATATGAAAAAGATTGTTTTTTTATCGCTTTTTGCCTTGTGCCTTCCATGGACACTGGCGGCACAAAGTATAGATGACGACCTTTACTACATTCCTTCCAAGAATAAGGAAGAGAAAAAAAAAGAGGTGAAGCAGGAGAAGAAAGTAGCTGCTCCCGTAGAAGAGATTGTAGTAAAGTCGAATGCGCCGACCACTATCTATTCGTCGCCGGGAAGCACTACCGTTGTAGTAAAAGACCGTAAGGGGAAAACCCGCGACGTGGACGAATATAACCGTCGTTACGACTCCCGCAACAATGATTTCGTGATGGAGAACGATACCCTTTACATCAATGAAAAAGAAGATGACGGCTTGGACGGCGAATGGGTGAACGGTGAGTTTGAAGGTTCACAAGATGATTACGAGTATGCTACCCGTATTATCCGTTTCCGCAATCCCCGTTATGCCATCAGCATCAGCAGCCCACTGTATTGGGATGTGGTCTATGGCTTGAATTCCTGGGATTGGAACGTGTACACCGATGGTCTGTATGCATACGCTTTCCCGACATTTACCAACCGCTTGTGGTGGGACTGGCGCTATAACTCTTACGGTTGGGGCGGATATCCTTACTATGGCTGGGGATGGAACAGCTGGCACAGTCCGAGCTGGAGCTTTGGCTGGGGCGGCTGGTACGGCGGTGGCTGGTGGGGACACCATCATCATCACCATCACTATCATCCCGGATATTATCCCGGCGGCGGTGGCCATTGGGGAGGAGGCAGTCATTGGGGAAATACCTATACAAACAGACGTTCATTTGGAAGTTCTCGTGGAAATAGGGTCTCTGCCTATGGAGGAAGTACTACAACCAGACGTTCTTCTTATGTGAATGGTGGGCAAACAGTGCGTCGCAGTGGTGCTGCAACGGGACAAGTCAGGCGTGGAAGTACCGACACTAATCGCAGAGTAGTAGGGACAAGGTCATCTGCTGCTACGCGTTCCAGCGCTATTCGCTCCAGTGCTACGCGTTCGGATGCCGCTACGAGCAGACGCTCTACTTATACTCGTCCAAGTAGTACACGTAGTAGTTCCTATGGTAGTAGTCGTTCTACTGTAGAGGGAGTACGACGTAGTAGTTCTACAGCAGGCGGCCGTTCATCGGTAGGGACATCTTCGCGGAGTACTACCCGTAGCTCGGCAACTTATAATCGTGGCTCAAGTACTGCTCCTGCACGTAGTAATTTCAATAATAATCGCAGTAGCCGTTCTTATAATAATAGTAGTACGCGTTCTTATAATAATAGTGGCAGTAATAGTGGTTCCTCTTCCAGCTTTTCTTCTGGAGGTGGTTCTCGTTCCTCGGGTGGAAGTTATTCAACCGGTGGAGGATCTTCTCGTTCAAGTGGTGGAAGTTCCAGAAGGAGATAAAGGACTTACTGATTAATTCTAAAAAGTGGATTTATGAAAAAAAATATAATGATAATGGCACTTGCTATGTCTACAGCCGTAAGTGTCAATGCACAGACTATCTATGATGCAGCTAATATTGCAAATAAAGATTTGAATGGGACTGCTCGTTTTGTGGGAATGGGAGGTGCTATGGGAGCATTGGGAGGAGATATCACCACTATGGGAACTAATCCTGCAGGCATAGGTATATATCGTAGTAATGATGCTGCTGTTTCTTTTGGATTCTCTTCATATGGAACTGAAAGTAACTATATGGGTAATAAAATGAGTTCGGATAAGACACGGGCAGATTTTAATAATGCAGGTTTTGTGTTTTCCACAAAGGTGGGAAATGTAACGCCCTTGCGATACGTGAACTTTGGGTTCAACTACCAGCGTGTAAAATCTTTTTATAATAACATGCAGATGGAAGGTAATCTTGGTGATTTCTCTCAAACTATTTATATGGCTAATCAGGCATCAGATGCAGGTGGTATTAAAGATTGGCCTGATAATCCTTACCGGGATAATAATATAGGTTGGCTCTCTGCTATGGGATATAATGGTTATTTGATTACGGACTTGATTTCGCAAGGAGATTTAGATAATTTGTTGGCTTCAAACCCCAATTATTCTAACTATGTACCTTATATGAAAGATGGTGTGCAAGTGCAAAACGTGGATGAAGAATTGATGTACCGCACTCCGGGCGAATATGTAGGTATGTACACCGGAGCAGATGCTAAGTTTCGTTCTGAGGAACGTGGAGGAATTGATCGGTTTGACTTTAATGTTGCCTTTAATTTTAACGACCGTATCTATTTTGGATTAACTGTTGGAGCTTATGCATTGGACTATAGCAAATACTGTATCTATGATGAAAATTATGGTGGAGGTGAAGGCTATAACTTACAGACATGGAGTAAAATCAATGGAGCAGGCTTTGATGTGAAGTTGGGAGCTATCGTACGTCCGTTTGAGTATTCTCCATTACGTATAGGGTTCTCGATACACACACCGATATTCTATAGCCTGGATTATAAAACCAATGCACGTTTGGAGTCTGATGTATGGAATGACTTGAATGTGAAGAATGAAGTGGGTACTCCGAGCAATGAGATAGGACATTATGATGAAGATACTTATGATATCCTTAATGGCGACATGGTAAGCAAATTTCAACTTCGTACTCCGTGGACCTATAATCTCAGTTTAGGATATACTGTAGGTAATAATTTGGCATTGGGAGCTGAATATGAATATAAGGATTATTCTTCTATTCAGTTCAGAGATGATGCAGGTTATGCTGATTCTTTCGATTATGAGAATTCTACTACAGACATGTTGAAAGGTGTCAGTACCATTCGTTTGGGAGCAGAGTATAAGGTGATTCCTCAGTTTGCCTTGCGCGCCGGTTATAATTATCAATCTTCTATTTTCAAGGATGATGCTTTTAAGGATCTTCCGCTAAACTCCATCCAGACAGATACGGACTTTGCCAACAGTGAGTCATTGAGTAACTATACACTGGGTATAGGCTATCGCGGTTCTATGTTCTATGCCGATTTAGCTTATAAGTATACTACTTATGATGCAAAGTTCTATCCATTTGATACATTTGATGGGACAACTTTGGCACAAGCAACCAAAGTAACCAATACGCGCAGCCAAGTACTGCTTACGTTAGGTGTGCGTTTCTAAAAGAACAATTTTCATTGCATATAACCTTTCATTGTCAATACCTTAGGGTATAAAAGAACTCCCCGGAATGTACAAATACATTTCGGGGAGTCTTGTGTTATAAGGGAGGGATTACAGATACCATGCCACGCCAAATGAATAGGGAGATACTTCCGGTCCCTTGTCTTTCTGGAATAATCCGTATGTGGAGTAGCGCAGGTAAATGCCGATATTACCATAACCGGCTTGTGCCAGCAGGTTTATGCCGACGGGCTGCACATACATACCTTTGCCTACGGTTTTCTTCTTGCCTCCGTTGATGTGTGAGAATGACTTCACACCGTGGCGTATCTCAAATTCGGGACCGGCATTGAAGAACACTTTGCGTCTTCCCACTCTTTGTTGCCATTCCATCAATACGGGTACGCGGAAGAAGAAATGGCGCAGACGGCTTTTATTGTAGCTGGTCTCTTCGTTGCCTGCGGTGAAGATGCTGGTTCCGTTTTCCTTTAGCAAGGCATAGTTACCGTCGATATTGAAAGAACGGTATCCCCAGCTGACTCCCAGATTGATTCCCCAATGCGGGTTCTTCTTGAAGTTGTGATATACGGAGAGGATGTTGAAGCCGAATTCCCATGACTTGGATAAGTCGAGTACCATCTTGTCGCTTGCTCCGAAGGAAAGGAAGTCGTTAGCCAGCCGGCTGTAGCCAATATACAGACCGGAACAGTGCGGTTCGTAAGCATTGTATCTTCTCTTTTTGGGGATGAATGGCAGGGCGTCGAGGAAAGTGCGCTTGTCTGCATCCACTTTCTCGAGATAGACTCCTTCATAAATTTGCACTTCTTTTTTTTCGCCGTCTTCCAGCTGCTCTTCGTACACCTTGATGCGCATGTCTCCTTTTCCTTTCCGGATGATGATGGAATCGCCTTGTGTCTGTACTGTAGCTTTTTGTTCAGGGGCAGTCTGTTGTTGTGCTGTCATGCGGCCGGCCGGCACAGCAAGCAGGCAGGCCAAAATCATAATTCTGGTTTTCATATCGTATATTGTTTTTAGAGTTATTCCGATTTGTAAAGCATATTCATCATTTCCTTTTCACTGAGCAGGCCCTCTATGTAAATCAAGGTACCCATGGAGCCTTTTCCTATCTTGAAAATGAGGTAGCGGTTCAGCTTCTTCCCGTTGCGTTCCACCTCTTTCAGTTGGTAATAGGCGCTACGCAGAATGCCGCTTTCCATTACCTCTTGCGCCTTCTTTGCGTTGTCCTGCTTGTCGTGGGCAATGGCCTGCTGGATTTCCCGGCAATAGGGGAATACATCCTTGAATACAAGGCTCTTGTAGGTAGTCATTCGGTAAGATTTCAGGATGCTGCCGTTCAGCTCTACCCTGGTCACGCCCTTTTGTTCGCCGTACTTGTTGAACAGGTCGGCTATTTGCAGTCCCTCTTGCGCATGTGCAAAGGCTGGCAGGCAAATCAGCAGGGACAAGAGGCACAGCCTGCGCAGGCAAATCTGTATAGATGTTTTCATAAGCTTGTTTATATTAGTGTTGAAACAGTAAGTTGTTTAAGTCTTCCTCCGTGAAGCCGGCATGTTGCAGGGCTTCCAGCGCTTTGGCTTCCACCAGCTTCTCGTCCGTGTACCGTTTTCCGTCGATGACGACATAATTTTCAAGAACACCGGAAAGCGGAAATATAGTCTTGGCTACCCCGAGAAGCAGGAGCAATCCGGCGGCAACGCCGCTTATGGCATAGCACATGCGGTAAAAGCGGGAGGGCTTTCCGGAAGGCTGTTCCTGTTGTTTTTCCTTCGGCGTGATTGTTGAAACGGCTTCCTTCCTGGTCACTGAAACGGCTTCCTTATCCAGATAGACGAATAGGGGGCGGTAAACCAGCAGATGTTCCGGCACCTTTTCTTCTTCTGTAAAGAAACGGCGCAACCGGCGTTCTTCTTCGCAGGAGGTTTCTCCTTCAAAATATTTATCCAGCAGTTCATCTATCTTCATGCTTCCTTTCTCCTTTCTCTTTTTCCTTGTATGGTTTGCAGGTAAATGTTTCTCACTTTTTTCCGGGCTCTCGACAGGTTGCTGCGGATGGCTTCCGGTCCGCATCCCGTGATTTCAGCGATTTCATCCGTCTCGTATCCTTCGATGTCCTTCATCCGCATGATGGTGCGTTGAAGATGGGGCAGCGAGTTGATGATTTCGTGCATCAGGCAGATTTCATCTTTGATTTCCAACAGCTGTTCAGGTGTTCCGGCAGGGGATGCTGCCTGCACAATGTCGAGAGACTGATTGTCATTACGTTTGCAGCGCCACATATCTATGCAGGTGTTGTGCGTCAACGTCATGGCAAATGCCTCGATGCTCCGGTACTGATTCAGTTCAAGCCTTTTGTTCCATAGCTTGAGCAGTACCTCCTGAACGGCATCTTCTGCATCCTCCGGGGCGTCGGTCAACTTCCGTGCATAGCTCAACAGCTTGGCACGGAGTGGAAGAACGGTTATTTTGAATTCTTTGAGTTCCATTTCTGTAGATAAGACGAATGGGATTGATAAACGTGACATCAAAGATAGGGAAAAAGAAACATCTGACCTGCAAATGAGGTAGTCTCTTCCTATAGAGAAAGAGATCTGATGCCTACTTTAAACTTTATCTTTAGGCTGAAGATGTAGATATTCAACTTGAAGACATATATCTTCATACTGGATATGTATATCTTCAGTGTGAAGATAAATCTTGTTCCCTGCTTCAGCCAGTTTTTCCGGTAGGATGAGATGTCCTTGCAAGGTAGGTGAGATGGCTTAAGGTCTGCTGTCTGTGTGGCAGTGTGGCGTTGGCGTATAAAAAAAGTGCCCTTCCGGAAACGGAAGGGCACTTCAATATATTCAGAAATAAGGATTATTTCTTGAAATAGCGGTTGTACAGGCCTTCGAAACCTTTACCGTGACGAGCTTCGTCCTTAGCCATTTCGTGAACGGTATCATGGATAGCGTCGAGGTTCAAAGCTTTAGCGCGGGTAGCGATGCGCTTCTTGTCTTCGCATGCACCTGATTCTGCGTTCATTCGTTTCTCGAGGTTTGTTTTGGTATCCCATACACAGTCGCCCAGCAGTTCGGCAAACTTGGAAGCGTGTTCTGCTTCTTCCCAGGCGTAACGCTTGAAAGCCTCTGCCACTTCGGGATAGCCTTCACGGTCTGCCTGGCGGCTCATTGCCAAGTACATGCCTACTTCTGTGCATTCACCCATGAAGTGGTTGTTCAAGTCCTTAATCATTTCATCGTCGCAACCTTTGGCTACACCGATAACGTGTTCGTCGGCAAATACCAACGGACCGCCGGCTGTTGCTTCTTCAACTTCTACAAACTTGCTTGCGGGAGCTTTACACAATGGGCATTTTTCGGGAGCTGCATCTCCTTCGTATACGTAACCGCATACTGTGCATCTAAATTTTTTCATTTTCTCTCAGATTTTAATTAGTTGAATTAATTATTCTTCGTTATTCTTAAACGTTCTTCTTCCATACAATGCTTGCAGATGCCTTTGTAGTAATAGTGGATTTCCTGCACGTCGTGTCCGTCCATATCCATGTCTATTACTGTCTTGGTGTTGTTATTGCACATCAAGTCATAAATTTTTCCGCAACGTTTACATAAAAAGTGACCGTGCGGACTGGTATCGGCATCGTAACATGTGTTACGCTCGTCAATGGTCAGAGTTTGTGCCGCGCCTTGCTCACTAAGCAACTTCAGGGTATTGTATACCGTTGTCTTGGACAATGTCGGTATAGAGGGAGACAATGCCGTATATATTTCATCCACCGTGGGATGCGTACGATGCTCCATCAGATAGTTCATAATGGCTATGCGCTGCACTGAAGGCTTAATGTGATGATTTTGCAATCGTTTTATTACATCCATGTCATCTTATTATTCAAACTTGTAATAATTACATTTTTAATTTTTTTGCAAAGATAAGAAGTTCCTATAATTCTCCAAAAGATTTCCGGAATATTTTTAGCAGCAACCATTAAAAATGCTGATATGTTCCTCGTGCCGGTAAGCCACAGCTCTTTCATTTAACTCCCTTTAACTCTCTTAAATGAAAGAGCCGTGTCCGGTAAGAGAAAACGTTTTATCTCTTATCTCTCTTAATCAGAATTTTGCACTATCTTTGCCACGAAAACGAAGATAGTGCAAATCGAATAAATAATATGACATCCTTATGAATTACGGATATGTAAAAGTAGCGGCGGCTGTGCCCCGTGTCAAGGTGGCTGACTGTAAGTTCAATGCCTCAGAGATTGAAAAAGAGATTATTATAGCCGACGGGAAAGGTGTGCAAATCATTGCTTTTCCGGAGTTGTGCATTACCGGATATACTTGTGGTGACCTTTTTGCCCAGCAGCTTTTGCTCGAAGAGGCGGAAATGGGGTTGATACAGATTCTGAACAATACGCGCCAGCTGGATATTATTTCGATATTGGGCATGCCCGTTGCACTGAACGGTGTGTTGCTGAATGCGGCGGTTATCATTCAGAAGGGAAAGGTGCTGGGCGTTGTCCCCAAGACTTATCTTCCTAATTATAAGGAGTTTTATGAGAAACGCTGGTTTACTTCGGCTTGTGATGTATCGGAAAACAGTGTGCGCCTTTGCGGACAGATTATTCCGATGGGGAGAAACCTGCTGTTCGAAACGGCTGATACCACTTTCGGGGTGGAGATATGCGAGGATTTGTGGGCGCCCATACCGCCCAGCTCTACGCTGGCGCTGCAGGGTGCGGAAGTCTTGTTCAATCTTTCGGCCGACAATGAAGGTATCGGCAAGCACAATTATCTGCGCTCGCTCATCAGCCAGCAGTCGGCACGTTGCATTGCCGGGTATGTATTCAGCTCGTGCGGTTTCGGAGAATCCACTACGGATGTGGTGTTTGCCGGCAGCGGGCTGATTTATGAGAACGGGACTCTGCTGGCGGCAAACGAACGCTTCTCCTTCGAGGGGCAGGTGGTCATCAGCGAAATTGATGTGGAACACTTGCGTACGGAGCGACGGGTGAATACGACCTTCTCGGCTTGCCATGCAAATTGTGTCTCAGACCTCCCGGTACGAATCTCTACGGAGTATGTCGACAGCAGGGATTTGAACCTGACACGTACTTTTGAGCCGCATCCGTTTGTTCCGCAGGGGATAATGCTGGACGAACGCTGCGAGGAAGTATTTTCCATTCAGGTGTCCGGACTGGCGCAACGTCTGGTGCATACTAAAGCGAAGAGTGCCGTTATCGGCATTTCGGGCGGACTGGATTCTACGTTGGCGCTATTGGTCTGTGTGAAGACTTTCGATAAGTTGGGATGGTCTCGCCAGGGCATTGTCGGGGTCACCATGCCGGGATTCGGGACGACCGACCGTACATATACTAATGCGATGGACTTAATGAACTCCCTCGGTGTGACCGTCCGCGAAGTCAGTATCAAGGAGGCTTGCATACAGCATTTCAAGGATATAGACCATGATGTCCATGTGCACGACGTGGTCTACGAGAACGCGCAGGCACGGGAGCGTACCCAAATCTTGATGGATATTGCCAACCAGACTTGGGGAATGGTTATCGGTACGGGTGACCTTTCGGAACTTGCCTTAGGATGGGCCACCTACAATGGCGACCACATGTCGATGTATGGTGTGAATGCCAGCGTCCCCAAGACTCTGGTGAAGCACTTGGTGAAATGGGTGGCAGAGCATGACATGGATGATGCTTCACGCGTTACGTTGCTCGACATTGTGGATACTCCCATTAGTCCGGAACTGATTCCCGCAGATAAGAACGGAAATATCCGGCAGATTACTGAGGACTTGGTGGGTCCGTATGAGCTTCACGACTTCTTTCTTTATTACTTCCTGCGCTGCGGTTTCCGTCCTTCCAAGATTTTCTTCTTGGCAGCACGCACATTCAAAGGGATGTATGATGAAGAAACCATCAAGAAATGGTTGCAAATCTTCTGCCGCCGTTTCTTCAACCAGCAGTTCAAGCGTTCCTGCTTGCCGGATGGTCCG
Source organism: Bacteroides muris (ex Afrizal et al. 2022) (assembly GCF_004793475.1). Lineage (GTDB taxonomy): Bacteria > Bacteroidota > Bacteroidia > Bacteroidales > Bacteroidaceae > Bacteroides > Bacteroides muris. The sequence continues at coordinate 80,173 of NZ_SRYZ01000005.1, read as the reverse complement.
AAGGTCGGGAGTATCTCCCTCAGTCCGCGCGGTGATTGGAGGATGCCGAGCGATGCCTCATCGGAGATGTGGCTAAGGGAGGTGGAAGGACTTTGATTCTTTACTTCGGGCGTGCCGTAATATCTATGGGTATTTGATGACTGCATCTTGTTTGCATTCTTGCTGCATGTGGTTTGCAGTGCCACTGCAAACGTGTTGCAGTATCACTGCATAACTGTTGCAGTCGTACTGCATATCGATGTGCAGGATTTTGCAGTAATAATCTATTGATTAATAGCTGGTTGTAAAAGTAGGGATATGCTGCGTGTATGGAAAAGTGCAGCTTAGTTTCGTTTCCCGTAGTATCGTTTGTAGATTTTCTTGTATTCCTTTCCCTTTTTGAAACTATCCAGCCATGTATTGAGGCTGTCCAGCAGGATAGGTGACTGTTTGCTCACTCCCCAGGAATAGAATTGCGTGAAGCTGACGGCGGTATTGATGTCTATTTGAGGAATACTGTCGGCTGCGGTACGGGCAATGCTTTCGTCGCATACGGCATAGTCAATGTCTCCGTGGGCTACCAATGCAATCAGTTGTTCGGAACCGTACTTCTCTATCTCCTTAACGTAGATGGTGTCGCCTATCTCATTTCCTAGGTTGCGGATACGTAGTATGGAAGGGGAGCCTTTCACTACGTGTAGCGTCTTGCCCGCCAAGTCCAGTTGGTTTTTGATGAACAGTGATGAGTCGGGAACATTCTCGAGCTTGCGCTGCACCAGCACTTGCTTGTTCAGTACGATGGGGGTGGTAAGCAGCAAGGAGTCTTTCAGCTCGCTGGTGGCAAGGATGCCGTAGGCAATCACGTCATATTGCCCGTCGGCCAGACCTTCCAGCCGCTTGTTGAAGCTCATTTCCGGTGATATGGCAGCCTGCAGTCCGTGGTCGCGTGCAAAAGCTTCTATCAGCTCGTAGTGGAAACCGGACAAGGTGTCATCATCCACATAGAAACTGATGGAGTTGTATTCCGTCGAAACATGTATGATGCCTTCGGCAGCTATCTCGGCATAGTCGCGCGGATGACCTTTCTGTTTCTCTTCTTTCTTGATGAGATAGTGGGCTATGAGAGCTGCCGTAACTCCCAGAAGTGCGTATTTGAGCAGTCTGCTTTTTATCATACAGTTGTCTGTTAGTCATAGAAATTCCATGAGACGCCAATCTTGAACAAGCGCGGATTGATGGGGTAGTGTGGTGTCAGGAAGGAATTGGCGCTTCCCATACCCGCGTTGACGTGATACATCATGGCAAAGATACGCGTCCGTTTCAAGTGCAGGTTGGCATATACGTTTACGATGGGGTAACCGCCTATTTCCACCAAGTCGTCCGTAGGCTGCAGATGGAACTGCTGGACACCGGGCGCATAGGCGGGTGCGTTATACTTGGTGAAGTAACGGACATCGGCACCCAGCTGAACGGTCAGCACCTTCTTGGCGAGTTTGGTCAGTATGTAGAAGTTATGGTAGAGCGAGAGTTTGGGCAATGGAAGTACCGCTTCATTGCTTGTCTTCTGCCAGGTCACTTCGTTGTCCAGATGGAAGACACCAAGGCGGAAGTCTTGTTTCAGCGTGGCAGACAGCACTTGTATGTTGCCTCCGTTCTGTTCGGGCAGGGCGCTTTGGTTGAAGTAAGTGTAGTTCTTGATATTTTCTGCACCGGCACGGAGATTGGTTCCCCAATGGGAAATGTTCAGCTCGCCTTCCACACGCGTACGGAATTCCTTGTCCATGTTGTCATTGTCCCAGTTGTAGTGGTTGGAGTGATAATGACGCATATAGAAGGAAGGAAGCGTGTTACTCACATAACCGCGGGCGTAGAAGTTCACCGTATCTTTCCATAGACGGAAGTTCAGGTCCAGATTGGCGTTGACGCGGAACTGTCCGATGGCTTTGTCTACCAACCCCACTTCGCCGTTTACGTTGTAGTGCAGCAGTTTGCCTTCGCGCTTGGCGAGTTCGCCGCCCAGGAAGATTTCCTGCTCGGTATAGCGGATGCGGCGCATGTCGGTAAGCGTGTCCGTGTTCATCAGGTCGTACCGGCTGAACTTGTGGGAGACATAAGCCGTAAGTCCGGCTTTGGCATATTTGTTGAAACCCTCCAGCAAGGCTATTCCGAACACGTTCTTTACACTGAATGCCGTGGTAGAGTCGTTACTGTAATTCTTGTAAAGCTTGTAGTCTTCCGGAAAGAATCCTTCGGGCTCGCTTCCCGAACGGAATTGGTGTCGCGACCGTTCTACTTTCAGGGTATGGATAAAGCTGGTGACGGGGACGAACTCTTCTTCGAAAAGTGAGTCGTTGTCTGCGGTAGAAACAGGCGGCAAGCTGTCATTGGCTGCTGCAAGTGTGCTGACCGATGTTGATACTATGCTGTCGTTTGGCAATGCCATGTCATTGTTCGAAGCGGATATTTCGGTTTCGGAAGAGGGAGAGGATGAAGCTTTGGGTACAGATACCGACGGTTTGCCTTTTTGTGTGCTCCGTACTCTCCGCGTAAAACCTAGACGATAGCGCTGTGTCAGATAGATATAAAAATCCTTGTTGCGGTTGGAAGTCTGTTCCAATTTGACCGGTATAGTGGTGGATTCGTACTCTTTCTTTCCTCCGGACATGTTTTCGGGACGGGTGATGTATTGGTCGTCTGCAATACCGCCGTTCTCGTTCATCTTCAGGAAAAAATTGTTGTAGACTGCTTGTACCTGGTATTTCTCGCCGATATAGCTGCCGAACAGACCTGCATTGAAGTGCGAGGTGGACTGGTTCTGGTAATAACCGCGCCCGTACAGATAGTCGATGTTAAAGCCAAATGCCAACTGCTTGTTGACGTTGACGGAGAAATAGGACTTGAAGCGTTCTTCACCGTTCACTTTGTTGCCGGCCTTATAGTAGGTAAGATTGGTGTAAGGCACGTTGCTGTTGGTGAAAAGCACCTGGTCGGGACGTGTGAAAAAACTGGAGAAGGGAGCCATGAAGATGGTCGGCTCGCTTTCTTCCCGTTCGAAGAACAGACGTGAGAGGCGTGGTGAACCTAAATTCCCCAAATAATTGTAGTGGCCGAACATTCCTTCCACCAGATTGGTGTTCTGGAAGTTGAGGCTGGCCGTGTCGGCAGGCATGATGGTACGGTTACCCAGTGTCTCACTTAGTTTCCACATGTAAAGCTTGGGCGGAAGACTTTGAATCTCAGTATTGGTACTGTCTTCCAGATTGTCCGGCTGGGTGTTCGGGTCAATTTGGTTACCGAACCGGTCGCGACTGTTCGTCGGGTTTAAGGTGTTTTGAGCCATAGCCCCCCATATCCCTATAACGGACAGAAATATATATGTCAGTACAATTCGTCTCATAATTAGGCGCAAAGATACAATAAAAAATTGTTTGCTTACTGAATTCAGTCTTTTTTGCTTCTTTTAAACTGTCTTGTTTTCTGTTTTGTCCTATACTGCTTCCGGTTCTCCGCCCTTGAATCCATCTTTTTCTGGCTTGAAATAAAATAAGCCCTTGCAATAAATCAATATCACAAGGGCATATCCGTTTTTCCTTTGTCCTTTATTCTGGCATGAAGTCCCTCCTTATGGGAAGTGGCTTTATATAGCTTTTCATTTCATTTCCTGAATAAGTTCCATTCCTTTCTTGATAGCTTCTTCGTTCATCGGTATCAAGTGGTGGTGACGTTCGGGAAGTGTTTTCTTCAGTCCCTTGAGCACGCTTTCCAGTGCGACCATCGGTTTTAGTTTTAATAATCCGCCTAAAACAATCATGTTGAACGCTTTGGCGTTGTTCATTTCATTGGCGGCATCCATGGCGTCGATGCGATAGACGTGGATGTCCTTGCGCGTAGGCGGATGGATGATGCCGTAGCCGTCGTAGATGAGTATGCCGCCGGGCTTCACTTTGCCCTCGAACTTCTCCAATGACGGCTGGTTCAGGATGATGGCGGCATCGTACTTGCTGAGGATGGGTGAGGAGATTTTCTCATCACTTACAATAACGGTCACGTTTGCTGTGCCACCGCGCTGTTCCGGTCCGTAAGCCGGCATCCAAGTTACTTCTTTGCCTTCCATTAGTCCGGAATATGCCAGAATCTTTCCCATGGACAATACACCTTGCCCACCGAAGCCTGCTATAATGATTTCTTCTTTCATTGTTCTTCTGTCTTTAGCATGATTATTTATCTTTCAGGTCGCCCAGCGGATAGAAGGGGAACATGTTCTCTACCATCCATTCATTGGATTTCGCAGGAGACATCTTCCAGCCGGAGTTGCAGGTGGAAACGATTTCCACAAGGTTGGAGCCTTTGCCTGCCATAGAGTTCTCGAATGCTTTGCGGATAGCCTTTTTCGCTTTGCGGATGGCGGGAACAGACTGTACGCTTTGGCGTGTCACATAAGCGGTTCCTTCCAGTTGTGCGGCAATATCGGCCATCTTCAGCGGATAGCCGTGCAGATGCACGTCGCGTCCGTAAGGGCTGGTCGCCGTCTTCATGCCTACAAGGGTAGTGGGAGCCATTTGTCCCCCGGTCATACCATAGATGGCATTGTTGATGAAGATGATGGTGATGTTTTCGCCGCGGTTCAAGGCGTGGATGGTCTCGGCAGTACCGATACAAGCCAAGTCGCCGTCTCCTTGGTAAGTGAACACCAGACGGTCCGGCCAAAGGCGCTTGATGGCAGTGGCAAGTGCGGGTGCACGTCCGTGGGCGGCTTCCTGCCAGTCGATGTCTATATAATTATAGATGAACACGGCACATCCTACGGGGGAGATGCCTATTGCTTTGTCTTCCAGTCCCATTTCTTCGATAACCTCGGCTACGAGTTTATGAACTACGCCGTGGCTGCATCCCGGGCAGTAGTGCATGGGATTATCGTTCATCAGAGTCGGTTTTTTGGCAACCAGATTCTCGGGCTTTATAATATCTTCTTTTGTCATAATCACTTCTCCTTATCTGTTGGTGAACCGTATGAAAAACTCCATCAGCTTGACGAATATTGCTGCACCGCAGACGTAGATGAACAGTTTGAAGTCATCTTTTGCTGCAAAATATATAATGATAGCTGCTAGGGCAAGTATCATGAAGAGAATGTTCAGTACGTTTCTTATTTTATCAGGATTCATTTCTTAATCAGTTTTTCTTTCAATGCATCTACTATCTCATCCGGATCGGGAACAATGCCGCCGAGGCGTCCGAAATGTTCCACTTTCACTTTACCGTTCACGGCCAGGCGGACATCTTCCACCATCTGTCCGGCATTTAATTCTGTAACAAGCATGCCTTTCACCTTGTCGGCATATGCGGCAATGGCTTTGGTTGGGAATGGCCACAACGTGATGGGGCGGAGCATACCTACCTTGATTCCTTCTTCGCGTGCCAGTTCCATTGCTTTCTGCCCGATGCGTGCCATGGAACCGAAGGCTACAATCAGGTAGTCGGCATCATCGCAATGAATTTCCTCGAAGCGAACCTCATTCTCTTCAATCTGCTTGTATTTGTTTTGGAAGCGGATGTTGTTTTTTTCCATTTCTTCCGGTTTCAGTTCTAACGAGGTGATGATGTTGGGCTTGCGTCCGTTGGTTCTGCCGGTAGTGGCCCATGGGCATTGTTCGATGACTTCCGCATCGGTGCGGCGTGGCTTTTGTGCCGGAAGCACTACTTTTTCCATCATCTGGCCGATGACACCGTCGGCAAGGATGATTGCAGGGTTACGGTATTTGAAGGCAAGTTCGAATGCCAGTCCTACAAAATCTGCCATTTCCTGTACCGAAGCCGGAGCAAGGGCAATCAGACGATAGTCACCGTGACCGCCTCCTTTTACTGTCTGGAAATAGTCGGCCTGGCTCGGTTGGATAGTTCCCAGACCGGGACCGCCGCGCATAACGTTTACAATCAAGCAAGGCAGCTCGGCACCTGCCAGATAAGAGATGCCTTCCTGCTTCAGGCTGACACCGGGGCTGGAGGAGGAGGTCATGACCATTTTTCCACTTCCGGCACCGCCGTACACCATATTGATAGCTGCCACTTCACTTTCTGCCTGAAGAACCACCATGCCGGTCGTTTCCCAGGGTTTCAGTTCGGCAAGAGTTTCCAATACTTCCGATTGCGGAGTAATGGGATATCCGAAGTAACCGTCTGCACCGCAACGGATAGCTGCGTGGGCGATGGCTTCGTTTCCTTTCATTAATACAACTTCTTCTGCCATATTCTGCTGATTTACAGGTTTATTCTACTTTTGTTTTATATACAGAGATACATCCGTCCGGACATACTGTGGCGCACGAGGCGCAGCCGTTGCAGGTATCTTCCAATATCTGTTGGGCATAGTTATACCCTTTCACATTCACCTCCTTGGTGAGGGCTATTACGTTGAGCGGACACGCTACCACACACAAGTTGCAGCCTTTGCAACGTTCGGTGTCTACTACGATTGCTCCTTTGATTTTTGCCATAATTTACGTTCTTTATTTATTGATTGTACATATCCTTGTTATAGAAGTTCAGGATGTCCATAGCCATTTGATGGGCATGTTTTGCCGGGCTTTCGGGGTTCAGGTCGATGGCATACTGATAATTGTTCAGTGCTTGTTGCCAGTTGCCTTGTTTCCGATAGGCATTTCCCCGCAGGTAGTAAGCTTCGTCTTTGCCGGAAAAGTCTGTTTGCAGTATTTCGTCAAGCTGCTGAATGGCTTGCTCCACCTTTCCCTGGTTAATAAGCTCTTTTATGGTATTCAATCGTTCCATATTTAAACAATATCCGGGTTACTGAACCACAAAGATAGTTTTTATTTGAAGACAAAGCATATCTTAGGGTTGAATTTTGCAGGAAAAAGTGTGCTAGTTATCTCTAATTGGTTACTTTTGTTCTGTATAATCAATGTGTATAGCCGATATGTGCGGCATTTGGAAACAATGAAGTGGAATGAAACTGTTTGGGAAGGCGGAAGTAATGCGTAAGTATAAAATTGTTTTTTTTATGGTTGTCGTCTCTTTGGTGGCCGGTCGTTTGTCTGCCAATCAAGGTGGCTATTTTGGCGACAGTACTCTCTATGCCTTATCCATGCAGATGTATGACAGCATCAGGTCTTCTGTTTTTCTGGAGTTGAGACAGTGTGGGTTGCAACGGGCAGAGGCTATACGAAACGCTCATTTCGATTACGTCTTCAGGGTGGCCTTGCTTTCATATTATGAAGTGAGGAAAGAGAAGGAGGAGTATCGGCAAGCGTGTGATAGGCTGGTGCGTTATTATCAGGAAATGGATGAGGATTCTTTGCTATACGAGACTTGGGGACGGTTGCCGGATTGTTTGTTGAAGTGGGGAGATTATGTGGAGGCGGTTCTTTCGTTGCGGGAAATGTCGGCCTATGCTCAGCGGCACAATCACCCTATAGGCATGGCTATTTCTCATTTTTATTTTGCGCAGTGTTATTTGAATAACGGGCAGCTTGACGAGGCAGAACGCCATTACCGATGTGCCATGGGGTGTTTTGCTGATTTGGATGTACCGGGCAAGGTGGCACGTTGCGGATTTAATTTGATTTCTATTCTGCTGGTGCGTAATGATTGGGCGGGTGCTTTGGCCTTGAGCGATTCATTGCCTTGTCATATCCGTTCGTGGGAGCAGAAGAAAGGCATTGCCGTCAATCCGGTACTCCGTGTGCAGCAGGCTATGTATCGTCTGAAGATATTCATCAATATGAAGGATGCGAAGGCTGCTGCTGTCCAGCGAGACAGTATGCTTTATTATAATAAGGTATATGCGGATGCTTCGCAGCAAGAAGAGCTGCAATATACATTGGCTCGTTATGAACGGTTGGTAGGTAACTATTCTGAAGCAGACAGGATTCTGAAGATGCTGGTCGATTATAGTTTGCAGCAAAATAACCACTCTAGGATAGCACGGTATTGCCGTACATTGGCCGAAGTGAAGCGCTTGGAAAACTTGTCTGCGGAGGCTGCCGAGTATTTCCATTTATATGCCCTTGCAGCAGACAGTTCACTAATGACAAATTCTAATTTGCGGCTTGAGCGTATTACGAAACTTTTCCGTTTGAACGAGTTGGAGCAGGAGAAAAGAGTGGTACAAGCTGAGCATAAGAAAGCTTGTGTACTGGTTGTGTGCATAGCTGTGGTAAGTGTGATGATATTTCTTATTTGTCTCTTGTTGATGGTGCATTTTTACCGCTTGCGCCGGAAGAACCGGGAATTGGTGGAGCGTATACGTAGCCAGGAAGAGGCGGAAGAGCGTGCTATGGAAGCATGTACTTTTGTGGAAACAGTGTTGCCTAAGGGCGGGGAGGTGTCGCGCGAAAAGCAACTTTTCAGACAGATACAAATGTTGCTGTCTGATGAAAAAGTACTGTCGCGTCCTAGGTTGGGGCGTGATGAGCTGGCTGCGTTACTGAATACAAACCGTACGTATGTGGCAGAAGCCATTTCTACCTGTACGCAAGGAAAAAGTGTGTCATTGTTTGTAGCAGAAATGCGTGTGAAGCGTGCGCGTCGTTTGTTGGATCAACATACCGAAATGTCTTTGGAAGAAATAGGGATGGCATGTGGGTTTCAGTCGCAAAGTACTTTCACGAAATATTATCGTAATTATTATGACATTACTCCTGGTGAATATCGAAAGCTGGTGGGTTCGAAATAGTTTTTTTGTTGTTAAGCAGAGGTTTGCGTATAGTAAATGAAGAATTGCGCATAGGAAAAGGAACTGAATGCCGGTTTCTGTATTTTTGTTCCAAAAAGAAAAAACAACAATTGAAGAGTTTATGAAAAATGTATTCGGATTTTTAAGTATTGTCGTGTTAACTGGATGGAGCTTATTTTCCATTTCATCATGTAGTGATCAATATGATGACAGTGAAATCAAGGACCGTCTGGATAAGGTGGAAGACAGAGTTACAAAACTTGAAGAATGGTGCTCAACCGTTAACAGTGAAATTATTTCGTTGAAAGGATTAATAACAGCTCTGGAAAACAAAGATTATGTAACCGGGGTGGAGACTCTTGAGGATGGTTATAGGATTACATTTTACAAAGGTGGAAACATCATTATCCGGAATGGAAAGGATGGTATTGACGGTGAAGATGGTATTGACGGTTATACCCCTATAATAGGTGTAGCCAAGTATTCTGATGGTTTTTATTATTGGACTGTTCAAACGCAGGATGGAAATACGGATTGGTTGACTGATGCGGATGGTGATATGGTACGCGCCACCGGGAATAATGGTAAAGACGGGGTTGATGGTGAAGATGGCGCTGATGGTGAAGATGGCGCTGATGGTGAAGATGGTGTTGACGGAAATAACGGCCTGAACCCTTACATCGGTGATAACGGCAATTGGTGGGTTGGTACTACTGACACTGGTGTAAAAGCACAAGGAGAGCAGGGCATTTCCGGTTTAAGCCCTTACATCGGTGATAACGGCAATTGGTGGATTGGTACTACTGACACTGGTGTAAAAGCACAAGGAGAGCAGGGCATTTCCGGTTTAAGCCCTTACATCGGTGATAACGGCAATTGGTGGATTGGTACTACTGATACTGGTGTAAAAGCACAAGGAGATAAGGGACTGGATGCGGTAGCGCCGCAAGTCCGTATTAATGATAATACCAACGAATGGGAGATTTCCATTGACGGAGGAAAAACCTACACTTCGACGGGCGTAAAAGCAACCGGAAATCAGGGTGATAGTATGTTCAAGGATATAGATAACTCGAATGCAGATTATGTTGTGCTAACTCTTGCCGATGGAAAGACTAAGATTACATTACCTAAACAATCGGATATTTCGTTTTCAATCGGTGATGTCTCGGAGAATAATGAAGTGATGGAAATCAATCAGAAAACGACTATCGCAGTTAATTTCTCTTCGGGATTAAAAGAAGGCTTTTTTTCTGCCATTATTGCTGATGTCATAACTCCCGGGGGTATTGTCACTCGTGCAGGTTCATCGGGCTGGGAGATTGAAATAATCAAGCCGACATTTACCAATGGAACCTATAACAATGATGCAGCGATAATAATCACTCCTATTTCGGCGGCAGTTGTCGGTTCATGCGCTATTGTTCGTGTTACAGTTATTGATAATAGAGGAAGGGAGATTACTTCTTCACGTCCTGTCAGATGCGGTAGAATGGATTTAGTTTTAAAGGAAACAGTGGCTGAAGGTGGATTGCAGGCGGCTGTTGAAAAACGATTGTCCGGTGTCACTCCGGAAATAATACGAACGCTTGTTGTGGACGGTACATTGAATAAAGATGACTATGACTATATTGTGGGACAACTGAAAGGACTGCAAGAATTGACTCTTAATAGTGCTGTTTCAATACCGGACAAGGCTTTGAACCACCGTTGGGATGAGCCTGACACATCTCTTACGAAAATTTCGGCACCCAAAGTAGTTGCTATTGGAGAATTGGCATTCAATAATTGTGCGGCTTTGGAGGAAATCGATATGCCTGCTCTGAAAACGATTGGCAAGAGTGCATTTTACAGTTGTATTAGTTTGAAGAAGTTTGCATCCTCCTCGGTCACAACCGTTGAAGAATCTGCATTTATCGAGTGTTCATCGCTTGAGAGTGTTTCTCTTCCCGGTATTACTGAAATAAAACGTTACACATTTTGCGATTGCAGCGCTCTGGTCGACATTGTCTTTCCGGAGGTGAAGGCAATAGGTGAATGTGGATTTAAAAACTGTACGTCGCTGGTATCTTTGTCAGATGTGTTATTCCCAAAGTTGGAAACATTTACCGGTGTGAATGTTTTTGAGGGCTGCACGGGACTTACTGTTGTGTCGTTGAGTAAAGTTACATCATTGGAGACTGGTCTTTTTTCACTTTGTCAATCTCTTCGGGAGGCCAGCTTGCCCAAGGTTACAACAATAGGTGGATATGTTTTTAGGAATTGTACACTGTTGGAAACGGTAGACCTGCCAGAGGCTGTATCTGTTGAGAATATGGCATTCGCGGAATGTGCTTCACTTGCGACAATAGTTTTGCCGAAAGCGGAAACATGTGATACTCATGTCTTCTGGAAGTGTACTTCACTTGAAAATGTTATATTACCTGCCGTAAAAAAGCTGGGCTCACGAGTGTTTAGTGAGTGTTCCGGGCTTTTGTGTGTCGAGTTATGTACAGCGGTCGACCATCCCGGGTTGGATTCTGTCGGTGCCTGTTTGTTCGAATCGGTAGATACTTCCCATATTGAACTATCATTAGGCTATGGAGAAATCGTTGTAACCAAGACTCTTGTGGGGGACAATCAAGAGTGGAAACGGCATTCAGGAGATTTTCAGTATAATAGATTCAAGAAGATTATTGAAAAGATGTGATATATATTAGAGCTTATATAGAATAAAATACAGGTACACAGATTTACAGTGCCCTTAAACCTTATTCTATATGATATCTATTTATAAAGAAAACGGTTACTTCAAGCTGAACAACGTTTTCTTTTATGAGAACAGTTGTTATTCACGTGAGTTATATCGAATGAGCATTAACTATAAGAGTGTATGTCAAAACTAAAAATTCATCATTATTATTGATTTAAATGAAGTTAATCTATCCTTGTTGTGAGTAGGAGAGGAGATGCTTCATTACATTCTGCATGGCAGAATGGTATATCTTGTTGGAGTTTGACATACCTCTTATAGTTAGTGCTCTTGGAATGGAATCATCCATGTTGTTCCATATCTAAAGATGGCACATAGTTATCTTAATGTATTTTTATAACTCCAAAGCGTGGTTATTTGACAGGTATCTTGTCAATTCGCTTTTGATGGCGTCCACCTTCGAAATCCGTTTGAAAGAATTCCCTCATAATTTTGTCGGCTTCTTCCGTAGAGATGAAACGTCCCGGCATGACAAGCACGTTGGCATTGTTGTGTTGGCGTGCCAGACGGGCTATCTCGGGCTTCCAGCAGAGAGCGGCGCGGATGCCTTGGTGTTTGTTCAGCGTCATACTGATGCCTTCGCCGCTTCCGCAGATGGCAATTCCCGGATAACACTCTCCGGTTTCAACGGCCAGTGCCAGCGGATGTGCAAAGTCGGGATAGTCGCAACTCTCGGTAGAGTAAGTCCCGAAGTCCTTGTAAGCCCAGCCTTTGGCTTCCAACCAGCCGCGGACATATTCCTTCAATTCGAAGCCTGCATGGTCGGAACAGATTCCTATTGTTTTCATAATAGTCAGTTAATATATTAATATGCCAATGTGCTGATGCCTGCAGCTTGTGGGGCGCAGGCAACCAGCACATCAGCACATCGGTTGATGATTATAACATTGTTTTTACTTGCTTGTAAACGTTCTCGGCAGTGAAACCAAGCTTTTCGTCCAGCACTTTATAAGGTGCAGAGAATCCAAATGATTCCAATCCCCATACTTTACCGCGCGGACCTACCAGCCCTTGCAGTGTGACGGGCAGACCGGCTGTCAAGCCGAATACCTTGGTGCCACACGGGATAATGCTTTCTTGATATCCCGGAGCCTGGCTACGGAACAGACCTTCTGAAGGAACGGACACGATACGTACCTTGACGCCATCCTTGCGCAGTAATTCAGCGCCGGCTACCAATGTGGCAACTTCCGAGCCTGAAGCAACGAGGATTACATTCGGATTTTCATCAGATCCGGCTACGATATAAGCGCCTTTGGCAGCTTGTTCGTAATCATTGCCTTCGGGCAGGTTGGCGATATTCTGGCGGGAGAAAATCAAACCGGTTGGGGTCGTGGTGTTTTCCATTGCCAGTTTCCATGCCATAGTTGTTTCTTCTGCATCTGCCGGACGGAGTACCAACATCGAATTGTGTCCCTTGTGGTTTTTTAGTTTTTCCATCAAGCGGATTTGGACTTCTTGTTCTACTGGTTCGTGGGTAGGACCGTCTTCACCTACACGGAAGGCATCGTGTGTCCAGATGAACTTCACGGGAACTTCCATCAAGGCTGCCATACGTATAGCAGGTTTCATGTAATCGGAGAAAACGAAGAATGTTCCGCAAGCGGGAATTACACCACCGTGCAGTGCCATACCGATACAGCAGCAAGCCATAGTCAGCTCGGCAACACCAGCCTGGAAGAATGCACCGCTGAAGTCATTTTTCTTGAAGGCATGTGTTTTCTTGAGGAATCCGTCTGTCTTGTCAGAATTGGAAAGGTCAGCGGAAGCCACAATCATATTTTCTACTTGAGTGGCGAGAGCACCGAGTACAGTAGCGGATGCTGCACGCGTGGCAACGCCTGCTTTCTGTTCGATGGCGGACCAATTCACTTCGGGAACTTTACCGGAGAAGAACATTTCCAGTTTGGCTGCCTTTTCCGGGTTAGCCTTTGTCCATGCGGCTTTGGCTGCATACTTTTCAGCCATGATTTTCTTCAGCTCAGCTGCACGCTTGGCATATAGCCCGGCCACTTCGGGGAAGATGACAAACGGATTTGTCGGGTCACCACCCAAATTCTTGATAGTGTTTACATAAGCGTCGCCGCCCAGAGGAGCACCGTGAGTGGCACAATTGGCCTCGTAGCTGCTGCCGTCTTCCTTGCGGGCACCCTTGCCCATTATGGTATGGCCGATAATCAGCGTCGGACGCTCTTTCTCTGCTTTGGCTTCGTTCAGTGCACTGCGGATGGCATCGGAATCGTTACCATTGATTTTGATGACTTTCCAGCCCCAAGCTTCATATTTCTTGCCGGTATCTTCGATGGTCACGTCCTTTGTTTCGGTAGAAAGTTGAATGTCGTTGGCATCATAGAACATGATAAGATTGTCCAGCCCCAATGCCCCGGCGATGCGGCCCGAGCCTTGGGAAATCTCTTCCTGAATGCCACCGTCAGAAATATAAGCGTAGATGGTCTGTGGCATTACTTCTTCGAAACGTGCCTTCATGAACTTGGCTGCAATGGCTGCACCGACTGCAAATGTGTGACCTTGCCCCAACGGACCGGAGGTGTTTTCAATACCGCGCATGATGTCACGTTCGGGATGTCCCGGAGTGGGGCTTCCCCATTGACGGAACTCTTTCAGTTCGTCCAGGGTGAACTTGCCGGCCAGAGCCAATGTAGAGTAAAGCATCGGTGACATGTGTCCCGGATCGAGGAAAAAACGGTCACGACCTTCCCATGCCGGATTTTCAGGATCATATACTAGGAACTCTGAGAAGAGTACATTTACAAAGTCAGCACCACCCATGGCACCGCCTGGGTGTCCGGAGTTGGCCTTCTCAACCATGGATGCAGCAAGGATACGGATATTGTCTGCCGCACGGTTCATAAGTTTGTTGTCGTTCATATTGAATCTAATTAATTTTGAATATTATCAACGGGTTATTTTGTCCTTGTAGGTTTTCCAAGGGCAAAGATAACTCTTTATGCGTAATTCACAACACTCGCAGAGTGCCTTTTTTATCAGTATTACTGCCTTTTTGCAGTTAAAATGATACTAAACGTATTTAGCTGATTTTGTGAAGCGCACGGTAGTTTTACTGTAACTCAATAGTAACGATTGATTTGGCCGGAAGTTTAATCTTGAGAATATCTTTATTGATTTTTACCTCTTTGAACGGAACGGGTTTCACATTGTCGGGATTTTCAAATGAATTGTAGTCCGTCAGGTTGTCGGAAGTCAATATTTCACCAACTGCTTTCTTGGCTTTCGTTCCAGACAGATTGATGGTCACTTCTTGTGCATTGTCCGCATCTACGTTGGATATGGAAATGTGTATCTTGCCGTTTTGGTCTTTGGAGGCGGTAGCGCTGACCATTGGTATTCTGCGGTTGCCGCGTACATCCATCATGTCGCAGGTTAGCTTAAGAGGAATGTAAATAGCATCCTGGTGTACGTTGTACATTTTGAATACATAATAAGTGGGAGTGAGTACCATGTCTTTTCCGCTGGTCAGAATCATGGATTGTAATACATTGACGACTTGGGCTATGTTTGCCATTTTCAGACGGTCGGTATATTTATGGAAAATGTCGAAGCTGAGGGAGGCGACAAAAGCATCACGCAATGTATTCTGCTGGTACAGATGTCCGGGATTGGTACCCGGTTCAGTGTCCCACCAAGTTCCCCATTCGTCAAGCATAAGAGCCACGTTCTTTTGAGGGTCGTATTCATCCATAATGGTGCAATGCTTCTTGATGACATCTTCTATTTCGCGGCATTTGCCCAATGTCCAGTAATAGTCGTCTTTGCTGAATTGGGTGGCGGCACCTTTGCTGCCGTTCCATCCGCTGACGGTATAGTAGTGCAAGGAAAGACCTTGCATACGGCCGCCTACACGGTCCATCAGTACTTTAGTCCAGTTATAGTCGTAGTCGCTGGCACCGCTGGCTATCTTGAAGAGGCTATTGCCGTCGTAGTTGCGGCAGTAGGTGGAATAGCGGCGGTAGAGGTCGGCATAATATTCGGGACGCATGCTTCCACCGCAACCCCAGCTTTCGTTTCCTACACCGAGGTATTTCACTTTCCAGGCCTTATCGCGACCGTTTTGGCGGCGCAGGCGTGCCATGGGGGAGTCTCCTTCGGAGGTCATGTATTCTACCCATTTGGCAAGTTCTTCTACGGTACCACTACCTACGTTTCCGCTGATATAGGGCTCACAACCCAGCATTTCGCAGAGATTGAGGAACTCATGGGTTCCGAAACTGTTGTCTTCGATAGTGCCTCCCCAGTTGTTGTTCACCATTTTGGGACGGTTTTCTTTAGGGCCGATACCGTCCATCCAATGGTATTCGTCGGCAAAGCAGCCGCCCGGCCAGCGAAGGACAGGTACGCGGAGCTCTTTCAGTGCATTGAACACGTCGGTGCGATAACCGTTGATATTGGGAATATCGGAATTTTCGCCTACCCAAAGTCCGCCATAGATGCAAGTTCCCAAATGTTCTGCAAACTGGCCGTAGATTTCTTTGGGAATGATTTGCTCGCTCTGGTCTGTGTGTAAAGTGATAGTGGTACTTTTCTGTGCGAAGAGTGACAACGAAGCAGAGAGAAATATGCTACTGATAAATAACTTTGTGTTCATAGGATCTTTAGTGTTATTAAATACTTAGTTCTTGAATCTTACTGATGCTTCTTCGATGGGTAATCCTGCTTTATATCTTTCGATGTAGGTGTTGAATCCGTTTACATCTTCGGCTGTCGGTGAGATTTCTATACCGGCATCTCCAGTGAATACATCCTTATCCAGAAAGTCGGCAAGGGATTGGCATTTTCCATTGTTTACAAGGTAGGAAGCGAGGAGGGCGATTCCCCAGGCACCACCTTCGCCGGCTGTTTCCATAACAGAAATGGGGGAGTTGATGGCAGCTGCCAATATTCTCTGGCCTACTCCTTTGGTTTTGAAGAGTCCTCCATGAGCGGTGATTCTGTCTACTTTAATCTTTTCTTCATTGAAAAGGATGTCGTTGCCTATTTTGAGGACTCCCACTGAAGCATACAGATGGGTGCGTATGAAGTTGGCAAGGTTGAACTTGTCGTTTGCCGAACGTACAAACAGTGGGCGTCCGTCTGCCAGTCCCGTTATAGGTTCGCCTGATATGTAGTTGTAAGAGATGAGCCCTCCGCAGTCTGCATTGCCTGTCAAGGCGTGGTTATAAAGTTTTCCGTAAATCTCGTCCATATCTACGAGAATACCCATCAGTTCCTGATATTCTTTGAAAATATTAATCCAGGCATTGAGGTCGGAAGTACAGTTGTTGCAATGTACCATAGCTACGAGGCTTCCATCGGGGGTGGTTACCATGTCAATCATTTCGTAGGGTTTGGACAATTCTTTCTCCAATACAATCATTGAGAAAGAGGAAGTGCCTGCCGATACGTTTCCGGTACGCTGCTTTACAGCGTTGGTGGCAACCATGCCGGTGCCAGCGTCACCTTCGGGCGGACAAATGGGAATTCCTGCTTTCAGATGTCCTGATACGTCAAGACGGCTGGCTCCTTCAGGAGTAAGGAAACCTGCGCTTTCACCGGCCGACAATACCTTCGGAAGAATATCTCGAAGCTTCCAGTCGTATCCTTTCGGAGCAATAAGTTTGTCGAACTTATCCACCATTTCAGAAGAATAGTCTTTGGTGATAGAATCGATGGGAAGCATACCGGAGGCATCGCCTATACCCAGTACCTTTTGGCCGGTTATTTGCCAGTGGACAAACCCTGCAAGGGTGGTCAGGTAATTGATGGATGGAACATGCTCTTCATTATCCAGAATGGCTTGGTAGAGGTGGGAAATGCTCCAACGCAGCGGGATGTTGTAGATAAATAGTTCGGATAGGGCTGCGGCAGCCTGACCGGTATTAGTATTTCTCCAGGTACGGAAGGGCACAAGGATTTCTTCTTTTTCGTTGAATGCCATATAGCCGTGCATCATGGCACTGACACCGATGGCTGCCAGGGTTTCTATCTCTGTATCGTAAAGGCTCTTTACATTAGTACGGAGGTTTGCGTAGCAATTCTGCAATCCATACCAGACTGCCTCGACGCTATATGTCCACAGTCCGTCGACTAACTGATTCTCCCAAGTGTGGCTTCCTTGGGCGATGGGTTTGTTTTCCTGGTCTATCAAAACCGCCTTGATTCGTGTGGAACCAAGTTCTATGCCAAGGATGGCCTTACCTGCTTCAATGGTTGATTTTGCATCTAATTTCATGGTATTAATGATGAATTATGGATTTATAGTACGATTATAAACTACGAATTACTGATTGCAAATTGCTAGTTACGTTTGTGGTGCGTGTAATTAGGAATTCGCAATCGGTAATCCGTAATGATTATCAGCAAAGTGCCTTGTTCAGCATATAGTAGACTTCATTCATGCGCAATTCTTTTTTGAACTCGCTGATGGTGGTATTTTCATCAATGACCACCATTTCGATGCCGGCCATTTCGGCAAAGTCTTCCCAATACTCCACCGTCAGGTCGTAGGAGAAGCTGGTATGATGTGTACCTCCGGCCAGAATCCAGGCTGCGGCGCCAACTTCGAGGTTGGGCATCGGAATCCACAGTGCGCTGGCAACGGGCAACTTGGGCAGAGGCTTGCTCTTGACGCATTCTACTTTGTTCACAATGAGGCGGAAACGGTTTCCCAAATCTACAATGGTGGCGGCTACACCTTCACCTTGTTTGCTGGTAAATACCAGGCGGGCTGTTTTGCTGTTGATACCGATGCTCAGACGGTGTACTTCCAGTTTCGGCTTCTGTTCGGCAATCAGTGGGCAGACTTCCAGCATGTGTGCCTGCAGGATGGCGCTCTTTTCTCCGTCAAAGTTCAGTGTATAGTCTTCGAGGAAGGAGCACCCCTTCGGCATGCCCTGGCTCATCACCCAAGTGGTACGGTACAGTGCTGCGGTTTTCCAGTCGCCTTCGGCACCGAAGCCGTAACCTTCCGCCATCAGTCGCTGTGAGGCCAGTCCGGGGATTTGGTCAAAGTCACCCAAATCGTTGAAGTTGGTGGTGAAGCCTTTGGCGTCCGTATCTTTCAGCACGCGGCGAATGGCTATTTCAGCCTTGGCTGAGTTCCATACCTTGGCATAGGCTTCCGTACGTGTGTCTTCCAGTTCGGGAGCGTGGTCGTAGAGCTTAAAGTATTCTGTTACGAGCGCCTCCACGTCTTCGTCGCTGACCGCGTTGTAGTATGTCATTACATCATTGATGGGATAGTAGTCCACATGATAGCCCAATACTTGTTCGGCGCTGACCTTATCACCGTCCGTCACAGCCACGTTATTCATCTGGTCGCCGAAGCGGATGATGAGCATATCTTGTGCATCAGCCCATGCGGCAGCTACACGCATCCATGCAGCAATCTGGTTTTGTGCTTTTTCGTCCTGCCAGTGGCCTACTACCACTTTGCGGTTCTTTCGCATACGTGTCACGATGTGTCCGAATTCGCGGTCACCGTGAGCCGATTGGTTCAGGTTCATGAAATCCATGTCCATCGTCTCCCAAGGAATCTCCTTGTTGAACTGTGTATGGAAGTGTAGTAACGGCTTCTTCAGTTCCTGCAAACCGTGAATCCACATTTTTGCAGGAGAGAAAGTGTGCATCCAGGTGATGACTCCGATACACTTTTCGTCGTTGTTGGCAGCCTTGAAGGCAGCGGTTACTTCTTTGGATGAATTGACCGTACCTTTATATACTACCTTTACGGGCAGTTTTCCGGAATCATTCAGGCCTTTCACCATTTCATTACTATGTGCGTCTACTGCGATAACTGCGTCACCTCCGTATAAAAGCTGTGCTCCGGTTACGAACCATACTTCATATTGTTCAAATGCGTTCATATAATTTATTTTTATAGTTTATATTTAAAGAATGATAGTTATTTCTGTCCATAATAAGCGTTAGGACCGTGCTTGCGGCTGAAATGCTTCTCTATCAACACCGAATTCATAGTCAGGCGGGGGTTCACGGCATAGGCTATACTGGCCATTTTTGCCACCTGCTCCATCACTACGGCATTATGTACCGCTTCGTGTGCATCTTTTCCCCACGAGAAGGGACCGTGGTTCTTTACCAATACTCCGGGAGTATGTACCGGGTTTAGCCCCTCAAAGCGTTTTACGATAACATTTCCCGTTTCCAGTTCATACGCTCCTTCCACTTCCTCCTTCGTCATGTCTGCTGTGCAGGGTATGGCGTCGTGGAAGTAATCGGCATGTGTTGTCCCGATATTCGGTATGTCACATCCTGCTTGTGCCCAGGCTGTGGCATAGGTGGAATGTGTATGCACCACTCCACCAATTTTGGGGAATGCTTTGTATAGGACAATATGAGTAGGGGTGTCCGAGGAAGGGTTTAACTTACCCTCTATGACTTTACCGTCGAGGTCTATCACCACCATATCTTCTGCTTTCATTTTATCGTAACTCACTCCACTGGGCTTGATGACTACCAGACCGGACTCGCGGTCAATGCCCGATACGTTGCCCCATGTGAAGATAACCAATCCGTGCTTCACCAGTTCAAGGTTGGCATGGAATACTTTGTCTTTCAGTGCTTCCAGCATGTTGTTTTAATTATTAATTACAATTGTAGAATATTAGGCTCTCAGAGTTTGAATTTCGGAGCTTTGCGGTATGCCTTCTCATTAAACTGATATAAGGCAGCCCCACGTTTAGACCCTGTTTTGTCTATCTTGTCAGTTTTCTCTATATAGTCCATTTCTGCTATGCGTTTTCGGAAGTTCCGTTTGTCAATATTTTCACCGTATATAGCTTCGTATAAGCTTTGCAGTTGTGACAGCGTGAACAGTTTGGGTAGCAGATTAAAGCCGATTGGTTCGGTGGACGCTTTTTGTTGCATCAACTTCCGAGCTTGTTCCACCATTTGCGGATGATCAAAGATTAGCGCTGGAAGTTCATTGATATTTACCCAGAAAGCATTATGTAGTTGTACGGATTCTTTGTCGTATTCGTTGATGTTGATGAGCGCATAGTAAGCAATGGAGACTACGCGTTCTCCCGGGTCACGATCTATGGCTCCGAAAGCTTTGACTTGTTCCATATATACATCTTCCAGTCCGGTAAGTTCATTTAGGACTCGTTTGGCTGCATCATCCACGCTTTCGCCTTCCTGTACGAATCCTCCCATCAGCGACCATTCACCCATTGCCGGTTCGAAATTGCGCTTCAGCAACAGCAGGTTCAGCTCTCCTTCATTGAAACCGAAAATAATGCAGTCGATACCTACATAAAGTTTCGGATTTGAATTATAGTAATTACTCATATCTTGATTTTTATTAAGTGGGATGCTGTATGGATTTATGTCATAGCAACATACCGATTTACCAGAAATACCAATAAAAAGCTGCTGTAATACCGAGGATGATAAGGGTATGAATTATATCCCATTTATTCCAACTCGCATGTGTAGCTGCTTTTTGTTCGGGAGTTGAAGTCCCGAATACCAGTCCTTGAATCTTTTCTTCGCTTGGGGCAGTTGTAAACACGCTGACTGCGATAACCACTATGATGCAGAACAAGAACATCCATCCGCAGAAAAACAGCCAGTTCATATCATAGAACAAATACTTGAAGGTACTACTTGACACATCTCCTGCATTGCTGTAATATACTTTTGCCCCCAAACGGGTTAAACCGATAATCATTCCGGCAATCAGTCCCCACATACCGCCTTGTGCAGAGGTTCGTTTCCAGCAGATTCCCAAAAGGAAGGCTGCGGCAATTCCTGGCGCCAATACAGATTGTACATCTTGTAAGTAGGTGTAAAGAACATCGCCTACACTGCGCATAATAGGAATCCAGAGTATGCCCGATATCACAATCACAACAGTTGCCATCTGTCCAATTCCCACCAGCTTTTTTTCAGAAGTGTTCGGCTTGAAACGTTTGTAGAAGTCAATGGTGAAAAGCATGGCAGATGAGTTGAACAAAGATGCGAGAGAGCTCATCAGTGCTGCAAGAATACCGCATACAACCAAACCTTTAACTCCAGCAGGAAGCAATTTTGCTACTAGAGTCGGGAAAGCAGCATCCGCATTGGCATTTCCGTTTGCCAACATAGGCAGAAAACCTTCTCCTCCTGTACCGAGATATTTTTGGTGTAATGCGAAAGCAATCATGCCCGGGATAAGGAATAAGAATACGGGCAATAATTCAGGTAAGCTCCGAAAATGGTGCCGCGTCGTGCTTCCTTTTCATTCTTTCCGGAAAGTACGCGTTGCACGATGAACTGGTCTGTACACCAATACCAGAATCCGATAATGGCTGAACCAATCAGTGCACCCAACCACGGGAAATTAGGGTCGTTGTTATTGCGTATAAGTTCTGTCATTGTGTTACCATAATCGTTCACTGTGATTGCACCGCAGATTCTCATCATCTCATCCCAGCCTCCCAATTCTTTGAAGCCGAGTACAAGGATTATCAGTGAACCTAACAGCAAGATAGGGGTTTGCAAGACGGAGGTGTAAAGCACCGACTTCATTCCTCCGAAGATTGTGTAGAGCGCAGTCAGTATAACCAGGCCGATGGCGGCAATCCAAAAGAAGTCGATTCCCCAAAGTTCTTTTATACCAAATACTTGTTGGAATACCAATCCTCCAGCATAAACCGTCACGGCAACCTTTGTCAGTACATAGCTGATTAGAGATATTACAAACAATATTGTACGTGACTGTGGATTATAACGGCGTTCTAGGAACTCAGGCATTGTGAATACCATGCTTCGCGAATAGAATGGTACAAATACCCAACCTAAGATAAGAATCATCCAGCCTTGTATTTCCCAATGTGCCATAGCCATACCGCTGGAAACACCGGCGCCGGCTAATCCAATTAAGTGTTCCGAACCGATGTTGGATGCAAAGATAGATGCACCGATAGCGAGCCATGTGGCATCACGGCCACCTAAAAAATAGTCTGCTGAGTCATTCTGTTTCTGTTTGACAACCCAGACAATAATTCCAATCAAAGCCAGGCAAAAGATTCCAATGACTAACCAATCTAATGTCTCCACGATAATAAATGATTTATAAGGTTATCGTTATTTTTCTACGGAAAATTTGAAAATACATTCACTATTGTAAATTTGTCCGGGCTCCAGAACAACGGAAGGCCATTGAGGCTTGTTGGGACTGTCTGGATAATGCTGTGTTTCAAGGCATACAGAAGCACGTTGGTGGTATGTGATTTCTTTTTTCCCCTTTATTGTACCATCTAGAAAGTTGCCGGTATACACTTGGATGCCTGGTTCATTGGTATAGACTTCCAAAGTGATGCCGCTTGTCGGTGAAGTCAGCTGGGCGGCTACTTGATTTATATCGCCTTTTGTATTCAAAACCCAATTGTGGTCGTAACCGTTTCCGTTCTTCAATTGTATAAAGTCGTAATTGGTAATATCTTGTCCGACAGTTCTCGGAGTTGTGAAGTCCATAGGAGTATCTTTTACAGTAACAATCTCTCCGGTTGTCATGAAAGTACTGTCTACCGGAGTATAGTTGTCCGCATTGATATATAAGATGTGGTCTGTTGCTGCCTTTGAAGGATCACCTGACAAATTGAAGTAAGAATGGTTAGTCATATTGATAATCGTCTTTTGGTCTGTTGCAGCACTGTATTTTATATCAATTGCATTGTCATCTGTTAATTTAAAAAGTACTTTTGCCGTAACGTTACCCGGAAAATTCCCGTCTCCATCCGGTGAAATGCGGGTGAGCTCCAGAGTAGTGCTGTCAATGGGATTGGCGCTGTATACTTGGTACTGCCATCCTTTGGGGCCACCGTGCAGGCAATGTCCGAAATTGTTCTGTGGTAACTGTATGGTATCTCCGTCAAGAACTATTTTTCCTTGATTAATCCGGTTGGCGTAGCGTCCGATAGAAGCGCCAAAGTCACTTGGAATGTTGATGTAATCCGCAATGCTGTCAAAGCCCAACACTACATCCTGCATAACTCCATTTTTGTCGGGTACCATAATGGATACAATACGTCCTCCAAAGTTTGTGATGCATACTTCCATACCCGCTTTATTCTTCAGCGTATAAAGCTGTGTTTGGGCATCATTGATTGTTGTTTGGAATTTTACTGGATTAAGACCGGACAGCGTAAGCGTTGTTTCTGTCTTTTGATTGCACGCAATCAGCATTATTGCGGTAATTCCTGCAAGTAGAACATGTCTTTTCATGGTTTTGTATTTAATGTGAATGAGATGATTATCTTTCTTTTGGTGTAAAAGTAACACTTTTCTTTAGTGTAGGCTGTACACTTTTATATGTTATGCAACATAAATGTCAAGAAACATATCTGTGCCAACTGGCTGTACAGATAGATGTGTTCGGAATAAACTTCTCGGATGATTTTGTTTTCAGAGTGGAAAACGGTGGAATAGGGGGGAAGAAAAAGGCGCTTCCCATTGCCGGGAAACGCCTTTTATTGAATGCTGATGTCTGTTATTCTAATCTGCGGGCACCGTCGCTAATGACTACATCATATACTTTCGGGCTTCTGCCGAACTTCTTCTTGAATTCATCTTTTGCTTTTTCGATGAATGTGCTGTACAATTCATCCTTTACCAGATTGATTGTACATCCACCGAATCCACCGCCCATGACACGTGAACCGGTAACTCCACAATCGAATGCAAGGTCATTCAGAAAATCAAGTTCTTCGCAGCTTACTTCATACAACTTACTCATGCCATGATGTGTTTCATACATCTTTTGACCTACAGTTTCATAGTCGCCTTTTTCCAGGGCATCGCAAACGTCAAGTACGCGTTGAATCTCTTCGATGACATACTCTGCACGCATGTAGTCTTCTGCGCTGATGTCGGCTTTGGCCTCTTCCAGCATTCCCATGGTAACGTCACGCAGGAACTCTACGTGTGGATGTTTCTTCTGGACAGCGGCAACGGCAGCTTCGCAGCTTTGACGACGTTTGTTGTATGCTGAAGATGCAAGTTCGTGTTTCACTACAGAATCTACAAGAACCAGACGGTAACCTTGCGGATTGAATGGGAAATACTGATATTCCAGTGAACGGCAATCCAAGCGGATGAGGCTTCCTTTCTTTCCGAATACGGAAGCAAATTGGTCCATGATACCACAGTTTACACCACAATAGTTGTGTTCTGTAGATTGTCCCACTTTTGCCAGTTCAAATTTGTCAATTTTGTTGTCACCGAACAAGTCGTTCAAAGCATAGGCATAGGTACTTTCCAAAGCTGCTGAAGAGGACATTCCTGCACCCAGAGGCACATCGCCTGCAAAAGCAGTATTGAATCCTTTTACATCTACACCGCGTTTCATCATTTCCCGGCACACGCCGAAAATATATCTTGCCCAGCTTGCGCGGGGTGCGTCTTCTTCATTCAAGCCGAATTCCACATAATCTTTCAGGTCGATGGAATAAGCTTTTACTGTGTTTGTACCGTTGGGCTTTATTTCTGCAATCATTCCTTTGTCGATTGCTCCGGGGAATACAAAACCACCGTTATAGTCTGTATGCTCACCGATAAGGTTGATGCGTCCCGGAGAAGCATAAACTGCTCCCGTTGTTCCGTCAAAGTGCTTGATGAAACGGCTTCTTACGTATTCTATATCCATGATATTTATTTTTTAAGGTGAATAATAGATTTTTATTTTATTCTTTCGCTTTTTCTGAGGTTATTTCTTTCCGTCAGATACTTTGGAACCGACCAAAGCATAGAACAATACATAAGCAGAGCAGAATACCACTACCCAGTAGCTTGACATGTAGTTGCCGGTAATGTCGGCAATCCAGCCTTGCAGAGGCACCATAACAGCGCATCCGAACACCATTGTCATGAAGATACCGCTGGCGA
Organism: Bacteroides muris (ex Afrizal et al. 2022); assembly: GCF_004793475.1. Taxonomy (GTDB): domain Bacteria; phylum Bacteroidota; class Bacteroidia; order Bacteroidales; family Bacteroidaceae; genus Bacteroides; species Bacteroides muris. The sequence continues at coordinate 54,848 of NZ_SRYZ01000005.1, read as the reverse complement.
TGGCTGTGTATTTGCCCAATCCTTCGACTGCCATATTGAAGATACCACCCCACATTACGCTGGTGCAGAGGCCAACGAGCAGGAAAGCGAAGATGCCCATGGGGACTTCTGCCCAAATCACTGAAATGTTAGCCCAGTCGATACCCGGTACGTTTACTGTGACGTCTGCTGGCGCGAACATGCCGAAGATGACAAGAAGGATGCTGACTGAGGATACGGTGGTAATCATTGTACGGCTGCTTACCTTGCCACCGATACTACCGCCTACAAAACGTCCGACAAGCATCATCAGCCAATAGACAGCCACGATAAGTCCTACGATGTTGGCATCCATTCCACGTCCCGGAGTCGCGGCATCGGGTGCGGAGGTCAGGTATTGAAGGATGTAGGTAGGTGTGCCTACTTCGATACCCATGTAGAGGAAGATGGCTAATGTACCTAGCATGAAATGGCGGTACTTCATAGCGCCTTTTATCAGTGTGATGTCGATAGGAGCCTGTTCCGGTTCTTCTATTTTAGTGAAAAATATAACGATGGCTGCTATTACAAAGATAGCAAGTGCAATCATCAAAGCAGGAGTTGCATCGGCAATATGTGCTTTGGTAGCATCACCAATCAAGGCACCCATGATGATATAAACGGCAACTGCAGCACTGCTGTTGAATACGCCACCAATCTGGATAAGCTGGTTGCCTTTGTTGCCGCCGCCGCCCAGAATATTTAACATCGGGTTGACCACACAGTTCAAAATACACATGGTGAATCCGCTGATGAATGCACCAATCAGATAAACAAGGAATGCACTTTCTTTGCCCACATGTCCGCTAAGCCATTGTATCAAGATGCCGACGATACCGATGGCAAGACCTATGAGGGCGGTTTTCTTATAGCCGAATTTGGAAATAAGCATACCGGCAGGGATACCCATGACCAGATAAGCGATGAAATTTCCGATGTTTCCGATTTGTGCCAATACATTGCTGGCACCGAAATCGTTCTTAACGATAATTGCCATCGGCGAGCATAGATTTGTTACGAAAGCAATCATTGCGAAGAGCGCAATCATAATGATGATGGCTCCCCATTGTTTTTTTGGGTTACTCATGATGAAATTTGTGTTGAATTATTATTAATAATATTTTATTTTTGTATGCCAAACTTATAAATAGTCACTTGCTGGTATTCGTCACCCGGCAGCAATACTGCCGACGGAAAATGAGACTTGTTGGGCGTGTCGGGAAAACACTGGGCTTCAAAGCAGACTGCGCTTCTTGCCGGGAAAGTAGCTCCATGGGCACCTTCAAAACCTCCAAGCCAGTTTCCGGTGTAGAGCTGTACGCCATTCTCAGTTGTATATACTTCCATGGTTCGTCCGCTGTCGGGCTCTGTGCAGGTAGCTGCAAGGCTCAGTTCTCCACTTTCTGTCTTGTTCAGTACATAGCAATGGTCATATCCTGCACCATTCACAATTTGCGTATGTTTTTCATCAATCCGTTCACCAAGAGTATGGGGAGTACGGAAATCCATTGGAGTACCTTCTACCTTTAATATTTCTCCGGTAGGGATGGATACTTCATCAATGGGTACATAAAAATCTGCGTTGATGGTAACGATATTGTTTAAGACTGTAGGAGAGGGATTGGCTATACCGGCAAGATTGAAGAAACCGTGATTGGTCAGATTGACGATGGTGGCTTTATCGGTAGTAGCCCGGTATTCGATGACCAGAGCATTGGTTTCATCCTCCAAGCGATAAGTCATTTCTACTTCGAGATTTCCGGGGAAGCCTTCTTCACCGTCAGCGGATATATAGTTGAAGATAACCGTTGATTGCTCCGGTTGGACAGCATCCCATACGCGAGCATGAAAACCGGTCGGACCGCCATGCAGTGAGTTGGGACCATTATTGATTGCCAATTGGTGCTCTTCGCCGTATAAAGTGAACTTTCCTTTGGCTATCCGGTTGCCGTAGCGTCCGATGGTAGTGTTCAGAAAAGGTTCCGGACTGTTGATTACATGCTCAATACTGTCGTGTCCTAATACAACATTGGCATATTTGCCATTTTTGTCGGGTACCATGATGGAAAGTATTGCACAGCCGTAATTAGTAACTGCAACTTCCATTCCCTGGGCATTCTTCAGGATAAACAAATCTGTCTTTTTGTTATTTATATCCTTTTGAAAGTCTCGGGGGTTCAAACCGGACAAATTACTTTCTGTTGGAGTAGTGTTTATCATATCCATGGTATTAATTAAATTTCTTGCAAATAAAAAGAAATTCTTTTGTTCCCCCAAGTAATTGGAAGGAAATGTGAAGAACATTTTAGGAAAGTTTAGCGTTTAGCAAATGGAATACAAATTGATATTTTTTGTATGTTTGTCCCCGGAATCTAGAAAAAATTACATCATTAACAGAAAGTTCTAATAAAAACAACGAATGTATCCTCTAAAATTTGAGCCTATTCTGAAGCAAACGCTTTGGGGAGGCGATAAGATTATTCCATTCAAACATTTGAATGATACCCTTGCCAATGTAGGTGAGAGCTGGGAAGTATCGGCAGTAGAAGGTAGTGAGTCCATTGTGGCCAATGGTGCTGACAAAGGATTAACGTTGCCGGATATGGTCAGGAAATATAAGGAAGACCTGGTAGGAGAAGCTAACTATGCACGTTTCGGAAATAAGTTCCCTTTGTTGATAAAGTTTATTGATGCCAAGTTGGACTTGTCGATTCAGGTACACCCGGGTGATGAGTTGGCTAAGAAACGTCATAGCAGTTTTGGTAAAAATGAAATGTGGTATGTTGTTGCCGCTGACCAAGGTGCCAAGCTGATTTCCGGTTTTGCAGAGCAGATTACTCCGAAAGAATATAAGGAACGGGTGTATAATGGTACGTTTGCGGATGTCCTGCAGACTTGTGCCATCAAACCGGGCGATGTGTTTTATGTGCCTGCAGGCCGTGTGCACGGAATCGGTGCGGGAGCTTTTGTAGCAGAAATACAGCAGACGTCGGATATCACTTACCGTATTTTTGATTATAACCGTAAGGATAAGGACGGTAAATCAAGAGAACTGCATACAAGCCAGGCTATTGATGCCATTAATTTTGCAGATGTGCAGGACGATTTTCGTACGGAATACGAACAGGTGCAGAATGAACCGGTAGAAATGGTGGCAAGTCCGTATTTCACGACTTCAATCTATGACATGACGGAAGAAATCACTTGTGACTATTCTGAACTGGATTCCTTTGTTATCTTTATTTGTGTGGAAGGCGCATGTCGCATGATAGACAATGAAAAGAATGAAGTTACTGTACAGGCAGGGGAGACGGTATTGCTTCCGGCTGCAACTCAAGAGGTCACAATTGTGCCTGAGGGCTCGGTAAAACTGCTTGAAACATACGTGTAAGAGTTTTGGAGCATTTAGATAAAAAGATAAGGGTGGCATTTCGCAAAAAATGCCACCCTTATCTTTTTTTATTCGGAGTATTACTTCTTTCTTCCAAAGAATCTTTTGAACTTCTTCATCATTTTTACTCCCAATACTATACCGTCAAAGATTGCCATACCCGTGTTGAATGTCCTCATCATGGCGTTGCCCTTGTTAGTGGCAGGTCGCAGCGGAGCGAAAATCTCGTGTGTAAGTCCGGTCATGATTTCTTTTTGCAACCGTATTTTCTGCTGAAGCTCGGCTTTCTGCCGGGCGATGCTTTCTAAAGTGACTGGAATGGTATTGGTGGTATTATTCATAAATATTTCAAATTAATTGTTTAAGAATAATTTAGCGATAAACTTTGTTATCGGATTGATAATAAGTCTTCTGCGGAAAGAGACAAGCAGAACGATGAGTAGTATGTGAAAACATGTGATAAGTGCAAAACTCATCATGAGCCCGCCTACCAATGGTGCTAAAACATAGACCAGCGTAAACGACAGATGAAACAGAACCACTACGCCGAGAGTAATAAGCAGTAGCACTAATAAAAGAGTGGAGAGTAGTTGGGATGTTTTTTCAATAATCTCCAATTTGGTGTATTCCTTTTGCAGCTCCAGGTATTTCTTGAATTCCGTGAACAACTGCTGCATATTTTCTATACTTTTGTCATCTGCGAACATAGTGGCTCTATTTTTAATCTTATTCCGTTACTTCACCTTTAATCTCTGCTGCAATTTCATTCACCAGGTCATCCATCTCGTTCCGGCTCAGGCGAATGCCTTTTTTGCGGAGAATCTCTGCGATTTTGTTACGTGTGTCTTCTCCTTTTTCAGGAGCGAACAAGATACCAAGGGCTGCGCCTACTGCGGCACCACCCAGAAAAGCTGCTAGAACATTTAATCCTTTCATAATGATATTCCTTTCTTTTTTTGAAGTTAATACAACAAAGCTAACAATTTTCTTGGAAGTTTGTTCGGAATATCAGTATTTTTATAAGATAATCGCACCAAAAATATGCGCATAGCGCGTATTGTCTTACCGGTCTTTCTTTTGCGGGGCGTTCTGTGTGGTGCGTTTCTTTCTTCTCCAATAGTCTCCGTTCGAGCGGTTTCCGCGATAGATTTTATTCTCCTTGGCTTTGGCCTTGATTTCTTCTGTTTTGATTTCCTGTGCCTTCACGCCGACGGCAGTGACAAAAGGGTGTTCCTTTATCACCGGTATATTTTTTCCTATCAGCTTTTGGATGTCTTTCAGGTAAGGCAGCTCTTCCGATTCGCAAAAAGAAAGTGCAATGCCATCGTGGCCGGCACGTCCGGTGCGTCCGATGCGGTGTACGTATGTTTCCGGGATATTGGGCAGCTCGTAGTTGATGACGTGTGACAGCTGCTCTACGTCAATTCCCCGCGCTGCAATGTCGGTTGCAATCAGTACGCGCAAATCGTGGCTTTTGAAACCGGTCAGTGCGCGCTGTCGGGCGTTCTGTGACTTGTTCCCGTGTATGGCTTCAGCCCTTATTTCTGATTTGTTTAGAATACGCGCAAGTTTGTCTGCTCCATATTTAGTTCTGGTGAAGATTAGTACGGATTCGATAGCCGGATTCTTCAGCAGATGAATCAGTAAGTCTTTTTTCTCCTTTTTCTCAACGAAATAGACTGATTGGGAGATTGTGTCAACTGTAGACGATGCGGGGGTGACTTCCACTTTCTCGGGGGACGTCAGCATGGTGTTTGCCAAGGTTTCTATTTCGGGAGGCATTGTGGCCGAAAAGAAGAGAGTCTGTCGTTTTGCGGGCAATAGCTTTAATATGCGTCGGATATCATGTATGAATCCCATGTCCAACATACGGTCCGCTTCGTCCAAAACGAAGAATTCGAGTGTTTTTAGGTTGATGAAACCTTGGTTGACCAGGTCTTGCAGTCGTCCGGGAGTTGCAACCAGTATTTGTACTCCACGTCTCAGTTCGTCTGTCTGTGGCTTTTGTCCTACGCCGCCGAAGATGACGGCGTGCCTCAATCCGGTATACTTGCCGTACGCACTGAAGCATTCTCCTATCTGTATGGCTAGCTCGCGGGTCGGTGTCAGAATGAGTGCTTTGATACTTTTGCGGTTATCTGTTTTATACAGTTTTTGCAAGATAGGGATGGAAAATGCGGCGGTTTTGCCTGTTCCGGTCTGGGCACATCCTAATAAGTCTTTTCCTTGAAGTAATATAGGGATTGATTTTTCTTGGATTGGGGTAGGGGCGGAATACCCCTCTTCTTGAAGAGCCTTCAATATAGGTTCTATCAAATTCAAATTTTCAAATGTCATGCAATCAATTAAGTGAGCCTCATGCTCTGTTTATATTTGGCAAATATACGTCAAGTATTTCGGGAAATCTCTTTTTATGGTAGGGTTTAATTATATTTAACTAAGGAAGCTGAGGTATAATCGCATGTTATGGTGTACTTTTGTTCCATATTTAGAAATGGGATGGAAAAAAGATGGAATCGCATTTAAAATATCTTTGGATCGTATCACTGGCTTGTACTCTGACTGCTTGCATGAATGGTGGAGGAGACTTGGCCGGTAAGTGGCAGTTGCGTCAGTACCAATATGCCGACGGTACATCGGAAAAGGTGGACAGTGTATTCTATAATTTTCAAAAAGGAAGTTTTTCTGCCATATGTTTGTTGAAAGATGGCGGATTGACTACGTTTTTTGGAAATTATTCTTTGAAAGGTGCTGAAATTTCCATTATTTTGTTGCCCGAAAGTGTTAACGATGAAAATTATGATACTTATTTCGGATGGCCGGAAGGAAAACGCACCTTTAAAGTAGAAGAATTGTCCTACTCTTCATTGCGTTTGGAATATGGGAGCACGAAATCAGTTTTTCGGAAATTTTGAGATAAAGATAAGAATAGACATAGATTTTACTAATAAAAACAATAGAAAAGATGAAAAGATTAGCCGTATTGGGAATGGGAGTGTGCATAGCTCTGGCATTCTCTTCTTGTAAATCAAGTGAAAGTGCTTATAAGAAAGCATACGAAAAGGCAAAACAGCAGGAATTGGCCGAGCCGCAAACAACTGCCCCTGCTGAAGAGGTGGCTCCGGTGGTTACCGCTCCGGTAGAAGTGAAAGTGGTGGAAAGCGCACCTGTCGGCATGCGTCAGGAAAAGGTGACTGTGGTATCAGGTGGTACCAGCTTGAAAACCTTCAGTGTGGTTTGCGGAGCTTATAGCGTGAAAGCTAATGCAGAAGGTGTGAAGCAGACATTGGTGAATGAAGGTTATGCTGCAATGGTGGTTTACAATGCAGAAAGAAATCTGTATCGTGTAGTTATCGGTACATTCGATGACAGAGCATCCGCCGAGAATCTGCGCGACTCTTTCAAGGCCAAGCATCCTTCGAATGATGACTTCCAGAAAGCATGGCTGCTGTATAGCGTCAATTAATAGAATTCTTTTTGGTAATTCATAACAGAACAGAAAGGAATATATGTTTCCTTTCATGATGAGGCAGTAACTGCGAAGTTACTGCCTTTTTGATGATATGCCGAAAGAATTTTATTCCCTCTTCCTTCGTGAATACTTCCCTCTGTTTCTTTGCTCCGGCTTTATTTTCCTGATTGTGAAAAGTGCTTATAATATTCTCTCTTTCGTTTAAAAGAAGTTATAAAACAAGGGGTGAAAACTTTCGGGCCTGAAAAAGTTTTTAATTTTGCACTTTATCTTTGAGAAGAATATAGTATGGAACAACGATATATACTGAATGCGATTGATGCCGCCTTGCAGGCTGGCGAGAAAATTCTTTCCATTTACGATGATCCGGCATCGGATTTTCAGGTAGAAAAAAAAGCGGATAATTCTCCTCTTACTATTGCCGACCGTAAGGCTCATGAAACTATCTGCCGTTTTTTGGCTGATACACCTTTCCCTCTGCTGAGCGAGGAAGGTAAGCATTTGCCTTTTCCGGAACGACGGAGTTGGGAGACCTTATGGATTGTAGACCCTTTGGACGGTACGAAGGAGTTCATAAAGAGGAACGGTGAGTTTACAGTGAATATAGCTTTGGTACATCAGTCGGTACCGGTGATGGGAGTCATTTATTTGCCGGTAAAAAAAGAACTTTATTTTGGCGTGCATGGTTCGGGTGCCTATAAGCTGTCCGGTATTGTTGCACGTGATGGAATGCCTTGGGATGAACTGATTGCGAAAGCTGTCCGGTTGCCGGAGACAAGCGCGCATGAGCGGTTTGTAATTGTGGCTTCCCGCTCACATCTGACGCCCGAGACGGAAGATTATATAGAACAGATGAAACGCAGCCATGCGGAAGTCGACCTGATATCAAGCGGGAGTTCCCTCAAGATTTGTCTGGTGGCTGAAGGCAAGGCTGATGTATATCCTCGTTTTGCTCCTACGATGGAATGGGATACGGCGGCAGGGCATGCTATTGCACGTGCTGCCGGAATGGAGATTTATCAGGCGGGGAAGGAGGAACCTTTGCAATATAATAAGGAGGATTTGCTGAATCCGTGGTTCATCGTAGAGCCTGAACGTACCGAAATAAAATAACGATTTTATGACATTTGAGATTTTGTTTGTGCTGTTGGGATTGTTGGGCATGGTGATTGCCTTGGTTCTGGATAAAATGCGTCCGGGCATGGTACTCTTTTCCGTCGTAGTATTGTTCCTGTGTGCAGGTATCCTCACTCCTAAGGAGATGTTGGAAGGGTTCAGTAATAAGGGGATGATGACCGTCGCCATGCTGTTTCTGGTCAGTGAAGGTATCAGGCAGTCGGGTGCCTTGGGGCAAATAATCAAGAAACTGCTTCCCCAAGGTAAGACTACGGTCTTTAAAGCACAATTCCGTATGTTACCCACCATCGCCTTTATTTCAGCTTTTCTAAACAATACTCCGGTGGTTGTTATCTTTGCTCCCATTATCAAGCGTTGGGCGGAATCGGTGAAGTTGCCCGCTACCAAGTTCCTTATACCTCTTTCATACGTTACGATACTTGGTGGTATCTGTACGTTGATAGGCACATCGACCAATCTGGTGGTGCATGGTATGATATTGGAAGCCGGATATGAGGGTTTCGCAATGTTCGAGTTGGGCAAAGTGGGGATTTTCATTGCGATTGTGGGAGTTATTTATCTGTTCGCTTTTTCCTCAAGGCTTTTGCCGGATGTTCGTACGGATGCGGTGAAGCTTGATGAGGAGCCGGAGGAGCATGGAGATTTGCATCGGGTGGAGGCTGTACTCGGTGCCCGTTTTCCCGGTATCAACAAGAAACTGGGTGATTTTAATTTCAAACGGCATTATGGGGCCGAAGTGAAAGAGATTAAGCGTAGCGGTCAGAGCATTGCCGGAAATTTGGAAAATGAATATCTCCGCGAAGGGGATACGCTGGTGGTGATGGCCGATGACTCTTTTGTAAAGACCTGGGGGGAATCTTCGGTATTCGTGTTGCTGGCCAATGGCAAGGATACGGAACCGGTGCCCGGAAAGGGAAAGCGCTGGTTTGCCTTGGCTTTGCTGATATTGATGATAGTGGGTGCGACGGTCGGTGAACTTCCGGCTGTCAAGGAAGCTTTCCCGAAAATCAAGCTGGACATGTTTTTCTTCGTTTCCATTACTACCATCATTATGGCCTGGACAAAGATATTCCCGGCCCGCAAGTATACCAAGTATATATCTTGGGATATTCTGATTACGATTGCTTGTGCTTTTGCCATCAGCAAGGCGATGGTGAATTCCGGTGTGGCGGATGTTGTGGCGCGTTTCATTATAGGCATGAGCCATCATTATGGCCCCCACGTGTTACTGGCTGCTATGTTTATCATAACGAACTTGTTTACGGAACTGATTACGAACAATGCGGCTGCGGCACTTGCTTTCCCGTTGGCACTTTCCATTTCTTCACAGATGGGAGTCAGCCCAATGCCTTTCTTTGTGGTGATTTGTATGGCGGCTTCTGCCAGTTTCTCCACTCCTATAGGATATCAGACTAATTTGATTGTACAAGGTATCGGTAACTATAAGTTTACGGATTTTGTACGTATCGGATTGCCTTTGAATATCATCACTTTCTTGATATCCGTTTTCTTGATTCCTTTAATTTGGCCATTTTAAAAAAAAGAAGAAATAATAACATATGGAAGAAAACAATCACATATATCCGATATTTGACAGAATGCTGATGCGGAAGGACAAAGAAGATTTGTTGAAGCAGCGCAGCGTGATGATTTGGTTTACCGGTTTGAGCGGATCCGGCAAAAGCACGATAGCCATTGCCTTGGAGCGTGAGCTTCATAAGAGGGGATTGCTTTGCCGTATTTTGGATGGTGACAATATTCGTAGTGGCATCAACAATAACCTCGGTTTTACGGAGGCCGACCGTGTGGAGAATATCCGGCGTATAGCCGAAGTATCAAAACTCTTTCTTGATACGGGTATCATAACAATTGCGGCTTTTATCAGTCCCAATAACGATATTCGTGAGATGGCGGCTGATATTATCGGACAAGACGATTTTCTGGAAGTTTATGTCAGTACCCCGCTTGAAGAGTGTGAACGCCGTGACGTGAAGGGGCTTTATGCCAAGGCACGCAAGGGAGAAATCAAGAATTTTACGGGTATTTCCGCGCCTTTTGAGGAACCTGTCCATCCGGCTCTGACGTTGGACACCTCTGTTCTCAGCCTGGAAGAATCAGTCAACAAGCTGCTGGAACTTATTTTACCAAGAACTCAGAAGAAATAAAATATAATGAAAGAAGAATATAAATTGAGCCATTTGAAGGAACTCGAAGCAGAGTCCATTCATATTATCCGTGAAGTGGCGGCGGAGTTTGAGAATCCGGTGATGCTGTATAGCATCGGCAAGGATTCTTCGGTTATGGTGCGCTTGGCCGAGAAAGCGTTTGCTCCCGGCAAAGTGCCGTTCCCGTTGATGCACATCGATTCCAAGTGGAAGTTTAAGGAGATGATAGAGTTTCGTGACGAGTATGCCGGGAAGTACGGTTGGAACCTGATAGTGGAAAGCAATATGGAAGCTTTCAATGCGGGGGTCGGACCCTTTACGCATGGCAGCAAGGTACATACGGACCTGATGAAAACGCAAGCTTTGCTCCACGCATTGGATAAGCATAAGTTTGATGCTGCATTCGGTGGCGCTCGCCGCGACGAGGAGAAGTCACGCGCTAAAGAGCGTATTTTCTCCTTCCGCGACAAGTTCCATCAATGGGACCCCAAAAATCAGCGTCCCGAGTTGTGGGATATTTATAATGCCCGCGTACATAAGGGAGAGAGCATCCGCGTATTTCCGTTAAGTAATTGGACGGAGCTGGACATCTGGCAATATATACGTCTGGAAAACATTCCTATTGTGCCGTTGTATTTTGCCAAGGAACGTCCTTGCGTGGAGATTGACGGAAATCTGATAATGGCAGATGACGACCGTTTGCCGGAACAGTACCGCGGCCAGATAAAGATGCGTATGGTGCGTTTCCGTACGTTGGGCTGTTGGCCCTTGACCGGTGCTGTGGAAAGCGATGCCGATACCATCGAGAAGATTGTCGAAGAAATGATGACCACTACCAAGAGTGAACGGACAACCCGGGTCATTGACTTCGACCAGGACGCAAGCATGGAGCAGAAGAAGCGTGAGGGATACTTCTAAAGGAATTAGAAATTAAGAATTAAAAACAGAAAGATTAGGATGAACGATTCTACACTTGATATAAAGGCTTTCCTTGACAAAGATGAGCAAAAGGATTTGCTGAGGCTGTTGACTGCCGGTTCTGTGGATGACGGAAAATCCACATTGATAGGCCGTTTGTTGTTCGACAGCAAGAAATTGTACGAAGACCAGCTGGACGCACTGGAGCGTGACAGCAAACGCATGGGAAATGCCGGTGACCATATAGACTATGCCCTTTTGCTGGACGGCTTGAAGGCAGAGCGCGAACAAGGCATCACCATCGACGTGGCATACCGCTACTTCTCGACCAATAACCGTAAGTTTATCATTGCCGACACTCCGGGACACGAGCAATACACGCGCAACATGATTACCGGAGGCTCTACGGCCAACTTGGCAATTATTCTGGTGGATGCACGTATGGGTGTCATTACGCAGACGCGCCGGCATACTTTCCTGGTGTCGTTGCTGGGCATCAAGCATGTGGTGCTTGCTGTTAACAAGATGGACCTGGTGGATTTTTCCGAAAAACGTTTTAATGAGATAGTCGATGAGTATCGGAAGTTTATAGCTCCGTTGGGCATTCCTGATGTGAACTGCATTCCGCTGTCAGCCTTGGACGGAGACAATGTGGTGGAGAAGTCGGAACGTACTCCTTGGTATGAGGGCATTTCACTTCTTGACTTCCTGGAGACGGTACATATTGACAATGACCATAATCTGAAGGATTTTCGTTTCCCGGTTCAATACGTCTTGCGCCCCAATCTCGATTTCCGTGGTTTTTGCGGCAAGGTGGCTTCGGGCATTGTCCGTAAGGGAGATGAAGTGATGGCATTGCCTTCCGGCAAGAAGTCGCATGTCAAGAGTATAGTTACATACGACGGCGAATTGGATTACGCCTTTCCGCCCCAGTCCGTCACTTTGACGCTGGAAGACGAGATAGATGTGTCGAGAGGGGAAATGCTGGTACATCCGGATAACCTGCCTGTCATGGACCGCAATTTTGAGACGATGCTGGTTTGGATGGATGAAGAGCCGATGGATATAAACAAATCATTCTTCATCAAGCAGACCACCAATATAAGCCGCACCCGTATCGACAGCATTAAGTATAAGGTGGATGTCAATACGATGGAGCATCTTTCCCTTGACAACGGAAAACTGAGCAAGGAAACATTGCCGATGCAGCTCAATCAAATTGCGCGCGTGGTGCTGACTACTGCCAAAGAGCTTTTCTTTGACCCTTATCAGCAGAATAAGGCTACCGGTTCGTTTATCCTGATAGACCCGATAACCAACAATACCAGTGCTGTAGGTATGATTATCGATAGGATGGAGGATAAGGATATGCACTTGTCCGAGGACATGCCTGTGCTGAACCTGCCTAAGTTGGGTATTGCTCCCGAACATTATGAGGCTATCGAAAAGGCTGTGAAGGAACTTAAACGCCAGGGCATTGCAGTGATTATAGAGAAGGAATAGACGTTACTTGTGCGGAGTATGACCGTTTCCTGCAGAGGAAACGGCTTTTGCCGTGAGAGGTATATGTGTGCTAAATGTAATATATTAATATATAGACTATAATGGGATTATTAGAATTCAACAAGCTTCCTATAAACACATTGGTAGGTGCGGATTGGAAGACATTCAAGGATATAACAGGCGGTCGTGATATCGGTGCCGCCTACAAAGGTAAGTACCGGCTGACAAAAGCCGTCTGCCGTCTGCTGTCCACTTTGGCTCCTCTGCAGGACAGGCGCTATGAAAAGCTTCTGGCTGCTAAGCCTCTGGAGCACGACCCGGTATTCATTTTGGGACACTGGCGTAGCGGGACTACGTTTGTGCATAATGTCTTCTCCTGCGACAGGCATTTCGGCTACAACACGACATACCAGACTGTATTTCCGCATCTTATGATGTGGGGGCAGCCTTTCTTTAAGAAGAACATGAGTTGGCTGATGCCGGACAAACGTCCCACGGACAATATGGAGCTTGCTGTTGACCTTCCACAGGAAGAGGAGTTTGCTTTGGCAAATATGATGCCCTACACCTATTATAATTTCTGGTTTCTGCCCAAGTATCAGCAAGAGTATGCCGATAAATACCTGCTGTTTGATGATATCACGGAGCAAGAACTGAAAGTGTTTGAGGAGACTTTCGTCAAACTGATAAAGATTTCTCTTTGGAATACGAACGGAACCCAGTTCCTTAGTAAGAATCCGCCTCATACGGGACGTGTGAAAGAGCTTGTCAAGATGTTCCCCAATGCTAAGTTCATCTATCTGATGCGCAATCCTTATACTGTTTTCGAAAGTACACGTAGTTTCTTTACTAACACCATTCAGCCGTTGAAACTGCAGGACATCAGTAATGAGGAACTTGAAAAGAACATATTGTCCATTTATGCCAAACTGTATCATAAGTACGAGGCGGACAAGGCATGTATTCCTGAAGGAAATCTGATAGAGGTGAAGTTTGAGGACTTCGAAGCGGATGCGATGGGAATGACTGAGCATATCTACAAGGCCTTGTCCATACCGGGTTTTGCAGAAGCGCGTGCCGATATTGAGAAGTATGTAGGCGGAAAGAAAGGGTATAAGAAGAATAGATACAAGTATGATGAGCGTACGGTGCAGTTGGTTCAGGATAACTGGAATTTTGCGCTGCAACAGTGGAATTACGATTTATAATGACTGCCGATTATCAATGAAAAAAATGATTCAAAAGAAAGTTCGTATATGGGGAGTGCTGTCCGCCATGCTCTGTTGCGGATTTGTTTCTGCGCAGCAGCACGAGATAGAGTTGATTCCTTTCGGAAATATGGATCAGTGGATTGACCGTCAAATCAAGGAGTCCGGTATTATTGGCGGTGCTACGAAGAATGTGTATGCCATCGGGCCCGCTGCCACTGTCACCGAAACCAAGGCATATAAGAATATGGGAGGTTCGCCATGGGCGACATCCAATGTGATGGCCCGGGTAGCCGGTATTACGAAAACCAATACTTCTGTTTTTCCGGAAAAAAGGGGAGATGGTTTCTGCGCCCGCATGGACACCCGTATGGAGAGTGTAAAGGTTTTTGGACTCGTGGATATCACAGTGCTGGCTGCCGGATCCATGTTTCTGGGTGAGGTGCACGAACCTATCAAGGGAACCAAGAATCCGCAGAAAATGCTGAATTCCGGCATACCTTTTACAAAGAAACCTATCGCCATACAGTTTGATTATAAAGTAAAGATGTCCGACCGCGAGAAGCGTATCCGTGCAACGGGCTTTAGCCGTATCACAGATGTGGAAGGAAAGGACTTTCCGGAAGTGAATCTGTTCTTGCAAAAGCGCTGGGAGGATGAGAAGGGGAATATCTATGCCAAGCGCGTAGGAACGATGGTCGTAAGATATTATACTACTACCGGTTGGCATAATAATGCCACTTATTCCATCATGTACGGTGATATTACCGGTGATCCTGCATACAAGGCTCACATGATGCGCCTTCAGGTTGAAGAACGCTATGCAGTTAATAGTAAAGGAGAAAGTGTACCGGTTAAGGAGGTTGCCTGGGGCACGGAGGACGATGTGCCCACTCATTTGCTGTTGCAATTCACCTCTAGTCATGGTGGGGCTTATATAGGGTCTCCCGGCAACTCGCTATGGATTGACAATGTAAAATTGGTTTATTAGACATTGGTACACTTGGTACAGAGGTTCATCCGTCCTCTTGCCTCACACACACGTACGCGCGGGAAAGAGAGGGGGGAATCCGAAAAGGGCAGAAAAATCAGGACCGGCATCCTGTAACACCTGACGGAATCCTACGGCATCGGTCGCAAATACCGGAAGGTTAAGAGGGCCTGTCTTTCCGTACTTCGCTTGGCCTGGCGCGCATACGCGCGTGTGTGAGGCAAGAGGACGGATGAACCTCTGTACCAAGTGTACCAATGTCAGCTTTGCATCGCCTGAGTTGACCTCTGCACCACTCAAGTTGACCTTTACGTCGCCAGACCTCAGGTTTATGGTTTTTCCGGTGCAGCCGCTATTTTTGCAAATAATTTTTCTATTCATTCTTTTTGAAGAAAAAACGATATTATTTCATCTTTTCAGATAAAAATCTTTGGTATTATTAAAAATGTATCTATTTTTGCACCGCATTTTGTGTTATACGGACACAAAAAAGGTTGAAAAAATGAGGTATAAAAACTCTAACATAAAAAAGTGCCTAGATACTAAAACAATAGCACGGTGTGCGGCGTTCTTTTTATTCTGTTTGCTTCCTTTAAAAGGAATTTGTCAAACGGGAGAAAGTACTGTAGATGCTTTAGTGGAAATGGGATTTGAAAATGTTGGATGGACGGAAGATGACGATGAACGTGTTTATGTTCTGCAGAATTCTGCATATCGTTTGCAAGGCGTAGGCATAGGCAAAGCGGTGGATGTTATCCAGAAGACGGGTTTGTCGGAAGAAAAACCGTGCCGGATAATAGTTCTGGATAATAATGTGCCTCAGATTTCTCTTTATTATCATCCTCTAAAGGGTGATTCGGTGCCTCAGGCAGAGCGTAAAGACTGGCATGTAAGCTATGAGCTGGGTGACGCTTGGGAGAGTGCACGGAAAATAAAGTTGAAGAATAGTTCTTTGTTTAAGGTTGATGTACTGGTGTATCCCCAATTAGCTTTCAAGAATCTGGTGATTACACAGATTTACCAGGTCTTGTTTGATTTGAGCCCTGCGATAGAGGTTTCGTTATGGAAAGGCATGAAGTTAACGGCGCAAGTGAAGATACCGGTTTATAATGACGGATATGGAAGGTTTGAAGATAAAGTTCATCCGGGGCATATTACGATATCACAGCGTTTTCGACTACCGTATAATGTGTTTGGTAAGGTGGCTGTAGGGTGTTTTAGTGCTAACCAATATGGAGTAGATGCTCAATTTTATCGTCCTTTTAAGGATGAACGCTTTTCCTTAATGGCTCAGATTGGGTATACAGGAATGGGATATTGGAGCGGATTTCGTTATGTATATGATCCTTCGACAGCGCTTGTTACGTGGTCTGTGGGCGGTAGTTTTTATTGGCCGCAATTTAACACTCAGTTTAATCTGAAAGCTGAACAGTATTTGTTGAAGGAGAAAGGTGTTAAATTTGAAATGATGCGCCATTTTCGCTATTGTTCGATTGGTTTCTATGCAATGAAAGCAGAACATGCAAAGATGAATGGAGGCTTCCGATTTCAAGTGGCATTACCTCCTTATAAATATAAAAGGAAAGGATATATACCCCGTGTGAATACCTCTGCCAATATGGGTATTGTTTATAATGCGGGTAATGAAAGATACTATTATAGACAGTATAAAGCAGAAGCTAGCGACAATATAATGGAAAAGAATAGTTTTAACCCATATTTTATTAAGTCAGAATTGTTAAATTTTTAATTAATTAATTGAGATGAAAAAGATTAAATTCTTAAACGGCATAAGTGCAGTATTTGCGTTTGCCGTAGTAGCTTTGGCTACAACTTTAACTTCTTGTGAGAAGGAAGAGTTCAACGTTAATGTAACTCCTACTAATGCACAAGCTGTTATCAGCCCGATTGTGCTTGCTATAGAGGATGGTGTTACTACAGATGTAACTGGCCAAGCCACTATCGCACCTGAAGAGTTGACATTTACAGGTAATCCTACTCTGGCTGCTAAGAGTGTTGATGTTACAGCTTCTTATAATGGTTTGAGTGCAACTGTTACGGTTAAGGTTCCTGCTTTGCAAGCTGGTCAATTTGCTACTCTGACTCCGACTATCATTCTTCAAGAAGAAGATGCAGATACTAAGATTGTAGCAGAACCTACAAAACTTGAACCAGTAACGAATCCTAAAGTTAAGACTTGGGATAACCCCGAGCTTTATTGGTTTGACATTCCATCATTCCCTTATGTAGTAAAAAAAGGTGCAAAAGTAGGTGAAAAGAAAATCAATACAACTGATCTTATTGAACGCGCAGCTATTGAATCTTTCTTTAACACGCTTGAGAATACATATCAGGAAACGACAGTAACAACACCGGAGAATAAGTATAAAGTTTATGCTAACTCTAGAACAACTGCATCTATTACTTATACTGTTGAAACAACTGAATATAAAGTAGTGAAGAAGGCTGTAACAAAAGCTGAAACAGAGCCTTTAGCTTCTATTGAAGTAGATGATTATACAACTTCTACACTGTTTGTTCTTGAAAATCAAGATATTCCTGGTCACGGTCATAGCCACGGTCATGGTCATGGTCATGGTGAAGGCAATGCCGGTGGTGGTGTTGGTGAACTTGATTAATAGAGGTTTTAGTTGTTATTTATCTTAAACTAAAGAGAAAATGAAAAGTAAATTAATGATAGCCTCCTTACTATTGGCAGGCGCTTGTGCAGCAAACCTGAATGCACAAGAAAAGAAAAACTACTATACTCCGAAATGGAGCGATAATATTTTTGTCAGTGTAGGTGGTGGTATTCACGCCATCAACAATGACGGTTTCAATAAGATTGCTCCGCATTTCAGCGTATCATTGGGTAAGCTGATTACTCCGACCTGGGGTGTACGTGCTCAGGTGAACGGTGTTACACAACACTTGTGCTTGGATGACGCATATTGGGAACACAACAAGACTTATGTTGGCGGTAACATTGATGCAATGATTAATCTTTCTACATTGTTTGCCGGTGTCAATCCTAACCGTTTCTTCGAAGTTTACGGTTTCTTGGGACCTCAAATCTCTGTAGCAAAATCTCAAAATGTAGATGTTACAATTAGTGCTGACGGTACTTCACAGTCTATGACTCCTGCCGGTGAAGCTGAAATGCGTGCTCGTGTAGGCGCTTCTGCCGGTTTGGGCTTGAAGTTCAACATCAACACCAAGTGGGCTATCGACGTAGAAGCTCGTGGTGCTATCGCTCCGTCCATTTTCGGTAACATCAGCAGCCATCGCAAGGCTGAAGGTACAGGTATGCTGACCGCAGGTGTAAGCTACATCTTCGGTGGCAAGAAATTTGTGAAGGCTTCTAACATTGACGAAGATGCTGTTAATGCAGAAATCAACAGATACAGAAGCGAGCTGGCTCAAGCTCAGGCTGATTTGGCTAACTGCAAGAACGCACTGGCTAATGCTAAACCGGAAGTGAAGGAAGTGACCAAGGAAGTTGAAGTTGCCGGTCCGCGTGCTATCTTCTTCAAGATTGGTAGCGCCCGTCTGGACGACTATGGTAAAGTTAACATCGAATTGGCTGCCAAGATTCTGAAGGCTAATCCGGACAAGAAGTACAAGGTTGCAGGTTATGCAGACAAGGCTACAGGTAGCGCTTCTTGGAACCAAAAGCTGTCTGAAAAGCGTGCTCAGGTTGTTTACGATGCTTTGATTGCTCAGGGTGTTGACAAAGACCAGCTCGAACTCGTAGGATTCGGTGGTACTGCCAATATGTTCGGCAAGAACTTCTTGAACCGCGTAGTTATCCTGGAATAATATACTCCAAGTGACAAATAGACTCTAAAAATGAAGGCGTCTGGGACTCAGACGCCTTTTTTTGGTACTATGTCCGATGCATGTTATAAAGCAACCCATTTTTATCAGCGACTGAATTTATATGTGATGATGAAGTTCAAGCTATTTCTTATCGTTCTGTCTTGCAGCCTTTCCCTATCGGCCTTTTCTCAGCTGACGTATGGTACGACGGGGCTGTTGCACGCACCCTCTGCGGAGATGCAGCGCGACAAGACTTTCATGGTCGGCGGCAACTTCCTGAACAAGGAACTCACACCGCCCACCTGGTACTATCATACCTACAACTATTTTCTGAATGTCACCATCTTCCCCTTTCTGGAAGTGGCCTACACATGTACGCTTTTCAAGGCGGAGGCGTTGGGCCTGAAACCATACGGGTACAGCGGATTCACGAACCAGGACCGTTACTTTTCAGCCCGTTTGCGTGTGTTGAAGGAGGGACAGTTCTGGAAATACATGCCGGCTGTCGTGCTGGGGACGTCCGACCCGTTCACTTCCTCCGGAGGGGGACAAGTCGGCACCACGGAAGGTAACGGCTATTACAGCCGTTTCTATATTGCTGCTTCCAAGCATATACCCGTCATGGGCAAGGAGGAAGTGGGTGTTCACCTTTCCTACCTTTATAACAACCGCAAGGAGTACAAGCTGAACGGGCTGGCATTGGGTGTCACCTACAATCCCTCCTTTCATCCGCAGTTGAGGGTGATAGCGGAATATGACTCCAAGGACTTTGCCCTGGGAGCCACCTATCTGCTGTTCAAGCATCTGCATGTGCAGCTGGAAATGCAGAGGATGAAGTATTTCAGTGGAGGGCTGACATACAAAATTCATCTGAAATAATTAGTGGAAAAATCAGAGGAGGGGATGTTTGATATTACCAGACATCCCCTTTTTCTGTATTATATATGTAAGATTAACGGCAAAATCCAAATTTTAATCGTAATTTTGTAGCCCATTATGAGTAGAATAATAGCCATAGACTACGGTCGGAAACGTACGGGAATAGCCGTGAGCGATACATTGCAGATGATTGCCAATGGACTGACAACTGTGCCTACACACCAACTGTTGCAGTTCCTTCTTGATTATGTGACTAAGGAACCGGTGGAGCGGATTTTGGTAGGTCTGCCTAAGCAGATGAACAATGAGGCTTCGGAAAACATGAGGAATATCGAGCCTTTTGTCCGTTCGTTGAAGAAGAAACTGCCTGACATGCCGGTTGAATATGTAGACGAACGTTTTACTTCTGTTCTGGCTCATCGGACGATGCTTGAGGCCGGCTTGAAGAAGAAAGCTCGCCAGAACAAAGCGTTGGTGGACGAAATCAGTGCGACTATTATTCTGCAAACTTATTTGGAGAACAAGCGTTTCTCCTTCTTATAATGTATAGGGAAGTAATGTGTAATTAAGTAATATTGTAATTAAGGAAATGATTTTACCCATTTATGTGTACGGCCAGCCCGTATTGAGAAAGGTGGCAGAGGATATTGCTCCGGACTATCCGAACTTGAAGGAACTTATTGAGAATATGTTTGAAACCATGGACCATGCCGAAGGTGTAGGGCTTGCAGCTCCGCAAATAGGTCTTCCTATCCGTGTTGTGGTTATCAATTTGGATGTTCTGTCTGAAGATTTGCCGGAATACAAAGATTTTCGTAAGGTGTATATCAATGCCCATATTTTGGAAGTGGGAGGTGAAACCGTGTCTATGGATGAGGGTTGCTTGAGCCTCCCGGGAATTCATGAATCTGTGAAGCGTGGCGATAAGATACGTGTGAAGTATCTGGACGAGAATCTGGAAGAACACGAGGAGGTTGTCGAAGGTTATCTGGCACGCGTAATGCAGCATGAATTCGACCATCTGGAAGGAAAGATGTTCATAGACCATTTGTCTCCGCTTCGCAAGCAGATGATTAAAGGAAAACTGAACGCTATGTTGAAAGGCAAGGCACACTGTACTTATAAGGTGAAAACCGTCAAGAAGTAAGTCAATCATATAATATGGTATAAAAGGCTCAAAAAATATAAAAAGTGTTCCGCTAATCCCGACAAGTAAATGAAAAACGTTACTTTTGTTTCGTTTACAAGCATTTATAGAACAAGATGATAAAAAAAATACTGACGGCTATTTTGCTGTTACCTACATTGTTGTATGCACAAATCAATACGGAACGGGTGATGACCATTGCTCGGAATGCGTTGTATTTTGAGGATTACGTGCTTTCTATCCAATATTTTAATCAGGTAATCAACGCGAAACCTTATTTGTATGAGCCTTATTTTTTCCGTGGACTGGCAAAAATCAATTTGGATGACTATCAGGGAGCGGAGAGTGATTGTGATGCTGCGATTCAAAGAAATCCTTTCGTAGTAGGTGCTTACCAAATCAGGGGGCTGGCACGTATCCGGCAGAACAAGTTTGACGGGGCGATTGAAGATTATAAAACTGCCCTCAAATACGACCCCGAGAATCTGGTGCTTTGGCATAACCTTTCCCTTTGCCATATTCAAAAAGAAGATTATGAGTCGGCTAAGGAAGATTTGGGTACGCTTCTGACAATTGCCCCCAGATATACACGTGCTTATCTTATGCGTGGTGAAGTTTCTCTGAAACAGAACGATACGATACAGGCTTTGCATGATTTTGACAAAGCTATCGGTATGGACCGCTATGACCCGGACGGATGGGGGGCAAGAGCCATTGTACGTCTTCAGCAGGGGAAGTATAAAGAGGCCGAAGCTGATTTGGACCACTCCATCCATCTGAGTGCAAAGAATGCCGGCAACTATATCAACCGTGCCTTGGCGCGTTTCCATCAGAATAACTTGAGAGGTGCCATGAGCGACTATGACTTGGCTCTGGATATTGATCCGAATAATTTTCTCGGGCACTACAACCGGGGGTTGCTGCGTGCCCAGGTAGGCGATGACAACCGGGCGATAGAAGATTTTGATTTTGTGTTGAAGATAGAGCCGGACAACATGATGGCTACCTTCAATCGTGGTTTGTTGCGTGCTCAAACGGGGGATTACCGGGGAGCAGTCAGCGACTATTCCAAAGTGATTGCAGAATATCCTAATTTTATGGCAGGCTATTATCGGCGTGCCGAAGCCCGTAAAAAGATTGGCGACCATAAGGGGGCTGAACAGGATGAGTTCAAAATCATGAAGATGCAGATTGATAAGCGCAACGGTGTTTCTTCCGGTGAGAAAAAAGAAGATAGCGACAGTAAGGATGTTGCGGATAATTCTTCGGAAAACTCCAATGGCGGGAAAACACGTAAGAAATCGGACAAGAACATGGAAAACTATCGGAAAATTGTAATAGCGGACGATTCGGAAGCTGACCAGCGTTATAAGAGCGATTATCGCGGACGCGTACAAGACCGGAATGTGACCATCAAGCTTGAGCCGATGTATGCTTTGACATATTATGAGAAATTGAGCGATGTGAAGCGTATCGTACATTATCATAAGTATATCGAGGAACTGAACCATTCGAAACAGTTCCCGAAGCCACTGCGCATTACCAATATGGAGGCTCCGCTGACGGAGGAACAAGTACGTTTCCACTTTGCTTTGATAGATGCTCATACGTCTGATGTGGTAGCTGATGAGAGGAATGCCCAAAAACGTTTCATGAGAGGTCTGGATTTTTATCTGGTTCAGGATTTTGCCAGTTCCATAGATGACTTTACGAAAAGTATTTTGTTGGATGATACTTTCTTCCCGGCATACTTTATGCGTGCTTTGGTGCGTTATAAGCAACTGGAATATAAAAAGGCCGAAGCCACAATGAGTGAAGGCGCCACTTCGGGTACAACGGAAATGAAGAAGCCAGAAGTGACGGCCATCGATTATGAAGTTGTGAAGAATGACCTGGATCACGTTATTCTATTGGCTCCTGATTTTGTCTATGGCTATTATAACCGTGGCAATGTGTCTTCGTTACTGAAGGATTACCGTGCCGCCTTGGTGGATTATGATAAGGCGATTGAGTTGAGTCCCGATTTTGCAGAAGCATACTTTAACCGTGGATTGACACATATCTTTTTGGGGAATAACAAACAAGGTATTTCCGATTTGAGTAAAGCCGGAGAGTTGGGCATTGTGTCGGCCTATAACATTATAAAGAGGTTTACAGTTACACGTGAATAACATTTTTTTGCTAAAAAATAGAATATCAAAAAGAATTAGTTATTTTTGCGTTCTGAAAAATGAAATATACATATAAACTATGATAAAGATAACATTTCCAGACGGCTCTGTTCGTGAATATAACGAAGGAGTAACGGGACTGCAGATTGCAGAAAGCATCAGTTCGCGACTGGCACAGGATGTGCTGGCTTGTGGCGTGAACGGAGAAACTTATGATTTGGGGCGTCCTATCATGCAAGACGCTGAAGTGGTTCTTTATAAATGGGAGGATGAGCAGGGCAAGCATGCCTTTTGGCATACCAGTGCCCACTTGCTGGCCGAGGCTTTGCAAGAGCTCTATCCGGGCATCCAGTTCGGTATAGGTCCTGCTATCGAAAACGGTTTCTACTATGATGTGGATCCGGGTGAAACGACTATCAAGGAAGCCGACCTTCCGGTCATTGAGAAAAAAATGGCTGAATTGGTGGCTAAGAAAGAAGCGGTTGTCAGACAAGACATTGCCAAGGCAGATGCTTTGAAGATGTTCGGCGACCGTGGAGAAACTTATAAATGCGAGCTGATTTCCGAATTGGAAGACGGTCACATCACTACTTATACGCAAGGTGCGTTTACTGATTTGTGCCGTGGCCCTCACTTGATGACCACAGCTCCTATCAAGGCTATCAAGCTGACTTCCGTTGCCGGTGCTTACTGGCGTGGACAAGAAGACCGTAAAATGATGACCCGTATCTATGGTATCACCTTCCCTAAGAAGAAGATGCTGGATGAGTATCTCGTTCTGCTGGAAGAGGCAAAGAAGCGCGACCACCGCAAAATCGGTAAGGAGATGGACTTGTTCATGTTCTCCGACACGGTAGGTAAGGGACTTCCGATGTGGTTGCCAAAAGGTACTGCACTGCGCATCCGCTTACAGGACTTCTTACGCCGCATCCAGGCTCGTTACGATTATCAAGAGGTAATGTGTCCGCCTATCGGCAACAAATTGCTTTACATCACTTCCGGTCACTATGCAAAATATGGTAAGGACTCATTCCAGCCTATCCATACACCGGAAGAAGGGGAAGAGTACTTCTTGAAACCGATGAACTGCCCTCACCACTGTATGATTTATAAAAACTCACCCCGTTCTTACAAAGATTTGCCTTTGCGTCTGGCAGAGTTCGGTACGGTTTGCCGTTATGAGCAGAGCGGTGAGTTGCACGGATTGACACGTGTGCGTAGCTTCACGCAGGATGATGCGCATATCTTCTGCCGTCCGGACCAGGTAAAGGATGAATTCCTCCGTGTAATGGATATTATCTCCATCGTGTTCGAATCTATGGACTTCGAAAACTTCGAAGCGCAGATTTCTTTGCGCGACAAAGTGAACCGTGAGAAGTATATCGGTAGCGACGAAAACTGGGAAAAGGCAGAACGCGCCATCATCGAAGCTTGTGAAGAAAAGGGCTTGAAGGCGAAAATAGAGTATGGCGAAGCCGCTTTCTATGGTCCGAAACTGGACTTCATGGTGAAGGATGCCATCGGTCGCCGTTGGCAGCTGGGTACCATCCAGGTGGACTACAATCTGCCGGAACGTTTCCAGCTGGAATATACCGGTGCCGACAATCAGAAGCACCGTCCCGTAATGGTTCACCGTGCTCCGTTCGGTTCTATGGAACGCTTTGTGGCTGTTCTTATTGAGCATACGGCCGGCAAGTTCCCGTTGTGGCTGACTCCTGACCAGGTCGCTATTCTGCCTATCAGCGAGAAGTTCAACGACTATGCGCATGAAGTGAAACAATACTTGAAGGGATATGACATCCGTGCCATTGTGGACGAACGCAATGAAAAGATTGGTCGTAAGATTCGTGACAATGAGATGAAGCGTATTCCGTACATGCTGGTTGTAGGTGAAAAGGAGGCTGAAAATAAGGAAGTTGCTGTCCGCAAGCAGGGAGAAGGTGATAAAGGAACCATGAAATTTGAAGAATTTGCCAAAAAAATGAACGAAGAAGTTCAGAATATGATAAATAAATGGTAACTTTGCGCCCAATTGTAGAAGCATAGCATATATTGGATGTTCTAAAGATTGCTTTTACTTAACATAAAACATTAATTTGGGAATAGTAAATAAGAAACAAACTGGAAGTAAACGTTATTTAATGAAGAATGACAGCTTAAAAGGGCAACATCGGATTAACGAACAAATCCGGGCCAAAGAAGTCCGCATAGTGGGCGATGAAGTAGAACCAAAAGTGTATCCGATAGGGCAGGCTTTAAGACTTGCTGAAGAACATGAAGCGGATCTCGTGGAGATTTCTCCGAATGCACAACCCCCTGTTTGTCGTATTATTGATTATTCTAAATTTCTTTACCAGTTAAAGAAGCGTCAGAAAGAGCAAAAGGCAAAGCAGGTGAAGGTAAACGTGAAGGAAATACGTTTTGGACCTCAGACTGATGACCATGACTATAACTTCAAGTTGAAGCATGCCAAAGGCTTTTTGGAAGATGGCGATAAGGTGAAAGCCTACGTGTTTTTTAAAGGCCGTTCCATCTTGTTCAAAGAGCAGGGAGAAGTGTTGCTGCTCCGTTTTGCCAATGACTTGGAAGACTATGCGAAAGTAGACCAGATGCCGGTTCTGGAAGGAAAGAGAATGACTATTCAGCTCTCTCCGAAGAAGATGACGACACCGAAGAAGAACGTAGCTCCCAAGCCTGCAGAAGATGCGCCAAAGGCTGTGTCGGCTGAAACAGAAGAATAAAGAAGTGAGTAACGCCATAGGTATAGTGCGTTGCCATATAATTTAATAATTAAAAAGTTTAAAAAAGATGCCAAAGATGAAGACTAACTCCGGTGCTAAAAAGAGATTTACTCTTACCGGAACAGGTAAAATCAAAAGAAAGCACGCTTTTCATAGTCACATTTTGACTAAGAAAACTAAGAAGCAGAAAAGAAATTTGTGCTACTCTACACTTGTCAGTACAACAGATGTAAGCCAAGTGAAAGAGCTTTTAGCAATGAAGTAATTGAAAAGCGTACAAAAGTATTAAAGTTATTAACCGAATGCATTAGCTTTAAGTCCGCTGCGTGAAGTAACGGCGCTAACATTCAAAAACAAGTAAAACTATGCCAAGATCAGTAAATCATGTTGCTTCTAGAGCAAGAAGAAAGAAAATTTTGAAATTGACCAGAGGTTACTTTGGTGCAAGAAAGAACGTTTGGACTGTTGCCAAGAATACTTGGGAGAAAGGTTTGACCTATGCGTTCCGTGACCGTAAGAACAAGAAGAGAAACTTCCGTGCTTTGTGGATTCAGCGTATCAATGCTGCCGCTCGTCTGGAAGGTATGTCTTACTCTAAGCTGATGGGCGCTTTGCACAAAGCCGGTATCGAAATCAACCGCAAAGTATTGGCTGATTTAGCGATGAACCATCCGGAAGCTTTCAAGGCTATCGTTGCTAAAGCAAAGGCTGCGTAAAAACACAGTTAGCAAATAAATCGCAAGGTGCTGATTACTATTTTGGTAGTCAGCACTTTTTGTCTTCTGATAGTCCTGGAAGGGAGGAAAACTTTAAAAGGACTTGAAACAATTTGCTGCTTTTTCTTGTTTCTTTCATAGAAACTCATTACCTTTGTTATAGAAAAAATAGCCGCATTGATTGAATCGGGAAACTCATCAATTTTTATGAAATACCGAGACAAGCTTTGCTTCTCAATGGCGGGCCACGCCCTTCGGGGTAACTTTTGAGTCGGTGGATTACAAAGAGGAGGAGCACTCAAATCATGTCATACGGAGTTTCATCACATCATCGGTGCGGCTTTCTATAAAAGAGGAACGGTAATCTGTTTGGATAACTGTTCCTCTTTCTTTTTATGCGGATGCGGGTGATTGTGAAACAGATGGTCTGTTTTGAAAAGAGGTTTTACGGTTTATTTGTTGTTCCTCAAATCTTTTACCCTCACAGCTTTTCCTTCACTCTGTGGTAGGGAGCCTTTCTTTACCAACCGTAATTTCGGGGTGACCAGAATCTCATCTTTCAACTGACGGGTGATTGCTTTGCGAATCTTCTCCAGCTCGATATAGTTGTCGGTAGAGAGGTCGCTGAGCTCAACTTCTACAATCATTTCATCCTGATTGTTGACCGTTTCGAGCGTGATGAGGTAATTGCTGCCCAATTCGGGGAATTGTACCAGCACCTTTTCCACCTGCATGGGGAAGATGTTGACTCCCTTGATGATGAACATGTCGTCACTACGGCCTTTGATGCGGTCTATACGGATGTGGGTACGTCCGCAAGGGCACTTGCCGGGCAGAATGCGGGTAAGGTCGCGTGTACGATAACGGATGAGCGGCATCATTTCTCTGTCTAAGGTTGTCAGTACCAGTTCGCCGATTTCACCTTCCGGTACGGGGGCGCCGGTTTCGGGATTGATGATTTCGACCAGGTAACAATCTTCCCAAAAATGCATGCCGTCTTGTTCGGTACATTCGAAAGCTACGCCGGGACCATTCATTTCCGTCATACCGAAGCTGTTGTAGGCTTTGACACCAAGCATGCGCTCAATCTTTCTGCGTTGCTCGTCTGTGTGGGGCTCGGCGCCGATTACAAGCGTTTTCAGACTTGTACCGGCCGGGTCTATACCTTCTTCCTGGAATACTTCGGCCAGACGGATGGCATAGCTGGGAATAGCATGCAGGGCAGTGGTTTTGAAATCGTTGATGAACTTAATCTGGCGCTTGCTGTTGCCGGCAGCGGCCGGAACAGTCAGTGCACCTAGACGCTCTGCTCCATACTGAAAACCCAGTCCTCCGGTGAACATGCCGTAGCCGGAGCTGTTTTGGAAAATATCCGTCTTACGGATGCCTACCATATAGAGGCAGCGGGCCACTAAGTTAGCCCAAGAGTCCAAATCGTGTTGAGAGTGTACGATGACTGTCGGTGTGCCCGTAGTGCCACTGGAAGAATGGATACGTACTCCGTCCTCACGCATATTTCCTGCGACTAATCCGAAAGGATAATTGGCGCGCATATCGGCCTTAGTGGTAAAGGGTATCTTGCGTATGTCTTCTACAGACCGGATGCTGTCGGCGGTGATGCCATGCTCTTGGAATACCTTTTTGTAATAGGGCGAGTTGGCGGCAATGCTGACAGTTTTCTTTAACCGTTGCAGTTGCAGTTCGCGCAACTGCTCACGGGGCATTGTTTCAATCTCTTCTTCCCAGTATTTGTTATTCATGGTATGGTGAAATTTAGGGTCAATTATAGTTTATATCAGTTTTTCTGCAGGATAGTTGGGGATGTTGATGAAGGGAGCTTCATTGGTCACCAACCAACCTTCGGGGCTGAGGTAGGGGAGGTAGCGCAGTGCCTCCATCGGTTCCAGGGAGATGATGAGGTCGCATTTTCCTGTGGGAATGAGGTCTGAAGCGATGGGTTGGTTGCTAATACGTAGATTGGACTGCACGTCACCGCCTCGCTGGCTCATGCCGTGTACTTCTGCCTGCTTCATATAGAGTCCGTCCTTAAGGGCTGCTTTGCCGATTACGGTGGCGATGGAGAGGATACCTTGTCCTCCTACGCCGGAAAGTATGATGTCTTTTTTCATGGTTTTACTTGTTTCTTTTTTTGCGTGCTAATGTCTGGATACATTCTCTGCGGGGTATGATGACGGATACGCCGTGGTATTCGATTTCTTCCCGGATTATTTGCTTCATTTCCTCGTAGTTTTTCTTCAAGGGGACTACGACGCGGATATGTTCGGGGGCTACACCGATGCCGGCGCAGATGGCTTCCAGACGTCCAGTGCCGGCAGAGTCTTGTCCTCCGGTCATGGCGGTGGTTTCATTATCGGAGATGACGATGGTGACGTCGGCGTTTTCGTTGACGCAATCCAGCAATCCCGTCATGCCCGAGTGGGTGAAGGTGGAGTCGCCGATGACGGCTACGGCAGGATGCAGACCGGCATCCGAAGCGCCCTTCGCCATGGTGATGGATGCGCCCATATCCACGCAAGAGTTGATGGCGTTGAATGGGGCATTGGCTCCAAGCGTATAGCAACCAATGTCGCTGAATACCTTGTATGTGGGATATTCTTCTTTCAATACTTGGGTCAGCACCGTGTACATGTCGCGATGGCCACACCCTTCGCACAAGGCGGGCGGGCGCATCTCTACCAGAGAAGGAACACTGAACTCAGCCTTGTTCTCCTTGCCTATGGCACGCGCCACGCTGTCTGGGTTCAGTTCTCCGTCTTGCGCCAAGGTACCGTCCAGACGGCCTTTTACGTTGATGCCGATGCCCAGATAACCTTTCAGTTGTTTTTCTACGAAGGGTTGCCCGTCTTCCAGTACCAGGATCTCGTCGCACGTCTCTACCAGCTGCATCAGCTGTTTCTTGGGCAACGGATATTGTCCGATTTTCAGTACCGGATATTCGCAACCTTCGGGATAGTTCTCCATCAGGTAGTTGTAGCCGATGCCGCATGCCACGATGCCCAGTTTTTTGTTGGGACCGTCGGTGTATTTGTTGTAAGCGGAGTTTTCAGAGGCTTTGATAAATTCGTCCTGGCGCTGCAGCAATGCTTTGTAGCGTTTACGTGCATTACTCGGCAGAAGGATGAACTGACGCGGGTCGTCGCTGAAGGAAATCTCATTCTGCGGTTGTTGTTCCTTGCGCTCTACGCCGGAGCGGGAGTGGGCCAGGCGTGTAACCATGCGCATCAGGATGGGCTCGCCGGTCTGTTCGGAGAAGCTGAATCCGTTGTACGCCATGTCGTAGGCTTCCTGCTGGTTGCTTGGCTCGTACATCGGGATGAGGGAGAAGTCGCCATAGAAACGGCTGTCCTGCTCGTTTTGTGAGGAGTGCATGCTGGGGTCGTCGGCAGCAATGACTATCAGACCGCCTTTTACTCCTGTAATGGCAGAATTGATGAAACAGTCGGCAGCCACGTTCATACCCACGTGCTTCATGCACACCAGTGAACGCTTGCCTGCAAAGGACATGCCCAAGGCGGCCTCCATCGCAGTTTTCTCGTTAGAGCACCAGCGGTTATGTATGTTCTTTTCGGCAGTAACCGGTGCCATCTGGATATATTCGGTGATTTCCGTAGAAGGAGTGCCGGGATAGGCATATACGCCCGAAAGTCCGGCATCTAATGCAGCTTGTGCAATGGCTTCATCGCCAAGTAAGAGTTGCTTGCTCATATCTGAATGTTTAAGTGTTAGTCATGGATTAATGTTTGACGCAAATATAGGATTTTGCTTTTATTCTATCAGCAGATTACTTGAAAATCTTTCTTTCGTTTAATGCATTCCAATATTTTCTTGCATTTTTCATATGCTCGGCATAGTTGGATGCGAAGTTGTGGGTACCCGAGAAGTCCTCTTTGGCACACATGTAGAGGTAGTTGTGTTTCGTATAATTCAGCACGGCATCCAGCCCGATGGGTGAAGGGATACGTATGGGGCCGGGAGGCAGTCCGGCATTGAGGTAGGTATTGTAGGGTGATTCTACCGCCAGATGTGCATTTGTAATTCTCCGCAAACCGAAGTCCTGCAAGGCAAATTTGATGGTAGGGTCGGCCTGCAGGGGCATGCTGGTGTGCAGTCGGTTGATGTAGAGTCCTGCTACCATCGGTTTCTCGGAATTATTGTTTGTTTCTTCCTCGACGATGGACGCGAGGGTACAGACTTCCGTCGGGGTCATTCCGATGGCATTGGCTTTATCTAAGCGTTCCTGGTTCCAGAACTTCTGGTGCTCTTTCTGCATTCTTTCGAAAAATTCTTCTGCGTTCATGTCCCAATAGACTTGGTAGGTTTCGGGAATGAAGAGGCAAGGCATAGTCTCTTTGGTGTATCCCAGTTTTTGTTGAAATGCGGAGTCGTTCATCAGTCCGGCTATTTCGGTGGAGTCTATCATGAGCTGTTTGCCTACGCTGCGTGCCAAGCGGTCTAGCGTGCGTACGCTGCCGACGGTGAGGTTCATAGGTTCTTGATATCCGCGGTACAGACGGCTGAATACGTGATATACATTTTCTCCCGGTCGGATGGCGTAGCGTCCGGTGTGTATGTTTGTGGGATATTTCTTGTATTGGGCCATCCAGCGGAAGCCGTTGAAGCTCCGGGGATGGCCTTGTCGTTTCACCTTATTATATATGGAATCGGTGGTGTCGTCGCGGTCTATATAGATATAGACTGTTTTTTGCGGATGGAATTGCGGGGCAAACAGATAGTAGTATGCTGTTCCTGCACAAGCTGCTCCGATGAGAGTCAGTGCGATGAATGTTCCGATAATGATTTTCTTCTTTTCCATTTTATTTTACAATGTCTTTAGTTGGGCAAAGTTAGTAAAAAATGGAGTGAAAACCATCAAGTCATATCAGTTAATTCGATAGCTGACATCTCTACCATCTTCCTCCTTTCTGCCTCTGCCGAATGACAACCCTTACCCGAATTGCTATTAAGAAGACAGAGAGTGTAACGGACGTGACAAAGGTAAATTCTATTGTTGAAGGTGTCAGCTTTTCGGACGTGCTTAATTCCTATGGCGATTTCCGTGCCGGGGATACCTCAAAAACGGCAGTGACTAACTACGAGAGAAGAAGTTAGGAATGCTTTGGAACTGTGTTTTTTCATGATGGATATTTCGGCTTCTCAGCATGTCAGCTCGATGAGGAACGTGTCAATGCTGGCAGCAAGACCGGAACAGTAGGAAACGTAACGCTTTTCGGGCAGATAGCCCATTTGGTTGACACGCTTCATCTGAGTTATACCGAGGAAAATTTGAACAGGCTCTAAAATATTTCCAAAAAAAACAGAAATTCTTTTTGCCTTTTCAAATAAAGGTGTACCTTTGCATCCCGTAAACAAAAGCTTATTGCCGCTATAGCTCAGTTGGTAGAGCAACGCATTCGTAACGCGTAGGTCGCCAGTTCAAGTCTGGCTAGCGGCTCAAAAGCAGAAGCCCATTAATTGTCTTATATTTGAAACAATTAGGCTTCTGCTTTTGTTTTATAATTCTTCGATTTTTTTTAAGAAGGATTCATAGTCCACTGGTGGACTAAATAACTTATCTAAAACTTATCCTTCAAATTTTAATCTATTATGGTAACCCTTAATTAGCTATTCTCAAGGCAAAAGTTCTAAAGGACAGCAGACATAAAATAAGAGTGGCTAAAGGTCTGATGCTTCTATTATAAACACCAAGCTAAGAAGCATGATGAATGAATCCTTATTGTATGATGGCCTTGTTCGAAGCTTGTATGCTCACCCTGGAAGTGGGAGCTACGGGGATGGGGAAAAGTTATACTGGCCTTGGGGCAACATGGTTATATTGAAAAAAAGGGCTTTGATTGGACAAATAAAAAAATAGTGTCAATTTCCCCGCTTTCTTCTACCAAATGAAAAGGCGTGAAAAGAACAGCTTTTTAATGCTTTTTCTGAAACTTAGAGGTGGAATAAATGTATATTATAAAAATAATATATTACCTTTGCGCCCGATTTATATTTATTACAAGAACTCAAAAGGTTAATCATCTTATGCGTAAATTAATAGCACTATTCTTTTTGGTATTTACTTTGTCAGGGGTAGCTTTCGCTCAGCAGATGTCAGATGATCAGGTTGTTCAGTATGTAAAAAACGCTCAGCAGATGGGCAAAAATCAAAAGCAGATTACTACTGAATTAATGCGGCGGGGAGTGACAAAGGAACAAGTTGAAAGAATTCAGAAAAAGTATGAAAACTCCAAATCTGGAAATTCGCAGCGCAATACGCAAGATGAGAAACGTTCTCGTCAACGTGGTGAAATGAGTGGTGTGGTCAAAGGGTTGCGGACAACTTCGGAAACGTATTCTGCCGGACAAACAGTGGCTGCAGGAGATTCTTTACAAATGATGGATAATCGTTCCTTGCCTCAAGAGAAAGAGACGGAGTATCTGGCTTCGCAAATTTATGGTCATAATATTTTTACTAACGATAATTTGACTTTCGAGCCCAATGTAAATGTCGCTACTCCCGAGAACTATCGTTTGGGACCTGGTGACGAGGTGATTATTGATGTGTGGGGGGCTTCTGAAACAACGATTCGGCAAACGATATCTCCGGAAGGGAGCATCCTTGTGAATAATCTGGGACCGGTTTATCTCAATGGTAAAACTGTAAAGGAAGCCAATAATTATTTGAAACAAGAGTTTGCCAGAATATATTCCGGAGTAACTGGAAATGTGCCTTCTACCCAAGTTAAATTGACATTAGGGGAAATACGTTCTATTCAAGTAAACGTTATGGGTGAAGTTCTGGTGCCCGGAACTTATACCCTTTCATCATTTGCTTCCGTATTCCATGCACTATATCGTGCAGGTGGTGTAAACCCGATTGGTAGTTTACGCAGTATTAAAGTGATTCGCAATGGAAATACAATAGCGGATTTGGATGTTTACGATTTGCTTATGGAAGGAAAAATGAAGGATGACATCCGTTTGCAGGATGGTGATGTGATTCTTGTGGATCCTTACCAGTCATTGGTACAGATATTGGGTAAGGTAAAACGTCCGATGTTTTATGAAATGAAACCCACTGAAACCGTAGGTACATTATTGAAGTATTCAGGTGGTTTTACGGGTGATGCTTATAAGAAAGCATTACGTATAATTCGTAAAAGTGGACGTGAACATCAAATTTATAATGTGGATGAAATGGATTATTCCGTATTCCGCATAGATGATGGTGATAAGATTACGGTTGACTCCGTTTTACAGCGTTTTGAGAATCGTGTGGAAGTCCGCGGTGCCGTATATCGTGAAGGCTTATATCAGTTGGACGGTACAATGAATACAGTGAAGCAGTTGATTAAGAAAGCGGAAGGACTTCGCGGAGATGCATTCTTGAATCGTGCTATAATCGACCGTGAGCTTGAAGACTTGTCGCATGAGATTATACAAGTAGATGTAAAAGGTTTGCTGAACGGGACAACGGCAGATATTCCTTTGCAGAAGAATGACATTTTATATATTCCAAGTATTCATGACTTGAAAGAAGAAGCTACACTTACCATCCATGGTGAAATAGCCAATCCGGGTACGTATCTTTATTCTGATAAGATGACAGTAGAGGATTTGGTGTTGCAGGCTGGTGGTCTGTTGGAGGCAGCGGCTACAACAAAGGTTGAAGTGGCACGGCGTATGAAAGATTCCAAAAGTACGTCTTTCTGTACTACGGTAGGCCAGAATTTCTCTTTTGATTTGAAGGATGGCTTATTGTTGGGAGAAGGAAGTCAGGATTTTTATCTTGAACCTTTTGATGAAGTTTATGTTCGTAAGAGTCCGTCTTATTTTAAACAACAGAATGTTATGGTGGGTGGAGAAGTTCTTTTTGGCGGTAATTATGCACTATCGAAAAAGAATGAACGTTTGAGTGACTTGATAGCTAAGGCTGGTGGGGTAACTCCCGATGCTTATATAAAAGGAGCACGTCTTATGCGTAGAATGACTGAAGAAGAATTCCGTCGTAAGGAAGATGCACTGCGTATGGCACAAGCCGGAGGCGGAGATTCCATATCTGTGAAAAGATTGGATTTGTCCAATACCTATTCTGTAGGTATAAATCTGGGAGAGGCCTTGAAAAATCCTGGTTCAGATGCTGATATGGTACTTCGTGAGGGAGATGTGTTGTTTGTTCCGGAGTATGTAAGTACAGTGAAAATCAACGGTGCTGTAATGTATCCGAATACAGTTTTATATAAAAAGGGTGAAAGCTTGAAATATTACATCAATCAGGCTGGTGGCTTTGGCAACGATGCCAAGAAACGCAAGGCCTATGTAATATACATGAATGGTACAGTTTCTCGTTTAAGAGCTGGAAACAAGAAGGCAATTGAACCTGGTTGTGAAATAATAGTTCCAAGTAAAGAGCAGAAAAAGAAGATGACTACTACTGAAATTTTGGGAATGGGAAGTACGACAGCTTCTATTGCAG
The DNA here is from genome assembly GCF_004793475.1 of Bacteroides muris (ex Afrizal et al. 2022). Lineage (GTDB taxonomy): Bacteria > Bacteroidota > Bacteroidia > Bacteroidales > Bacteroidaceae > Bacteroides > Bacteroides muris. The sequence goes on along the minus strand of NZ_SRYZ01000005.1, from coordinate 20,078 downwards.
CGATGATTGCGACTATGGTTAATCTCTTTAAGTAATTTGAATTATGAGCGAAGAAAGAATACAAAACATATCTTCTCCACAACCTGAGGAACAAGAGATAGATTTGATAGAACTGGCCCAAAAAGTATGGGCTAGTCGCAAATTGGTTTTTAAGGCCTGTGGCATCGCTGCCCTTATAGGTTTGGTTGTTGCTTTTAGTATTCCTAAGGAGTACTCTACAAGTGTAACTTTGGCTCCGGAGAGCGGTGGCAAGTCTGCCGGTGGAAGTATGGGAGCTCTTGCTGCCATGGCGGGTATCAATCTGGGTACTTCTTCCGGTGAAGATGCTTTGTCACCCGAACTCTATCCTGATATTGTAAGTTCTACTCCTTTTCTGATTGAACTGTTCGATGTTAGAGTCAAGGATCAGAAAGCGAAAGTTGACACAACTTTATATACTTATTTGAAAGAGGAACAACGTTCTCCGTGGTGGAGTGCAATTATTTCCGCTCCTTTTAAGGTATTGGGATGGACATTGTCCTTGTTTATGGATGAACCGGAAGGGGGGGATGCAAAGCTGGATCCTTTTCGTCTTACTAAAGATGAGGCTGCCATTGCAGATGCTTTAAGTAAACGTATCTCTGTTTCTGTAGACAAAAAGACAGGTGTGACAACCTTGTCTGTTACTATGCAGGATCCTTTGATATCTGCTTCACTGACGGATACTGTGATGCATTGCCTGCAGAACTACATCACAGATTATCGGACTAATAAGGCTCGTCATGATTTGGCATTTACCGAAAAACTTTACGGAGAAGCAAAGGCCAGTTATGAGGATGCCCAGAAGAAATATGCTAATTTTGTAGATGCAAACCAGAATATAATATTGCTGAGTTATCGTGCAGAGCAAGAGCGTTTACAGAATGAAATGAATTTAGCCTATCAAGTATATACGCAAGTTTCTCAACAATTGCAGATGGCAAGAGCTAAGGTGCAGGAGATTACACCGGTATATACGGTTGTTCAGCCGGCTACGGTACCTTTAAAGCCTGCAAAGCCCAATAAATTGATGATTTTGATCGGCTTCATGTTCTTAGCAGGTGTCGGCAGTGTGGGATGGATATTATTTGTAAAAGATTTATTAAAGGAATGGAAAAAGCAAACAATATGATGACGGATAATGAGATGATGTGCTGGCATGCATTGTACACAGCACCCAAGTCTGAGCATAAGTTGATGCAGTGTTTGAACGCTGCGGGATATACTACATATTGCCCGATGCAGGCTGTGTTTGTAAAATGGAAGGGGCGTACCCGGAAGGTGATTGCTCCTCTTTTCTCCGGATGTTTGTTTGTTGTCGGTAATGTGGCGGAAGTAACTTCATTGGCTTCCTCGCAGAAGGCTGCTATATTGGTAGATAAAGAAGGAAAAAGTTTGTCTATTGAAGCAGGAAAAGCAGAACTTCCTGCCAAGTTTGCTCAATTACTGAAGTTATGATGAAGCTGATAACAGAAGAACTGCTGGATACCGTTACTTCACAAGCTAAGGAGAACTCCCGCTTACGTATGAATTATAATTTTCATGCGTCTATGGATGCCCCTATTCATCGGTTGCTGAATGCTTTGGAACCTAGAACTTATCTTCCTCCTCACCGTCATACGGATAAGGAGGAAACTTATCTGATTTTGCGTGGAAGTCTGCTGGCATTTTTCTATGATGATGCCGGCAATGTAACAGATAGGGTATGTCTCAATCCTTCGGAAGGTAAATATGGTCTGGAGATTCCTTCTAATACATGGCATAGTATTATTGCCTTGGAGTCAGGTACTGTTATTTTTGAAATTAAAAAAGGCCCATATCAGCCTCTGCCTTCAGAGGATTTGGCTTCGTGGGCTCCTCAGGCTTCTGATGTGGAGGGAATAGAGGCTTTTATGAAGAGGATGTTGGAGTAGCTTTAACATTTCCCCGATAGAACATAAAGAAGGGGATGTGTCAAAACACCAAAAATATGAAAATCACCCCTGTCACAGATATCTGTAGCAAGGGTGATTTTGTTAAAAAGAGGGTTTTGACACATCCTCTTCTTTTATGTTCCATGTTATCAGTCAAACAGACTTCTGAACTTCTTGAATATCTTTTCTTTAATCGAAGTATTCGGCTTGAAGTTATCCGATGTCTCCATCTCTTCCAATGCTTTTTTCTCATCCTTACTCAGCGTTTCGGGTATATATACGCTGATGTTTACCAATAAATCTCCCGTACCGTATCCGTTCACGTTGGGTAAACCTTTGCCGCGCAGGCGGAGTACTTTTCCCGGTTGCGTACCTGAGTCAATTTTTACTTTCACCTTTCCGTCAATAGTAGGAATTTCGACCGCACCACCTAAGGCAGCTGTCGGGAAACTGAGGAGCAAATTGTAAATCAAGTCGTTTTCGTCACGTATCAGGTTCGGATCTTGCTCTTCCTCTATAAGAATCAGCAGGTCGCCCGGCACACCGTTGTGCTTGCCTGCATTTCCTTTTCCTCCCATAGAGAGTTGCATGCCTTCTGCGACACCTTTCGGGATTTTTACGGTTACTACTTCTTCACCGTATACAATACCCTCACCGGCACACTCCTTACACTTGTTTTTGATGATTTTACCTTCACCGCCACAAGTCGGGCAAGTCGTTCTTGTTTGCATGGTGCCGAGTATGGTTTGCTGGTTACGGATTACCGTGCCGCTGCCGTTACAAGTCGGACATGTTTCAGCACCGCCGTCGCCTTCGGCTCCCGTACCATGACAGTGGGTACAAGGCACGTATTTCTTCAGCTTGAATTTCTTTTCCACACCGGTAGAGATTTCCTTGAGGTTCAGTTTTACCTTGACGCGCAAGTCCGAACCACGGTAGCGGCGTTGTTGTGTTCCGCCGCCTCCTCCGAAACCTCCGAAACCTCCAAAACCTCCTCCACTGTGTCCGCCGAAGATATCACCGAACATGGAGAAGATGTCGTCCATGGACATACCTCCGCTGAAGCCACCAAACGGACCGCCATTACCGGCGGCACCACCCAGTCCGGCATGACCGAACTGATCGTAGCGGGCACGCTTGTCCGGATTGCTTAGTACGTCATATGCCTCTGCCGCTTCCTTGAATTTTTCTTCGGCTGTTTTGTCGCCCGGATTCTTGTCCGGATGATATTGGATGGCTTTTTTGCGATAGGCTTTCTTTATTTCTTCTGCCGTTGCTGTCTTTTCGACTTCCAATACTTCGTAGTAATCTCTTTTTTCCATACAGTTTTATGTTATTCTCCGACTACCACTTTGGCATGACGGATCACTTTGTCGTTTAGGATGTAACCGGTTTGTACACAGTCCAGAATTTTGCCTTTCAGTTCTTCATTGGGTGCCGGAATCACGGCGATGGCTTCGTGATAGTCTGTGTCGAGCGGTTGTTCTTTTGTCTCTACCACTTTAACACCGTTTTGTCCCAGTACGGACATGAATTTGTTGTAGATAAGTTCAACACCTTCTTTTACGGCAGCTACGTCGGTGGCTGTTTCCATGTTTTTTAGGGCGCGTTCAAAGTCGTCCACAATGGGCAGGATGCTGCTGATACTTTTTTCACCACCGTTCAGGATAAGTTCTGCTTTCTCCTTCATGGTGCGTTTGCGGTAATTGTCGAACTCGGCAGATAAGCGCAGATATTTGTCCTTCTGCTCTTCAATCTGTTCATTTGCCTTTTCCAGTTCCTGGACGAGCTTTTCTTCTTCTGTCAGGGGAGCCTCGTTTTCTTGTGAAGCTTCTTGTCCTACGGTTTCTTCGTCACATTCGTTAGGAGTAGCTTGAGTTTTCAACTCCTCTTCCTGGTTGTTTTCTTTTTCTTTCGGATTCATATTGTTATGCTTGTTATTCTTGTAAAATGATTTTGCTTTCATTGCTGTCAAGGGTTTAAGTTAATATGATACCAGTGCCCCAGCAAAAACTTTGCCAAAACGGATATTTTTGCCGAAAATGCTGCAAAGGTAATACTTTTATGCCAGATTGACAGCGCTTCCCAGTGTCTATTCATGGAAAAAATAACTATCTTTGAATAAGATAGGCGGTATCTCAGCAAAACTTTTTCATGCGAGCATGAAAGTTTTACGTTCAATTTGCACTATCTTTGCATTCGCAATTCGCAGACTAATTAGGTATTATATAGTAAATTGTAAATAAATAAATCGTAAATATAAAGATGATTACAGTCTCTAATGTCTCAGTACAGTTTGGTAAAAGAGTGTTGTTCAATGACGTAAACCTGAAGTTTACAAGTGGTAACTGTTATGGTATCATCGGTGCCAACGGTGCCGGAAAATCTACATTTTTGAAAGCGATTTCCGGGGAACTGGATCCTACGACGGGTTCCATCATGCTGGCTCCGGGAGAGCGTCTTTCCGTTTTAAGCCAGGACCACTTCAAGTGGGATGCTTTTACAGTGATGGACACAGTGATGATGGGACACACGGTGTTGTGGGACATCATGAAGCAGCGCGAAGTGCTGTATGCCAAAGAGGATTTCACGGACGAGGATGGATTGAAGGTTTCCGAATTGGAAGAGAAGTTTGCCGAGCTGGACGGATGGAATGCCGAAAGTGATGCCGCCGCCTTGCTGAGTGGCTTGGGTATCAAGGAAGACAAGCATTATCTGTTGATGGGTGAGTTGAACAATAAGGAAAAGGTGCGTGTCATGCTGGCACAGGCTCTTTATGGAAATCCGGACAACTTGCTGCTGGACGAGCCGACCAATGACTTGGACATGGAGACTGTGACCTGGCTGGAAGATTATTTGTCGAACTTTGAACACACTGTACTGGTTGTGAGTCATGACCGCCACTTCCTCGACTCCGTTTGTACGCATACGGTAGACATTGACTACGGAAAGATTAATCTTTTTGCCGGTAACTATAGCTTCTGGTACGAATCCAGCCAGCTGGCGCTTCGTCAGCAGCAGAACCAGAAGGCAAAAGCCGAGGAGAAGAAAAAGGAATTGGAAGAGTTTATCCGCCGTTTCAGTGCCAATGTGGCAAAGAGCAAGCAGACTACCAGTCGCAAGAAGATGCTGGAGAAACTGAATGTGGAAGAAATCAAGCCATCGTCCCGTAAGTATCCGGGCATCATCTTTACGCCTGAGCGCGAACCGGGTAATCAGATACTGGAGGTTTCCGGTTTGACAAAGACGCTGGAAGATGGTACAGTGCTGTTCCGCGATGTCAACTTCAATGTAGAGAAGGGAGACAAGATTGTATTCCTTTCCCATGACCCGCGTGCCATGACTGCTCTGTTCGAGATTATCAACGGGAATATGAAACCGGATGCGGGTACCTTCAACTGGGGGGTGACTATTACTACCGCCTACCTGCCGCTAGACAATACTGCATTCTTTAATACAGACCTGAATCTGGTAGATTGGTTGAGCCAGTTCGGTGAGGGCAATGAAGTCTACATGAAGAGCTTCTTGGGACGTATGCTTTTCTCCGGAGAAGAAGTTTTGAAGAAGGCGAGCGTATTGTCGGGAGGGGAGAAAATGCGTTGTATGATTGCGCGCATGCAGCTTCGTAATGCCAACTGCCTGATTTTGGATACACCGACCAATCACCTCGACTTGGAATCCATTCAGGCATTCAACAATAACTTGAAGACCTATAGGGGCAATATTCTGTTCTCATCCCATGACCATGAGTTCATTCAGACGGTTGCCAACCGTATCATCGAGCTGACTCCGAACGGTATCATCGACAAGATGATGGAGTATGATGAATATATCACTTCGGACCACATTAAAGAGTTACGTGCACGTATGTACGCAGCTAAGTGATAACGCTAAGAACTAAATAAGCATATTTTAAATCGTTCCATCATGAGGAAAAAATCGTTCCACCATGGTGGAACGATTTTTTCGCCACGGTGGAACAATATTTCCGTTATGGAAGAACGATTCTTCCTCCGTATCTATTTTGCTACTGAACCATTATAAGCTGAATATCCGTATCTTTGTAGCAAAGAAAAAGACACTCCTTGATGGAATGGGACACTTTTCTAAAAGAATGATAGAATTAGGCGAAAAGGTCTATTCCACAGACCTGATAAATCGTGGCTGTCATTAATTAGGGAGCATGCCTTTGTTTTTGTAACTTTCCGTACTTGGCGATGATACTCCTCGACAGTATTGGTGGCATATAGTTATGAAATCTGCTTTACTTTTGCTGCCGACATGATGCGGAAAGAGAATAGGGAGCTTGTATTGCCTCCCATGTGCTGTACCAACATCTGACAGATGGGCAATCCTAGTCCGGTGCCTTGGGCAAAATTGTTGAGCTTGACAAAGTGGCCGAATATGCTCTCTTGCTTGTCTTGGGGAATACCGAGTCCCGTATCGGATACGTAGAAATAAAGCGGAGTAACATATTTAAATTGAAATGTTACTCCACTTCTCATTGAGATGTTGAAAGATGTGTTTTCAGGAGATTTAGTTATTTTCTGTTTTAATGTCTATGGACATGAACCGTTCACCGTCATATAGACTTTTGACACGGATGTTCACTCCTTTTTTATCTTTCAGCTGTTCTGCTATATTGGCCAGCTTGAAGGAGGCCAGTCCGGTGCCCAGTGTGAGCTGGCTGTCATTGTAGGCATTGTGGCGGAATTCGAGATTGACGTAATCCGGTCTGTTGTTTTCGCCGGCGGATGCTTCGTTGATGACCAGGTTCAGCATGTGCTTCTTGTCCTTGTTATTGCTGTGGTAGAATTGGTATTTGATGTTCAGATACTCGCCCGTAATCCATAAATCCGTAGCGTTGATGTTGTCGTCGCCGATACTGTCCGCCTTTTCGGCAGGCATGGAGTAGATGTCTTTGGTCAGAATGTTCTCTATGTGCTTTATTTGGGCATTGTATTCGTAGCCCGGAAGTTTCTCCTCCAGTTCGTGGAAGTAGATGAAAGTTCTCTGTCCGTCTATTACGGCATAGTTGTGAACATAGGTTGTGTCACTGGGATATAGTTTACTTCCTTCGTCCAGTGAGAAATAGTAGTCCTTTCCTTCAATGACCTTCACCGTGCCTACGGCGAACAAAGCATTTTTGTCATCCCAATCGTCCAGACATGACTGCAATACAGCGGCAGTAAGAAATAAAAGCACGGATGTTGCCAATGTCATTCTCAGTTTCTTCATAAGTGGTAGGTTTTAGCTCTTTTTCTGTTTAAAACTTATTTTTGTACTCAGAAAATGCGGTGAAAAACTAAATACTGCGTAGTATATTGTTAAAGAAATGAAAGTATGATTTTCTTCTCTGTCTGATGCAGTAATTTTGTATCAGTTGCATTTTTAAGGTAAAACACGTGTTAAAAGAAAGAATGGAAGAACAGGAATTGGCAGAACACTGTAGACAAGGAGACAATCTTGCCCGCAAAGAACTGTATGAGCGCTATGCGGGACGCATGTTCAGCGTATGCCTCCGTTATGCAGGTAGCCAGGAGACTGCTCAAGACCTGATGCATGACGGTTTTCTGAAACTTTTTGATTCTTTCGATAAGTTCACTTGGCGGGGAGAGGGTTCTCTGCGGGCATGGATGGAACGCGTAATGGTGAATACGGTATTGCAATATTTGCGGAAAAATGATGTGATGAATCAGTCATCGCCCTTGGAGAATGCACCCGAAGCTTATGAGGAACCGGAAGGTTCGTCAATAGATGCCGTTCCTCAAAAGGTATTGATGCAGTTTATCAGTGAATTGCCTGCCGGCTACCGTACCGTATTCAACTTATATATTTTTGAAGAGAAATCTCATAAGGAGATTGCTCGACTATTGGGAATTAATGAAAAATCCTCTGCCTCGCAGTTGACGCGTGCTAAAGCGACTTTAGCGGCAAAAGTACGTGAGTGGATAAAAAGAAATGATTAAATGAAGGAACGTATGGAAGATGAATTGTGGTTGGAAAAGATAAAAGACAAGCTGAAAGACTATTCCGAACCGTTGCTGGTTGCCGGATGGGAGCGGTTGGAGAAGGAATTGTCCGTTTCCGGAACTCCGATAGCCAGACCGCATAAGATGATACCTTTCCACCGCTGGGCGGTGGCTACGGCAGCAGTGTTGTTGGCGGCAGTATCGTCCGTCAGTCTGTGGCTGTTGCAGAGCCCGATAGGTAATGAGATGCGGCATACGTCAGTGCCTGCCTGGGCTGTGGTTCCAGACGTCTTGCCGGAACAGATGTTACCTGCTGTACGGACTAATTCCGTAGAACCTGCTTATCGGACATATGGAAATGTATCGGCATCCGAGAAGGAGGCAAGTCGCCCTTTGGTTGCACGACATGTCGGAATATGGGTTAACGAAGAACAGAGGGAGGAAATGTTTCCGGATGAAACGGCAGATGAGACTGCCGGTATCGGACAGCAGACAGAGGAGCTGCTAGTGGAAGATGCGGGCCATGAAACCACAATGCCGACAGAGGAACCGGAGAGGACAAGGGAAGACCGCTACCGTCCGTCCGGGCGAGACAAACTGCATCTTCCGGAAAGAAACAGTTCTGGCAGGGATGCTAAAGGATGGGCAGTGGGTTTGTGCGTAGGAAACACGGGAGGCTTTTCGTTGGTTAATGAAGGGGAGGCGAATGTCATGTCGAATAGCATGCCTGAAAGTCCTATTTATGGCGGTAATGTGGATTTGTCCTCTACGGCCAATGGTATTGTTACCATCCCCGATGGGCAGGAACTGGTTTTCAAGGACGGTATGCCCTATCTTCAAAGGCATAAGAAAAGGATTGCGGACATTGACCACAAGCAGCCGCTCAACTTCGGAATTTCGGTACGTAAAAATTTGGCGAAAGGCTTCTCTGTGGAAAGTGGGCTGACGTATACTTATCTTACTTCTGACGTAAGATATGAGGGCAGCTCGGAAAAGATAAGCCAAAAGCTGCATTATATTGGCATCCCGGTACGGGCCAATTGGAACTTTGTAAATACGAAGAACTTTGCGATGTATGTTTCGGCGGGTGGTGCCATTGAAAAATGTGTGTATGGCAAGATTGGTACTGAGAGTGAAACAGTGAAACCGGTACAGCTTTCTGTCATGGGTGCTGTCGGTGCTCAGTATAACATAAACGATAGGGTGGGCTTGTATGTGGAGCCGGGAGTATCCTATTTCTTTGATGACGGTTCGTCTATACAGACCATACGCAAGGAGAACCCGTGTAACTTTACGCTGCAGGCCGGCATACGTCTTACTTATTGATAGCAGGACAGACATGTTTTTGTCCACTTTCTTGTAGATTCAGAATTTTCTTAATAACTTTCGGCCGTGTTTCTTCGTTGGTGGATGAAGGGACACGGCTTTTTACTGAGAATCCGTGCTTCCGTTAACGGTACAGACGAGTAAGATAACCTTGATAGGAGGACTATCAACATCCCAGTACGATATGGCAGGTGCTTTGCTGCCACTACAGACCGGAACAAAGTGGTGACCTTGTATGTAGGCTGCTGAGGCTTCGGATGTCATTATCGTGACAGTGGGCGAGAGATTCGGTCAGGACGGTGATTTCGTCTTTATGGTGGGCGGCAGTAGTGACGATGTGCGGCAGATTACCTATGACTTGAAAGAATAGGATTCTTGTCCTATAGAGGAAAGGCTGTTCGGAACCATATCCGGACAGCCTTGTTTTGGGGGACTTTTCAGTTGGTTACAACATTCGTGAAATATTCTTTGAACACTTTTTCTGCTCGTGCCAACTGTTCCGGGCTGTTTTCTTTCACTTCTTTCAGTTTATACTCCCATCCCATGGCTTCGTATTTATGAACGCCCAGACGGTGGTAAGGAAGAATTTCTACCCGCTGTATCTGCTGGTATTTGGCAAGACTTTCGCCCAGCAGGCGTATGTCTTCTTCCGAGTCGCTGTAACCGGGAACCAGTACATAGCGCAACCAGAAGGGACGCTCATGCTCTTCTAGCCAGGCAGCAGTGCAGAGTGTCTGTTCGTTGCTTCGTCCCGTCAGCATGCGGTGGCGTTCGGGATTGAATTGCTTGATGTCCAGCAACACGAGGTCGGTCAGGCTGAAGAGTTCTTCCACTTTTTCATTCCAGATACCTCCGTTACTGTCCAGGCAGATGTGGATGCCGTTTGCCTTCAGTTCTTTGAAAAGAGGAATCAGTGCTTCTGCTTGCAAGGTAGGCTCGCCGCCGGAGAAAGTAATACCTCCTTTCTTCCCGAAGAATGCCTTTTGACTGACTGCCATTTGCAGAATCTCTTCCGGAGTGGTAGGGGTACCGCCTTTCACGTCGATAGTGTCCGGATTGGCGCAATACAGACAACGGAACAAACATCCTTGCAGGAAAACGACGAGCCGGAGACCCGGCCCGTCGAATGTTCCCATACTTTCGTAGGAGTGTACATTTATCATATTACATTCTTTCGTGGAATGAACGGCTGATGACTTCCAACTGATGCTCGCGGCTCAATTTCACGAAGTTCACGGCGTAGCCGGAAACACGGATTGTGAGTTGCGGGTACTTTTCGGGATGCTCCATGGCATCTTCCAGCATCTCGCGGTTCAGTACGTTTACGTTCAAGTGGTGGGCACCTTTGGTGAAGTAGCCGTCCATCATGGTTACCAGGTTCTCTACACGTTCTTCCGGTGTCGGGCCCAGTGATTTGGGAACGATGGAGAAAGTATTGCTGATACCATCCTGCGAGTCGCGGTAGCGCAATTTGGCTACGGAACTCAAGGAAGCGATGGCACCGTTCTTGTCACGCCCGTGCATGGGGTTGGCACCCGGAGCAAACGCAACGCCTTTGGCGCGTCCGTCTGGAGTGGCACCGGTCTTTTTGCCGTACATTACGTTGGAGGTGATAGTCAGCAAGGAGAGGGTAGGACGGGCGTTCTTGTAGACGGGCAGCTTTTTTAGTTCTTCGCTGAAGTAGTATACTAAATCCACGCCGAGGTGATCTACACGGTCATCGTTATTACCAAAGCAAGGGAAAGAACCTTCCATATCAAAGCCCTCTGTCAGACCAATGTCATTACGGCGGGCGGTGACTTTGGCATATTTGATGGCAGAGAGGGAGTCGATGGCGATGGAAAGTCCTGCCACACCGTAAGCCAGATTGATGCGCGGGTCGGTATCTATGAATGCCATCTGAGCCTTTTCGTAGTAATACTTGTCATGCATATAGTGAATAATGTTCATGGCTTCGTTGTATACGCGGGCAATTTCAGTCAGTACCTTCTTGTAGTTGGCCATTACTTCCTCGAACTTCAGCGTGTTGCCGGTCAATACGGGAATACCTTTCACCATGACGGTTCCGGTATTTTCGCAACGTCCGCCGTTGATGGCAAGCAGCAATGCTTTGGCTAGGTTGGCACGTGCGCCGAAGAACTGGATTTGCTTTCCGATGGCTTGGTAAGATACACAACAGGCGATACCATAATCGTCGCAGTTGCGCACTTCGCGCATCAGGTTATCGTTCTCGTATTGGATAGAGCTTGTGTCTACGGAAACTTTGGCACAGAAATCCTTGAAGCCTTCCGGCAATTCCGGGCTCCAAAGTACCGTCATGTTCGGTTCGGGAGAGGGACCGAGATTGTATAGGGTTTGCAGAAAACGGAAAGAGGTTTTGGTCACTTTCACGCGTCCGTCGTTGAAACGGCCGCCAATGGCTTCGGTTACCCAAGTCGGGTCTCCGGCAAAGATGTCATTGTACGACTGCATACGCAGATGGCGTACCATGCGCAGCTTGATGACGAACTGGTCTATCAGTTCCTGTGCAAAAGTTTCGTCAATCTTGCCGTGAGCCAAATCATATTCGATAAAGATGTCGAGGAATGAAGAAACGTTGCCCAATGACATGGCAGCACCGTCCTGTTCTTTCACGGCAGCCAGATAAGCCATATATACCCATTGCACAGCTTCTTGCGCTGATGTTGCGGGGCGGCTGAGGTCGAGTCCGTAGTATTCGCCCATCACTTTGATGTCTTTCAGGGCCTTGATTTGCTCTGATACTTCTTCACGCAGACGGATACGGGCTTCGGTCATGGGACCTGTCAGATTGCGCAAGTCTTCTTGCTTGGCTTCGATAAGCCGGTCGATGCCGTAGAGTGCCAGACGACGGTAGTCACCGATGATACGTCCGCGAGCATAGTTGTCGGGAAGACCGGTCAGGAATCCCAATGAACGGAAGGAACGGATTTCTTCGGTATATACATCGAATACGCCGTCGTTATGTGTTTTGCGGTAATGGGTGAAGATGTCTTTTACTCTATCGTCCACTTCCACTCCGTTTTCACGGCATGCCTTTGCTACCACGTTGATGCCTCCGAAAGGTTTGATGGAACGTTTCAACAGTTCGTCAGTCTGCAAACCGACAATAAGTTCATTGTCTTTATCAATATACCCGGCCTTGTGAGAAGTGATGGTAGACACGGTGGTATTGTCTAGTGAGCGGACGCCATTGTTGTTTCTTTCTTCTTCAAGAGCCTGCAGACAGATGTCCCAGATACGTTTGGTACGTTCGGTAGGTCCCTGCAAGAAGGATGCATCCCCGGTATAGGGTGCGATGTTTCTACTGACGAAGTCACTGACATTGATTTCTTTGCTCCAAAGCCCATTGGTAAAGGTTTTGTTCAATTCCATAAAATTTGTTTTTGTTAGTAGGTTAGATAATGTTATCCTTTAGAGCGTGCAAAAATACTGAATAAATTCCGTAATTTTATAAGAGAGATTACCCTTTTTATGTTGAACAGTATAAAATAACTGTCATTAGGTAGTGAATGTCTGTGGAAGTGGAGATGTTAATACTTTCTTTAATATATGGTTTATGAACAGAACAAGAATCGGATAATAATCTGCATTATTTACAAATGATGTAGGTTTAAGGAACAGTCGTATTCTGAACCTAATTCAGTCGTATAGTGAATGCCATTCAGTCGTATACTGAATAGGGTTCAATCGTATACTGAATGTGGGTCTTTGTAAATGCGCTGATAATCAGTTTGTTGTAGAATGTTATATTGTCTTTGGTACATTTTAACAAATAGTCTAAATGCTGTTATGCTGGTTTCGTAGTGGGTATGAACAAGAATTTTGCTATAATTGCTCTTTTTTTGTGCAGAAAAGTTTGTAGAATAAAAAATGATTTGTACCTTTGCATCGCTTTAAGAGAAAAGCACTTCTTGAAAGAGGAGTTTGGAGAGGTGGCAGAGTGGTCGATTGCGGCGGTCTTGAAAACCGTTGTACTGCGAGGTACCCGGGGTTCGAATCCCTGTCTCTCCGCAATAAACGCTGAAAATCAGCAAATTGTAAAATGAACACCCGATTTTACACCCAAGAATGTAAAATCGGGTGTTTTTGTATTATTTAAGAAAACTGCCGAGCGACTATGCATTGATCAGTGATTCTTTCGGATCAGTCCGAAAACCCTGTGGACATAATATTTTGAAAAAATTCCAATATTGCAATGTAAGAATACAGATTCTTTTAAGGCATTATAAATTAAGTAGGGTGTTCAGTTTGATGTTCCGAACAACGTCATTCAAAACACCTAAAAATTTAATAAAAATACGTGCTTAAAATATTGAATTTTAGCGCAAAAGAGTACATTGGGAGTTTTGGTAGTTCATTGATTTTTAGTATCTTTATAGTCTAATAATCAACTAAAAGAAACAATGAAAAAATCAGGTTCAAATATCCCCGAGGAGACCCCGGAACAGGAGTTGAAACGTCTTCGTAAAGAGAACTCCAAGCTTAAAAGCAAACTCAAATCTCAAAAGGAGGCTGACAAAGCCAAAATCTCAGATTTGAAGAAAGAACTCAAAAAAAAAGACGTGCCGACAATAACCGTGACCGAAGAACAACGCAAGTTGCTTTCGAGCCTGTTCCCGGACATAGATTCTCTATTCAGCTAATAATGCTTTGCGTGCTGATCTATGTACGGACAGGATGCGGACTGCGAACCGTCATATCCATAATCGGGATATTTGAGGAGGTTACCGGAGAGCCATTGGGGAAGCTCCCGTGCTACAACTCTGTAGCCAACTGGGTTCGCAAGCTCGGACTCTCCGTCTATGAGGATGATGCTCCACAAGGCGGTAAGTATGCTCACATAATCGATGAAAGCATCATGATTAACAAGGAGAAACTTCTTGTAGTGCTGGGTGTTCCTGCTGAACATACAGGCAAACCACTGAATCATGATGATGTCACCATATTGGGTATGCACATCGGGAACCGCTTCAAACGGAATGATGTCAAAGAGGTCATTGACAAAGCCTCTGAGAAAACCGGAAGTTCTCCGGAATACGGTATATCCGACGGTGCGCATAATCTTGTAGGCGGCTTTAAGGATGCAGGCATTGCCCATCATCTTGACATAAGCCACACATTGGGCAACTGCATGAAGCATGTCTATGGGAAGGATGCTGATTTTGTGTCACTAACCGAAAAACTCGGCAAAATCAGGCTGCAATATCATCTCACCGACAAGGCATGGCTTCTGCCTCCCAATATGCGTGCCATGGCTCGGTTCATGAATCTTCGTGAATGGGTCACGTGGGGTCAGAAAATGCTTGGTTGTCTTGATTCCCTGGATGACGACATGAAGGAAGCTTATTCTTTTCTCCTTCAGTATAGAGACCTCATTGACGAACTTGGTGTCTGCGTCGAGTCCGTAACCTATCTTGAAACTCTTTGCAAGCGTGAAGGGTTTGGACTCAGAACCAACGCCCTTTGTCAGCATCATATCATCCGGAATCTAATCGGCAACGCCACCAACAGGCGGGCTTGTGTCGGTCTCAGAATGCTGGATTATTTCAAACGACAGGCTGCTGTGCTTAATGACAGCAGGCAGATACGAAACATTTCCTCGGACATAATTGAATCTGAATTCGGTATATTGAAATCAAAGGTATCTTCCAATAAACTTCACGGGTTCACACCGATGATTCTAATGCTGCCGCTATATCCCAAAATCGCTGTCTATTCTGACGCTAAAAAACAAAATTTCAAAGTACGCTTGGCCAATGTTAAACTTAAGGACATAGATCTCTGGGCCAAGGAGAATCTATCTCCGAATCGGGTGGCTCTGCGTTCCAGAACACTCAATAATGCGAGTTAATTTTGGAACATAGAACTGAACACCCTATAAATTAAGTATGTCAGACAACCGCTTGATTGGGTACCAGTATTATAACTCATCGTTTACGATTAATCACCCACATGGTTTTCGGACTGACCCATTCTTTCCATTTCCAATTACCTTATGAAGTCATGAAACAATATCATACACAAAGCCATTCCCGAACATTCCGACGCGAATCCTGCCACAGCAAACGGCAATGCGAACATCACTGCTACTGTAACGGCAATCCAAGTTATGATTACTTTGCGACTTTCCATAGCAGTATACAATTATTAGCGGTAAAATCCGTATGTGAACCTAATTGTTTGAACTCGTTCATATCCTGTTTCCGTAAAAGATTAAGTATTTCCAAATATTGCTTTTGACATATTGAAGATTATGATGTCCGGGCGATATATGATGCTCGACGCAGATTCCATGTGATATTAATTTCTTGGACAATGATTCCACCGCATTGTTGAAACCACCCTCATCTTCATCCCCTGCATCAAGAAACCACTCTTGCTTTTGATGTAGCTTTTCAAATCGCTCGAACTCCAGAGGATTGTTTTTATGAAAACTGTGTTCGTTCCCATAATAGGGAATATCCGATAGGGCAAGTTCAGTTTCTATAGCAGGCATATGTCCACCTATCCTGGAAAATAGTTCGGGGTATTTTAAGCCGTAATGGATTGCTGCAAATCCTCCGGCAGAACACCCTCCTACATATCTTCCCTTTCGAGAGGCTATTGTATTGAAATTCCCATCAATATATGGAATAATTTCTTGGATAAAATAATCCTCATATCTACCGACATCTATCACATTATTACCTATCTTTTCCTGACGTGCAATCTTGGCTGAGTTCAGACCACGGCTATTATCCATTCGTGGACAAACGATTATCATCGGTTCTATTTTGGATGCGGCAATCAGTGAATCTGTCAATTGTGCCAAACCTAACTGCTCAATAAAAGACTCATCACCACTTCTTCCATGCAGAAAATACAATACAGGGAATTTACTGCCATATTTATATTCATCAGGAAGATAGACCGCGAGTGCCATCTGCTTGTTTAGGTAGGTACTGTCGTATGAAATATGTCGAATTTCACTCATTATTCCAGCGTTTAACCATTATATAATCATGTTCTCTTTCTTCCAATATTTCAAAACCGGCTTTAAGATACATTCCCACAGCATAATTGGATTTATCGACTGACAATGAGACTGTTCCATATCCTATTTTATGAATAGCATCCAATAAGGAAGAAAGAAGCCTTGTGCCAATGCCTTTTCCTCGGTATTCGGGATATACGGAGATTGCAAATTCAGGCGTTGTGTCATCAATCTTGCCGTATGAACAGCCGAGCCTCGACCATGCCGCCCCGACAATCAGACCGTCAACGACAGCCACCAGACATATGTCATCCGGCAATTTGCCGAAATCTTTTACATACGCCCATATCATGGGTTGTTGCAATACTGTACGAGGCACTTTCTGACTTCCTGCCGGCTGATATATGGCTTCATAAAGGAATTCTGTCAAGAGCATTGCTTCGTCTGATTCAATTGTGCGTATTGTAATATTATTCTGGTATTCCATTTCAATACAATTCCATGTTTCACCAAGACATCTGTAACTCTCAGTTTCTTGTCTGCCAACACGATGGAATCCAACCGATTCATAACAACGTATTGCAGCCGGATTGTTTTCAAACACGCCCAATGACACTTTTGTGGCTTCGAGTTTGCAGAATGCATAATCAACCGCCATGCTGACAAGAGTTTTTCCCAATCCTTTGCCACGCTTTGAGTCATCAACAATAACAAAACCAAGACGTTGTTCGGATAAATCATCTGCCGGAGTGCGTAGAGTAATATACCCGACAATCTCTTCACCGTCAACCATAGTCAGAGCAATAGAGTTATGTCCGTCAATGTATTGCTGATGATAAGAGTTCATATCATCTGGAGTGACGGGATAACGCTCATATCGGTCAGCGCACCATTGGCGCATAAGATATTCGCTTTTAAGCCAAGTAGTGATTATATTGGCATCAGCTGATTTGTATGGTCGTAGCTGTAGATTCATTCGTGCTTTGCAATGGGGATTCTTAGAACCGTCTTCATCTTATCGGGACTGGTTTTCCTCGGATCGGAAAGATATATCTCGTGATGACGACGGGAGGAATTAATATCCTTGATATAACCACCTGTTTTTATAAATCGGTCAATCACGGCAAGTGTTGCAGGCTCGGTATCATACGCCCCGATGTGCATACTCTGTACGCATAGACCTTCCTCAAAAGTCATGAGGAAAAGGGCGGAACAGTCAAGTCTTTTCTTTTTCAGCACCTCTGCTTTCGCCCATTCAACATCATTGTTGTCAACAAAATCAGGGACACGTATCATTGCTGTCCATTTGAAGGCGGATTTGTGGGTAAAATCACCTATGGCATTGTTTGTCCACCACAAGCCTTCAAGCGGCGGCACAACATATTCAAAGAACCCGTCAATATGGTAATCGGTCTTATAACTCATCTTTATGGCATAAGCCACCGGATATAGCATGCCAAGAGCCTTCTGATATTCGCCGTCAGGGTCATTGGGGTTGCCTGCACCATTTACAGCGATGAATTTCATGACAGGCACATCAACGACTGCCGGTGTGGATTCAGGCATATATAAAGCTTTATACTCTTTTTTATAGTCAAATGCCATTTCTAATGTTCCTTTCCAATATAGTTGCGTTTGATTTCGTCTATCGACTTGCCGCCTATGCCGAAGTTCTCATCTGGCAATTCCTTGATGGTGACGGTGAAGAACTGTTCCGGGATATGGGTTATCTCGGCGGCTGTTGCTGTCAGTCGTTCGATAAGTTCTTTCTTTTGCTCGGAGGTCAATGCTCCGCTCTCAACTGATATGTATGGCATAATATCACAAATATTTTATATTGGGGTCATCATTTTATTTCGGTCGCTTTACGAAGCAGGATACATTCTGCAGGTGTGGCCCCATTCAGTCTGACTACCGAATCGTTTTGAAGATCTATTGTGGATATATCCGGTAGAATCCTGCGCAAGGCGTCTTCGACCGCCATGTCGTCGCAAGCCATCTCGGTCATTGCTCCGTCGCCAAAAGTGATTGAATCACCTGTAATGGTGTAAGGCCCCGAGATTGTGTTGCAGTTTGTCTGGATGAAATATGTGCTGTCTTCAAAAATGATATATTGGCGAAGACTGTGCATAGTTTCGTCCGGGCGGACATAATCCGAATCATTGAAGACTATGTTTTCTATGTACCATTGTCCCCGAATGTCTGCATCCGCCATTGTTTTCAAAGTTGTGCTTTCTGCGACATTGGCACTGTTCTTTTTATTACCAGAACATCCTGTTGCGATTACTCCCGATAAAATTGCGATAGCAATGAATGATTTAATCTGCAGTTTCATTGATTTTTTTCTTTTCGTATAGTTAATTATATGTTTTCGATTGAAATATGACATAATCTCACGAATTTAATTTAGACATAATTGAAGCCATATTCTGACCGAGGTTGCGCATATTGGCAATACCTTCGTCATCGTTAAGTACATCGCCGATTTCTCGCCCATATACCATATTCCAATAAGTCGAGCCTATGACAATCATTTCTTTATTGAGAAAGAAATGATTCATGGTATCAACGGATGTCATGCCTCCGGCACGGCGCACAGCGGCAACCGCCACGCCTACTTTATGTTTAAGAATTCCGGGGTTAGTGGCTGCTACAACACCACCCCTGTCCAACAATGCTTTCATCCGGGATGAAACATCGGCTGAATAGACCGAAGAGCCGAGTATTATTCCGTCGGCTTCCACCATTTTACTGAATACCTCGGCAAAACCATCTTTACGGAACACACAGTTGTCCTTGCCTCTGCAGGCGAAGCAAGCACGGCACGGCTCTATATCGACATCTGCCAACTGAATAAGCTCGGTTTCAACACCTTTCTTATTCAGTTCCTCAAATATTGTGCGGATTAAGATTGCCGTATTGCCATTTTTCCGTGCGCTACCGTTAATACCGATTACTTTCATTCCAGAAATGATTTTAACGAATCGTTGGCAAACATTGTCGGAGAAAACTTCACTATCTGATAATCGGCGATGCCGTTGATGTAGAACGGATCTTCGGAAATAATAGCATCAACCGCTTCACGGTTGTTGGCTTTTATCATTATCACGCCACCAATGCGAGGGATCTGTGGCCCAGATGTTATGAAATCTCCGATGGCATAATGTTTGGCGAGATATTCACGGTGCGCACTCAGATAGTTATCAACCTCGCTCAACGGCTTTTTGTATGTGAGAATTGCAATAAACATAACGAGTCTATTTTTTCCAGCGTTTAAGGTGAGGGAAGAATTGACGCATCATGTCTTTAGCCTGTTCCTGTGTCAAGTTCTGTCCTGACTGCTTGTTTATCTCATCAGTGAATTGGGCGCAGTGGTCAATCATCTGCTCCATAGTCATATCCTGCGCAAACTTGCCATCTTTGTAGCAGTAGATGCAATAATCTTCATTGAGTGTGCCATCGGTATTCGTACCGAGGATTTCGTTTGTTAGCGGCATACCGCAGCTTTGACAGAATTTTTGTTCCATATCGTTTTTCTTTTTGCCCATCAGTCCAACAGGGCAGGTTATTAAAATACAAAAGCGCGGACTGCAATGCCACTTCTTTATTCGGAGGTCGTAGGAAACCTTGCATACAGATGTAGTAATAGCAGCCCACGCTATATGCGTGAGAACCACTATGCCATCTGAGTATGCAATTTGAAAATTTCCTACGTTTCCAAATACTTGATGAGCATAACGCTTCTTTTTTCTTATGTATTGGAAAGAGTTGCTCCCTATCCGAATGCAAAATTAGTTATTTTTTTAGTAGATGACAAAAATTAAATATATGCTGTTAAACATTTAATTTTCAAGT
>NZ_SRYZ01000059.1 GCF_004793475.1 Bacteroides muris (ex Afrizal et al. 2022) | reverse complement strand
TTTACGTTTTATCTTCACCTGTCCGCTTTTCCTTGCACAGCCTATCACTTTCCATACTGCGCGCCATACCTTTGCCACCATGTCGCTGAACAACCATGTCCCCATTGAAACCATTTCAAAGATGCTGGGGCATTCCGATATTTCTACAACGCAAATCTATGCGAGGATGCTTGACCAGACCATATCGGAGGATATGGAACGTATGCGCGCCAAATTCGACACAATGCCCACCGGGATAAAGCCGCTGACGGAAGAACCGACGGATTTCGTCCCGACACCGTTGCCCAAACGTGGGCGTCCGAGAAAGATAAGATAACCGCCGTGCCATGACACAAGGGCGACAATCGGAGAAATCCGGCTGTCGCCCTTGTTGCTTGGTGGTGGTTGAATTATTATTCGTTATAACGCGGGTGGAAACTTTCTTCCAGAAGGTATGCGATTTCGGACTCAACATAGAGGCATTTGCCCCCGATTATGTAATAAGGCAGTATGCCTTGATCCCGGTAGTTCTGAACCGTCCGACGGCTGACTCTCAAAAATGCCGCGACTTCTTTATCCGTCAGAAAGCTGATGTTGCCGAGTATCGGATGATGGCTCTCCCTTATAAGGGCAATGGAATCGAACGCCTGTCGTGTCCTGTCGCGTGCCTCTATTATCCGTGGGTGGTTGCCGTTTATAATCTCGTCAGCCATTTGTGGATAATCTTTGCGTTACTCCGTGACGCTCGGCATAGCCGAGAACCTCCCGGCAAGGGAATTTCACTCCGTTGCCTTCATCCCTTACAAATCCGATCTTGCCGCTGTTGCGGATGGATTGCAGGGTTGACGGTGCTATTCTCAAAAACTCGCAGACTTCCGCGACTGAAAGCATTTCATCCGGCTTTTTACGTCGGATATGTCCGGCGAGGGATATTATCATGTCGCATAGAAGCTGATGCTCGTCAAGGATACAGTTGAACGTATCCTTCTCAATCAGTAAGACTTCCATAAATTATTGGTGGATTAAGTGGTGGACGGGATATGTGTTTGAAAAAAAGAAGGCGGGTATCCCTCCCGCCTTCTCACCACTAAATCCACAATCAAAATAAATTATGACTGCGATTCAGTGGCAAAGTTAGCGATTTTTATCGGATTATGCGCTATGGTCAAGCGGCTATTTTTCAATCACGATATAAATTATCGCTGTAATTATCGCTGTCGTGGCGGTCATTCTTTTTTGGGCGTGTAGCGCAGAATGTCGGTGACGGTATCGGAGATCCATTCGCCGAATCCCTTGACGGCTTTTCTGCCTGTTATTGTTCCGTAGGGTATCTCGTCAGCACCGTATTGCCCCACCAGTATGCTGTGGGCAAGATTGTATGGCGCGAGGTCAAGCAGCAGACGGTCGCCTTCGGGCGTGCAGGCAATAGTGCCGTCATTTATCGTGATGAAGCCTTTGCGCATAAGACCTTCGAGTGCCGTGCCGTATTCGTGTACGGTGTGGCAGTAAGGCATATCGGGGTGCGTAGTGTCTGCGGTCAGCGTCGCATATCCGGTGAGGTTGGCAAGTGTCGGAACAAAGCCGTATGAAATGGGCGATACCTCTTTGACCGGAGCCATCATCTTTTCGACTATGGTGATTGTCTGTTCTGATGTGCCGTGGTATTCGGGCTTCGGCTTTCTCACCTCCCATCGGCAGGTGAATGTCAGTCCGGCGATTTCAGCCGTCACAGTGGCATACTGTTTCTTTTCCGGCGGTATTGCCGCCGCATCCATGCGTCCTGCAATAAGTCTGTACAGGCTGCGCTCGGTCTTTGTGGCTCGTTTGGACAGTCGGCGCAACACGGTTATTCCGTTGCCGGCGTCCGGTGCGGTGACGTATGGCGATGAGATAAAGCCCTGCTCGTAGAGTTTCTCCGCTGTCCTGACGGTGAGCGACGGCATAAAGCCGAAGTTGTCGAATGCGTCCATCTGGAGAGTGAGCATCGTGTGGAGTCTGACTACCGGTGCATCTTCCTCCGTGACGGTCATCCGCGCCTTGACGGGTTCGCCGACAGGGATGGCGTCAACGATTGCGGCGCAGACCCTCTCGCTCTGCCAAGACTGATCAGAAATGAGGTGCAGCCCTCCGTAATCGAGGAAGATTCTGTACGCCTTCGGTTGGGCGTCATATTGTGCCGCCTGTTCATCCATGTCACTGAGATACTGCATGGCTACGACCTCCTTGCGTGTCAGCGGCCCGCCTTCGTAATACCAGCGTTTGAGAACTCCGGCGAAATTATATTCAAACATCATGTCCATCGCGCCTGCCACAAGACCCGATTGGGCGAGATTGTGCAGGTGACGGCCTTTCTCTCGCTTGGAGAATGAACGCCTGATAGATGAACGGGTAATGCGGGGAAGCCACATGCGGCTCGTCGGATGCCCGACTCGGAAGTGTCGGCAGATATTGAAGAAACGCGCTTGAGCGTCGGCACCCTCGTCTGAGGCGAAGACAACCTCTTTCGCGTTGCGGAACAGCGGTTTGAGTACGCGGTCACGTTTCTTGTCGGTGACGGCAATCTTGAATTTCTCCGGCACGAATGGCAGACTTCCGTTTGCGGCCTTGTCAAGACCGACAGGCTTGATGAAGCCGCGGTGAACATAGGCAACGGTGATGTCGCCGTTGGTATATACCCCGTATGCCGGGTTAAGTGTCGCCTTCAACGCATTGGCGACGGCTCTGGCTATGCGGTATTTCTCGCATACAATCAGTTGTGTCATAATTTTTGTGGGTTTAGTTGGTGAATGTTTTGAAAACACGGGGAGGCCGCGCGCACCTCCCCATGTCGTGAAGATACTTGTCAGGATATTGACAGGTTGCCGGAGGCGGGATATTTGTCGCAGTGGATTTATGGATTCAGTGGTCGGATTTATGTTCCGGCAGACGTGTCAGCGAATCGCAGTTGTTTTGACTGTGGATAACGGATGAAGTGGTGAGGCGGCTACGGCTTTGGAGTCTTGGGCTTGGGCTGGTGCTGCTTTTTCTGCTGCGCCTCGTCCTTCGGCTGTGTCTGTCCGCGCTGGAGCGGTTCATTCACGTTCTTGGTCGCCTCGTTGGTCTTGCCGTCATCGTTTACCGCCATCTGGGTTTTGCTCTCCTCGGCGATGCCCACCACCTTGTCGCGGTCGGGATATACGCGGGTGGTCTGAGGCTTGCGCTCTTTGGGATCATATTGCAGGTATATGGTACAGTCGTTGCCACTCCTGTCCTTACCCTCACCGACGAGTACCTGTTTCCCGGCGAGGTAGTCAGCCTGTTTCTGCTCGTCGAGCGGGATATGGTACCACTGAGTCAGACGCTTGGGGTTGCCGTTGGCGTCATGCCAGTTGTCTTTGAGGCTTTGCCCGGATTGTTGCTCGCCCTGTTGCCGACTCTGTTGTGCCCGCTGTGCCTCCTGCTCGTTCTGCTGACGGTACTGAGCCGAGTTGACAAAGGCGATGTCACGCTTGGAGGCGTTGTATTGCAGGTCGGCGGTGAATTTCTGTCCGTTGGGGAGTTCGACGTGCTGTTCCTTGATAAGACCGCCGCTTTTTAGTATGCCTATCTGCTGCATTGTCAGATTTATATTGGCAACCTTCTGTTTGATAAAGATTTTATCGACAGGTATGCTCTCGATTTCGTTTGTGAGGCGGTCTATGCTGACGAGGCATTTATGCACCTCTCCTGTCGCTGGGTCTTTGAGGTCAACGGCTTTGCCGAGATTGCCCGTGTTGGATAACTCCACCTTGTCCTCGGCGGTGAACGTGTAGCTCCGGAATGGCTGGTCAAGCAACGGTTCCTTCCTGACGAAATGGGGCGTGAGCGAATATGTGCCGTCGGGATTGGTGCGGAATGACAGACGTGCGTCCAGCTTTTCGCCGCTTCCGTCGGGGTCGTTGACTTTATGTAGCTCCGGCGACTTGTGATGGTAAACCATCTGCTGGAGCGCGCCGGACTTTTCAAGATCCTCCCGGCTGATGCCCCATTGTTTTTCTATCTCCGTCCAATTCACCTTGTCGGGGTCAACCGGTTTGATTTTTGCGGCGGGAGTCTTCATCTTGACGCGGTATTTTTCAAGCATCTCCCTGTTGGTTTCGGGGTCGTTAAGCATTTCCGCCATAGGCTGCCCCAGAGCCTCGTAATCGGCGGCTGACATTTTGAATATGCCGAAGGTGGTCGGGTTCTTCGCCTGACGCATGAAGTTGGCGATGAACGCCTCGATGGGGTTCTGCCCTTTGGTGAACTTGATGAGTTCGCTTAACGGGGTCGATTTTACATCGGCCATTTTTGGGGTGCCGTCGGGGTTCTGACCGACGACCGCGCCTACCTGCCCGGTTTCATTGTCGCGGGCAATCAGCACTTCTTCCTTTGGATTTTCTTCCATGAGTGAATTAAAGATTTAGCGGTGATCATTTATCGGTGTTTCCACCGGTGTTGTTATGTTTTTTCTTCATCTTGGGATAGTCCGGATGCCGGGAGCTGATGAAGTGATTGTCTATGAAATCATTGAAGGCTTCCTGTGTCACGAATGCCGCCCCGCAGGTCAGGCTTTCATAGATCTCAATTTTTCCCTCGTCACGGTATTTGCGCATTGTCTTTTTGGAGATGTGCAACCCAAAGGCCACATCATCAAGGGATATTATACGCTTACCGTGGTAAAATAATTCGGGAGGTGCGCGAATGTCGTCATTGTGAGTTCTGATGCCGGCGAGAGCCATGCCTGCAATCACAGCGGTCTTGAAATCCGCTTCGGTGGATGTTCCGTTGCCCATAATGTCATTCCGCGTCTGTGGTGCTGAACATCTCTCTGAGTGCCACGCTCAAAAATAAGAACATGAGGCAAGCGACAAACCAGTCGATATTCTCCGCATTGTCATCGCACACAGGAGCGGAACATGCTTGCTTTCCGTCGAACTTACGCTTGAATGAACGTTTTTTCTTTTTCGTGGAAGACTTCTTTACGAAGTCGGTGGCATTGGGTGGATTTTTTGTTTCCATTCGGTTGTTTTGGGTTTGGTTTGCGAGGAATAGCCCTCGGTTGAAATTATAACCGAATGGTTGAAAATTGAGGTGATCGGAGGCGTGTTAAAATCAACAATACACTAAATAGCAGCCTCTTAATTGCTTGAAATTTACAATAGTTAAATTTTTGCTTTCACGCTGGATAGTAAATAAACCTGAAGATTAAGCGTGAAATATATCCTTAAAATGAATAAATGGCAGATTAGATTAAGGCAAAAAAATAGCGTATAATATCTACGCTAACTATTGAAGGTTCTGCAATACCTATGACGATAGCTTGAATACTATACGCTATGCAGTAAGCATAGCATAAGCATCACGCCAAGCTCGTCATTAATGAATTTTGCAGATTCTCAATAGAACTTATGCGGAAGTTATGTTATCCTATAAATTTGATGCGATTGACTCTACAACCGTAGTCTTTGCTATTTTAACACTGCAAAGTTAGTGATTTTTTACGAGCTGTCAAACCTCCGGCTCGCCCTTCTTGCCGATACAGTGTTTTTTACGCTGTTCTATCAGAGCGCGTTCCGAGATTCCCAACAGCTTTGCCGCTCCTGTCCAAGAACCACTGCGACGGTAAGCCTCAATGATTTTCTCCTTGTCTTTTTGCGGCTTGCGCAGAACAAGGCTGTCATCGGCATCAGGCTCCGACTGGCTGAAATTGAGGTCGGCTGCCGATATTACATCTGTCTTTGAATGGAATGCGGCATAGAGGACGGTATCTTTCAGTTCCCTTACATTGCCGGGCCACGGATGGAGCTTCAACGCTTTGACTGCCGAGGCATCGAGCTTTTTCCTGTGCTGTTCTCTGCTGTGGGCAAAACGTGTCAGGAAATAGTCTGACAACGGCACGATGTCTTCGGTCACCTCCCGTAATGGCGGCACTGTTATGTCAATTTGCCGGAGAATATAGAACAGATTTGGGCGGAACGTCTTTTCAGACACCATACGGCGCAGTTCAGGGTCTGCGGTGCATATAACCCTCACATTCGGATGCTCGTTTTCAAGTATGTGCAGAAGCACCGATTGTTTCTCGAAGGTCAGCAACTGCACATTCTTGATGATAATTGTACCGCCGTCAGCCTTCTTGAAGTACCCTTCCATGCGGTTAAGCACTTCACTTCGCAGATTTGCAGGGTCGTGGTTGCCAACCAGAGCCGCGCCGCCGGCTTCTATGACGGTGCATGGCTTTTGTGACCGCGAACTGAGCTTGTAAATCTCTTTTGCAATCTGCTCTTTTCCTGAACCGCATTCGCCGAAGATGACGGCATTGACGTCCGTCGCGGCAATATTTCTTATTGCCCTTTCAATCCCAGCAAATGCCTCACTTTTGCGTGGTATAAGCTCGTCAGGAAGCAACAGCATTGTTTTGCCCGGTCTTGCATACCTGCCCACTGTTTCGATAAGCTGCTTGTCCATTGCCGGTCGCTGAATGATGTTGACGGCACCGCCGTCTTTCATCACATCGGCAATATCCAATGGGTTGAGATTGTCCACTATGGCGACTACGGGAAAACCGTATCCCTCAGTCTTCTGCCAGTTGATTAACTCCTGCGCTGTGCCACGGACGAATTTCATCGCCGCGACAATCACTGCTCCGGGTGGCAGTTTTGCCACCTCGTCCTTTGCCGCCTCGATAGCCTCGACTGCAATCGGATCATAGCCGGACTTGACAAGCAAGCCAACCATAAGCCGACGGTCTGATTCGGAGGCATCTACAATTAGAATTGTCTTCATCGTGTAGTAAATAATTAAGTTAAACAGATATGTAATATTTATTATTCTGTCATGTTTTCAATATTGCCAGCCATAATGAATGGGAGATTTCTTTTTATTCTATCCTTTGTCCAATCCCACCACCGAAGCGACAGTAGTTGCTCAATAATATCCGGGCTATACCGTTTGCGGATTACTTTTGCCGGTATACCGCCAACGATAGAGTAAGGAGGAACATCCTTGGTTACGACTGCTCTTGTTCCTATAATGGCACCATCTCCGATTTTTACACCGGCAAGAATAACTGCCTCAAAACCGATCCATACATCATTGCCTATCACGATGTCACCTTTGTTATCCCAAGCGGAGGCTACATTTGACTTTTCCAATTCCCAATCTTCATAAAACAGAGGAAAGGTATAGGTTGACAAAGATTTTAGGGTATGGTTGGCACAGTTAAACAGAAACTTTACACCACAGGCAATGGAACAGAACTTGCCAATTATCAGTCGCTCATGATTAATTGGGTAATGATACAGCACATTATTCTGCTCGAACTGACGAGGGTCTGAGATAAAATCATTGTAAATCGTGTAATCACCTACCTCAATCGACGGGTCTTTAACCACTGCGTTCAGATAAACGGTTTGTGTGTCACCCTTACGGGGATATATTTTATTCATCATATCCTGTTGTTTTTTGAATTGTATAATTTCAGATAAATAAAAGATTGAATACCGAGCATTATCACATATAGATATTCTACGCTCCAATAAGTTGCCAATCGGACATTGAGATTACTCAATCCCCATAAACAGAATAAATAGGCGATAGTAGTGATTACTTGAAAAAAGAATACGGTCTTAGTCGCACCGGTACCTGTCACCGCATTAAGATAAATATAACCCGGCAGTGCGAAGAAGTAATTCAGAAGCATAACCACATATGGTTGCCATGCGATTTGCTTAACAACCGGATTTTCAGTATATGCCCCGATAATTAATTGATGAAGTGACAACGCAATAATAATCAATGGGGTACCGATATAAAGCCCCAATTGGATTACCTTATGACAAAGCGGAAAAACAGCATTTCTCTCACCTGCGCCAATTGAATTGCTTACCAAAGAGCTTGTGACAGCCCCCAATGCAGTTACTATAACAGAGAATAAAGCGGAAACACTTCTTACAATATTAGATACCGCCAATTCGATTTCTCCCAATCTCTCAATAGCGATAAAAAACAAGAACCAGATGGCTACGCTTGTAAAAAACTGGAGCATACTCCAGACAGAGACAGAAAACACCTCTTTTAGTATTTTTATGTCTATACGCCAAGATAAACCATACTTGTGTTTTCTTACGCAAAGAAACATATAAGCTACCAATATCAACAATGAGCACAACTCTGCAAATGAAGAGCCGATAGCGGCTCCTGATATACCCATATCATATCTGAAAATCAAAAGCCAGTTGAGAGGAATGTTCATCAATACGGCAGTTAAAGCAGCTAAATTCAGAGGTTTTGTTTCTGTAATGCCGACTAAAAACGAGCGGATGGCAAGAAACGGGAAAGAGAAGAACAATCCTATTATACGCCAATCCAGATACTTGACAACTGCATTATAGACTTCGGGAGAGGTAATCAGATACTTTAATAGTTGTGGAGAAAAGAACTTTGATAACAGACAAAGTAATGACGCAAGTATCAGTAAGAAACACAGGCCTTGAAAAAACGTTTTTCCAGTTTCTTCGTATTTTTGTTCTCCGTTGCGTCGTGCAATTACAACTTGCAACCCTACACTGAACCCTAAGCCAAGCATATAGATTGCCAAGAACCATATTCCGGCAAGTGCGGATGCGCCAAGTTCGATTTCACCGACATGCCCCAAGAACAAGGCATCGGTTATATTTATCAGCTGTTCAATAAGAAAGCTCATCATCACAGGATATGCGATGAGCCATATTTGTTTATAGCTATAATTCACTTGTTCAAATCAATATGATAAGATACAGTAAGCCACACCACATAATGCGGTGTAACGCTGCTTAATGTAAAATGAAATTGTTAAATGGGGATATATGGCAAAGCAATAAAGGGCAGGCTTCGATAAGCCTACCTATTGCTGAATAGCATTAGTTGAGAGTGCTATTCGTTGAGCGTAGCTATATGCACAACTGCCATTTCATATTGTTGAACTGTGCTGTATTTTCGATTTGTTCCACAAAGTTAATCATTATATATGAGTTTGCAAAATAATCCCTTTTTGAATGAGTGTTATGGCGGCTACGGGAAATCCGTATCACTCAGTCTTCTGCCAGTTGATCAACTTCTGCGCTGTGCCACGGACGAATTTCATCGCCGCACCGATAACTGCGCCCAGTGGCAGTTTCTCTCTACGCTTCGCTGAGAGCGCCAAGGCGATAATGCCACATCTTCATTTACTGCCTCCATTGTCTCAGCAGCAATCGGTTCATAGCCGGACTTGACAAGCAAGGCCGCCATAAGCCGACAGTCTGATTCGGAGGCATCTACAATGAGTACCTTGTTCATAAAATTAAATTGAATTTTAATAATGTTATATTGCAGACTTGGCGGTATTTATTAGTACCGCCAAGTCTCATTGCAAAGATTTTTGATTTATGTCAAAGCAGTATATTAAATTCGATTTACATTTGGTTATCAATTGTTTTTATTACACGGCAGGGACTGCCGACTGCAACACAGTTTGAAGGGATTGAATGAGTCACGATACTTCCTGCACCTATGACAGAGTTCTCTCCAATCGTAATGCCGGGAAGTATGATTACCCCGCCACCAATCCATGCTCCATTACATATTTTTACCGGCTTGGCATAGGTATGGCATATTTCTTTACCCGGTTGCCAGTTTCTAACAATTCGTTCTTCCAGTCGAGTGGAATGAGTTGCTGTATAAATCTGTACGTTGGAAGCGATAAGTACATCATCGCCTATTTCGATAATATTATTATCTACGAAAGTACAGTTCATGTTGATTATAACACGGTTGCCACACAGAATATGTTTCCCATACTCGCAGTGGAAATCAATATCCACGCACACATTTTCGCCTATGCGTCCGAATAGTTGTTTTAGTAATTTGTATCGTTTGGCAGAATTGCCGTAATCTACGTTATTAAATTCTTTAAGGATTCGCTTGGCAGAAAGAGTCATTTCCGAAAGAACGTTATCACTCCCGTTGAAATATTCTCCGGCAAGGCATTTTTCCAATTCTGTTTTTCCCATGGTATCTAATCAAATTTTACCTGCCAATCAGGATTTTTATAAGCTTCAAAACACATGGCAATCTGTTCTTTGCTTGTCTTTTCTTCGGCAAGAACCGGTAGCTCATCCAAAGCGAAATATGCCGTTTCAGTGGTTTCTATATTAGCTGTGAATTCACCTCCGATTATCTCGCATAATACAAATACTTTACAAACGTTGTAGGCGTACGGAGGATCATTATGTTTATTTCGATCCTGAACCGCAATCAATCGGGATGCAGTCACTTCAAGACCGGCTTCTTCCTTGACCTCTTTCTGTGTGTTTGATTTTATTGTTTCCAAAGCATCCACCCAGCCGCCGGGGAGCGACCATGTGCCATTCGTTTCATGAACAAGAAGAATCTTGTCGTCATCGAATATTGCAGCACGGGTGTCGAGTTTGGGAGTCTGGAAACCGTTTTCATTGCAGAATAAGCCCTTGACTTTTTCAACTGACAGCCCTGAGTATGTACTTAAAATTTCTGCTGAAATTTCCCTTATGCGCTGAAAACGCTCTATGTCGAAACTGTCTTTACAGTATGCCAAGGCCGACTGGGCAATAAATTGAAGTTCCTTTGCCCAGTCAAGCCATTGTGTATTATTGCTGTTCAAATTCATTATGTTCGTTTTTTATCAGCAAAATTACCCTATTTTGTCGAGTCGCTTTTTGTTCTATATTAAAATCGTTCTCAGCGTAAATAATTAATTTTGCAAAATGATTGATAATTCTAACATACGAGCTGCATTTTTTGACGTTGACGGCACTCTGTTGAGATTCGACACTCATACAGTTCCTGTCTCTGCAGCCCGCTCACTGGACCAACTGAAAGGAAATGGTATCTTCATATTCATAGCTTCCGGACGTTCGGCGAACAATCTTCAGGAAATATCGGATTTACCCTATGATGGAGTAGTAGGTCTGAACGGTACTGAATGTGTACTCCGCGACGGGACCTTAGTATCACGCCATCCAATTCCTGTTTCCGCGTTCAGACGATTATTAGAAATTTCTGATGAAAAAAATATAGCAGTTTCATTAGAAACTCCCGATGGAACACATTTTGTAAATCGAATTACCCCTCGCGTTATTGAAGAGGCAGAAATGGTTGCCCATCCATTGCCTATAGTTACAAATCTAATGGATGAATTTTTACCAGATGTAACCACTCAGATATGTCTTTATACCGATAATTCTACGGAAACGGATATTTTGTCACGTATTCCGGTATTGGCATCTTCAAGATGGTGTAATGTATTTGCTGATATAAATGTTTCCGGGGTTGACAAGGGTTCAGGATTGATTGAAATGATGAAGTTTTACAATCTTGATTCCAGAACATCGATTGCTTTTGGCGACGGAGGCAATGATATTCCAATGCTTCGCGCAGCCGGAATTGGTGTGGCTATGGGTAATGCCTCTGAGAGTGTACGTAATAGCGCTGATTATGTGACTGAACGTATTGATAACGACGGAGTCGCATCAGCGCTTAAATCGTTCGAACTTATTTGAGCACAGACCTCAGAGCGAATCTTGCTCAAAGTAGGCAGAGTTGTTCCAAGATACGAAGCTATATATCCAAGATTTACCCGCTGCAGCAATTTCGGGAACTTACTGACTAATCGTACATACCTGTCTTTAACAGGCAACACAAGCCTGTTGATATGCATTTCTTGAAGCCATAGGAAATTTTCCTGTTGCAGAACTCGCATCCAGTTTGCAATGTCAATATGCTGTGTATATAGCTTATTTAGAGCATTTATCGATATGGAAAAGGCTATTGTCTCCTCCAGAGTCTCTACATATTCAAAACCTTTCTGATTTCGATATAAATCCCATGATCCGCATGTAGCATCGCCTTCTGCTGAAAACCAGGTTGTAATCTCTCTACCGTCATGGATAATAAAAGATCGAGTAATGCCTTCTTCTATAAAATATACCTGTCTGTCAAATTTACCGGCATTTATTAGTTTTGTTTTTGCCGGAAATGTATGTTGTTTGAGACAAGACACAAGAATTTGCAATGCCTCGTCAGACATCGGATAAAAACTTCTTATTCTCCTGATAATATTATCCATACGCAAAGTTACAACTTTTCTGCGAATTGGAAAGAACGATTAACAATTTATGTTGCATGGCTCCTTTATAAAAATCTCCTATACCAATATAAGATGATATGTTTTAGCAAACGCTCTGTAGAGGAGGGTAAATAGAGTCACACTCTGGCGAAAGTACCGATACAAGTGCGGTTAAGCTTCTGACATCCAGATGTCATTCCATCAAAAGGCTCCTCCGGGAAGATGCCTTTCGATGGCGCACAAGTTATATAGCTTCTTTTCCTATCATACTCTTTATGTCAAGGCGTAATACCAAGACATGGCCGAGGCACTTTGCAATCTCTTTGTCGGAGTCTATCCCCGGCGAATACTTCTCACATATCAGCAACAGTCCTTTCATTATTTCATATTGCACGGCCATTATACTGATATTGCCCTTTACAATGACACTGCGGAAGTATGATGTGAATTCCTCCGGGACTATCTTGTCTTGACCGACCACGCAGAACGAGCAACGCGAATCACCCCTGATGCAGTCGATCTTATGCCCTTTCACCGCACTGTGGAAGTAGATGTGCCCGTATCCGTCGTATGCGAAACTAACAGGCACTCCGTATGGACTGCCATCGGTATCAACAAGTGACAGCACCCCGTTGGTGGCTGTCAAAAGAATTTCCAATTCAGCATCTTCGGAAAGATACTGCTTGAAACCTCGCAACATCGCTTTTGCGTGCGTGAGTTGCTAAGATGAAGAATGTGGGGCGATACCAAGCAACGCGGCAATTTCTTTATGCGAAAGCCCATCAAGAACCGCAAGCCGAAAAACTTTGCCATAACCCTCGGGCAATTTGTCGATTATTTTGTCCAGTTCTTCCCAAGTTAATTCACGAGCGTTATCTGCGGATGTAATGGCATTATCAGCGATTGCAGTATCCGACATGGGAACAGAAATGTGGCTTGATTCATCCTTCAGGTATTGAAGTGACAAGTTTTTCATTATAGAGGTGAGCCAAGCCTCTATTTTTGCGCCATTTTTGAGAGAGCCTATTGATGTATAGGCTATCAGAAAACCATCATGGAGCACATCTTGCTCTATATCATCATTATGGATATAATATGCCACGACCTCTCGCATAGGCGCAAAATAAGTTTGATAGAGAATTCCGAAGGCTTCTCTATCTCCTAATTGGCATTGTTTGACAAGAGATACTTTGTCCATTGAATTAAATATACTAATAATAGATTAAAAAGACCCCAAAAGACTGCATCAAATAGCAAGAAAATTTTTTAGCGAGAATAATTTTATATTAGATCAAGTAGAAATATGACTATATATCAGCCAGATAGAAATTAACTTCTATCTGGCTGATATAATTCATAATCCAATCGGTCTGTATGTAGAACGCAATGGATGTACCGTTTGATATATTAGATGCGGTTCGGCTACGAGAGTAGATTTATCCTCTTGTTGGTTTGGAGATTGGGGTGTAGGGTTGTTGGCTGGTTGCTGATGACAGGCTGCGGTTGGCTTGATTTCCTCACCGTCTGCGGTTTCATCATGTTTTGGAGCCAGCTCAGCGGTGATTTTACGGTCGAGGGCGGCGAGTTCGGATTTGAGTTGCTTCAACTCGTCCTCCTTGCCCCATTTGCGCGACACGATGGCTTCAAGGGTCGGCACATCGACACGCTTTTTCTCGGCACGTTCACGGTGCTGACGGATTGTGTCGGGGAGTTTTTCAAGGGCGTTTACGAAGTTCATGCAGGCGGCATGGGTGTCTGACATTGCGAGATTGCCATTGTTGTAGGTGTATTTGTACTGACCTTCCACCACAAAGCGGTTGTGGACTGCCTCAACTCCGTCAACAATTGCTTTCTCCGAGATGATACACACCGGGAAGCCGTAGATTTCGCCGACACGGACATACTCGCCATGTGTGTTAGTGTTTTTCACCAACGCCTGAAGGTATTTGCCCATGCGTTCCTCGTCGGTAAACTGGCAGTTGTCGAGTTTCAGGGCGTTGACCGGGTTGCCCTCACTGTCGCGCTGAACCACGGCGGCATAGCGGGAGTTATCCGACTCCATCTTGCCGATAATGATTTCCAGTTTTTCAACCTCGTCGGTGATGTCACGAAGTCTGGCACGGCTGTCACCAAGACCCTTGTTGAAAGAACGGTGTTCACTCTCCATAGCGGCTATGCGCTTTTCAAGTTTAGCCTTTTCAAGAAGGTCGGTGTTGCCCGACAGGATAGCCACATACTCCGAGTAGTTCATGCCGGATTTCTCGTCAGAGCTGCCCTCGTCGATCGTGCGAAGCCCCATCGCCCCGCGTTTGAGCTGGGATATGAAGGTCTGCTTGCAGTGCAGGAGGTTGAACTTATAGGCATCGAGTGAGCGTTCAACGGCATAGATTATGACATCCACCTTGTTGTCATTGTGGAGTTTGGCAACCTCGTTGCCCTTGCGTATGGCACGTCCCTCGCGCTGTTCCAAGTCGCTGGGCCGCCACGGGCAGTCGAGATGATGGATTGCGACGGCGCGTTGCTGGGCGTTGACACCTGTTCCCAGCATTGAGGTCGAACCGAACAGAACTCTTACGTTTCCGGCGTTCATGTCGGCAATCATACGGTCTTTCGCCCGCTGTGTGCCGCACTCCTGTATGAAGCGTATCTCGCTTGCGGGTATGCCGTGGTCTTCAACAAGTTTTCGTTTAATCTCGGCATACACGCTCCACTCGCCCGGCTTGTAAGTACCTAAATCGCTGAAAACAAACTGCGTGCCTTTGTATTCGTCGAAACGTCGATAGTATTCGGCGATTTTGGCGGCGCAGATACTCGCCTTGTTGCCGGGGTTGTCGCCATATTCCGGGTCAATCATGCGCATATCAAGCGACATCTTGCGGGCATAGTCGGTGGCTATGAGCATACGCGCCTTGTCCTCGCTGTCCGAAAGAGGCAGTCTGCCCAGCACTGTGGCGTCGCCGGTCTGGGCGAACACCATCAGCTTTTTGATAAATTCCTCCTGCTCCGGCGTGGGCGGGATATTGCACATGATTTCGTTCTTCTCCGGACGGTCAACACCCACATCCTCCGCGGTCTTGTAGTCGGTGATCTCGTTATAGAAGGCTGCGAGTTCCGGCACCTTGATGAAATACCTGAAACGCTCTTTGGCGGCTATCGTATTGGTTACGGTAAACTCGAAGTCGGTAGTCTTCTTTGCGAAAATCGCCGCCCATGCGTCGAAGCAGTTTATCTGCTGCGATTCCAGAGCATTGGGGCGCAGATATTTGAACAACAGATACAGCTCCGTCAGAGAGTTGGAGATTGTAGTGCCGGACAGGAATGTAGCACCGAGGTCTTTACCCGTGCGCTCCTGTATGGTGCGTATGGCATAAAGGAGGTTAAGGGCGCGGTTGATCCCTTCGGAATTGCCGAGTCCGGCCACACGGTCGTGACGGGTGTTGAAGGTCAGGTTCTTAAAATAGTGGCTCTCGTCAATAAAGATATGGTCGATGCCCATGCTCTTGAAGTCAAGCACCTCGTCCTTCTCCTTTTCCATCTTGTAGCGTATGGTTTCAAGTCGCTTTTCGAGAGTCGCCTTCCGTTTTTGAAGTCCTTTGAGCATACCTACGGAGATGTCCTTTCCCTGCTCCTTGAGAACATTGAGGTTTTCCTCCACCGTGTCAAGCTCCGCCTGCATTATTTCCTCCTGCAAATCGCGCGACTGCGGGATTTTGCCGAACTGGTCATGCGACATTATTATGCAGTCGTAGTCGTTATTCTGCATATTCCGCAGGAATTTCACACGGTTGGCGGTGGAGAAAGTCTTTTCATCGGCAAAAAGTATGCGGGCGTCGGGATACGCCGTGCGATAGGTTTCGGCTATGGCGGCGACATTGGCTTTAAGCCCGATAATCATCGGCTTGTGGGCAAGACCAAGACGCTTCATTTCGTGTGCTGCTATGCACATTATCAAGGTTTTACCCGTGCCGACCTCGTGATCCGCGATACCCCCGCCGTTCTGCAATAGCATCCATATACAGTCCTTTTGGGATTGGTATATTGACCTGACATCCAGCCTTTCGCCAAGCAGCTTCATGTTTATGCCGGGGAATGTCTGGTGGGAGCCGTCATAGCGCGGTCTGACGAAGCAGTTGAAGCGTCGGTTGTAGAGGTCAACGAGCCGTTCCTTGAACTCGTCGCTCTGACTGTCGAGCCACTCTGTAAAGCCGTCACGGATCTCGTCAATCTTTGTATTGGCAAGCTGTATCGCCTCCGGGTCGGGAACAAGAATGTCCTTTCCGTTCGCGTCCTTGCCTATTGATTTTTTGATGTTAGGGGTGGTGTTGTGCAGGGCGTGGCGCAAGAGCGACATTCCGTTGTAATGCCTGAACTTACCCTCTACGCAGTATTCGTGTGTTATTTTGGCTGTATCATCGGTATTTGTCACCGAGAAAGTATCCATCGCCGAGGAATATGCAATCTTCACTTCGGTGCCGTAGAGATATGACATGTATTCGGCATAGATGCCGGCGGGTATCCAACGCTCGCCGAAGTTGAAGTCCAGCTCCTCGTAACGTATCCTTTCGGGAAATGCGTCCTTCAAGGCTTTGAGCGATGCCGCCACACGCGGGTCTGTGTCACCTGTGTCGGCAATCCATTGTTCAATAAGCTCAGCCTTTGTCACCACATTTCCGGCGATGAAGCGGTCGGAGATTTCGTACTCACCTATGAGCGGGTTGAAATATATCCGTCCGTCAAGACTCTCTATAATCTGCGCCTCGTCCATGCCGACAAGAGAACACATATAGGGAAAATCCACCTTGCCGAACCTGTTGAGCGAGGCGGACAGAGCCTCCATAGGAGTGCCGACGGATGTAACCTCGTCAACGGCAAACGATACCGGACGGTCGAAGATGTCAGCCTTTACGAACAGCCCGTTGTCGCCACGTTCAAGGGCGAGAGCGTCACACCCGTTGGAGTCCATTTTTATGAACTTCACATTCTCACGCTCGTTGAGATGCCCGAATTTCTCCACGAACTCATCATAATACTGGTTGAGATGTTCGCGCAGTTCGGCACTTGCCTCGTGCGTTTCCGCCTCGTAATGGTAGAGCTGCTGATATGTTTCCGACAGGGTAATATACAGCATGGCGCGTTTCTCCTGCTCCGGCTTGAGCTGGAGCGGTGTGAAGGTGGCTCCCATGCGGCTGACCTGCGAGAGAAAGCCGACCTGACCTCTGTCGCATACCATTGAACCCTCCTTGTGGAAAAACTGCATATCTTCCGAGAACGGACGGGGCGACATATCCGGCTCTCTGTTTACATCCTCAATCGGGATAATGGTGCGCTTTTTGACACCAGTAGGCACACCGGGAATGAAGTCGCCCTCGGTTATTTCTATATATGGAGTATCGGGAATATTATCTTTATCCTGATTTTTTGCAGCTTCCATGCGTTGCCGCTCCGCTTCCTGCTCCATGAGCTGACGGTGGGCAATCTCCATCATAGTGGTGTAAAACCCGTTTATCGGCGGATTGTCATCCCAGTTGAGAGAACCGTAAAATTTCAGTTCTTCTTCGGTGAGCGGGCGGAAGTCGGTCTTGGAAGTTTCAACATTGGCTGCTTTCGCTTTTGGTGATGCGGTAGCCGCTTTGACATCAACCGATTTAGCCGGTTGATCAGGCTTTTGTTTCTGCTCCTTCTGTACCACCTGACGCTTGCTGCGGCGTTTCTTTGCGCCGGGTATCTCCACCAGCTCGCCGAAAAGATTATACATCATAATTTTCGGGTCGTAGCTTTCGTGGCTGTCATTCACCGGCACGGTATTGCCCGATGTTTCTATTTCATCGGCTCTCTGCGAAATTACCTGTGCAGGTGTTGCCGTTACCTCCACCGCCTCGACGTCCTCAATGTCAGGCTGCGGCTTTTCTTCCTTCTCCACCTTATTATATATAGGTGCTGATACCGTGTGTGCCTTTTGCTGTTTACCGTGATACAGGTCAAGGTTGAGGTGTAGTCCGAACTCCGCATAGAGAACCTTGCGCATATCATCGCCGATTGCTACAACACCGCCGTCATGGATATATACCAATGCCGGTTTTCCGTATGGATCGGTGTCCTCTTTCACTCCCGTGCAGATAATATGCGTTGGATTTTCTATGAAATAACGGTTGTTGGGTATGCCGCTGTCCTGCGCTACTGTTGACTGTATAAAAAGTTTCTCGTCCGGGGTGAAGCCTGTTTTGCCGGAGTGCTTCTGCAATATGATAAGGTCGCTGCCCACCTCGGTGTTGGCACTGTCGATGAATGTATTGTTTGGCAGGCGCAAAGCGGTAACGAGGTCGGCACGCTTCATCAGCTCCATTCTGACAAACGGGCTTTTGCCGTTCATCACTCCCTGCGATGTTATGAAAGCGACAATGCCGCCCTCACGAACCGCGTCAAGACCTTTGAGGAAGAAATAATTATGTATAGCCGACACCGATTTTCGGTAAGCAATGTTGTCACTGGTGGCATACACCGGATCAGGCACAGCGATATCACCGAACGGGATATTCGATGCCGCGACATCAAAATAATTCTCGTGATCGGTGTCCAGTTTCTCGAAGCCCTCAATATGAACGTCGGTCTGCGGGTACAGCTTGGACAGTATCAGCCCGGTCAATGTGTCCTTCTCGAACGCGATCCTCTCGCCACGTGGATTTACCCATGTGAAAGCGTCCACAAAGGCACCGCTCCCCGCGCTGGGGTCGAGGAAGCGTCGAGGTTCCACTCCCGCCTGTTGCAGAGTCTGGGATATGGCTTCAACAACGTGCTTAGGGGTATAGAAGGCGGTAAGCACGGACGCTTTCAGAGAGTCCATGTAACGCTTAAACTCCCGGTCATTATTTGAATAGTCGTGAATTATGCGCCGAAGTTCTACTGTCGGGGCAAACAGATCACGGTCGGATTTCGTCCACTTGGCTGCGTCGGCAAGCTCGTTGGCGTCATTGAGGATACATTTCAGTCCTCCGAATCCGGCATACTTGGATAATATCTCCCATTCCGAGTCATCCGGCGGTCTGCGCTCAACGCTCAGGGCGAAGGCTGTGCGTATCGCCTCGATGTTGTCACGCATTTTTTGCATACGGTTATAAGCCATTGTCCACGCAGAATTGAGTGATACGGCCTATCAGTATGTCGCGCTTTTCGTCAAGCTCCTCACGGTCTATGCCTACCTGAGTGCGGTCAAAACCGTCAAAGAGGTTCGGCACGTTGTCAATGACCCAGCGCGCCCAATAGTGGGCGGCAGGCTCGTAATCCACGTTGAGGGTATCGCCGAAATATTCAAGCAGAATATCGGCAACGATGTCAAACTCCGATTCGCCTATGTTGGTGAACAACACAGATAGAGCCAGTTCCTCCGCCTCCGGCACACTTGCCCCGTTGCGCCGTGCTTCCTGGTATGTGTCAAGGGCGCGGTCGGAGTTGGCGACAATCTGCGGATGGTCGGTGGCTATGTCGAAATTGTTTTGCGACAGGTATCTTAGCAGATACAGACGGTAATAATCGAGGTCGTAATAACCTCCTGTAAATTGTAACATTGGATTGTGGATTAAGTGGTGGTTGTTTTCTATTGTTG
Organism: Bacteroides muris (ex Afrizal et al. 2022); assembly: GCF_004793475.1. Taxonomy (GTDB): domain Bacteria; phylum Bacteroidota; class Bacteroidia; order Bacteroidales; family Bacteroidaceae; genus Bacteroides; species Bacteroides muris. The sequence continues at coordinate 2,745 of NZ_SRYZ01000059.1, read as the reverse complement.
CGGGAAAAGGTGACTGAGTTCCGGGTCTGCCATGATACGCTGTTTCTCGTCGGATATTATCTGTATCACGTCGGCTTTCACCTGTTCATAGTTGCGTTGGATTATCGCCTTCATGCGCGACTTGTCGGGAGTGTCGTCGTGGAAGTCTGTGAGTATCGGAATAGGCTTGTAGCGGTCTGTCTCCACTTTTACCTTCGCGCTGTCAATCACTATCTCGGCATGAAATATCTTCTGATCTATGCGCTCATCGATATTGTCACAGACTGCCCCGACGAACATTCCCTGCGTGAGAGTGGAAATCTTGCTCGGAGGTATGAGGCTGTCCATCTGCGTGTTGAAAGAGTGACTCACGTCCTGACGGTTGATTGAGATTGACTGCCGCTTCTGGAGAACCTTGCCGAAACGCTCGGAGAGTGTCTTGGCGGTTTCTCCGACGACCTGCCCGGAGAAAATGTTGCCGACGGTGTTCATCACCACGGCCGCCTCCTTGTCGCCGTAGTCGCGTTTGAGCTGCGAGAAATCCTGAAAGCCGAGGCACACTGCAACCTTGTTGCTTCGGGCGGTGGCAATAAGCTGGTCAAGCCCCTTGAAATATATCGTCGGAAGTTCATCAATCAGCACACCACTTTTCAGCATACCTTTTTTGTTGATAATTTTGACGATACGGGAATTATACAGACCCAGTGCCGCGCCATAGATATTCTGGCGGTCGGGATTGTTGCCGACACACAGTATCTTCGGCTCTTTCGGATTGTTAATGTCGAGAGTGAAATCATCGCCGGTCATAACCCAGTATAACTGAGGCGAAATCATACGCGAAAGCGGGATTTTTGCCGATGCGATTTGCCCCATCAACTGCTCAGCTGCGCCTCCCTGCCATGCATCCATGAAGGGCGAAAGGTAGTTTTCCAGTTCCGGGTAGCTGGTAAGAATGGGAAATAAATCCTCGTATCTTCTATTCAGAAGTTCTATGGCATGTGGGAAGGTGCAATATTTTCCACCCTTGTAAACGCGGAGATACCATATTATGGCTGCGAACAGTACAATCGGTGACTCCACAAAGAAATCGCCCTGCTTGCTCACCCACGACTTATTGAGGTTGAGCATTATAGTGTATGCGCTTTCGTATGCGTCGGCGATATCGCTCATGAAATCGGGGTGAATAGGATTACAACGGTGGCTCCGCTCAGGATCATCGAAATTTATCATATAGAATTTCGGCTTGACCTTGCCATAGCACTCCTTGTGATTGAGCAGATGATTGTAGGCTATCATACTCAAATCGGGACTCTTGAAGTCATAGATATAGCCGCTGTAACCTTTCTCTATCATCTGTTTGATAAAGGAATTTATGACGGCATACGACTTGCCCGAACCGGGAGTACCCAACACGATGGTGGCACGAAACGGGTTGACGACGTTTATCCATCCCTTGTGCCATTTCTTCTGATAGTAGAATCTGGTCGGCAGATTTATGGAGTATTGATTATCCATAAGTTTTGTTTCCTGCATGAAGCTCTCGTTCTCGTCGTTAAAGCGGTCGTCCATCATATTGTTTTTCAGCATACGACCGGCCCATATTCCGCCCATCAGCAGGCAGATGTAGCCGGCCGCGGTAGTGCCGATGTAGAGATACGGGTAACCGAGTGGCAACATCCACCAGTTCATTAGGAACAGGATAATGCCTGTGCCGAGGGCAATGCCTATGTGCCGCCATGTTATATTCTCATTTTTCACGCCTCTGGTGCCGAAACATGACAGCCCAAGCAGGAGCAAGGCGAAAATTTTTGAGTTGAAAGTGTTGTTGAAAAGCCCGCAGGTGCGGTTAAAGTTGGCGCAGATCTTGTCAACGGTTGAAATGAACCAGCCACTGTCGGTGGCTTCCACGCGGGTGAACCAGTATAGGTTGGCGACAACCAACACTATACTGACCGCCCGCAGGAAGTCCATAATCTTTGCCAACGCTCTGAGGTCGTCCTCTTGTTGGCTCATAATTGTAATTTTAGAAAAGTGAATTGTTAGAATTTCGGGCGACGCCCTTTCTTCTTTTTGCGCTGCATACGTCGGCGGAATTCCTCCTCATCGGGATTGAACGACTGCCCCTGCTGGAACAGATCAAGCCCCGGAATTGGCAGGTCGTAGTCGCCGAAGTCGGAAACGGATTGGGTGCCGGTTGATTGAGATTGCCCGCCTGTGGATTGTTGCTGACCGCCCGAAGATTGAGTATCCTGTGCCGTGTCGGTCTGCGATTGATAATTAGAACCGGTGTCGTCGGGTGTCGGCTCTATCGGCGGAACAACAATAGGTGTCGCAACATCGGGGGTATTGGTAGGTGCATTTGCCGGATTGTTGAACCGCTCGTTGAGCGCGTTTGCCGAAAACTCCTTGCCCAACCGGGAACCGTTCAATACCGTCATGGTGTTGTGGTCGATGAAAGTAACACCATATATGCGTCCTTCCTCTGTGTAACGGAGAACTACATCAATGTTTCGCTCTTTCAGCTTGGCGATGAAATCAGCCTTATCGATAGAGTGAGCAATCACATCAGTAACTTTGCGCTTGGTCGGTGCAACCTCAATCTTTTCCTTCGAGCGTTCAAACCTGCCGTCAATAGCAGTGCGACTTGCGAACTTGCCGAGGCGTGATGCCTTGAAAGGCGTTGCGATGGTCATGCCGCTGTCATCGGTGGTGAAATAGACAAGACCGTGATACTCGCGCCCGTTCACTTTGCCGTCGGTAGGCTCA
>NZ_SRYZ01000058.1 GCF_004793475.1 Bacteroides muris (ex Afrizal et al. 2022) | reverse complement strand
ATGCCTTCTTTTATACCCTCTTATAAACTTTCATGCTGACTTGCGAAACTTAAATAGAATATTTTCCAATAGCATTAGTCACTATCTCGTCAATATAATCAGCATATTGCTGAACACCTTTTACTATAACTCTAATATCCGCTTTCATTAGATAGATTTTATAAATGTGGCAGATTTTCACGATAGCTTCTCAAATAAGCTTCGTCTTGCTCTGCTATTTGTTGTTTTAGAAAAGCAATCATTTTTTGTTTATCTGTTTTCAAATTGCCTCTAACCTGAATTAAGTTGGACGCCCCATCCGTTACAAATCGAGCATCAATTTTAAGATTTTCAATCAAAGTCTTCATTTCCTCCAACTTCTCAATTTCAGTTTCTTCTTTCCAGTTACCAGCCTGTATTTCCTTATACAGTTCCGAAGTCGGATAAATTGTAAGCATTGAAGATTCAATTATTTGCGGATGAAGTTGATTGAAAATTTCGGCTGTTACCTTTGCACCCATCTTGCCTTTTCCACTACCATAAATTCCTGTCAAATAAAAGAAGTTATAGGTAATATTTGCTTCTTCTAACTTCTTACATTGCTCAATGATGTCCTTTGACAGAAATCCCTTTCTCATGAAAATCAAAGATTCATCATATCCGGTTTCAACTCCAATTGTAATTCCATCATATCCGAGTTTCCGCAATTCTTTTAATTCTGTAACAGATTTAGGGGTAATGTCCGTAATTCGTGCAAAACACCCTATACTCTGACAAGCAGGGAAGTATTGATGTACCATTTTCGCAAGTGTTTTAAGCTTATTCACACTAAGCACAAATGGATTTGCACCTGTAAAAAATACTCTTCGTGCATGTCTATAATAATAACTTGCTTCCTTTAAATCCGATTTTACCTCTTCAATTGGTGATAACCTAAATTTGAAAGGCAAATCTTCGTATAAAGTACAAAATTTACAGGAATGGTGAGTACATCCAGCTGTTACTTGAATGAGCATTGAGTATGCTTCGTAAGGCGGTCGCCAAATAGTTCCAGTGTAGTGCATAATTCTTTTTTTATTAGTTAATAATGTATTGTTAAGACACCAAAACAAATATACCAATGCGGTAAACATGATATATTAAGTATCTTTTTCGATTGCAAAGATATAAATATACTTAGTATAAAAAAAGAAGTTACAAGACAGTAAGATGGTTACAAAAAGGTAACTCTTTTTGTATATTAGGAAGTTATAACAGAAAAAAAACGAAAAGTTTTTTGAAAATGCGCCCGGCGGGATACCGGGCGCAACTACTCATCGTTTAATTATTATATGTTGCAAACATCAATTATTTTGATGACAAGCAAACTTTTAATATAATCATGATTTGGTCAATTCTTGCAAAATTGCTTTTCCTACTCCCAAAGCAGATTGAGGATTTTGTCCTGTTATAATACGATGGTCTATTGTGATATGTGACTCCCACAATCCCGATTTCTCAAAAAGGCATCCACGTTTCTTCAATTCTGTTTCAAGCATAAATGGTACTATTGAATCTGTATTAAGGAATTTTTCTTCTTCATTCGTGAAACTATTTATTTTTCTACCCTTGATTAATAGTTCTCCATTTGATAATTTTACATTCAATAAAGCTGCTGGCGCATGACAGACAGCACTTACAACACCCCCATTTTCATAAATTGTTTGAGCTATTCTTCCTAAATCTTGATTATTAGGATAATCCCACATAACTCCGTGTCCCCCAGCATAAAAAACTGCAATGTATTCTACTGGATTAACTTCTTTGGGATTTAATGTATGCTCTATTTTAAATCGATAAACCGAGTTTTCCCAAAACGCTTTATTTATTTCATCTGTCAAATCGACTGCTTCTGCTGGAGCTTTACCACCTTTGGGACTTACAAAATCTATCTCATACCCAGCACTTATCAAAACAGACCAAGGGTGGCTTACTTCTGATAAATAATAACCTGTTGGATTATTGGTATTTCCTAATCTATCATGACTGGTAACAACAAATAATATCTTCTTTTTCATTTCCTAATTTATATATATGAAACAATTTCATTAATTTCTTTTCTCGTAGATAGTTGATGTTCTTTGCTAATTGGATAGCCAATGGGAATTATTGCTATAGGTTGAATATATGCTTCTAAATCAAGATTTTCCTTACACATCGCAACATCAAAATTGCATACCCAACAAGTTCCTAACCCTTGTTCTGCTGCTGCTAAACAAATATGCTCAGTAGTTATAGCCCCGTCAATATCAGCATGGTTTTTATTATCAAACTGTCGTTTCCATGCAATATCAGTATTTACGCAGACAACAATATATACAGGAGCTTCCGTAAACCATTTTGCCGGATAGCACTTAGCTAATTTCTGTTTTTGGGAATCGCTCTGTACTACAATAAATGTCCACGGTTGTTTATTGACTGCCGAAGGTGCCAAACGAGCACAATCCAAAATGTAGTCCAGTTTTTCTTTTTCTACCACTTGCTGTGCATAATGCCTAACAGAATGGCGTTTTTTTACTAATTCTAAGAAATTCATAACTTATATAAATTAAATAATTATTTCGGAGCAAAATTATACCATATTCCTCACCTACTTTTAGTATATATTTTCCTAAATACAGTATATTTGCAACATGAAAAAAGAAAATCTACATCAGCCGTTTGAAATCAGCGTAAAAGAGCTCGAAGAATCTCCTCTTAAAGAGCATGAACATACATTTTTTGAATTAGTTTACATTCTTTCAGGAGTAGGTTTACAATGTATCAATAACAGTAAATTTAATTATCATGAAGGACATATGTTTCTAATAACCCCTCAAGATTGCCATTCTTTTGATATTCATACCACTACAAAATTCCTTTTCATCCGTTTCAATGACATATATATTCATTCTGACTTCTTTGGAGCTACAAACATCAAGAATTTAGAATTTATTCTTCAACACGCCAATCATCAACCAGGCTGTATTTTAAAAAATATTGCAGACAAATCCCTTGTAAAAGCTATAATAGAAGCTCTTATAAGAGAACATGTAAACCGGGATTTGTACAATAAAGAACTTATACACCAATTAATCAATACATTAATTGTTATCGTTACCCGTAATATAGCCAAATATCTACCTGAAAAAATAGATGAACGTTCAGAAGAAAAGACATTGGATATATTACAATATATCCAAAACAATATATATAATCCTAATATGATAAAAGCTGATGTCATTAGTCAGCATTTCGGTATCTCGCAAAATTATTTAGGACGCTATTTCAAAAAACATACCAATGAAACTATGCAGCAATACATAATCAATTATAAATTAAAACTAATAGAAAACAGATTGCTGCATAGCGAAATGAGAATTAATGAAATTGCTACAGAATTGGGCTTTACAGATGAAAGCCACTTGAACAAGTTATTTAAAAAATATAAAGGTATTATCCCCTCTGAATTTAGGAAAATGAATTTATAATAGCTCTTTTATTTTCACATAAATACTTGTTATTTTGCATTATAAGATAGTATTTCATGCCAATTATTTTATTTCCATTTCTTTTCGGGGAATGAAAAACCGATATTGAACTGTTCGTCCAGCACCAGCGAAGCATCGAAAGCCTTGCCGTTCTTGCCCTTGAAGCCCTTGATTAGCCCGGTCTTGCGTTTCGTCACCAGCTCGATAATCTGCTTGTCGGAAAGCTGCTTGTCGCACTTGTTGCGGAATATGGTTAGCGTGCAGTCCACGTTGGAACACTTCGCCACTTTCGGGTAGAACAGGATGCGCCCGTTGCCGCATTTCGGGCAGGGGCAGGTTTCACCAGTAGCGACAGATAGCTGCACCGATAGCAGTTCTGTGGTGATTTGCGTTGCGTACACCTCGATACCCTTTCGGAACGTGTCGGCATCCATACTGCCCGCTTCTATCTTGGAAAGGGCGGTTTCCCACATACCCGTCATTTCGACATCGGCAATCTTCTTGTCCCTGACTATCTTGTAAACGACAAGCCCCTTGTCGGTAGGCACAAGGTTCTTCTTCTCACGCACGATGTACTGGCGGGCGAACAGCGTTTCGATAATCGCCGCACGGGTGGCGGGTGTGCCTATCCCGGCATCTTTCAGGCTGGCTTTCAGTTCGGCATCTTCCAGTTCCTTTCCGGCGTTTTCCATTGCCGCAAGCAGGCTGCTTTCCGTGTGCAGCGGTTTCGGCTTGGTCTGCTTCTCCAACAGTTCCACGTTGGAAATCGGCAGGCTTTCGCCCTCTTGAAGTGGCGGCAGGCTGGCGGCTTCTTCGTCCCCGCCCGTTTCCTGCTCGCCGAACACGGCACGCCAGCCTGCTACTTTCATCACAGCCCCTTTTACCGTGAAGTCGGTATCTCCAGCCGACAATATGGCGGTGGTAACGTCTTTCACGCACTTGCCCGAAAAGGCTTCCAGCATACGCCCGGCTACCAGCTCGTAAACCGCCCGCTCGTCTTTGGAGAGTTCGCCGGGCAGGTTCTCGGTAACGATTAAGGCGTGGTGGTCGGTCACTTTGCCGTCATTCACGCTACGGCGGTTCAGGGGTGTGCCGTCCAGCCCGGCGGCATACCCGGCAAAGCGGGGGTATTGCCCCAGCAGGGCGACACGCTCCGGCATTTCATCGAAAACGTCCTCCGATATATAGCGGCTTCCGGTTCTCGGGTAGGACATCACTTTCTTTTCATACAGGCTTTGCGCTATGGAAAGCGTCTTGTCAGCCGAGAAGTTCAGCTTCGTGTTCGCTTCCTTTTGCAGCGTGGTAAGGTCGTACAGAAGCGGCGATTCTTGGCAGGCTTCTTTCCTCTCAACGGATTTAACCACAAGTTGCCCGGCATCCTTTACCCGTTGCAGGGCGGCTATGGCTTCGGGCTGCTGTTCCCACTTGGCGGTAGATTGGGCGGTGAAACTTATTCCCCCGCTGGCAGTCGCCGCTTTGAGTTGCCAAAACTTGGCGGGTACGAAATTCTTGTTCTCCAAATAGCGGCTGCATATCATCACGAGCGTGGGTGTCTGCACCCTGCCCAGCGAGAACACACCCTGCCCGGCGGCTACGCTCAACGCTTGGGTGGCGTTTATCCCTATCAGCCAGTCCGCTTCGCTGCGGGACTTGGCAGAGAGGTAAAGGTTATCGTAACGCTCTCCCGGCTGCAAGTTATCCAGCCCCTCACGGATTGCCTTGTCGGTAAGGCTGCTTATCCACAGGCGCACAAATGGTTTCCGGCAGTTCAGGTAATGGAAGATATAGCGGAAGATTAACTCACCCTCACGTCCGGCATCGGTGGCGACAATAATCTTGTCGCATTGGTCGAACACTTCCTTTATCACTTTCAACTGTTTCAGCACGCCGGGGTCTGCCTTGTAGCCTTTCTCCGCTTTCACCTGACGGGGGATTAGCTGGAAATCGGGCGGCAGTATGGGCAGGCTCTCCCGGCGGAAGTTCGCCACGCCGTAGGCTTCCGGCATGGCAAGCTGGATTAAGTGGCCGAACGCCCATGTCACCATATACCCGTTGCCGGAAAGATAACCGTCATTACGCTGGGTCGCACCGATGATGCGTGCGATGTCTTTTGCCACGCTGGGCTTCTCTGCTATCAATGCAATCATAATTCTTTACTTTTTAATGGTGGATATTACATTTTCATTCCTCTGGACTTCTTGGGCTTGTCCGCTTTCAGGCTCTTGTCCTGCGCTTTCTCCTGCTTCTCTTTCTGCTTGGCGGTGGGCTTGTCCTGACCCTGTTTCAGCGGCTCTTTGCCCTGTTTGGTGGCTTCGTTGGTCTTGCCCTCCGAATTGACCGCTACCTGCGTCCGGCTCTCGGCGGCGGGGGTAACGTCTTTTGGTTGTACCTTGTCGGGGGATTTGCCTTGTGCGCCGGGCTGCACATGACCGTTGAACTCAACACCCTTGCCGTCCTTTAACCCGGCTACCTGCTGTTCTGCGAGCTGCTGTCCCTGCTGCAAGAACTGGACGGCAGACCTCGGCAGGAACTCCAAGCCACGCTCCACTGCGCTGACCTGCAAATAGGCACTGCGCTTCGTGCCGTCCCTGAATTGCAGGTTTTCCATTTTCACCGCTTGCCCGGCTTCAAAGGCGGCTTTCTGCTCCGGGCTGACTTTCACGCCGCAAATGGTGTCGGGGCATTTCCACTTGTCAGCCCGCATATACTCCAGTTCGTGCGTGTACCTGTCCCGGCTGACGAACACGGGGATTTGCCCGCCGCTTTTCGGGTCTTTGATTTCAGCGATGCCGCCCAAGTTGCCAGTGCCTTGCAAGTTGCCCTGTTCCTGCTTGGTGAACCCGTGTTCATGGAACGGGCGTTGCAACAGTTTCTCGTCCTGCTGCACGCCGTGCAGCTTGGGTACTACCGTGCCGTCCTTAGCCTGATAGAAAGACAGCTTGACATCGGTAGGTTTGAGGTAGAAGCCGCCCACCGTTCCCGAAACGGTGTAGGTGTTGCGGGACTTGTAGCCACGCATCACCCGGTCGAAGTCCCTCGTGTTTTTCAGGGTGTCGGCGGTGATGCCGACTTTTTTCAGGTTCTCCCAGTCGATTTTTGCAGGGTCGAAGCGGTAGCCCTGCTTGAACTCGTGGAAATCGGGCTTCGGAACTCGAAGCATTTCAGCCCGCTTGTCACCCTCCGGTGTCGGGTTGCGGTGGTTGTCCTCGATTGCCTTTGCGTTCTGCTCCGCTTCGGAAGCCTTGACACTGAACAGTTCCAGCCCGGAAGTGTCCTGGAACTTGCGGAAGAAATTGGAAATGAAATTGCTGAACACATCGCTGTTCTTGTCCACCTGCATGAACTCGCCGCCGTGTGTCGGCGGCACGGTCTGCAAATTAGCCTCCTTGTCGATACCCTTAACGGCACTCACCTTGCCCTGCTGTTTATCCAAGACCAGCAGCACGTCTTTTTCCTACCCCTCTGCGGGCGGGGTCATTCTGTTTGCCATAAATAATTGGAATTTTAGTGGTTACGGGAATAGTCCCGCCCAAAGGTAGCGACTAAATATGCTATATTTGGACGGGCGGCAAGGGCTGTCCGAATTTGTCCTGCGGTGTCCCGATTTGTCCGGGTGGGATGAAATTCCGCAACCATTGGTTGCAGAATTGAAAAGGGCATAAAAAAAGAGAGTGATTGATTTCACTCTCTTTCGATGAACCCTTTGTGAACCCTTTTAATGGTTTTTCAAATACTTGTTAAACAGGAAGTTCTGCATTTTATAAAAGCAAAAACATTCAATTATGAACCCTTTGTGAACCCTTTAAGTGTATAATGAGTGCCTTTTCCTGTTGTTCCTTGTATTTCCAGCCAGTTATCCAGTTGCGACAAAATTCGATAAGCAGTAGTTTTACTGGTATTTAACAAATTCTGCACATCTGAATTATTTATACTCCCATTTTGGGCGGCATACTCAATAATGGGTATAAACCTTTCATCCACCCGCTGCGCCAATAGCTGCGAACGTATATCGGTATAATAGGTAATCATCAGACCGCTTAACATTTCAAGTTTGGGCGGCAACAACTTGTATGCGCTGACAGCTTCCAAGATGCGCTTGTAGCCACGTCCCCAGCTTTCAATATCCCCACTTCTGAAAAAGGCGTTGGCGATTAGCGGGTTATAGGGAGAGGACGGGTGGCTTTCAAAAAGTTTTTCGGTCGTCCAGCTTTCCGGCAACTGCCCGGCGTTCCAAAAGGTGATATGGTCGGGAAACACGCTAATCTGAATGGGTACGGCACTGGCATAGTCTTTATGTGCCACACAATTCATCAGTGATTCCCTAATAGCTTCCACCGGGAACTGCGGTGTTTCACGCCGGGAAATGCCCTCGTATGAAATGCGGTAAGTCAGGTATTTGGTCTTTATCAAATCCATTGCCTTATCCACCTGCTCCATTAAAGAGCCGTGAACCTCGTCCTGAAACTCCAAGTTACCCTTATCATCCCGGAAGAAACCTATCTTGATATAAGCCCCGGTTACAAACCGTTCCGGGTCGGGGTGGAACAACAGCAAGGCGGCACGGGTCGGGCGGTTGGTTTGGGTGTCAATCAGCCGCAAATCGTGCAACAGGTTTTCGGTAGTATCTTTCAACACATCTTCGTCCACACGCCCGCTTCTCGCCGCTTCCTTGCGGAAACGGTTCAATGCGTTGGGGGAAAGTTCCTCTATGCCTGCCCACTCTATGGGAAACTCGTCCCAATGCCTGCCAGTACGTTGCAGGATAAAACGGTTCAACGCCGCACCTTTCAACTCCTGTTTCGTGCTACCGCTGCGATAGTGGTACTGACCTTTATAATTGATAGGATTGGAATAAGGCGGTACGTCAATCTCGATATATTTCAGCCCGTTTTCTTCCAACAGGTTCACGTCCACGATGATACCCAGCACGTCACGCACTTTGTTCGGTATGTCCTCCAGCAGTTTGTCGGCATCGGCAACGCCGACTACTTTGCCGTTGTCATTCATACCTATATATATCTTGCCGCCTGTGGCGTTGGCAAAGCCGCATATCCATTTCAGATACTCGTCACGCCAGCTTTCTTTCCATTCCGTATTTTGGTTTTCGTTCATAATCATTTCTTTGTCTGCAAAATTAGTAAAAATACTGTCTGTCAGGAAAGAATATCGGTTATTCTTCCTCTTTTATCAAGTGGCATAGCTCCGGGTCGTTCTTAATCCGGGTTATCTCGTCCTCGACTATCTGCCGGACTTCCTGACGGATGCGGTCACAGTTGGCTTGTATCTCCTCCTGCATCCGGTCGTTGCCGTCCTTGTCGGTGAAGTCGATTATCCGTGGCAACTTCACGTAACGGGCGGTTTCCCGCTTCACCTTTTCATTGTCCACCACGATTTCACAGTGGAAAATCTTCTGCTCTATCCGTTCATCGAAATTGTCCGCCACAGCACCCACGAACATACCTTGCGTGAGGTTGGATATTTTGCTGGCGGGTATCAGGCTGTCCATTTGGGTGCTTATCGAGGTGGATTTCTCCCGCTGGTTGATTGTCATGCTCTGTCGTTTCTGCAACACCTTTCCGAAACGCTCGGAAAGGATTTTCGCCGTTTCACCGACCACCTGACCGCTGAACACGTTACCCACAGTATTTTGGATAACCCGGCTTTCCTTGTCCCCGTAATCACGGGTAAGCTGACTGTAATCCTGAAAGCCTAACAGAACCGCAACCTTGTTGCTTCGGGCGGTCGCAATCAGGTTGTCAAGCCCACGAAAATAAATCGTTGGCAGCTCGTCTATTATCACCGAACTTTTAAGCTGACCTTTCTTGTTTATCAGCTTCACGATACGGGAATTATATAATCCCAGTGCCGCCGAATAGATGTTTTGGCGGTCAGGATTGTTGCCGACAACCAAAATTTTAGGCTCTTTCGGGTTGTTGATGTCCAGCGAGAAATCATCACCTGTCATTACCCAGTAAAGAGCGGGTGAAATCATCCTTGAAAGCGGGATTTTCGCACTGGCTATCTGCCCCTGCAACTGTTCAACTGCCGAACTTTCCCATGCGTCCACGAACGGAGAAAGATAATTTTCCAGTTCGGGGTAGCTGCGCAAAATGGTGAATACATCGGCGTATTTCTTGTTCAACAGTTCAATGGCATGGGGGAACGTGCAATACTTACCTCCCTGATAGATACGGAGATACCAAATTATAGCCGCCAAAAGAATAATCGGGCTTTCCACGAAGAAGTCGCCCTGCTTGCTTATCCAAGAGCGATTGAGGTTAAGCATTATCGTGTAGCTGGCTTCATAAGCATCCGCAATGTCCGACATGAAGCTGGCGTTTATCGGGTTGCATCGGTGGCTCTTGCGGGGGTCGTCAAAGTTGATAACGTAAAATTTCGGCTTGACCTTGTAGCCGTCCAAGTGGTTAAGCAAATGATTGTAAGCGATTTCCGAAAGGTCAGGAAACTTATAATGTAGGCTAAGCACCCGGCGCCGTGTCATATAATCATGACCGGTTTCCAAATACTCGCCTCCGAACCGGACGTACACCTTCCAGCGTATCCGGCTCTCCGTTTTGATATTCAGTCTATGCCTTGCCATTGTGAACTTTCTTATGACAACTACTGCACAGTGCAATCGTTTTTCTTCTACGTGCAATCATCATTCTTTCCCAAGGCTCTTTTCCTTTGAGTCCTTTGAGTTTTCTTACATGATGCATTTCGAGTCTGTCGGTTGCCCCGCATAATTCACACTTTTGTGCTTTAAGCCTGTCCATCAGGCTTGTGGTGCTTGTGTGCATTATGAAGTTCGGCAGAGTGGAAATTCTACTGTCCTTTGATGGCTTTAGCCTTTTGAAGCCACCATTATAGAATTTAGCTTCGATAGTATTTCCTTTCTTGCCTTGGTAGCTCACGGTGAAAATGCCGTCTTTCTTGTATTTGCGACATATCTTTGTAACCTTGCTACGATATTTTGCGGCAAAAGTCTTATACATGCTGTATTCCATAATGTATCCGAAATTGTTCATCTGCTTAGCGCAGTTGACACCAATTCCGAAATAGTTGTAGAAACCCCTTATTTCAGAATTGTATCTTTGAAGAATTTCAAGGTCATCGTTAAAGTTGAGTTCGGGTCTTGCTTTCGGCTTCCAGATTTCTTTACCGTTGTGTTTCTTTATTTCCACAACGTCATAATCGAGAAGCTTTTTCTTGACCGTATCTTTAGGGATACGAATCTCAACCGTTTTATTCCGAGACCTTTTCTTTCTACCGAGTGTGTCTCTGCGTGTTTCCGCACATTTTCTGTTTCGGATTTCAAAGCCGAGAAACTTCGCAGGATTATTTGAGTAGGTGACAAGGGTCTTCTCTTCGGATAATTCCAATCTTAATTTGGATTCAAGGTATTCTTTTATGTCCGCTTTAATCTTGATTGCATCCTCACGAGAGCCTATCACGCCACATAGGAAATCATCTGCGTATCTAACGTATTTCAATCGTTTGTAATTGGTGTCTCCCTCGTTTTTCGCAGGAGTCACCATCATGAGACTGTCATACATCTTGACGAGGCGAAGAGCCTCGTTTCGTTCCTCTGCGGTCTTGGCTTTCTTAAGAGCTACTTTTGCACGTCCTTTCTTACGTTGGTAGTGTCTGTATAGTTTGCTCACCTCCTTGCGTACACCTTTGTCGAATTTTGAGGCATACTCCTCCATATATTTGTCAAGCTGGTCAAGATATATGTTGGCAAGTATCGGGCTTATGATTCCACCCTGCGGTGTTCCGTCATAAGATTTGAAGTATTGCCAATCCTCAATGTAACCTGCGTTGAGAAACTTACGGATTAATCGGATGAAACGGCAGTCGCCAATGCGTTTTTCAAGGATTTTAATCATGACATCGTGATTAATGTTGTCAAAAAATCCTTTAATATCGCCCTCGATATACCATTTGGCTCCACAGAAAGACTTTGAAATCTGTTCCATTGCGGTATGGCAACTTCTTTGAGGTCTGAAGCCGTGGGAACAATCAGAAAACTGTCCCTCGTAGATTGCCTCAAGAATCATCCTCACCACTTCCTGCAACAGTTTGTCCTCTATAGATGGTATGCCGAGTGGACGCATTTTACCGTTTTTCTTGGGAATATATTCCCTCCTTGACGGTTTTGGCTGATAGCTTTCATCTTTCAATGACTCTATCAGTCTGTCAATGCGCTCGATGCTCATTCCGTCAATGGTTTTGCCGTCAGTGCCTGCCGTCATATTACCCTGCTTAGGGGCAATACGTTGGTACGCGACAGCATACATATCCTTGTTGTAAAGAATACGATACAGACGCTCGTACTTGTAATCCAAGTCCTTGCAATGTTTGTATAGACTGTTTAATACGTTTGTTGAATTTCTCATAAAGTCTCACACTTCATTCATTAATTGTATTAAAAATCTCCACTGTCTCCCTTCGCCATGTACGAAGCTTTCCCTCGCTCGGACTACTGCGGAGACTCCGTTACCATGCTGTCAGCGGATGCTGACAGTTTAGGCAATCCCAGTTTATAGTGCCTTAACTATTGGCTTGACAAGTTGTCGGGTATGACTTCCACCTGTTCCTGTATATTACAGTTGCGCTGCACCAAGTTCCTGCTCTCCCTACGCTACGACTGCAAAGAGAGTGATGCAGTATGACGATTTGAAACTTCTTGTGGTTGTTTCCATAGTTACCTTACGTCATAGCCTACTACACGGACCACTTAGATTATCATTCAACCAATTCGGGCTTTACCCTCATACTTGTCTTATCATCGCTATTCAGTCGCAGTTTGGTAACTAACTGACTTATAGTTGTACCGACGTGCTACACTCCCTGCCGTCTTTCGTTGGACAGATAAGTCGGTGATGATAGGTCATTTTCAAAGAACACTTGCCTAATCCTTGCCAAAGGGACGATTAAGACACTACCTTGACTGGCGCACCATACAGGTAGAGCGCAAAACCTTTCTCGATTTGCTGTTTTATGTAATTATTTACTACTGCGTATGACTTCCCGCTGCCCGGCGTTCCTAACACGATGCTCGCGCGAAAAAACGTTTACAACGTTAATATAGCCGTTGTTCCACTTCTTCTTATAGTAGAACCGGGTCGGCAGATTTACAGAATACTCGTTCTCGATAAGCCTTGTTTCCTGCTGGAAACTTTCGTTCTCGGTATTAAAGACATCATCCATGAGGTTGTTTTTCAACAACCGGGACATCCACGTACCCGCCATGAGCATACAGATATAGCCCGCCGACAGCGTGGCGATATAAAACACGGCATCTGCCGTGTGTGGCAGTGGCAGTTCCAGCAACCACCAGTTCAGGAAAAACAACACGACACCAGCCGCAAGGCTGCAATGTATCTTCGTCCACGTTATCTTTTCCTCTTTCACGCCCTTAGTGCCGATGCACGACAGGGCGAGGAACACCACCGCAAAAAGTTTCGTCCAAAGGACGGACGAGAACAGCCCGGTGGTGCGCTGGAAGTTCCACAGTATCTTGTCTATCACTTCAAAGGTCACTCCCCATTCTTTCAGGGTGGAGTAACAGAACCAGTACACGTTTATTCCCACGAATAGAATACTGACAGCCCGCATAAAGTCCATGACCCTTGCAAGCCCTCTCAAATCATCTTCCTGTTGCATGATTGTAATGTTTTTTTAAGTTAGTCGATGCGCCTTGTGCGCTTCTTTTTCTTCTTTCTCTTTTGGCGGGCGGTGTCCTGCGGCTCGTCACCGCCTGATGCACCGCCGCCCAGCAATCCGCCGAAAGTACCCAACACGGAAGCCACGCCCGAAACGATGTCGGATTTCGGTGTGAACTCCGGCTGTTCCTGATGCGTGGATTGTTCCCGCTGTTGTGTTTCCACTTCGGGCTGGTGCATCTTTCCGGTTTCGCCCGAAAAACGTTCGTTGAACACGTTCGCCGAATACTCCTTGCCCAAGCGTGAACCGTTCAGCACCACCCGGCTGTCGTGGTCGATGAACGTAACGCCATAGATGCGCCCGCTGTCGTTCTGACGGAATACCACGTCAATGCCCTGCTTCCTTAGCTGTTGTTCCAGTTCCTTGCGGCTGCGGGCGGTCTGCATGGCAGTGGCGACAATCTTCCGGGTGCGCTCTTTCAGTTTCCCGTTCTTGATTGCTTCGCCCGATTTCTCCATTCTGCGCTGTACCGCTTCATAACCCACCGACTTGCCGATGCAGGAAGCCTTTACCGGGTTGCCCGCCTTTTCTCCTTTGTCGTTCATGGCGGAATAGACAATGCCCTGATAGGGCTTGCCGTTTATCTCGCCCTTGACTTCCTCGGCGCACACGTTGTAAGCGGCAAGCAAAGCCTTGTATTCCCCGAACGACTGGAAGCGGTAGCCATAGCAAGCCGCTTTCACGGTATTGCCGATTTGGTGTTTCACGTCCCCGGCGGCATAGTCCACCTTTTTAAGTTCCGAGCGTTCGGCACGCTCCTTTCGCTCTGCCGGGTGCAGGTTGTATTTCTTCTCCAGTTCACGGGTGATTTGCTTGCTGCGCCGATGCTCGAACCTGTCATTCAGCGGTCTGCCGTTCTCGTCCACCCGCAAGCCAACGATGTGGATATGGTGGCGGTTGATGTCGGTATGCTTGTACACCAAATAAGGCTGGTCGCCATAGCCCAACTTCCGCATATACTCTTTGGCAATGTCGGAAAGCTGTTGGTCTGTCAGCACGTCTTCCGGGTGCGGGTTTATGGAAATATGAAGTATCGGCTTCTTGGTGGATAGCTGGACGGGCATCTGCATTTCAAAGCTGCGCATACACTCGCCGATAGAGAAATTCCCGTCCTCACTCAACAGCATTTTGTTTGAGAAAAGCACCTTTGCGTCTTCGCTGTCCACCTTGTTTTGGTTGTACGCCAGTGCGCCGAACATATTGCCGCCCGTGCTTATTTTGGCAACCATAGTTCCTTGCATTCATTGGTTAATGCAATAACTTGGCGGTTCAGTGCCGCCAGTTCGGTGGTCGCTTTCTCCAGTTTATAGAGAAAAGCGAGTGCCTTTTTCTCCGAAAAATTGCTATGCAACGCCTTTACAACTTGGTTGTAATTGACCGCTACCGCCCGAAACTGGGCGTAAAATTCGGTCAGCTTGGCGCAATATTCTACCGCCGACTTGTCCACTTTCACCACCCGGAACGGCTCGCCGAACAGCCGGGCGGCGATGAAACGGGACTTGCTCGTGACGCCCGACTGCTCCCACTGCGAGAGGAAGCGGGCGTTCTCCCGGTCGTTCAGGTAAAGGACATGGCGATGCTTCGCCGGGTCTGCGAGGGCGGGGCGACCGCCCTTGTTGGTTCTTCTTGTTTCCATACTTCTTTGGATTAAAAAATTACGACTTCGGAGTGATTTTTACCCCCGCAAGGGGCAAGGCGTTTTCAGGCACGGAAAACGGTTTTGTATGCTACAAAACACACCTTGCTATTTTCTATAAATTCCTCACGCTCGGCAAAACGAGCAAGCTCGCTTTGCTCTCACTTAATCGGAATTTTCTGACGAAAATCGAAATCCGTCACGGACGGATTGGGGTTAGCGTGGAACGGTAAGCCCTGCGTTCACCAGCCCGTTTTTACACTTGCGCCCCCGGCGGTTCGTTACTCCGTTGCAAAGTAACGGTGATTTATAATACTGTAAAATAGGTAGTTGATGGACAAATCGGGACAGCACAGGACAAATCGGGACAAGGTTTTCAGGGGACGTTTTTTCTCCCTTTTTTTGCATCGGATTTCAAGATTGAAAGCAAGATTGAAAGAAATATTCCAATCAGGAAAGAATGATTGAAAGCATGATTTCAAGAAAGCATGATTGCATTATTTCAATATTTCAAGAAAGCATGAAAGCAGGAAAACAAGATTGAAATAAAACAGTCTTTCAATCTTTCAAGATTGCAATATGGAAACAAAGAAAGCTATATGGCTGGATTGATTGAAAGCAATAAATAAATCTATCAACCAATAATGAACGAAAGCAATATGGAAAACGAGAAAACACCCCTTTATGTCGCCTTTTCCACCCAAAAGGGCGGGGTCGGCAAAACCACCTTTACCGTGCTGGCGGCAAGTTACCTCTATTACCTCAAAGGCTACGATGTGGCGGTGGTTGATTGCGACTACCCGCAACACTCCATTGCCGGGATGCGCAAGCGGGATGCCGAGCAGGTCGGGGCTGATGAAGATTACAAGCGCATGGCGTATGAACAGTTTACCCGGCTGGGGAAGAAAGCCTACCCAGTATTGTGCAGTTCGCCTGAAAAGGCGATTGCAACGGCTGACGAACATATAGCCGCCGGACACGTGCCGGATATTGTCTTTTTCGACCTGCCCGGCACGGTGAACAGCGAGGGCGTGATAAACTCCCTTGCGGGCATGGACTACATCTTCACCCCCATTTCAGCCGACAAGGTGGTGCTGGAAAGCAGCCTGTCGTTCGCAATGGCTATCCAAAAGCTATTGGTGAAGAATGAAGCCTGCCGACTTGCCGGGCTGTACCTCTTTTGGAACATGGTGGACGGGCGGGAGAAAACAGACCTTTACACCGTCTATGACAAAACCATTAAGGAACTGGAACTGCCGCTGATGAAAACCTTTATCCCCGATACCAAACGCTACAAAAAGGAACTGGTGGCGGATAAAAAGGCGGTGTTCCGCTCCACGCTCTTTCCCGCCAGCCACCCGCTGGTAAGGGGAAGCAACTTGGAAGAACTGATGACCGAAATAGTGTACTACATTAAATAATAGTGAAAGAACGAAAAATGGAATCGTATTACAATAGTATGACTCCATTTTAGTTGAATATCTAAATGATTATCGGGAAAGTAAATGCTTTTTCCCAATAATCATTTATGTAAGCCAATCTTTAGGAATTTCAAGTATATCACCTATATCATCGCCTATATTGTCGATTATTTTCCCTTCTTTTATATAGTTGAATTTTAATCCCAATTTATCGAAATCCATTTTATTTTCGGAAAAAGGATGTTCATAGAGCCAATAATTGGCAACAGGAATATTATGAGGGCATACTTTAGAAACGAAAACACCTGTAAGATTTTTAAGTCGCATACCTTTCTTGTCACAAAATACGCCATCTAATTGTCGTATCCATTTCTCATCTTTACTTTCCGGATTTGTCGACCATGAAAATGCCACTGTTCCCCAAATAGCATTATCAACGTCTATTTTTCCCGATGTTCTGATGTCTAACGAATTTAAGCATACAATAAATGGTTTATCCAATTTTCCATACCTTTTAGCTTTTTTTTCAATCGATTCTTTGAGAGATTCTTCACCTCCTCCCCAAAAGGTTTCTGCTGGATATATGCCTATTGGACATATTTTCTCCTCTCTTGTTGAAGGACTTACTGGCATAGGGCTTACTATGACATGAACATCCCTATTCTTATATTCTATCTTCGGTAGATTTTCAATTACATTTTTCTCTAATTCTTCTCTCAATATTTCGGGGTCTATTTTTTTTAATTCTTCCTCTATATATTTTATCATCTCTTTTGTACTTGGTTGTTTCCGGGTGAGAAAACAAACATCTTCAATATTTAAAAAGAAATCTTTTGTGTTTAACTTATTCAGATTATCATAGAATTCATTTCTTTTTCGTTCAAACGCCTCCTGTTCCATTGTTTTACCCTTAACAACCTTTGCTTCAATATATAATTCCAAATTATCTTTAGATATTAGGAAATCAGGTTTCTTCGGTGAAGATGGTAAATCGGGATGGATAGTAATATCATACCCCAATTTGCAAAACAGTTCATGTAAGAACAATTCATAAAATGAAGAGTCAAAATCTTTTTTAAATCGGCTCTTTAGCTCTTTCTTTTCTTCTTCAGGATAATTATAGAACCATCTCTCTAAAGTATCTCTCACTTTTGACATATCAGTTCGTGCGCTGTTATTATAATACTCGTAAGTATTATCATTGTGTTTTGCAAATTCGAGACATGTTCTTTCAAATGAATCAAATAAACTATTCATATATTTTTCTTTTTGCAGTAAAGATATAGATTTCAAGGATATTTAGGAGTAAGTTCATCCCCCAGTTTCTTCGCAATAAATATTAATAATTGGTAATCAATAAGCTATAAATATTACACCCGGTTTTACCACCTGACAGGGTAAAGCTGGGTGTATTGGTTTTATATAATATTCAAAAAATGAGTTGCTCTTTTTCAGAAATCAATATCTTCTTCAACTAATATTCTTCTTGTAAGATATTTATAGGTTTTTTCATGTAATTCTTCGCCTTGAGCTATTACCTCGTTTTTTGTTTTTGCTGGGAGAAAAAATTGCCGTTGTATTTTGTCTATAATGAATTTTCTTCTGTCCTCAAAAAAAGGAAAAGATGAACATATGGATGTGTGTTTCTCCATATCTGAAAATTCCATTTGCCATATTGCATCTCTTGATTGAATATCTGCTCTTGATTGAAACATTAGACTTGAAAAGCCGTCCATACCTTGACTCAAAATGGACATGATGGTATATTTAAAAGCATTATGCCCGATGTTCATAACGAGTAATCTGTCTTTGTACAAGTTGGGATTGTTTGGCTGTTGTTCTATTGCCTTTGACAAACATAAATATGCTATACTGGATATTGTTTGTAATGTGTCAATGTCGTTTGAGAGTTGATTACATAGCATAAGTGTAAAACTTTTGCCAAGAAGAGCATAATCATTAACTGTTTGTAAGCAAGACGGAGTGTCTTGAACAGTTCTGTAGAGGTTCACTAACAAAATATTAGTATCTTTGGTATTCCTATGTTCGATGTTTTTTATAGCTTCTTGAGCTAAAATTTCTATTTCTGTCATATTCATAAGATTTATATGCCGAAGGCTTTCATTATTTGTTCATAGATGTCATATCCCGTGGTATTGCCGTAAAATTCAATTAAATAGTTTTGGTTTGAAAATTGGACTTTACTCAAATTTCCCATTTGATAAAAAAGAGAAAGAAATGCGGGGATATTTGTTGCTGGTGAATATCCACCGCTAAATAAGTCATTGCTCCATAATATTCTGTCCTTATTTAAGGATATTTCTAAAAAAACAAGATTATTCGATATGTATTGATTAAAGTTGATGTTTCTTAATTCAATATGCATCTCTTGATTGGTTATTGTACCTTTTATTACACCATCTATCCTTTGATTAATAATACGATGCTGGTTTTCCCAAATGTTAATGGTATGTACCATAAAGCCAAATGGCTCTCTTGCAATTTTACCTCCTGTTTCCAATAGGTTAATTGGAAATTGATCATATACTTCTTCCATATCACTATATAATTTAAAAAATAAATGTTTTAAAGAAGGCCATTAAAAACACGAAAAGCGTGGAACTGCAAATGCCCACGTCTTAAGTTGATGGCCCTAGGAAAGCCTTGAGTACAGATATGGAACAGCAGCCCCACGCCTATAGCGTGAGAACCACTATGCAAATCCTTGTACTCGTTTGAAAATTTCCTAGGTTTTCAACTTACAAGATGAGCATAACGCTTCTTAAATTTCTAATATGTCTTTGGACGAGTTACCTCATCCGCTCGCAAAAATAGATAAAAATCCGCTATTCCGATAATATTCAGACTATTTTTTGTTTAAATCCTTGCCATTCCCGCAAAACCTCCCTACATTTACCCCGTCCCCCACAAGGTAGCTACCAAGCCATCCTCAAGATAGCTACCAAGCCGGCATCAAGGTAGCTACCTTGTGGAAGGGCGCACAAGCAACAAGTTACAAACCATTAAAAACACAACAAGCCTATGCCATTTTGGAAGAAAGCATTCAGCAAGCGGACGGGCGTCCATTACCCCCAAGCCGTCGTACAAGGAAAACCCGTCGAAACCGAAACCATCGCCAGAGACCTCTCGAAAATCTCCACCGTAAGCAACTCGGACGTGCAAGCCGTGCTGGGCGACATCTCCGGCGTGATGCACACCCGCATGTCGCAAGGCAAGAGCGTGCACATCAAGGGGCTGGGCTACTTCCGCTACGTGCTCGACACGAAGAGAGTGAAGGACCCGGCAGACTTCGATTTCGAGAAACAAGTGCAAGCCGTCCGCGTGCAGTTCATCCCCGAACGCACCCGTACCAGCGGCGGCGCCTACACCCGCGCGCTGGTAGATGCCGAGCCGCTGGAATGGATTGAACTCCCCGCAACGGCCGAAGACAGCACGCCGAGCGGCGGAAGCGGAAACGACGGGGACCTCGAAGAAAATCCCCTCGGATAATCCCCTCCGGACAAGGAAAAAGCACTGGCGATTGCGGTCGGCAATGCTTTTTTTCTTCCGCCAGCATCGAAAACCCGGTATCCGGCACTTCTTTTCCCGAAGAAGCCCCGACTGCCTGGTTTTCAATTCGTTTTCTTCCCCATAAGTGCCAAAGACTGCTGTTTCCACCGCTTTTCCGCTTATTTTCCCCCTGCCAACTCATTTTCCTCCATATTCTTGCCCTGTTCGGAAGAAAAATCCTACATTTGTCCATGCAGCGCATTGTTGCATATGATTAAAAACCAAAACTATATGAAACAAATTGCATCGTTCAACATCGCCCGCCTCCGGGTGGAAGAAGACTTCGGATTCCTGAAACTTGTCGTGGCCGAAACCGGCAGCTTGGTATCAGACAGTGACTCTCCCGATGAAATCAGCGTACTCGCCGCATCCGCTCCGACTACATTAGCCACCTCTGTCGCCACCTTCAAAAACGCAGTCGATGCCTTCGACGACGCCCTGAAAGACTCCGCCACCGTTCCCTCCACCGCCCTCGCCGCCGAAGCGGACGCCGCCCGCGACAACGCCTGGCGCGCGGCCAACAACTACCTCAAGGCCATGGCCGCCCACCCCACGGAGTCCCTTCGCCGCACCGCCACGGAGTTCAAGACGCTCTTCGACAAATACGGCGACCCGACCTCCCTTCCCCAGACGGAGGAAAGCGGCATCCTGCACAACCTCCTGCAAGACCTGAAAGCCATCGGCAACGGCAAACTTTCCACGATTGCTTTCGAGGCATGGCTCACACATCTGGAATCGTGCGAAACCTCCTTCCTCTCCGCCGTCTCGCAACGCACGGAAGAGGAAGCCGCCCGCCAGGTGGGCATCGTGAAGGAGAGCCGTCAAGCAGCGGACGCCGCCTACCGCTCGCTCGCCGGGCTGGTCAACGCCCTTGCCGTGGTGAACGGGGACGAGGCCTACGCCACGTTCATCGACCGCGTGAATGTGATTATCGACCGCCAGAAGACAGTGCTGAAGGCACGGCAAACGAACGGCGGCAGGAGGAAGGAAGAGGACGAGAGACCGTCGGTACTGTAAAATCATTTATTTTAACGGAATCTAAACAAATAATAAAAATATGCTTAGATCCCGTTATATTTGTCACTATACTTTTAACAAATTATGTAAGAAATACATCTCTAAGTTCACAAGAATTCCAGAACTTATCCGGTAATTTCTCACATAACCTTTTAAAATCGTATATTTTACTATCATTTAAAGATGCTGATATGATATGTTTCCAATTGCTCGGATACACCATTTTTATAACTAAATTTACAAATGCTGGTGGACTTAAGATCTTTGATACAGGAATTCGTATATCTTCCGACACCCCAATATGTAAATGAGAATAAGAATGAAGATTAGGAATATACCCTCGATCATCAACGTCATATCTTATATATAAAGGAAAATTTAGCATCTTGCAAACTTCTTCACTTTCATCTTCGTTATAGATATCCTTTATGCAATCAATATCTTCGTATTCTAAATCAATTTGATACTTTTTGCAATAATCATCAAAAGAAATTTTAATCAAAGGATTTTGCATGAAAACATATTTATACACAATTTGATCTCCACGCATATTTCTTTCAAATTGGAAAAATGAGTCGTCTTTCAATAAAATATCATATTCTTGACGAAATAAAATTTCATCCACATAAGATTTGAACTCTGCAATATTTTCAATATTCCTTTTAATGCAACTCCGATTTCTATTTTGCTTCAATATCGCATCTTTTAACAAATCACATTTTTCAACTAATAACTTACCTTCATTAAGTCGAAGTAAATAAGACGTATCACTACTCATTTGGTTGGAAATAAAAGGCCGTTAATTATTTTTTGTATTTCTTCATCTTTCAATCCTGATTCTCTCAATTTGCGTATTTGTTCAAATATGTGATGTTCAGCTGCATCAGTTGCCCTGCTAACATTTTCTATATTTTTAGTTTCTGCTCTATCAGGCTGAATAAAAACTAATTTGTAATTTTTTTCTTCTATTTCCTTTAATTCTCTAAGAAAAGCCTCCATTCCATCTCCACAACCGCTTAAATGTAACCAACCTTTGGTCCTTGTCATACTAGTAAAAAGCTTATCTCTCATTACAACATTATTCGGATTCTTAAATACTGAATCAATGCCACAAATAAAAACCATCCCACATTCATTTCCTTTAGCCTTGTTCACTGATGACAAAGTAACACGTCCTTCTGAAAAAAATGTTGTATTATTATAAGGCGCATTCAACAAATTGAAAGGATTTATTCCATGTTGACGTAATCCTATTGATATATTTGAAAAATAGTCGCCAATACGATTGCTATCTATACATATGACACAAATATCTGTTGGTAACAATCCTTGTTCTTGAATACACCTCGAAATTTCGTCCGCAATATTACAGCATTCTTTTTCTATTGATGCATATTTCTTTACGTTAATAGAGTCTTTGGTAAATTCTTTATTAGAATATGAAGGAGTATTTTCTTCTGGCCTTGATATAATCATTTCATCTCCTGTTTGCGAATTGCCTTTTTCGACTTTAAATCCAAGAGATTCCCATTGTTTATTACTCTCTAATCTTTGTAGAATTTTTTCATTATATATACCTAATCCTAATGCAAATGCATAAATCAAAGAATAGCGAGGAGTTCTATAACACTTCATTAATACCTGATCTTGCAAACTATTTCCTCCTGTACTAAAGTCGATATAAGGTTTTCCAAAGCTATCAAAGCCAAACGTATTCTGTTCATTCTGTATTTCAACATCGAAAATATTTTGAAAATCATCATACGCCCAACAAATACGTTTTGTATTACATAATTTATAACAAAGTCGATAAAATTCGGAAGGAAAATCTTGTCCTTCATCTATCAAGATTAAATCGTATTCTTTTGTTATATCTTTCATATATAATTCTTTGCATATATATGCAAATGCATTATCACTATATCTTCTAGCTTCTGCAAAAGTCATCGGTTGATACCCATTATTGATACATGTATTATAATATACACCTTCCGATGAAGAACTACCCCAACCATGACAAACTTTTATCATATTCCAATCAGGTTCACTACTTGAATAATTTTTGAAAGCTCTATTTATCAAGTTTTTTACGGTAGTAGCTAATGATTTTGTATAAAATGTATATAAAATTTTTTTATCTGGGTATTGAGCGTGAAATCTTGCAGCCTTATAAGCAAGAACTATCGTTTTACCAGAACCCGCAAGTCCACGAATCCGTTGAGGCAAATCTATATCAATTTCTGCAATTTTCTTTTGCACAATATCAAAATTTGCAATATGAGATTGTATTTCATTTAAAATACTTGCTTTTGTCAATGGACGTACATTGGATCTTTCTTTTTTTTGATTCAAAGTAGATGTCCCATCTATACAACTTTCAATGAGAATCAATGTTTCTTGTGGTATTGGAGAATCTAATTTATTCTCATTAATAAGCGTAGAAATATCATCCACTTTACATACCATATATTCTTCTTGTCCATCACTATAATGCACATAATTCCCAACTATTACAGAATGTAGCTCGTATTTTAATTGATTTCTTCTACTACGTAAAGAAGAATGTTTTAACATTCTTGAAGCTATTTCATTATATAAGGTATCAACTCTATCTTGAATAGCTTCAGTAAAAGTTTCGTTTTTATCTACTTCAAAAAAGAACAAACCATATATCGGAGAAACTAATAACAATTTAGCTTCTATAAAATCTGATTTTATATCACCCCTATAAAAAGGATATTGATAATAAAGTACTGCTTTTTCATCCAATATAAGACTACTCAATTTGTCATATATTAGATTCGCTAATATATCTTTTTCTATATCTTCAACATTACCAATAAATTGCATAATCGTTATATAAATTTAGTTAAAGAGAAATTGTTTATAATAGTACTACAAAAATACTACAAACTTTTGATATTTAGCAGATTCCATCTATAAAAAATCATATCCTATTTTTGTTTGTTTTCTAAATAATAATACTTCGTTAAAATTACAGTTAATCCGTTGAAAACAAATGAGTTAGTAAATAATATTTAGTATAATAAAATAGGCCAAGTGGCTGATTTTCATTATC
>NZ_SRYZ01000057.1 GCF_004793475.1 Bacteroides muris (ex Afrizal et al. 2022) | reverse complement strand
ACTCTCTTTATTTGATGATTTCTAAACGAACGCGATTTTTATCGCACCAGTAGTAATTTCGATTCATTATGAACAAAGATATAAATAAGAGCAACTCTTCTCCCCTCCCTACGGGGGAGGCGTTGGGAGAGAGGCTTCGAGCCGATTTCCCCATCCTCTCTCGTGAAATATACGGCAAGCCGTTGGTCTACTTTGATAATGGTGCAACTACGCAGAAACCCCGCCAGGTAGTAGATGCCATTACGGACGAGTATTATTCGGTGAATGCCAATGTACATCGCGGGGTGCATTTCCTCTCGCAGCAGGCTACGGAGTTGCATGAGGCATCACGCGAAACGGTGAAACGTTTTATCAATGCCCGCAGCTCAAATGAGATTGTCTTCACCCGTGGTACGACGGAAAGTATCAACCTGCTTGTCTCCAGCTTTGGTGAGGAATTTATGCAGGAGGGTGATGAGGTGATTCTTTCTGTGATGGAACACCATAGTAACATTGTTCCCTGGCAGCTGCTTGCTGCTAAGCGTGGAATTGCCATCAAGGTGATTCCGATGAATGACAAGGGCGAACTCTTGTTGGATGAATACAGGCAGTTGTTCTCCGAGCGTACCAAGATTGTCAGTGTAGCGCATGTCTCCAATGTACTAGGTACGGTCAATCCCGTCAAAGAGATGATTGTTTTTGCCCATGAGCAAGGTGTTCCAGTGCTTGTGGACGGTGCCCAGTCCATCCCCCACATGTCGGTGGATGTGCAGGACTTGGATGCCGATTTCTTCGTTTTCTCAGCTCACAAGGTGTACGGTCCTACGGGAGTAGGCGTGCTTTATGGTAAGGAGGAGTGGCTGGACAGGATACCTCCCTATCAGGGTGGTGGAGAGATGATTCAGCATGTCTCTTTTGAAAAGACCACCTTCAATGAGTTGCCGTTCAAGTTTGAAGCTGGTACGCCGGATTATATCGGTACTACCGGACTTGCCAAAGCTTTGGACTACGTTTCGCTGGTTGGGATGGACAAGATTGCCGCCTATGAACACGAATTGATCCAGTATGCCATGCGACGGCTGAAAGAGATTCCCGGTATGCGTATCTTTGGTGAGGCAGAAGACAAGGGTAGTGTCATATCGTTTCTGGTAGGGGATATTCATCATTTCGATATGGGGACGTTACTTGACCGGCTTGGCATCGCTGTGCGTACGGGACATCATTGTGCCCAACCGTTGATGCAGCGTCTTGGCATTGAAGGAACGGTGCGTGTTTCTTTCGGACTTTACAATACTAAAGAGGAAATAGATATCCTGGTTGCCGGTGTCAATCGTGTCCGGCAAATGTTTTAGGCTGTTTCTGCAACTTTTTGCCTGCTTCGTGCGTCTGATAGTAGTAAATAACTTAAAAAGAATAAGATTATGTTAGTAACAACAACCCCGACCATTGAGGGTGGACGTATCACCCGCTATTATGGTATCGTTTCCGGTGAAACGATTATCGGTGCCAATGTATTCCGCGATTTCTTTGCCAGCATCCGCGACGTGGTGGGTGGGCGAAGCGGCTCTTATGAAGAAGTGCTGCGCGAAGCTAAGGAGACTGCTTTGCGCGAGATGCAGGAAAATGCCCGTGCTATGGGTGCCAATGCCGTGATTGGTGTAGACCTGGATTATGAAACGGTAGGAAGTAGTGGCAGCATGCTGATGGTTACAGCCTGCGGTACGGCAGTAACGGTGGAGTAAGTGCCCTCAATCTTTATGGTCAGCGAATTGAAAGAAGTGATTCCATTGCTGAAAATCGCTTGTGTTGTTATAGTTTATTGCATTGCTTTTTGCACCCCAGCTTGCCGTACATTGACGTTCTGTTTGTTATATACAAATAGGAATTCTGTTTGCAACTCAATTTGCTTGAGAACTTGTTCTACCCTCAGCTGGGCATTTTGAATGCTGACTTTGGCATTCTGAGAGTAGCAGTTCCCGCTGTATACCTGAAATATAATAAGCAAGAGAAGGAATAATGTGATTTTCATGGGTTTGCAATAATTGCTTAAAATCTAATTTTTTTAGATAAAAAGGCCTCATCAACAAAATTTTTCTCATATCTTTGTCACTGTGTTAAGTTAATAAATTGATTAAGGTCGATTTTTGACTGTTTCGGATCGGAAAGTATGGGGGTACTTTCCGATCTTTTTTCTTACTCATATATAACAATTGAATCCTTTTCTTCGTTGATGCGGAACTTGAAAGGATGGTCTTTCGAGATAGTCCGCAGTATATGTTCTATACCATCCTGCTCTCTGAACTTGTCGGTAAAGCTACTGTAGTTCAGCAGTAGGAGACTGGCAGCGGTTATTTTTACGTTATGGTATTTTTCAGTCTACTGAGGATGCCTCTGAATGGAGTGTTTTTAAAACAGTATAGTCTCTCTTTCCAACGTAGATATTCATAAGAAGGACCGTTTTCTTGTTTTTGGCTACTTCAAAGTAGGTCTCTCCGTCTAGTTCCACATTCCGTTCGTTGCGTCCGAAGTTGGTGGTATATTTCATGGTAGACTTGGAGTTCAGTCATACGCGCATTCCATCGGCAAGGATAATCTGTGCCCGTTGTCCGGCAGGTACGGTGATTGTTTGCAATTGTATCTCCTTGTTATATCGAAAATCGGAGGTGATGAAATAACCGATAATGGTGACGGTGGCTATGCGGGCCGTCCAGCGGAGCATCGGCATGATGCGCTTCTGCTTATAAGCAAAGGCCAAAAACTTTTCTTGGTTTTCCTGGAAAAAGCGTGTGAAAAGATTCATAGTTTGTAGGCTTCTTAAACCGGACCTTAATTGAGGCTTTTTATGGAATATAGGGCTTTTCAGAACAAAAAACATGATCTTTTTGGAATACGCAAGTATTGTGCCTTGTTTTTTCGGAACCATTTCTGGCCGTATTGACAAAAAGAAAGCCTGATGGAGTTCCACCAGGCTTTATATGCTTAAAGAATAAGAGATTTCTTATTTCTTTTCCGGTCTTTCTTGTCTTTCCGGTCTTGGAAGCAATACTTTGCGTGACAGCTTGAACTTTCCAGTCTTCGGGTCGATGTCGAGAAGTTTTACGTCTATCTCGTCTCCTTCCTTGATTCCGGCTTCTTCTACAGTTTCCAGACGTTTCCAGTCGATTTCAGAGATGTGGAGCAAACCGTCCTTACCCGGAAGGAATTCAACGAATGCGCCGTAAGGCATAATGGAGCGTACCTTGCCTTTGTAGACTTCGCCTACTTCAGGTACAGCCACAATGCCTTTGATGATACGCATAGCATCATCGATGCTCTTCTTGTTGGTACCGGCGATTTCGATTCTACCGATGTTGTCCACTTCTTCAATTGTGATGGTGGCACCGGTTTCTTCCTGCATACCTTGGATAATCTTTCCACCAGGGCCGATAACAGCACCAATGAATTCTTTGGGGATGGTCATTGTCTCGATACGCGGAGCGTGAGGTTTCAGGTCTTCGCGAGGTTCTGCGATGCATTCGGTGATTTTACCCAGAATGTATTCGCGGCCTTCCTTAGCCTGCAGCAATGCCTTTTCGAGGATTTCGTATGAAAGACCGTCTACTTTGATGTCCATCTGAGTGGCGGTGATACCGTCTTTTGTTCCGGTCACTTTGAAGTCCATGTCGCCCAAGTGGTCCTCATCACCGAGGATGTCGGACAATACGGCATATTTGTCTTCGCCTGCATTCTTAATCAATCCCATGGCGATACCTGATACCGGTTTCTTGATTTTCACACCTGCATCCATCAATGCCAGAGTTCCGGCACATACGGTAGCCATGGAAGAAGAACCGTTTGATTCGAGGATGTCGGATACTACGCGTACTACGTACGGATAGTCTGCGGGAATCTGCCCCTTCAAGGCACGCCATGCTAAGTGGCCATGACCGATTTCACGGCGGCCTACACCGCGTTGTGCCTTAGCTTCGCCTGTAGAGAACGGAGGGAAGTTATAGTGCAGAAGGAAACGTTCTTTTCCGTGTTCCAATACGTCGTCGATAATCTTCTCGTCCAACTTGGTACCTAAAGTCACTGTAGACAAAGACTGTGTCTCGCCACGTGTGAAAATAGCGGAGCCGTGAGGGCCGGGCAGGTAGCTGGTCTCACACCAGATAGGACGGATTTCGGTGGTCTTACGTCCGTCAAGGCGTTTGCCTTCGTCCAGAATGGAACGGCGCATCGCCTCTTTTTCCACATCATGATAGTAACGGTCGATGAGGGCTGCCTTTTCTTCCAATTCTTCTTCGGAGAACTGTGCCTTGAATTCTTCGCGGATGGCATCGAAAGCATCCATGCGTTCGTGCTTGTTCTTGTTTCCGGAAGCGGCGATGGCATAAGCCTTGTCGTAGCAAGCGTCGTGAACGGCTTTACGAAGTTCTTCGTCATTCACTTCGTGGCAATATTCGCGTTTCACGGTAGAGCCTACTTCCTCTGCCAGTTCCATCTGTGCCTTACACTGAATCTTAATGGCTTCGTGTGCGGCCTTCATAGCTTCCAGCAAGTCCTGCTCGGAAACTTCGTCCATTTCGCCTTCCACCATCATGATGTTTTCATAAGTGGCGCCCACCATCAAGTCCATATCGGCTTGCTCCAGTTGCTCAAAGGTAGGGTTGATGACAAATTGTCCGTTGATGCGTGCTACGCGTACTTCGGAAATAGGTCCGTTGAAGGGGATATCTGAAACTGCAAGTGCGGCAGAAGCAGCGAGTCCGGCCAGAGCATCGGGCATATCTACGCCGTCTGCCGAGAAAAGAATGATGTTTACGTATACCTCTGCATGGAAATTATCAGGGAATAAGGGGCGGAGAGCACGGTCAACGAGGCGGCAAGTGAGGATTTCGTAGTCAGAAGCGCGTCCTTCACGTTTTGTGAAACCGCCGGGGAAACGTCCGAATGCGGAGAATTTTTCTTTGTACTCTACTTGTAATGGCATGAAATCTGTTCCGGGAACTGCGTCCTTGGCGGCACAAACAGTAGCTAAAAGCATGGTGTTGCCCATACGAAGCATTACAGAACCGTCTGCCTGTTTTGCCAGCTTTCCCGTTTCGAGCGTGATGGTTCTGCCATCAGGAAGCTCGATCGTCTTAACAATTGGGTTAATCATAAAAAATGTTTTATATCTAATTTTCTTTCAAAATTCGTGCAAAGATACATAATTTATTCATGTAAAATGGTGGGAATGAGATAAAAAGTTTGTATTTAGTTGTTTTTTGCTGTTTTCTATATGTAAGAACGTGGGAAAATGCTTTGACTGAACTTGAAAAGAAGTATATTTGCAGGCACGTTTGCAAAACAAAACTGAAGATACGATATGAAGAAAATCTTTTTTATGGCACTTACTGCAATAGCATTGGGTGCATGTAATTCCGAACCTAAATTCAAAGTAGAGGGTGAAGTGTCTGGTGCCGACGGCAAGATGCTTTATTTGGAAGCCTCGGCATTGGAAGGTATTGTCCCTTTGGATTCTGTAAAACTGAAAGGGGATGGTTCTTTCCACTTCAAGCAGGTACGTCCGGTGTCTCCGGAATTCTACCGTTTGCGGGTAGATGACAAGGTTATTAATTTCTCGGTAGATTCGACGGAAACGGTTTTGGTAAGGGCACCTTATACCGATTTTGCCACTGCCTATACGGTCGAAGGTTCTCCGAACAGCTCGAAGATAAAGGACTTGACCTTGAAGCAGATGAAGCTTCAGGATAATGTGAATGCATTGCTGCAGTCGGTGCAGGCACATAAGATAGGCGCTGATGTTTTTGAGGATAGCCTCGCTTCTTTATTGAAGAATTATAAGGATGAAGTGAAAATCAGCTATATTTTTGCTGCTCCCAATACGGCTACCGCCTATTTCGCCTTGTTTCAGAAGTTGAATAGTTATTTGATTTTCGACCCTCTGAACAATAAGGAAGACGTTAAGTGTTTTGCAGCCGTGGCAACCAGCTTGAACAATTATTATCCGGATGCAGACCGTTCCAAGAACCTCTACAACATTGTAATAAAGGGAATGAAGAATACCCGTACTCCGCAACAGAAGGTGGTGGAAATCCCTGAAGAGGCAATTTCCGAAACCGGCATCATCGACATTAACCTACGTGACATGAAGGGCAATACACGTAAGTTGAGCGAATTGAAGGGCAAGGCTGTTATTGTGGACTTCACTGTTTATCAGAGTGCCGTTTCTGCTACACATAATTATATGTTGCGTGACTTGTACGACAAGTATGCTGCCCAGGGATTGGAAATTTATCAGGTTTCTCTGGATGCAGACGAGCACTATTGGAAAACAACTGCCGACAATCTACCTTGGATTTGTGTGCGCGACGGCAATGGAATTTATTCGTCTATAGCGGCTTCTTATAATGTGAAGAATGTGCCTTCTGTGTTCCTGGTCAACAAGAACAATGAGTTGAGTGCCCGTGGAGAGAGTATTAAAGACTTGGAGGCGGCAGTGAAAGCATTGCTGTAACATGTTATAAATAAGAAGTTTTCGTTTAAATATGTTACAAAGCAGCCTTTTATGCTTGACACGCATTGCTTAAAAGGCTATCTTTGCAAAGGAAAATCGGAAAGAGGGTTCCAGCATGCTGACCATGTTGGAATTCTTTTTTGTTTATAGTACCATTAAAAACTAATATAACATTTAAGGAGGAAAAAGTATGGCTTATATGTCAGAAGACGGCTACAAGAAATTAATGGCCGAATTGAAACACCTGGAGACGGTGGAACGTCCCAAAATATCGGCTGCCATTGCCGAAGCGCGTGACAAAGGTGATTTGTCGGAAAATGCAGAGTATGACGCTGCCAAGGAAGCTCAAGGTATGCTTGAGATGAAAATTAACAATTTGAAGCTGACCATTGCCGACGCCAAGATTATTGATGAGTCGAAGTTGAAAACCGATTCTGTACAGATTCTTAATAAAGTAGAGCTTAAGAACGTGAAGAATGGCATGAAGATGGTTTATACCATCGTTTCCGAAAGTGAAGCCAATCTGAAGGAAGGAAAGATTTCCGTGAATACTCCGATTGCACAAGGTCTGCTTGGCAAGAAAGTAGGTGACATCGCAGAAATCAAAGTTCCGCAGGGCATGATTAACCTGGAAGTAGTGAACATATCATTTTAAAGGAAGGCAGGTCCGCATACGGGCTTGCCTTATTTTATAATTTATAGCTATGGCAACAATATTCAGTAGAATTATCGCAGGTGAAATACCTTGCTACAAGGTGGCGGAGGATGACAGATTCTTTGCGTTCCTTGACATCAATCCGTTGGTAAAAGGTCATACATTGGTCATTCCCAAGCAGGAAGTAGATTATATCTTCGATTTGAATGATGAGGATTTGGCGGCGATGCATGTTTTCGCCAAGAGAGTGGCGCTTGCCATTGGCAAGGCCTTCCCGTGTAGAAAGGTAGGAGAAGCGGTATTGGGGCTGGAAGTGCCTCATGCGCACATACATCTGATTCCTATGCAGAACGAAAAAGATATGCTTTTCTCCAATCCCAAACTGAAACTGACGGACGAAGAATTCAAAGCTGTGGCGGAAGCCATCCGTGCAGCGCTTTAACCGGTTTATTTTCCTCCCCTAAATAAACGGAAGCGGGAGTTGGGACTCATCCAACTCCCGCTATTTTTTATCTTCGGCACCTATCCTTTAATTCTTAATTTAAATGTATTTTTCTCCCAATTTTATCTGGGCGTCATTCACATATTTGCGGATGGTATGTTCTTCATCCTTCTTGCAAATCAGTAATACATTGTCCGACTCAGCTATGAGATAACCTTCCAAACCGTCGATAACAGCAAGTTTGTTGTCGGGCAGCACCACGATATTGTCTTTACTGTTATAGATGAGTGATTTGCATTTTAGGGCTACATTGCCTGCTTCATCTTTAGGAGACAAATCATACAAAGACCCCCAGGTTCCTAAATCAGACCAACCGAAATCACCTAATGATACATATACATTGTCAGCCTTTTCCATGATGCCGAAGTCTATGGAGACATTAGGGCAAGCAGGGAAGTTCTCATCAATGAATTGTTTCTCCCGGGCTGTTCCGTACACATCTTTGCCAGGGGCCAGTTTGGAGGCCAGCTCGGGCAGCAGGGCTTCGTTTGCTTTAATGATGGTATTTACGTTCCACATGAACAGGCCGGAGTTCCAATAAAATTCTCCGCTTTCCACGAATACTTTTGCCAGTTCCAACTCGGGCTTTTCGGTGAAGGTTTTTACCTTGTAGAAGTTATCACCGGCGGCTTCGGCTATCTGTATGTAGCCATATCCGGTTTCCGGACGGTTGGGCTTGATGCCGAGTGTCAGCAGGTTGTCCGATACGGAAACGAAATCCAGCCCTTTTTCGATAGCTGCCAGAAATTCACCTTCCTTCAGAATTAAGTGGTCCGAAGGAGCTACCACTATATTGGCGTTCGGATTCAAGGCGTGGATATGATAGGAAGCCCATGCGATGCAGGGGGCTGTATTCCTGCGCGTCGGTTCCAGTAGAATCTGTTCGGGCTTAAGTTCGGGAAGTTGTTCCTTTACAAGGTCGGCATACAAGTCATTTGTTACGATAAGTATATTTTCCATGGGAATTACTTGCTTGAAACGGTCGAAGGTTTGCTGTAGCAAGGAACGTCCCGTACCAAAGAAATCCAGAAACTGTTTTGGAAGTGTTTTGCGGCTGAATGGCCAGAAACGGCTGCCTATTCCTCCACCCATAATTACACAGAAATTATCCTTATTGGTTACCATGCTATTGATTTTAAAAGTTTCTGCTAATGTACTGCATATTTTACAAATAAGGAATGATTCAAGCTGGTTTTATCGTTTTTTTCGACTTTTTTTAGGAAAAGTATTGCAGGTTTAGAAAAAAGCTGTATCTTTGCACCGCATTTGAGAAATCAAACATGCCCAGATGGCGGAATCGGTAGACGCGCTGGTCTCAAACACCAGTGGATTCACTTCCATCCCGGTTCGACCCCGGGTCTGGGTACGAATAAACCCTGATAATCGCTTGATTATCAGGGTTTTCTACTTTCATAGGGCGTACTAAATGTGTACTGAATGACGAATACAAAGAAAAGGTGTACTTTTATAGTTTTTCTCCCTGCGTCTTTATGATTTCTTAACTATTACCTTATCTTTTCTTCCTTATTATTGCCGATGTTTTCGGGAAAAGTGAGATTCTTACCTTATATTTGTAGTAAGAACGTTTAAAGGCACACGATTATGGAAAATCATATAGAAACCAATTTCAGAGAAATACAGAAGATATTAGATAGTTGTATAGCGCATGACTATAAAACTAAAGTAGATGCACTATTTTTAAAACGTGAATATTTGACGCAAGCCCAGCTAAAGGATTATTTGCGGCAAGAAATTTTCCGTGTGACTGAAAATATTGTAGCCATCCAACAAAAATACCGTGTCGTGCGTAACATTGTATTGGATATGGATATTCCCGATTTTTTGTGGGAAAGTGGTTATTTTGAGGACTTGAATTCTGATGAAAGAAAAAAGTATATCGGTTTCCGCTGCTCTGATTTTGATATGGATGCATATTTGCATGAACCGTCCTGTTATGATGGGTGGCTTCCTTATTTGTCCATTATCGTTAATCTTGTCGTGCTTTCCAAATATTTGCGCTATCTGCAAGAACAGGAAAGCAATTACCATACAGATGCGGTTGCCATCCAAGAGCAAGCCTTGCCAAAAGAGAAAGAGGAAAGTGCAGATACTAATCCAACCAAGATTGTGGGCAAAAGCAATCCTTTCAAGTCCACGTTGAAAGCTAATGAAATCAAACTTCTGACCGACTGTGTGAATGAAGCGAATATGTTTACTACTACCGTCAGTGCCAAAATACTTACCGATTTTTTCAACTGCAAACTGAATGGGGTATTGAAAGTTAATAATACCCGTCTGTTAGCCTATCTTATGATGCAACTTAGCTGTTATAATTACATCGTTTATGAATGGCAGTCTGTCATAGCAAACAATAAGCTGATATTGAAGAAGATAAAAGGTGAACCGCTTACACGTACTGACCTGTCGAGTGCGACAGACCAAGCGAAAAACATCTATCCGAAAGGATATGAAATCATAGACAAATACATCAAACAACTGCAAAAAGGTTGAGCATAGATTGAACGCTCAAACAAAGGTCAATTAGACTTCATTTTCAAGCTCTTAACTTTGCCCTCGTTAACAAAAAAACGAGGGTGCGCACCTTCATATTGTTTCACCTAAATTCCTAAACAATATGGAAAAAAATTTAGAGTTAAGAGTTTCCGAACTCGAAAAGATGTTGTTCCTTTCAAAGAACGTGCTTAGCTTCGATGAAGCGAGCAAGTTCTTGAACCTTTCTAAAAGTTACCTGTACAAGCTGACTTCGGGTAACTTGATACCCCATTACAAGCCGCAGGGCAAAATGCTTTATTTTGAGAAAGCGGAGTTGGAAGCATGGTTGCGTCAGAATCCGGTCAAGACGCAGGCGCAGATAGAGCAGGAAGCGCAGAAGTATATCCTTAACCGTCCTCTAAAGAAATAACGGCTATGGAAAATAGAAAAGCGACAGAAGCCGGGCAGGACATCACCATGCAGAAAGAGGATTTCGCAGCCCTTTGGAAAACCATTCATCTAAAGGTGACGGACACTTACGAAGTACCGCCCGAAATACTTTGGGTGAACGGCTCTACCATTGGCACGCTGGGTAATTTCAGCGCATCCACGGGTAAAGCCAAGAGCAAAAAGACATTCAACATTTCCGCTATCGTTGCGGCAGCGTTGAAGAATGACGAGGTACTGAAGTATTCGGCATACCTGCCACCGAACAAACGGAAAATCCTCTATGTAGATACCGAGCAGAGCAAATACCATTGCCACAAGGTCATGGAGCGTATTTTGCGGCTTGCCGGACTGCCTACCGACAAGGACAGGGACGATTTTGTTTTCATCGTGCTAAGGGAGCAGACACCCGACAAGCGGAAACAGATTATCGGTTATATGCTTGAAAATATGCCCGATGTGGGGTTGCTCATCATTGACGGAATCCGTGACTTGATGTATGACATCAACAGCCCCAGCGAATCGACTGACCTAATCAACCTCTTGATGCGCTGGTCAAGCGGATATAACCTGCATATCCATACCGTACTGCATTTGAACAAGGGGGATGACAACACAAGGGGGCATATCGGTACGGAACTGAACAACAAGGCTGAAACCGTCCTGCAAATCACGAAAAGCCAGCAGGACGGCAACATAAGCGAGGTAAAGGCGATGCACATACGTGACCGGGAATTTGACCCGTTCGCATTCCGTATCAATGACAACGCTTTACCCGAAATCGTGGATGATTATGTATTCCAACAACCTAAGCAGGACAGGAATTTTCCGCTTACGGAACTGACTGAACAGCAACACCGGGAAGCGTTGGAGAACGGTTTCGGCAAGCAGGTGGTACAAGGCTATTCTAATGTCATAGCGACATTGAAACAGGGTTATGCGAGTATCGGCTACGAGCGTGGACGCAATGTTCTTGTGTCACTTAACAAGTTTCTTGTGAACAAGCGCATGATTGTGAAAGAGGGCAAGGGCTACCGCTATAATCCCGATTTCCATTATTAAAAGTCAGTTTGGTTTAGTCCGGGTGTATATACAAGAGGAACGGACTTACTATTTCCCTGTATCGGAACAGGCAGGTTTAGTATGGTACGGGTATATATATGACGGACTAAACAGGACTGGTACACTTTTCAACTGTTTTTTAGTCCCCAAAAAAGAAAATGTTATGAATATCGAAGATGTGAAACAAATACCCATCGCAGACTATCTGCACAGTTTAGGTTATTCACCTGTCAAGCAGCAGGGTAATGGCTTGTGGTATAAATCACCGTTAAGGGAAGAATGCGAAGCGTCCTTTAAGGTGAACACTGACCGCAACCTTTGGTATGACTTTGGCGCAGGCAAGGGCGGTAACATCATCGCACTGGCAAAGGAACTCTATTGCTCCGACAGCCTACCATACCTTTTAAACCGGATAGCGGAACAGACACTGCACGTCCGCCCGGTCAGTTTTTCTTTTCCCCAGCGGAGGACAGAACCGAGTTTCCAACATTTGGAAGTCCGTGACTTGACCCATCCGGCATTGCTCCGTTACTTGCAGGGGCGGGGTATCAATATCGAACTGGCAAAAAGAGAATGTAAGGAACTCCATTTTACAAATAACGGCAGACCGTTCTTTGCTATCGGTTTCCCGAATATGGCAGGAGGTTACGAGGTTCGCAATTCCTTTTTCAAAGGCTGCATCGCCCCGAAAGACATCACCCATATACGGCAGCAGGGAGAGCCGAGAGAGAAATGTTTGGTATTCGAGGGTTTTATGGATTATCTTTCTTTCCTCACGCTCCGGATGAAGAACTGTCCGACCATGCCCGACCTTGACAGACAGGATTATGTCATACTCAACTCTACTGTCAACGTGCCGAAAGCCATTGACGTGCTGTACCCATATGAACGCATCCACTGTATGCTTGACAATGACGAGACGGGGTATAAGGCGACACAGGCTATTGCATTGGAATACTCCTACCATGTGCGTGACTTCTCGGACAATTATAGGGGCTATTCAGACTTGAACGATTACCTGTGCGGCAAGAAGCAGGAACAGAAGAACAGCACCAGCCAAGTACAGGATATAAAGCAGGAAACCGGACAACGTGCCGCCCCAAGACAGAAAAGGGGCAGGGGGATTTAGTCTGGCAGGATTACCAACGGCAGGCGGTTTAATTTGGAGAGCAAGGTTATGTTTCGGTAAACCGAAACTACCTTGCTTTGCTCACCGCAAAGAAAATTTCTCCCGTTGGTCGCAATTTTTAAGATACCATTTAAATGTAAAAACCTATGACGAATATAAAGGATAAGCCGGGGGGACGTCCGGCAAAGAAACGGATAGAGAAGCAGCAACGGGTTGTCAGTACGAAACTGACCGAGTTGCAGTATTACGCCATCAGAAAGAGAGCCGGAGAAGCCGGGTTGCGTGTCAGTGAGTATGTCCGGCAGGCAGTTGTTTCGGCAGAGGTCATACCCCGGCTGAACAGGCAGGATGCGGACACCATCCGCAAACTGGCAGGGGAAGCCAACAACATCAACCAGTTGGCGCACCGGGCGAATGCTGGAGGTTTCGCACTGGTGGCGGTGGAACTGGTGAAGCTCAAAAACCGGATTATTGAAATCATAAACCATTTGTCAGATGATTGGAAAAATAAAAAAGGGAAGCGGGTTTAAGGGCTGCGTAAACTATGTGTTGGGCAAGGAACAGGCGGCTTTGCTCCATGCGGACGGGGTACTGACAGAAAGTCAGGGAGATATAATCCGCAGCTTCTGTATGCAGACCGGGATGAATCCCGACTTGAAAAAGCCAGTCGGACATATTGCGTTAAGCTATTCGGCAGTGGATGCACCCAAATTGACAGACGAGAAGATGATACAGCTTGCGCAGGAATATATGCGTGAAATGAAAATTACCGATACGCAGTATATCATCGTGCGCCATCAAGACCGGGAGCATCCGCACGTGCATATCGTGTTCAACCGTATAGACAACAGCGGCAAGACTATTTCGGACAGGAACGATATGTACCGTAACGAACAAGTATGCAAGAAGCTGAAAGCCAAACACGGGCTTTATTTCGCTGGTGGAAAAGAACAAGTAAAGCAGCACCGCTTGAAAGAGCCGGACAAATCGAAATATGAGATTTACAACGCTGTAAAGAATGAAATCGGAAAGTCCAAGAACTGGCAGCAGTTACAGGAACGGTTAGCGGAAAAGGGTATTACTATCCTGTTCAAGTATAAGGGGCAGACGGGCGAGATACAGGGCGTTTCCTTTTCCAAAGGCGAATACACGTTCAAGGGTTCGGAAATAGACCGTAATTTCAGTTTTTCCAAACTGGATAAATGTTTTGGGAATGTAGGGCAGACGACAGTCGGAAGCAATAAGCAGACGATTACCGCACCTATTCAGAAATCGGTATCAGTATCCGACAAAGCGGATAATTCTTTTATTGCAGGTTTAGGCAGTCTGTTTTCCGGTTTGTCAGCCCCGGCTGATGAAATGCCCGATGATTCCTTTTTGAGAAAGAAGAAGAAAAAAAAGAAAAAACAACTAAAGTTATAAGAGTATGGAGGAAAATTTGATTTTAGAGGGGCTTCTCTCAATGGTTACAGAACTGAAAGAGAAGCAGGAAGCACAGGTAACGCCAGCCAGTCGGGAGGAAACTCTCGAAAGACTGAACGCAATCGAACAGGCATTGTCGGAATTGCACAGCAACCCAGCTATTCTCGAAAAAGATTTGCAGGCTATTCGAAGCCAACTTGACGACATAAGAAACGGGATGCAAGGTCAGCAGAAACATATCGAGGACACCAAGAAAATAGCATTGGAAACTTATCGTTGTTTCAAGGTAATGATTGATGCTTTGGGTTCTTGCAAGACGGATAAAGAGGAAGCTATGCCCTTATCGCTCTATCAACGGATTTACAACAAGGTCGCTTCTTGGATTCGTCCGGGATTGTTTCTTTTTTCGGCAGTGCTGGTTATCTGTTTCGCTTCCATATTCTTGAATGTCCGTTTGGCTGAACGTATGCAGCAGTTGCAGGACAACGATATGAAATACCGCTATTTGCTGATGCAAGGACAGGTAGACGGGGAAACTTTTGATATGCTGGAAAACAAGTTCAAGTGGCAACGGGATAACGGTTTTATCCGAAGTCTGACCGATTCAGTGATAGATTTTGAATACCGCATCCAAAAGCAGGCGGAAGCACTGGAACGTGCAAGGCTGTTGAACGAACAAGCCGAGCAACTAAAGAAAGAAGCCGATAAGTTGGGTAAGCCATAAACAGAGAAAGCCGGAACGGATGAAGCACATTCACCGTTTCGGCTGTTTTAATTCATTTCTTTTTCTTCGTGCAGTGTTCTTTCTCGAACTGGCGTAGCGTGGTAATGCTGAACCTTTCTTTAATAAACTCTCGGACATCGGAAGCCTTGTAATACACTTTTCCGCTGATTGTGAAGTACGGCAGCACACCGATAGCCCGGTAACGTTGAAGGGTTTTGATACTTACTTTGAACAACAGACACAAATCTTGATTATCCAACAGGTTATCATCTTCGGGCAGCACCTTATCGGCGTTACGCAACACCCGTACATCTTTGCAGAGTTCTTCCAGTTTGGCATACAACTTCTGCATCCATTCGCCAAATTCATCATTTTCTATATACATAATTGCTTCATATTTCAGATTATACCTTTTGTGAATTGATGAAGCAAAATTCAGAAAAAGAATGCAAAAAAATTACGGGGGCGCACATGGAATCCATTATAAATAAATCATAAAGCACTGATTATCTATATCCTTTTTTGTCATGTTCCTTTCGGATAAGGTCTGCCAGTCCATTAAGAAATTCTGTGAGTTTGCCCGGCTTTCGTTTTATCACGTCCTCATGCTTTTGGTGACAGTCGCTTATCTTGATGTTAAACAACCATTCAAAACCTTTGGATAAATCTACCAAATAGGCAGGTTTGCCGTTCTGATAAACAATGTCTTTGGAGAGGAACAGACCGCTTACCATTTCCATGATGTTGATAAGGGCTGTTTTGTCAGCGAGATAGAGAGGGGAAAGGCTTTGTTTTTCAATCCGCTGTTTGAGTTGTTCCGGGTATTTGATGCGCCATTCAATAAGGCGTATTTCTGTGTTTAAAAGTCCTATCGCTTCATCAATTAGATGCAAATAGGGCATTTTTTTCTTGCTCAAACCGTACACGGTATGACTTAAGACGATATAAACCAAAAGAAAAATAGCGGAGTAATACACTATAATCTTGCTCGTTAATACTGAAATTGGCTACATGGATAGCTAATTCTTCAACAGCTTTTGTTAGTTCAGATGCGGAAACTTTGCGCTGTGAGTATTCCGATAGTAATCGAAAAAAACTCTGTTGTAATAATGCTTTCATCTATTAATATTTTTAATTTCATAATTAGTTAGTTCGTCTTTTATAGAATTTTACTTATATCATTGGGTGTCTTAAAATAATAGTCGGCACGTATAGGATTAGATACATTATTGCTCCATAAAACCAATCCGGAATCAACACCGGCATTGTTAGCACATTGAATATCATAAATACTATCACCAATATAGAGAGCGTTTTCGGGGCTTACATGGGCTTTAGCCAAATATGCTACTAAGGGTGCTGCTTGGGGCTTATGTTCATCAGTATCATCGGCACATACAATTGTGGAAAAATAGTCCGCTAACCCTAATGGCTCAAAATCAGAATAATATTCTTGATATGTTTTGGAGGTTACAATGCCTAAAATATAGCCTCTTGATAAAAGGGATTGCAAGCATTCTTTGATACCTTGAAAAGGTTGAATAGTGTGCTGGAGCAATTTCATATTCCTATCCCATCGTTTCAATGCATCTTCTATGTCGAGTACTTTGAGTAATTCCAACGCATTTCTTCCGGTAATGCCTAAAGCAAATTTCAGACTTTCATATTGAGGTGCGCGTCCTGTTATTTCTGTAATTGTTTTTATTAAAGAGTTGATGACTGCATATTCCG
The DNA here is from genome assembly GCF_004793475.1 of Bacteroides muris (ex Afrizal et al. 2022). GTDB lineage: Bacteria > Bacteroidota > Bacteroidia > Bacteroidales > Bacteroidaceae > Bacteroides > Bacteroides muris. The sequence goes on along the minus strand of NZ_SRYZ01000057.1, from coordinate 7,705 downwards.
TATCTATCAATGTACCGTCTATGTCGAATACGATATGTTTATATTTCATGTGTTTGATTTATTAGTCAAATAATACTTGCCAGTTTCTATCGTAGTAAGCTGAAAAGCACATTTTAATTTGTTCTTCGTTATTTTTCTCTTTTGCAAGAATAGGTAATTCTTCCAATCCGAAATAGGCACTCTCATCCGTTTCAATATTGGGTCGGAAATATCCGCTTTCAATCTCACAAAGAACAAAAATTTTACAAACATTGTAGGCATAGGGGGGAATATTATGCAAATTTCTATCTTGTATAGCTATTATCCGGATAGCTTTTACATTTAATCCTGCTTCTTCTTTTACTTCTTTTTCTGTATTAGTCTTGATACTCTGATTTATATCGACCCAACCACCGGGCAAAGACCAAGTTCCATTTTTCTCTTTCACAAGCAGTATTTTATCATCTTTGAATATAGCAGCTCGTGTATCTAATTTAGGAGTTTGAAATCCAGTTTCATTGCAAAACAGATTCTTTACTTTTTCTATGGGTATTTCACTTTGCAGACTAAGCATTTCTGCTGCAATTTCTCTAATGCGTTCAAAGCGTTCTATATCAAATACATCTTTGGAGTATGTCAATCCCCCTTGGGCAATGAATTGTAGTTCTTTTGCCCATTCAAGCCATTGTGGTTGTACTATTTTATTCATATAGTGAATGTTAGTATCGTTATATTGATTTACAAAGGTATGGAAAATGAAATTCTTTATTTTTGTCCTATGTTAAAAAATCATCGGCTTGACCGGATTCTGCTAAGAGAAGGTTGTGTTATTCCTAAAAAAGAGGCAATATGTCCTAAAGTCACTCGGTGGAAAATGCTGGGATATTCTTTTATCAACTTTTCATAACGTTCTTGGGCAGACAAGTTCAGCCGGGAAATATGAATGTCCTGTAAAAGTAGAAAATTTTCTTGCTGTAACACTCTCATCCAATTGGCAATGTCAATACGGGATTTATATAAATCATTCAACTTGTCTATAGAAATGGAGTAGGTTAAAGTTTCTTCTAAGGTTTCTACATATTCAAATCCTGCTTTGTGTCGATATAAATCCCATGAACCACAAGTCGCATCGCCTTCCATAGAAAACCATGTTGTTATTTCTTTTCCATTATGCAGGATATATGAACGTGTTATTCCTTTTTCTATGAAATAGACTTGATTGTCAAAGTGTCCAGCTTGTATAATGATAGTTTTAGCGGGGAAGGTTTGTCGTTTGAAACAACACTTTAATAGGTTCAATGAATTATCCGAGACAGGATAGTATTCTTTTATTTTTCTTATTATATTATCCATTATCAATGTTTTTGCTCTTTCTACAAAAATAATAAAACAGAAAGGGATAATATTGTTGCATTCATAGTTTAAAAAGGAATTTGACTATTTTTAGCAAGGTGGGATGAAAAGAGAACCACGATGTGGATATGTGATATAGGCAAAAGAAATAGGTGGTGCTAAACTACGTTTAGTTTATCCCTTTGTCTATATAGCCAAAACGAACTAAACCAATTTTTATTGACAGCTAGAAACGATACTGGCGAAAAAAGAAATAGTATTACCTTTTTCGCCAGTATCGTTTTTAGCAATCTTTTTCAGTCTTGATTTATCCTTAATAGTTTGAGGAAGAAATGAACTCTTTTATTTCTTCCTCGGTTGGAAGTTCTATCATGTACTTCTGTACAAAGATATTCGGGTCTAATCCGGCAGTGGCATATTTAACTAATGTATCTCCCTTTTCGGTGCAGAGCAAAATGCCGATAGGCGGATTATCATCCGACTGCATCACTTCTGCTTTAAAGTAGTTGAGGTACATATTTAACTGTGAAGCATATTCATGGCGGAACTTGTCTATCTTTAATTCCACAATAACATGGCATTTCAAAATACGGTGATAGAACACAAGGTCAGTAAAGAAATAATCTTCATCAATCAAGATACGTTTTTGCCGAGCTTCAAAGCAGAAGCCATGTCCCATTTCTAACAGGAAGCGTTGCAGATTGTCAAGAATGGATTGCTCCAAATCGTTTTCTGTCACTAATGCACGTTCATTCAACCCTAAGAATTCCAAAGTAACAGGGGTATTGATTACATCTTTGGGCTGTAATAAGGTTGCTTGTTGTTGGACTAAAGCGGAGAGTGCTTCTTTGTTTTTGGATAGTCCGCTACGTTCGTAATATAAAGACGCTATTTGCCGCTCTAACTCTTTTACAGACCAGCATCCACGAATAGTTTCCATTTCATAGAAAGCACGTTTTATCGGGTTCTCAATTCCTGATATAGTATTTAAATGGGTGGAAGATAATCTGTTGAATAATCTATCAGCTGGAATCATCCATGTTTCGGTTTGTGGGTATTTTGTTGATAGCTTCCAAACGCCATTTTCAGATCCGGCGGTCACCAACCGCCGGATTGGTTCAGTGAATTCGGCGGTCAATGACTGCCGAATTTGTATTTGTGATGCAATATATTGTGTGACAGACTCTTTTAGCTGTGGATAAACAAGGTACAGTCGTCTAAATTCCCTGAATCTACGTTCATTCAGACCTTTTGTTTTCAGTCGTTGCTCCAGCTTCTTCAACAGTTGTTCACCGTATGCGGCACGGTCTTCTCCGTTCTGCTCAAATTCCACGATATAGCACCCCATAAGCCAGTTACGGGAAGTAAGGGCAAGGTTTACAGCGTGTGCGGCTTGTGCCTGCAACGTGTTCTGTATCGTGCTGATATGTTTTACTAATGCTTCAAAGTTCATAGTTACAAAGATAAGTCTTTTATGGTTAAAACTTTAGTTCGGGCAAACTGTTTATTGCTTCCTCTTTTAATTTATCCACCGCACGGGTGTATTTTTCTGTATGTTTCAATCCGCTATGTCCTAAAAGGCTGGCTACGGTTTTTATATTTGCCCCATTGTTCAGAATGTTCACGGCAAACGAGTGCCGGGCACAATGCCAGCTTATATGTTTGTCTATCCCGGCTCTCTTTACCCAACGCTTTACTGATTTACAGCAGCTTTCGTAAGTAGGCAAATCGAATATCAAACAGTTTTTGTCTGCCGGGGCTTCGCCAATGATAGACAATAGACCGTCATTCAGAGGAATAACCACACCGCTACTGGCTGAATGTCCCTTTGTTTTGCTTTGCTCAAACTTCAATAACCGATTACCATAATCCACATTCTTATAGGTCAGGTCTTTTACATCACAGAAGCGCAGACCGCAGTATAGGCAGAAGATAAAAGCCCGTCTGACATTCGGGTTCTCGTTGTCATAATGGCAAGCCGCCAGCTTTTGTATTTCTTCGGGAGAAAGAACATCTTTCCGAAGCATTTGGCTATCCACTTTGCAGGTAACACTTTTGCATGGGTCTTTCAACATTACATCGTGGTCAATCGCATATCGAATAACTTTCTTAAAACGCTGGTAAATGCTTTTAGCTCCCTCACCCACACTTCGGGATTGCAAATAGGCTACAAACTGCTCCATCATTTCTTTGGTAATAAGTTCCGGTTTGATACTAAACTCATTCATGGGGTATTGCTCTTTTAAGAAGTCCTTAAAACGGCTAAGCGCAATTTGTACCATGCGAATATCTTTCTTGGTATAACTGTTGATATAGGCTTGGAAATAGTCTAAGAAATTGACCGTTCTATCTTTTTTTAACCGATAGCCCAACATACTTTCTTTAAATTCCTGCTCACGCTCTGCACGTATCTTTGTAGCAAGTTCCAACGTTTCTTTGTTCTGCTGACGTTCCGCAGGGGTACGGGGCTTATCTATCAGATACAGACTAAGGTTTTCTTTTCGCCTGTTGTGCTTTACTGCAAACTTGGGCTTGCCTTGCATCTTTCCACTATCATAGTACACTTGATTGCCGTTTTCATCTAATACGGGCTTTTCCTCTCTACCTAAATAATACTCTAAGTAAAGGCTAATTCTACCATCCGAGAGCTTATTTTGCTCTAACTTGGGGTTTTCTTTCGTTTTATTTTCTAACTTTGCCATTGTTTAGAGGTTTTATCCCGATTTAGGTACCATAACCGGGTGATTACGCTAAATAGTTGATTTTCTTTTGTTTTCTGATATTGCAAAGGTACAAAAGAAAATGATATTTCAAAGTGTACTAAAAGTGTACTGAATAACAGAAAATGGGCAAAATATGGCAAAAATGGAGAAAATAAGAAGCATGCAAGTTATTGATAATAAGGTGAATAAATTCTTTTGTTTTCCTATGATTTCTATGGTTTGTACCGGGTCTGGGTACTGAAGCGGAGAAAGTTGAAAAACTCTCTCCGTTTTTCTTTTCTACTCCTCGTAACTCGTTGGTTTGCTGATAGATTAAATCAAGAACTTTATTGTAAGAATTGGTTCGATATGTTTTTCCATCAAATTCGATTTTTTCGGGAAACATCGAACTTATCAGCTTAATTTTCACCCCTACAGACGCATTTCTTATATAGCTATCTATATTGTTTATCAGATTGATAGAGTAGTTTAGTTTTGGTTCGATATTACTACGGTTAGGGTTCTCACGCATTTCAATCTGTTGTTGCATGGCTGAGGCTTCTTTGGTGTATCTCTCCAGCATTCTATTATATTGTTCTTTGGTTAAATCTCCGTCCAGATATTTATCTTCAATGCTGTTGATGCGTTTTTGGACGGTAGAAAGTTCATTTTGCAGTGCTGCTGCTTCTTTTTTGCTTTCTCCTTTGCGTTCGTTTTGCAAATCCTTTAGAATTTCGTTATACAAGTCCAATACCGTTTTATTGGGCTTTAATTGGGCTGTGTATCGAGCGAACTCTTCGTTTACGTTCTCTGCTCTCATTCTTATATGTTTTTGATTGTTGCAGCAAAAGTAGTAGGTGTATTTGCCGCCATTGCCCGAACTTGTCGCACCAGTTAGGGCACAACCACATACGGGACAAATTAAAAACTTCCGCAAAAATAAGTCAGGATTTATGGCTTTGGATAGTTTAGGTGTTTTCTTTCTTTTGCCGTCTAATATTTCTTGAACTTTATAGAATGTTTCTTCATCTATAATTGCTTCATGTTCACCGTTTACATAATATTCGGGTTCTCCTTTGTATGCTGGCACACGAATTTTACCGATATAAAATTTGTTGCGTAGCATTTCAAGAAATGAACTTTCGGGTATATTATATCCTTTTCTTGCAAACTTCCTGCGGATATAACAAGGTGTTTCAATGCCTTTAGCCACTTCTTTAAACATGGCTTGTATAAATGGTGCTGTATTGGTATCTATTTCTACATGGGTTTCATGTTTGCTAATACGTACATTCTTATATCCTCTTGGTGCTTTATTAGCGCATTTTCCTTTTGCTAATGTTCCATGAATGCCGTCCATTGTGGCTTTTGACCTCTTGATGTTGTCGCATTGTGCCGAACCTATGTGTACTCCCAATAATAGGGGCCAAGTGTCAGAATTGAAGTCTAAAGGTGCTTCGATTGCGTTTGGTTCAACTCCCAATTTGAGTAATTCTTTTAAGTTCTCACTGGCACTGATAATGTCTCGTGAATATCTATCCCACCGTAAGAATAGTAACTTGTTTACTTTACCTTTGTTTCTACGTATATAGTTCATTATTCCTTGTATGACAGGACGTTTCTCAAATGTTTTAGCACTCTCGTCCTCTCTGTATGGGATATCGTCAATGATGTTATATCCCATTTGGTTACAATACTTCCGTAGGCGTTCTTCTTGTACGTCTAAGCTGGCTCCTAATGTTTGTTCATCTGAACTTACTCTACAATATATTATCACATTTGCATTCATAATTCTTGTTTTCTAGTTAATGCTATTTTTTTCATTCTCTATCTGCAATTCTGCTAATAGGTATAGATATTGTCTCACTATTTTTACTTGTTCATTATCGTATTTTTCTTTACATTTATTGAGTATCATTGCGCATTGTTCCAATGGTATCATTAGATACTGGTATTATTGTGTTGCAATGTATGATGCAACTTATTCTTACACATTCAATCAATCCACAAGACAAGGAAGTGCCTAGGCATGAATGTGCTTCTTGCCCCATATATCATTATTTGAAGTAAAAGATATTTTTTTTAAATGAATTGATGTACCAACATTGCAAATATACGACCTATAGATATAATTACCACTTTTGATGTGTAAATTATGTTAATTGGGTTAATTTTCGCAAGGTGTTGATACTTGTTCCCGTCAGTTTTGAGGTATTTCGGAGTGAATACCCTCTTTTCAGTAGTCTTAATTCCTCTGCATACTCTTCCCTCATAGCCTCATCACTTTTCGTATATCCGATTCTTCGTCCTACCTTACCACCATTGTTACGGAAGTTCTGGTAACCACTTGCAACACGTTCTCTAATAGTCTTGCGTTCCATTCGTGCTACTTCGGCAAGTATAGTGATAAGAAACTGGCTCATAGGGTTGATTTCTCCCTCTGGAGTAAGCGTTTCAATATTATAGTTTTGGATGAATACTGATACTTTATTCTGATTTAATATTTCTATGGCTTGTAATACTTGTAGGGTATCACGTCCAAGTCTGGATAGTTCGGTTACTATTACTTTGTCTATATTGTGGGAGTTGATGTAGTCAATCATATTCATCAGCTCTGTACGTTCTGTGTTCTTTTTCGCTCCAGATACTTTTTCTGCAAATACAGCCTCAACCGTCCAGTTGTTTGCTGAGGCTAATGCTTGCAAATCATTAATTTGGCGTTCATAGTCTTGTGTGCCATTAGTACTGGAAACTCTTGCGAAGATAACTACTTTTTTCATGGTGTTACTTGTTTATGGTGCAAAGATAGTGATGTATATTTAATATAAATCATTTATGGTGTTAAATAAGGCTAGAAATATGGTAAATATTAAATATTTATCATTTCTTTGTCAGATAAAAAATAGATAAAATGAAAAATAAGCAAGAAAGGACGGTTGTCCATGTAGAAATATCTGGACTTCATTTCTACTTTGGCTCTTTAACTGCCGTTTATACCAGATTTACATCAGAGCAACTTGGTGTAGCATTAGGGACATTACGGAATTACCGAGTAACGAGTGATAAATCGTATCAAAACAGTAAATGTATTATCCGAAAAGGGATTTTGGTAACAGTACAAAAATCAACGGTCTAAGCATTATTGTTTAATGAGAATTAACTATCTTTGCAGTGTAATCATAAAAAGAATAAGCCTATGGCATAAAACAGATAAAAGACATATAAAATAAAAAAGCGTTAGCTTGTATTCTTGCTTTTCAGAAAATCGCCAATTTAATGAAGCAACCAAGAGTAAAAGTTGATGCTCACGCTTATGGCGTGGGCTTTTACTTGTTTATGGTTGCATGGTGTTTGGCGATACCTCTGAAAGCGTAGACAAAGTTTAGTCCACGCTTTTTATTTGTCTATACTACAGAAACTTGGATTGAAAGAAGAATATTACTAACAAAAAACGAATTTGAATGATTACAGTTTCATATAAAGATTTTATTTCTAATAGTGGAAATATTCAATTAGAGAAGACGGAAGATAAGCTACACAGTCTGTTTCTGGTAGATAGCAAAATTAAATTGGAAGAAATGGATAGAGTTTATACTATTGAAAATATAGAAGACCTCATTAGTGTCCCATAAAAAATAGGGACTAGTTAAACATTAAATAAATTTGGCCCA
>NZ_SRYZ01000056.1 GCF_004793475.1 Bacteroides muris (ex Afrizal et al. 2022) | reverse complement strand
GACAGTTGTTGAATTATCGTCCGACAGCTGTCGGACGATAATTCAACAACTGTCGGACGATAATATAACGATTGTGGAACGAATAGATTTAAGTAAAACAGAAATTAGTTGGCAGCAACTTCAGTAAGAGTTCATGGCGGTACTGAAAAAAAGAACTTATAGCAGTTGCAGTTTGATGCCAAACGACAAGCTCAGATAATCCTTGGGTTTCAGATACTTGTTGGTGAAGGCGCTGACTACATATAGGTCACATGTACTTATTTCATAGAAGAAAGTGATTTCTTTGGCCGTGAACCGTCGTTGCGGGTCGATGTCGTAAGTGATGCGCTGTCCTAAAAATACATGGGTGCGCACCTTGGAGGAGAATCCATAGTACCCTTTAGGGTAGCGTTCCGGTTCGTTGACCCAGAATTCATCGCCGAATACCGTGTTCAGATACATGCCACAAGCCAGCGGTTCTACAGAAAAACGGCTTTGTTTTATTTGCAGGCTCCAAGGAAGGTAGTTCTGCTTGACGGTGAATGTCAGCTTGGTACGTTTGGAGTCGTATTTGGGCAATACTCCGAAGAATACGTCTGTTTCCCATTGGTTTCTTTTGCCGTAATCCCATCCGGTACCGAATGACAGCAACCCCATATTGCCGGCAAACTGAATTTTTGTGTGTGTCGGAATCAGGGCCTCCCAATGCCTGCGGTAGCGGTGTACGCGGCGGTCATAACGGTTCTCCCTAGTCTGGCTTTCAATGATGGTATCCGGTTGCGGATCCATCCATACAGTATCGTGTTCTATGATGAAGATGGTATCTCTCTCTTGTGAAAAAGCAGAAAAAGAGCATACCGACAAGAAGACGACGGCACATGCCAGATGATTAATAATATGCCACTTCGCGTTCATATCCGTCGGGGGTTATGGTGAATATATAGTAATTGCGGTTCTTCATGCAGTCGCTCATGTAATACATTATCCCGTCTTCAAAGAGGTCTTTCTCGAAGCGATGGTGTTCGTGTGCGGATGTACAGAACTGCAGTCCGGGAAATTCCTTGATGTAACGCTGGAATACGTGTGCCACATTATTGTTGAACTCGTTGCAGAACGGGCGTATGTGCATGGACACAACGGTTTTATCGAATTCCTCTTCACGGTCGCGTATCTGTGCGGCAAGAAATTCGAAGTCGGGAATGGGGCGGGAGTAGTCGAATTCGATGGCGTTGGTATTCAGGCAGACAAACTTTACCCGTCCTGCAATGAAGGAGAAATTGGGGTTTCCGAATATTGCGCGATAAGTCTCTTCGCCCGTGCCCAGGCAGTCGTGGTTGCCGAGAAGTACCACATAGGGTATCTTGAGTTTGTTCATAATGTCCCGTTGCCAAAGGAACTCGTCTGTTACACCGAAGTCACTGACGTCTCCGCCATGAATGACGAAATCTATGTCGTCCCGCTTGTTGAGGTGGCTTACAAAGTCGGCAGTCTCGTCATACCAGCGCTGGGAGTCACCCATTGTTACGAACCGGATTGTTGTCTTGTTCTGGCAGTTCTGCTCTATTTGGGCAATGTTGTGGGCATTGACATCGGTTTCACCGCTGATGTGTACATCGTAAGGGTGATAATCTATCATGTCGCAGCCAGCCATGAGCAGGCATAGGAATGAAGGATATAAGAGTTTGGGGAATTTCATGTGCAGGTGCTTCATTTAATGTTTATACTCTATCTTTAGAAAACTGTGGGCAAAGGTAAAGTTTTCATTCTTATGGATTCTTTTCTAATTTCCCTTTTTTTTGTTCTATGAGGCTGAACAGAGATTCGGCCTCTGTCTAATTTTTAGACGGGAGTGTCTAAAAATTAGACACCTTTGTCTTCTTCTGAAATGCAATATGCATTGATAATCAGATTCGTGCATTCTTTGGCACGCTTTCTGCGATATGAAAAGCAAGAAAATATATCTAATAAACGATAAACGGAATGAAACAAATCTATTATGTAATTCAGACTTTGCTGCGGGGACGCGGTTCGAATATCATCAAGGTCATTTCTTTGGGATTGGGGTTGACGATGAGTATTCTGCTTTTCTCCCGCGTGGCATATGAACAGAGTTTTGACACTTGCTTTAAGGATTATGATAACTTGTATCAGGTATGGTCGATATTTTCGGTGAAAGGAGAGAAGTTTGAGCCTCAGGAGTGGAATTACGGTCCCGTGGCAGGGGCAATTTTGGAGAACTTTCCTCAAGAGGTGGAATCGGCGGTAAGTTTAAGCACGTCTATGGTATTTGCTCCCCTTTACAATGGAAGTGTGCGGCTTAATGATAGGAAAATTGCAGCCGATTCGCTGTTCTTCTGTACCATGGGCATTGACGTCCTGAACGGGAATCCCGAAAAGGACTTGGTGCAGAAGGATATTATTTTCTTGAGTGAACGCTTTGCAAGGAAAGTGTTCGGTGAGGAGAATCCTATAGGGAAAACGCTTAATTATGACCATCAGTTTGACCTGACGGTGAAGGGAATCTATGCCAATTTGCCTGAGAACGCCACAATCAATCCGGAAGCGGTTATCTCGATGCCTACCTTGTGGAGCCGCAACTGGAATGCCTACTCGTGGAGCGGGGGAGACAGTTGGGTAGAGTTTATCCGCTTCCGTCCCGGTGCCGACAAATCTGTTGTCAATGCGCGTATTGATGCCATGATAGACAAATACCGCCCGGCGGAAGATAAAAAAGTGTACGGTTACACGGCTTTTGTACAGCCCATCCGTGATACATATCGCAATTATGATGATGTGCGTCGGATGCGTGTCATCATGAGTATTCTTGGTTTTGCCATTCTTTTCATTGCGGCGTTGAACTATGTGTTGATTTCCATTTCCTCTTTGAGCCACCGCGCCAAGTCGGTAGGCGTACATAAATGCAGCGGTGCGAGCGGTGGCACGGTTTTCAGTATGTTTTTGCTGGAAACGGGCATCATCATTGTGGCGGCATTGCTGCTGATGGCGTTGATAATGATTAACTTCCGCGATTTTGTGGAAGACACGGTCGTGGTAAAGCTTTCCACCTTGTTGGCTCCGCAGCGTATCTGGGTACCATTGTCGGTAGTGCTTCTGCTGTTTATTGTGGGAGGCGTGTTGCCGGGCCGGCTCTTTGCGCGTATTCCCGTGTCGCAGGTGTTCCGCCGCTATACCGAGGGGAAAAAGGGGTGGAAGCGTCCGTTGCTGTTTGTGCAGTTTGCAGGCGTGGCATTCATCAGTGGATTGATGTGTGTGGTGATGTCGCAATATCAGTATGTACTGAAAAAGGATATGGGGTATAATCCCAAGCAGATAGCCATAGGCAATGCCTACTGGGATAATGAAGCGACGCGTGATGCAGCTTGTCAGTTCTTCAAGGGATTGCCCTACGTGGAAGCGGTGTCCAGCGCCAACAGCACCCCCATTAGCGGATATAGTGGTGCGATGATTCATAGTGAGAGCGGGCAGGCACTTTTCTCTTGTCGTGCTTCTTATTACATGCGCGAGGACTTTCCTGCCTTGATGGGCATGACTATGAAGACGGGACGTATGGCACGCGATAAAGAGGAAGTCGTGGTGAACGAGACTTTTGCCGAGATGATGCGTTGGGGAGACGACGTCGTGGGCCGTACGGTATATACCGAAGGGAATACATTCAAGGTCGTAGGGCAGTTGAAGGATTTCCAGATAGAGAGTTTCAGAACCGAGAAGATGCCTTTCATAGCCCGGGGAAACAAGAGTTTTTATGGAACGGTACATGTCCGTTTGAAAGAACCCTTTACCGAAAATCTGCAGAAGCTGAACCGCGATGTAGTCGAGGCTTTCCATGACCGGACCATTGACTTTATCGGCTATGAGAAAAGAATCGAGAACAGCTATAATTCTGTCCGTGTATTCCGCAATGCCACTTTGATGGCGGCAGTGACCATATTCTTCATCATGCTGATGGGACTGATTGGGTATACCACCGACGAGGTACACCGCCGCAGCAAGGAGATTGCCATCCGCAAGGTGAACGGGGCAGAGGCTTCCGGCATCTTGGAAATGCTGTCGAGGGATATACTCGTTGTGGCAGCTCCGGCAGTCGTCATCGGTACGGTATTGGCATGGCATGTCAACGGAATGTGGATGGAGCAGTTCGCGGAGCGTGTTCCCGTCAGCTGGGCAGTATACGTACTGGTAGTGATGGTCAATCTGGTGATTATCGTAGCCTGCGTACTTTGGAAGTCCTGGCGGATAGCGAACGAGAACCCGGTAAACAGCATTAAGAGCGAATAATAATAATATTAATACATAGAATATCATGATTGAAATTAACAACATCAGTAAAGTATTCCGTACTTCGGAAGTAGAGACTGTAGCATTGAACCACGTCAGCCTCGATGTAAAAGAGGGGGAGTTTGTAGCCATTATGGGGCCGTCAGGTTGCGGCAAGTCCACCTTGCTGAATATCCTCGGACTGTTGGACAATCCTACGGAGGGCAGTTACAAGCTGTTCGGTCAGGAAGTGGCGGACTTGAAGGAAAAGGAACGTACCCGTGTGCGCAAGGGCAAGCTGGGATTTGTGTTCCAGAGCTTCAACCTGATAGACGAACTGAATGTGTATGAGAATGTGGAACTTCCCCTTACGTACCTCGGCGTGAAGGCGGGTGAACGTAAGCGTATGGTAGAGGATATACTGAAAAGAATGAACATCAGCCACCGTGCCAAACACTTCCCGCAACAGCTTTCCGGCGGTCAGCAGCAACGTGTGGCGATAGCCCGTGCTGTCGTAACCAATCCCAAGCTGATACTTGCCGATGAACCTACCGGTAACCTGGATTCCAAGAATGGAGCCGAAGTGATGAATTTGTTGACGGAACTGAATAAAGAGGGAACTACGATTATTATGGTAACCCACTCTCAGCATGACGCCAGCTTTGCACACCGCACGATACATCTGTTTGACGGTAGCATCGTGGCAAATATCACTGCACAAGGATTGTAAGAGAAGAAAACCGGAAGATTCATTCTCTACAAGCAGCCGGACTGGGTGGTGATGTTGCGCATGCAGCGCATAAAGGCAGGCATTTCCGAGAAGGAGTATGACTACAGCCTATTCCGTGTGGATAATAGGATAGTCATTGTGTTGATAGTGGCGGTTGTGGTGCTGAAAGCATGGAGGATAGCGAATGAGAATCCGGTAAAGAGCATAAAGAGTGAATAGGAGTCTGTCTAAATAGTCAAAAGAATAATGAAACTACTTTACTATAGCATTTTGATGTTGTTGCGTGGGCGGGGAAATAATGTGACGAAGCTTATTTCTCTGACACTCGGTTTGTTTATGAGTATTTTGCTTTTTGCCTGCGTGGCATTCCAGTTGAGCTATAATCACTCTTTCCGGCAGTCGAATCAGCTTTATCTGGCTTATAAGAACCATGCGACGGCTGGAATGCAGGAGTATGTATACGGGCCTTTTGCAGAGGCCTTGCGCGAGAACTTTCCCGACCAGGTAGAAGACGCCACGGTGATGCGCCGGATGGAAGACTGGAACTTTTATCATGGTAATGTCCGCTTGTCGGGACTGACTGTTTTTGGTGATACACATTTGTTTTCCACATTAGGAATCCCGGTCTTGACGGGCAATACCGAAGAATTGAAAACCCCGGACGCTCTTTTCATTTCCCGTATGCTGGCAGATAAGTTGCGGGAGGGGGCGCCGTTGAATACGGTAATAGGTAAGGTGCTTTATCTGAATCACAAGACTCCCTACATTGTCAGAGGCGTTTTTCAGAACCAACCGGAGAATACGGATTTTCCCTTTGATGCGGTGGTTCCTATGGCCGAACTCTGGAATGAGCAGAGGGCGGGATGGGGATTTGACATAAGCTATACGGTAATTGCCCGTTTCCGTCATCCGGAACAGGATGTGCATGTCGTAGAAACGCGTCTTCCGGAATTGATGAAAAAATATATGCCTGATTTCGGGCAAGATGCCGGAGGAGAGAAAGCGTTTGTTTTCCGTTCATTGGCAGATTATCATACTGGAAACTCTACGGTACGTACCATGATATTGGCGACTACTCTTCTTGCAATCGTCATTTTGCTGGTGTCAGCTTTCAATTATGTGCTGATATCCGTCTCTTCCTTGTCCCATCGTGCCAAGGAGATGGGAGTGCATAAATGTAGCGGGGCTTCCGCCGGTACGGTATTCGGCATGTTCCTCACTGAAACAGCATTGATGGTGTTGTTATCCATTGCCGGGGTGGGGCTGTTGATGTATCTTTTTGCTGATTTCGTAGAGGAGATAGCAGCAGTCCGGCTTGCTTCTTTATTTGCCATACAGACGTTGTGGATGCCTTTCTTGGTGGTATTGCTTGTTTTTCTGTTGGCAGGCATTATGCCGGCATGCTTGTTCTCGTCCATCCCGGTGACGCAGGTCTTCAGTCGGTATACGGAGCATAATGCGTCTTGGAAGCGTCCGTTGCTTTTCATCCAGTTTCTGGGTGTTGCTTTTGCCTTTTGCTTTTTGCTGGTCGTGTTCCGGCAGTATCAGTCGGTGGTAGACCGTCCGTTGGGTTACAATCCGGAGCGCGTGGCGATATGTTGGGCCAAGCTGGGAGGCAGTTACGAAAACCGGTTGTCCTTTTTCAAAGAGCTTCCCATGGTGGAAGATTATACTTGTTCCAGCCAGCTTGTCTGCCAAGGCTATTGTGGTGAAACTTTTCGCACGAGTGAAGGTGTTGAAGTGACAGCCCGTATGGACTGGGTTTCTCCCAACTTTTTTCCGATGATGCAGGTGGATATTGTGGAGGGGCGTAACTTTACCCCTAAAAAGCGTTCATCCAATTTCGCCTCGGAGAATCACGAGCTGATAGTCAATCGTACTTTCGTACGTCAGGCCGGTTGGGAGGGAAGTGCTGTAGGACGTGTCATAAACCATGAAGGAGAAAGCCTGACGGTGGTTGGTATAATGGAAGATTATCCGGTGTACAGCGCATACAAGGAGCAGACGCCCGTACTTGTAGGATGGAAAGAAAAGCTAGGTTACGCGCATTACGTAAGGCTGAAGGAACCTTTTGAAGAGAATCTTGCCACATTGAATCGTACGGCGCTGGAAGCATTTCCCACAGAAGAGGTAGAGTTCGTTTCTTTGGAAAAAACCTTGGATGAGGAATATGTAAATGTGTATCGTTTCCGCAACGCGGTGTTTCTGACCGGTATTTCTATCTTTTTCATTGCACTGATGGGCTTGTTTGGGTATATCAACGATGAAATCTGCCGTCGCAGCAAGGAGATAGCCATCCGCAAGGTGAACGGGGCGAAATCGAGTGACATTATCGGCTTGCTGACAAGAGAAGTTGCCTGGATAGCATTGCCTGCGGTTTTTCTCGGAAGTTTTGCCGCTTTTGTTCTCGGACATTGCTGGCTGGAAATCTTTGCTGAGAAAATAACGGTGGATGCCGGGCTCCATGTGGGAGTAGCTATCCTAATCTTAACGGTTATTGCCGTTTGCATAGTATGGCGCACTTGGCGTATAGCCGATGAGAACCCGGTGAATAGCATAAAGAGTGAATAAAAAGTTTCCTAAATAGATGCAAGTTGTTCATTTGATATGAGTCAATTAAGAAGTACAAAGGTGAGAATTATTTGTTCGATTCGCAGATTATTCTCACCTTTGCGCATTATAATCTTTTGGTATTAACAGATTTAGGTAAAAGAATGTTTATGGATACAACAAAAGCAACCGCCGTACTTTTTGATTTTGACGGTGTGGTGGTAGACACGGAAACGCAGTACAGCCACTTCTGGCATGAAATGGGAAAGCAATATTTAGGTATGGACGATATTGAAGGTAGGGTGAAAGGCCAGACATTGGTTTATATATATGATACCTTTTTCCCTGGCATGGTGAAGGAGCAGGCTGAAATTACCGAACGGTTGAACCGTTTTGAACAGGAGATGTCATTCGACTTTATTCCCGGAGTGCTTGACTTCATTGCCGACCTACACGGGAATGGGGTGAAGACTGCCGTGGTGACCAGTTCCAACGAAGCGAAGATGGCAGCTGTCTATCGGGTTCATCCCGAAATAAAGACTCTTTTCGACCGTATCCTTACGGCCGAGATGTTTACGGCTTCCAAGCCTGCACCGGATTGTTTTCTGTTGGGTATGGAGGTTCTCGGCACAACTCCCGACACAACATATGTATTCGAGGATTCCTTCAACGGGCTGAAAGCCGGCATGGCTTCAGGAGCTACCGTTATAGGGTTGGCAACTACCAATTCCCGTGAAGACATAGCTCCGTTGTGCCATTATGTACTGGATGACTTTCAGGGATTCACTTACGATAAATTAACTCAATTGCACAAGTAATCAGAAAAAGGATTACCTTTGCGCCCGATTAATAAAAAATATCATCATGGGTTATATTTCAGACGACACTCGTAAAGTGACTACACATCGCCTTGTTGAAATGAAGCAAAGAGGCGAAAAGATATCAATGTTGACATCTTATGACTATACTATGGCGCAGATTGTAGATGGTGCCGGTGTAGACGTGATTCTGGTGGGAGATTCTGCTTCCAATGTAATGGCAGGCAATGTTACCACGCTTCCCATTACGCTCGACCAGATGATTTATCATGGCAAATCCGTGGTTCGCGGTGTGAAGCGTGCCATGGTCATCGTCGACATGCCTTTCGGCTCTTATCAGGGCAACGAACTGGAGGGATTGGCTTCCGCTATCCGTATAATGAAAGAAAGCCATGCCGACGCTCTCAAACTGGAGGGAGGCGAGGAAATCATCGGCACGGTAAAGCGTATTCTCAGCGCCGGTATTCCTATCATGGGACATCTCGGACTGATGCCCCAATCTATCAATAAGTATGGAACATATACGGTTCGTGCCAAGGATGATGCCGAAGCCGAGAAGCTGGTACGCGATGCGCATCTGCTGGAAGAAGCTGGATGCTTCGGACTGGTATTGGAGAAGATTCCTGCCGCATTGGCTGCCCGCGTGGCCAGTGAGCTGACTATACCCGTTATCGGCATCGGTGCCGGTGGTGATGTGGACGGCCAGGTGTTGGTGGTTCAGGATATGCTGGGTATGAATAACGGTTTCCGTCCCCGTTTCCTGCGTCGCTATGCCGACCTGCATACAGTGATGACGGATGCCATCAGCCGTTATGTATCCGATGTGAAGAATTTAGATTTCCCGAATGAGAAAGAACAGTACTAACAAACTAATGACTCTCAACTTTTGGCGGATGTGTATGGCAAATCTGTTGTTGTATACATCCGTCTACATGCTTTTTCCTCTGCTTCCTTTTGTGAAGGGAGAGCAGCTGGGCGTTTCCGCCGGGCAGGTGGGTAGCATGTTCTTGGTCTTTGCGATGGCCATGTTTGCTGTGGGGCCTTTCCATGCTTATCTGGTCGATGAATATAAAAGGAAGCACGTGCTCCTTTACTCCACATTCATTATGCTGACGGCTGTTCTGGGGTATGCCTTTGTGGATAGTTATACGAAATTTCTGCTGCTTGCCGCTGTGCAGGGGGCATGTTTCGGGCTGGCAACCACAGCGGGCATTACGGTGGCCATTGACATAACGACTTCCGCGCGTCGCAGTGCAGGAAACATGGTATATGCATGGGTTGCACGCTTGGGTATGCTGGTGGGGGTTGTTTTGGGCATTGGCATGTATAAGATGTATGGTTTCCGTATGGTGACCTATTTGTCCGTAGCTACCGGATTGGCCGGCATCTTTTTCGCATCGAGGGTATATGTGGCTTTCCGTGCTCCGATAGGTGTGTCGCTGTGCAATATGGATCGCTTCTTATTGCCGCGTGCATGGGTGCCTGCCATCAATATGCTGCTGATTGCTTTTGCACCGGGAGCATTGCTACCGCTGATGTTTGTGGGCGATTACTGGTCATTGGCGGCATTGGCTGTATTGGTGTTCATTACAGTCCCGTTCATGAAGATGTTTGTCAAATTGTCACACCACTGCCAGCGTGGAACGGCAAACACCACTTGCCATTTGTTTATGGAGGGAGGGCTGTTGGCCGGTATGACTGTGTCTTGCTGTCTGATGGACAGAGTACTGGTATATCATGTGGCATCTGTTGCCGCTATGCTTGCAGTATTCTTCTTTGTGCTGCTGACCTATCCTTATTATAAGAAGAAGCGGGTGAGATAGGGGATAAATACAACCAATCCTATAATGGCCGCCGTTGCAGCACATACCAGTACTGCTCCGGCGGCTATGTCTTTTACTTGCCCTGCAATGGGATGTCGTTCCGGAGAAACCAGGTCGACCAGCTTCTCAATGGCGGTATTGAACAGCTCGGCAGCTATTACCACACCGATACAGAGGATGACAATCATCCAATCAGTCCGGGTAATGTCCAATAAGAATCCGGCAATTATTGTGAGTACCGTAACAATCAGATGGAAGCTTAGGTTCTGCTCTTTTCCTACGCAGCACCGGATACCTTTCCAGGCATAGCCGAAACTGCGCAACTGCTTTTTAAAGTCGTACTGCATACTTTCAATGTGCTAATACATTAATTCCTTGTGACTTGTTTTACTCCTTTTACAGTTCTCAGTTTTTTGATGAGCGCTTCCAAATGCCCTGTATCGTTTACCTTGATGGTCAGTGTTCCGGAGAACAGTCCGTCATGCGAGTCAATACCGATGCTTCTCAGAGTAATGCCCGTTTCTTTGGAAATGATGGAAGTGATGTTGGTCACGATACCGATATCATCATGTCCTACTACACGCAGGGTGATAGGATACTGTGTACCTTGTGACTTTCCGGCCCAGCGTGCCTTTACGATGCGATAGCCGAAACGTGAATGCAAGTCGCTGGCATTGGGGCAGTCGCAACGGTGTATCTTGATGCCTCCCGTCACACTGACAAAGCCGAATACATCATCTCCATAGATGGGGTTGCAGCAGCGTGCCAGCTTGAAATCCAGCCCTTTCAGATTCTGGTCGATGACGAGTACATCTTCTTTGGTACTTATCTCTTCGGGTATTCCCTGCTGCAAGTTGTAGCCTTCGGCACTGCGATAGGTTATCTCGTCGCGCGTATCGTTTTCCCGTTTTTGCTGTTCCTGGTATTTGTCTATAATCTCGTTGACATCCAGCTCTTCATCGGCTATAGCCTGATAGAAGTCGGTTACTATCTTGAAGCCGAGGCGCTTGATGAGGCGCATCATGGTTCCTTCATCATACTCTATCTTCCGGTTCTTGAACTTGCGTTCCAATGTCTCTTTGGCGAAGGCATGCTGGCGTGCGACCATTTCTTTCAATGCCTGGCGTATTTTAGTACGGGCCTTGGAGGTGGTTACGATGTTCAGCCAATCCTGCTTGGGCGTCTGCGTATTCGATGTCATTATCTCCACTTGGTCACCGCTATGCAGCATTTGCCTCAGCTGTACATTCTTGCCGTTTACTTTGGCACCGATGCACTTGCATCCCAGTTTGCTGTGAATGTGGAACGCAAAATCGAGCACGGTGGAGCCTTTGGCCAGTTTGAACAAATCGCCTTTGGGGGTAAATACAAAGACTTCATCTTCGTACAAATCCAGTTTGAACTGGTCCATGGTTTCCAGCCCGTTGCTGTCCGAATTCTCTAAAGCTTCGCGTACGGAAGTCAGCCATTCGTCCAGTCCCGATTCTCCTTTCACCCCTTTGTATCGCCAGTGGGCGGCCAGACCGCGTTCGGCAATGTCGTCCATGCGTTCGGTACGTATCTGTACTTCTACCCATTTGCCTTCGGGCCCCATCACGGTGATGTGTAGTGATTCGTAGCCGTTGCTCTTTGGTACAGACAGCCAGTCTCGAAGCCGTTTCGGGTTGGGTTGGTACATATCTGTTACAATGGAGTAGGCTTGCCAGCAGTCCATTTTTTCTTTTTCTTGGCTGGAATTCAGGATGACACGGATGGCAAACAAGTCATATACACCTTCGAAGGGGCATTTCTGCTTCTTCATTTTCTGGTAGATGGAGTGGATGGACTTGGTGCGTCCTTTGATGTGAAACTTGAGTCCGGCCTCTTCCAGCTTCTTCCGTACCGGTGCTATGAAAGCAGCAATGTACTTGTCGCGCGATGCCTTAGTTTCGTTTAGCTTCTCCTTGATGTGGTAGTAAACTTCTTTTTCGGTATATTTCAGTGAAAGATCTTCCAGTTCCGATTTAAGTTTGTATAGCCCCAGTTTATGAGCTAAGGGAGCATAGAGATATGCCGCCTCATTGGCTACCTGCCGACGGGCTTCGTCATTTTCGCAGTCCTTGATTTGCCGCATGATATTTACGCGGTCGGCAATCATGATGAGGATGACACGCATATCTTCGGCAAAGGTAAGCAATAGGTTGCGGAAATTTTCGGATTCGATAGCAGGACTTCTGGCATAGAGTTCGTTCACGCGTATCAATCCGCGGATGATGCCTGCCACATCTTCACCATAAATCTGCTTCACCTCCTGTGTAGTGCAAGTGCCGCAGCGTACAGAGTCGTGCAACATAAGTCCTAGGATGGAAGCACGTCTCATGCCGATTTCTTCGGCCACGATGACAGCCGTCTGCATATCCTTGATGACGGGATTCAAACCGAATAGGTCACGCTGGATGCGGTTGTTCTGTATGGTACTAATAAGATGCGTTTTCAGTTTTTTACAGTCTCCTTTCCGAAGGGTTTCTCCGGAAAGTTGCAACAGTTTGCGGTAGAGAGAGAAGAGCAAATCTTTCTCTCGGGTAGTGAAAAATTCATCAGTTTCCATAATCGTCCGTATTTTATGCTTCAAAGGTAAGTTTTTTCTTCATTTTCTTGACAGCAGTTCTGCTTTTTTTGTATTTTTGGGCATGAATTAATAAAACAAGATATATATGATAACACCGCAAGACAAAGAGTTGCTCGAAAATAAAGGCATCTCCGAAGAACGAATAGCTGAACAGTTGGCTTGTTTCGAAAAAGGTTTTCCATACTTGAAGCTGTCTGCCGCCGCTTCTGTAGAAAAAGGTATATTGGCTCCGGATACGGATGAACAGAAGAAATATCTGGACGCGTGGGAGGCATATACACAAACCGATAAAGTGGTGGTAAAGTTTGTGCCTGCTTCGGGTGCTGCCAGTCGTATGTTCAAAAACTTGTTTGAATTTCTCGGGGCAAACTATGATGCTCCCCAGACAAGTTTTGAAAAGACTTTTTTTGAGAGAATAGAGAAGTTTGCTTTTTATGATGACCTGAATACCGCCTGTCAGAGGGGTACAGGAAAGGGCATACCGGCTTTGGTTGCTGCCGGAAACTACAAGGCGGTTGTTGCTGCCTTGCTCGAAGGAGCCGGACTGAACTATGGTGCTCTGCCCAAAGGATTGCTGAAGTTCCATAAGTATGAAGACAATAGCCGCACGCCGCTGGAAGAACATTTGGTAGAAGGAGCGTTGTATGCTGCCAATAAGAATGGTAAGGTGAATGTACATTTCACGGTTTCGCCTGAACACCGTGCTTTGTTCAAGGCTTTGGTAGACGAAAAGGCTGCCTCTTATGCAAAGAAGTATGGGGTGGATTACGAGATTACTTTCTCAGAGCAGAAAACAAGTACCGATACCATTGCTGCCGATATGGAAAACAAACCGTTCCGTGACAGTGGCAAACTTGTGTTCCGTCCGGGCGGTCATGGTGCATTGATTGAAAATTTGAACGACCTTGATGCGGATATTATTTTTATAAAAAATATAGACAATGTGGTACCCGACAAACTGAAAGGTGATACCGTGTTATATAAGAAACTGATTGCCGGTGTACTGGTAGCTTTACAACAGAGAGCGTTTGCTTATTTGCAGTTGCTTGACAGCGGGAAGTATACGCACGAACAAATTCTTGAAATCCTGCAATTCCTACAGAAACAACTCTATTGCAAGAATCCGGAGACAAAGAATCTGGAAGATGCCGAGTTAGTTATATATCTGAAAGAGAAGCTGAACCGTCCGATGCGTGTTTGCGGTATGGTGAAAAACGTAGGCGAACCGGGTGGGGGGCCGTTCTTGGCATACAACAATGACGGTACTATCTCTTTGCAGATTCTGGAAAGTTCGCAGATTGATATGGGCGACCCGGAAAAGAAGGAGATGTTTGAAAAGGGTACCCATTTCAATCCGGTAGATTTGGTTTGCGCCGTACGTGACTATAAAGGGCATAAGTTTAATCTTGTGAAGTATGTGGATAAAGCGACGGGGTTCATTTCCTATAAGTCCAAGAACGGAAAGGATTTGAAAGCGCTTGAACTCCCCGGTTTGTGGAACGGAGCCATGAGCGACTGGAACACAGTGTTTGTAGAAGTGCCTCTGACGACGTTCAATCCGGTAAAAACGGTGAATGACTTGTTGAGAGACCAACACCAATAAGAGGATTTACTATTAGACGATTTACTATTTACTATTGGCTGCGCTGTAATCGGGCAGCGGATGGTAAGTAGTAAATCGTCTGATTGTATAGTGTTAAATTGTAAATCGTCAAATAGTAAATAAATAGATAGGATGAAAAAGATTTTATTGTTGGGTTCCGGTGAACTGGGCAAAGAGTTTGTCATTTCAGCCCAACGCAAAGGCCAGTATATTATCGCCTGCGACTCGTATGCCGGAGCGCCTGCCATGCAAGTGGCAGATGAATGTGAAGTATTCAGTATGCTCGATGGAGATGCCTTGGAACGTGTGGTGCGAAAACACCAGCCGGATATCATTGTTCCGGAAATCGAAGCTATCCGTACGGAACGTCTGTATGATTTCGAGAAAGAAGGTATTCAAGTGGTGCCCAGTGCCCGCGCCGTGAACTTTACCATGAACCGTAAGGCTATACGTGACCTTGCAGCTAAAGAGTTGGGACTGAAAACTGCTAGATATTTTTATGCCAAATCTTTGGATGAACTGAAAGCTGCTGCTGAAAAGATTGGTTTCCCGTGTGTGGTGAAACCGCTGATGTCCTCTTCCGGCAAAGGCCAGTCTCTCGTAAAAAGTGCCGACGAATTAGAGCATGCCTGGGAGTATGGCTGTAATGGTAGCCGTGGAGACATCAAAGAACTTATCATTGAAGAGTTCATTAAGTTCGACAGTGAGATAACATTGCTCACTGTAACGCAGAAGAATGGCCCGACTTTGTTTTGTCCACCTATCGGCCATGTACAGAAAGGTGGAGACTATCGTGAAAGTTTCCAGCCTGCCCATATTGACCCTGCCCATCTGAAGGAGGCGCAGGATATGGCAGAGAAGGTGACCCGTGCCTTGACCGGTGCCGGATTGTGGGGAGTGGAATTCTTTCTCAGCCATGAGAATGGTGTCTATTTCTCCGAACTTTCTCCACGTCCGCACGATACAGGTATGGTAACCTTGGCCGGAACGCAGAATCTGAATGAGTTTGAATTGCACTGCCGTGCGGTGCTCGGTCTGCCTATTCCTGGCATCAAGCAGGAGCGTATAGGAGCCAGTGCAGTCATCCTCTCTCCGATAGCTAGCCAAGAACGTCCCAACTATCGCGGTATGGAAGAGGTTACGAAAGAAGAGGATACTTATCTGCGTATTTTCGGCAAGCCTACTACCCGCGTAAACCGTCGTATGGGTGTAGTGCTGTGTTATGCACCTCTTGGCAGTGACCTTGACACGCTGCGCGACAAAGCGAAACGTATTGCAGATAAGATAGAGGTGTATTAATGATTGGTGATGAATAATTTGGTGATTTGTTGGTGAATGGATGTCATCGACAAATCATCAATCTCTTAGTTCTTTCACAATCTAGGTTGTTTTTAACTTTCTGTAAGAACAACCTAGATGTACTTTTGTTTCCGGGAATCAGTACGTTGTGTTGATATATTTTTAAATATCAGTGAACTGGCTTTTGTATACAAAAACTTTTTCTCCGAAATCCACTTCCGGCAATACGGCATCCTCTTTGAATAATCCGTAAACAGATGACCCTGAACCACTCATGGAGGCATATACAGCTCCTTGTCGGTACATCTCTTTCTTAATTTCTCCGATAGCCGGGAATTGGGGGAATACGCTTTCTTCAAAGTCATTGACCATTCGTCCGTTCCATTCTTCTACGGGTAATCGGGCTATTTCTTTCAGAGATATTTCCGGATGATGCGGTTTTATTTTTGCAAAGGCATCCCGCGTAGAGACGAATATGTCCGGTTTCACCAACCATATCTGGTATCCTTTCAGTGATAGAGGAAGGGGAGAAAAAATGTTTCCGATACCTTCTGCGTAAGTCGGACGGTTTCTGATGAAGAAGGCACAGTCGGCACCCAGCTTGGCGGCATACTCTTCCAGAGTGTCATCCGGTAGTCCGAGTTCAAACTTATTATTCAGAAGTTTCAGCATGAAGGCAGCATCAGCCGAGCCGCCACCCAGTCCGGCTCCCGAGGGAATATGCTTGAAGAGATGAATCTCTACCGGAGGAAGGTTGAACCGGTCATCCAGCAACTTGTAGGCTTTCACTACCAAGTTACTCTCCGCTTCTCCCTCAATTTCCAGACCTGCCTGATGCAGACGAAACTTTCCGTTTCCTTCATTCAAAATATTTATTTCCAAAGCATCTTCTATGGGAACCGGATAGAAAATGGTTTCCAGATTATGGTATCCGTCCGGACGTTTCTCTGTGATATTCAGTCCCAGGTTTATTTTGGCATTTGGAAAAGTCAGCATGGCATTGATAATTGATAATTAATAATTTAAAATTAAAAAAGGAAAGCTGTGAGGCAGTTTCCGAAGACAAAGTTAGTGATTTCTGTTCATAGTAGATTGAAAACTTAACAATGATTTATTTACCGCCTATAAATAAATTCGCTTATCTTTGCTTCCCCTTTCCAAAAGGGAAGTTCATTTAATTTTCAATTTTTAATTTTTAATTTTTAAAGTGGCAGAACAAAGAAGAACATCTCGCACTCCGAAAGGAAAGACACCACAGCCCGTAACAGACTACGGACGTATTCAGCCGCAAGCACCGGAGCTGGAAGAAGCTGTCTTAGGAGCCTTGATGATTGAGAAGGACGCTTATTCGCTGGTAAGTGAAATCCTTCGTCCGGAGTCATTCTATGAGCATAGACATCAGTTGATATATTCCGCCATTACCGATTTGGCAGTGAATCAGAAGCCGGTCGACATCCTCACCGTGAAGGAGCAGCTTTCCAAGCGGGGAGAACTAGAAGAAGTGGGAGGACCGTTCTATATTACCCAACTCAGTAGTAAGGTGGCATCTTCCGCACACATCGAATATCATGCACGTATTATTGCACAGAAAGCTTTGGCACGTGAACTGATTACTTTTACCAGCAATATCCAGAGCAAGGCTTTTGACGAGACGCTGGACGTGGATGATTTGATGCAGGAGGCTGAAGGAAAACTGTTCGAGATTTCCCAGCAGAACATGAAGAAGGATTACACGCAGATTAATCCGGTTATTGCCGAAGCCTATGATTTGATTCAGAAAGCTGCTGCCCGTACCGATGGTTTGAGTGGTTTGGAAAGTGGGTATACCAAACTTGACAAGATGACTTCCGGATGGCAGAAGTCCGACCTCATTATTATTGCAGCCCGTCCTGCCATGGGTAAAACGGCATTCGTACTTTCCATGGCGAAAAACATTGCCGTGAATTTCCGCAATCCTGTAGCGCTTTTCTCGCTTGAAATGAGTAACGTGCAGTTGGTGAACCGTCTGATATCTAACGTGTGCGAGATTCCGAGTGAAAAAATCAAGAGCGGTCAGTTGGCAGACTATGAATGGCAGCAGTTGGATTACAAACTGCGTGATTTGCTGGATGCTCCGCTCTATGTGGACGATACGCCTTCTTTGTCGGTATTCGAACTCCGTACAAAGGCACGGCGTCTGGTACGTGAACATGGAGTGAAGGTTATCATCATCGACTACCTTCAGTTGATGAATGCAAGCGGAATGTCTTTTGGTAGCCGTCAGGAAGAAGTTAGTACCATTTCGCGTTCATTGAAGGGGCTGGCCAAGGAGCTGAACATTCCCATCATCGCTCTGTCGCAGTTGAACCGTGGTGTGGAAAACCGTGAAGGCGAAGAAGGCAAGCGTCCCCAGTTGAGTGACCTTCGTGAATCTGGTGCCATCGAGCAGGATGCTGATATGGTGTGCTTCATCCATCGTCCCGAATATTACAAGATTTATACTTCTGCCGATGGCAGTGATTTGCGTGGTATGGCAGAAATCATCATTGCAAAGCATCGTAACGGTGCCGTAGGGGATGTGCGTCTGAGATTTATCGGGCAGTACACCCGTTTCCAGAACCCGGAGGATGATATGGTTATCCCACCTCCGACAGAGGGTGGAGGAGCTACATTCGGCTCACGTATGAATGCGCCTATTGGAAGTACGGCCACACCGCCGCCCCCATCGGCTAGCGACTTTCCGTTACAGACAGACAACCCGTTTGGAGGTATGGGGGCAGACGGCCCACTGCCTTTCTGATATATTTTTATAGCTACACCCTTTGCCTTGAATGCCTATACCATCGTAGAGTAATGGCTACACCTTCAGGCGCAAAGGGTGTAGTCATGTTAAAATGCTGTATTCTAGCCTGTTTGCTTATTCTACAACCTTCAATGTGGACAAGTGAAAACGTCAATCTTACTTTTGCTTCCTTTTCCGTTTTGATTGTGCCTCGGGTATCTGCTGTTCTGTGTTTATTTTATCAGTGGATAGAGTATTGTGTTTTACTTCTTGTTCCTTTCTCAACCGGTTGAGTTTCCATTTGTTCCAGAAAAGGAGCTCACTCCATTTGTTGAAATCTTTTTTGAAGATAATGCCAATACCTTGTGTCGTCAGATTTGTCCGGGTATAGTAGCGGTCGTTCGTTTCGTTGTACGCTTTCAAGCGGATGTCTCCGGAACGGTTGACGAGCCATTCCGCTTCAAAGTCTCCCACAAAATTGGTGTTTGCCATCGGATTGTCACGATAACCAAAATTACCATTGATAAGTAGTCGGTTATTCAATAATTGTCCTGAAAGCATGGTCTCGAACTCTACGTCTGTCCAGCCTCTTTCTCCGGTGCTGAAATTGGTACCGAAGTTCCAGTTATTGATATCGAGAATGTTCGACAAAGCGTTATTCAACTGTCCGGAAAGGGTGGATGAAACAACACTGGACATCATATTCGAATTCTGGGTGGCTCCCAAGTTTTCCGGGGTATAGAACTTGCCGATAGCCAGCAGATAGAGTATCTGCATGTTCATTTGTTCATCGGTAGGAATATAGTTTCGGACAATGGC
Source organism: Bacteroides muris (ex Afrizal et al. 2022) (assembly GCF_004793475.1). GTDB lineage: Bacteria > Bacteroidota > Bacteroidia > Bacteroidales > Bacteroidaceae > Bacteroides > Bacteroides muris. The sequence goes on along the minus strand of NZ_SRYZ01000056.1, from coordinate 5,152 downwards.
TTGCACTTCATCGCGTTCGTTGGGCAGTTCGATGTCGAATTTTACATCAGGTGAAGTCAATTGTCCGGTAAGGTCCATCATGCAGTTCACTTTTACATTTGTCTGGCTGATGTAGCCGGAGGTTGCCTCGTTGGGCATCAAGTCATTTAAGGATGCTGAGTTGACCGTATAGCCTGCCTTTATGTCCAGAGTGGCATCCAGTGGCGAGCCGTTGAATGTAATGGTACTTCCATCTCTGATTATAAAGTCCTTCCGGATGACCTCTTGCAGGCTGAATTTGTAGACTCCCTGGCTTATCCGGTAACTGCCGAACATCTTTACATCTCCTTTATTGAAGAACTCAGTACGGATACTTCCGGTTCCCCGTCCACTGATATAGTCGCCGGCCATAGGGTCCATAATAATCTTCATGGTGGCGTCGGGAGTGGCGTCTACCAAGAGATTCAGCCGGATATCAGTGTCGTTCTCTTTCTCTTCCTCAATTTCCTTTTGAGCAATCTCGTAGTCGGAAAGGCGGACAGAGTCTTGTATGGCACGGCGTGGTGTCTTGTCCACAAACTTGATGAACTGGTTGCTGACTGCTGTAGAAACATTATCCTTTATATATGTAAAGGAGGTGTTACGATTGGTGGTCATTGCAACGTCAATGTTCACGCCATCTTGGGCGTTACCGGCAATAGTGGCATTTCCCGTACCATAGACGGTACCATAGAAGGGGTAGTCTGGTGATTCTTTGGTATTCATCACCAGCATGTCGTTGACATTGAAATTGAAACGGTACTCCAGGTTCTTGAAATGCTGATAGTGCAGATAGCCACTCATGCTGCCTTGATGCCCTTGCGTGTCGAAAATGCGGTTGTTGCGGAAGGTCAATCCGCCGGGTTCGATGTAGATGCTGTCTTTGACGGAGAAAGTGGTGTTGAGCACGTCTACCTTCATGGAGGCATCGCCAAATATACGTCCTTCCATGGTAAGAGCCTTGAATTTGCCATAGAAATGTACATGTCCGGTGGCACGTCCGTTGAATTCGGGCGTGATGCTGCTCATATAATGATGTATAAACTTCAGGTTGGTGCCGCCCGCTTCAATCTGGAGGTCTAATGAGCTGGTGGGTTTCAGGGGATAGACATAGCCATACACATGGCTTTTGGCAATGTCTTTCTCCCGGATATGGGCATCGAGATAGATGCCTTTCACATCGTGGTGCCATTCTCCGTGTATATTGGCATCACCCAACAATCCTTCGTTCAGCCCGAGGTTGCGGATAAACAAGTCGGTACTCATGACGGGCTTTTCCAGTACTCCGCTAGCGAAAGCCGGACCGGTGGCTTCTCCTTTGAAATTGACTCCGAGGTCTGCAATGTCGAATACATAACCAATGTTAATTTCCTTCAAATCCAGACGTACAGTATCTTCGGGTTGTGGTGAAACGATACCATTGATACGCAAGTGCCGGTCTTTATGGCTAAAGTAAAAATCATTGATGTACACTTTGCCGGAGTCGAATACGACCTGAGAAGGATGTATATCCCACAGTGTATCGTTCAGTATTACGTTGGTGGGCTGAACATCAATGACGGTTTTTAAGTCTCTCTTGCTTTCATTTGCTTCTTTCTGTTCACGGATGAAATGGGCGACAGCGGCAAGTTTCCCGCTGTAGGTTACAGTGCTACTGTTACCCCAATTCAGCGTGGTCTGTATGCTGTTGTTCTGGGCTTGCGCTTCTAAGGCTATATTGACTGCGCCATTTGATTTGCGGTTGTTGAAACGTAGGCGCGTATGGAATTGGTCACTGGGATTCTCGCAAAGGAACATTCCTGATTCAATGAATTTGTTCTCATAGCGGAGACGGGGAAAATAGCCTTCTACGCGGAGCCGCTGTGCCTTGTCATTGAAGTATCCTTTAATAGTGGAATGGGTATATACTTTTATCGGAATCTGAAAGACGGTGGAGAGTAGTTCCGTATTGTAAATGTGCATGTCGAAATGGAAATTATTCTCAGTTTCTATGAGTTTCTTGTCTGGCAGAATCAGGGCGGGGATATAACGCTGTATGATATTCAGTACACTGGCAGGCAAGGTACGATAAGAATAGTCTCCTTCTATGCTACCTTGGAGAAAATTGGATTGGATGGTCAGCTGTTTCCGGTCTTTGCTTTTCCTTATGGCAGATATCTTCAGATTGTCCAGAAAGTATTGTGCTTCCGGAGCTGCGAACAGTAAGCTGTCAACGTTGATTTCACCGTTCATCTCGTCAATGGAACCACCGGTGAAGTCAGCTTTGACCTTGACTGATATTTCCGCATCTTCATAGTTGGGTGTCAGATGTAGGGCATGAGGACGAAATTTGTCGATGTTTGCCTGAAAATTGAAAGTAGGTATCCGACTGGCGGTATTGATAGTACCGTTCAAAATAACAGTACCATTGGTGTCATCCAAGGCGACTTTTCCTGTGAAACCTCCCTGCTTGTATTCTCCATCCAAGGTGATGTTCTCGTAAGTGTAGTCGCTGTAATCAATGGAGGTAACCAATCCCTTCAATATGACAGACGGGTATTGGTTTTCGTAATGATTACTGTTGACATCCAGGTTAAAGGTTACTTTGCCGAGTTTATTGTTACCCAACATCCTGCCAAGTTCGAATTCCTTTGTTTTTATTGCACCGGAATAGGCAAAATAACCTTTATCTTTGTTAGAACTTAGTTTTACGTCAGTTTGGATGGTTCCGATGTCGGTGCGTACTTGTCCGTAAGTTACGAGGTCTGTGAAGTAGCCCGAGACTTCTCCACGGAAGGAAACCGTTCCCAAGTGTTGCAGGACTGGAGGTACTCCATTATAGTTCTTGCTGAAATTCCGAACAAGGAAGGCCATTCCTTCCGGATCTACGTACAAATTGGACAAATTGCCGAATATATAAGCACTTTCCGGATGGGAAAGGTCTTGCAGAGATACGTCTCCCCTCAGATAAAAATGATTTCTGACAGAGACGGAAAGGTGTGGACAATTCAGTTGATTGATGGTACCGTCCGTCTGTACCTCTACTTGCAATTTCTCCTTGAAGGAACTAAAAGCCGGAACAAAAGCCGATAAATCCTGCAAGGCAATTTGAGAGGGTAGCAAATGGAATGAGAAACGTACATCTTGGGCAAGATTGTTAAAAGCCCCCAGGTTGTCATAATCCATGTGTATAGTATCCATTGCCAAAGAGGTGTTGGGGAGGTCAATGGCAAAATTTTCGATTTTCATCCGTTGGTTGTTGCCGATAACCTTTAGGCTTAGTTTCTTCAATTCAAATCCGGAGTGCTCCTCTTCGATACTCAGACGCTTGATGGCGGCATTAATAGAATCATTTTGCAATGCTTTTAGGGAGATGTTTGCAATAATGTTGCGCAAGCGGAGATGCTGTGGATTGAACTTTCCCGGAGTCTCTTTTTCAGACAGAACATCATACGAAACCTTTCCGCGACGTATCAGTAAGGAATTGATACGGAGATTCAGATTGGTTTTCTTTTGAACCGTATCTTTGGATGCGAATGCGTCAAGTACAAACTGAAAATTAGGTTTATCCTTGGGAGTCTGCTTGCTCAGATTGATGTTAAATCCAAACAATTGTATATTACTGATGGATATTTTGCCGCTGAATAGGGGGAGAATATCGAATTTGGCAGAAAGACGGGTCACCTTCAGTATTTCTTTACCGGACAGGTCATTCAGGAGCAGGTCGTCGATGATGATGCGGTTCAGCAATCCTATGTTTATTCGCCCAATGGAAATCTTGCTGTCCAGCATGGAAGCCAGTTCATTGGCAACAAATACAGACATTTGCCGCTGAACATATGGAATGTTCAGCAACATGATGGTACCGATATACAGGCCCAATACAATACCGAGTACCCAGCGTACTGTTTTTTTTAGCTTTCTGATAGGCGGTTAATTTTTATAATCTCGCCACAAAAATATGAAATAATACGTTATGAATCGTACTTTTATCACTACTTTTGCAGCGTTTAAACGTAAATAAACATTATGAGTACAATAATCTTGGGAATAGAATCTTCTTGTGATGACACTTCTGCAGCTGTCATCAAAGATGGCTATCTGCTTTCGAATGTGGTGGCCAGCCAAGCTGTGCATGAAGCATATGGTGGGGTAGTGCCTGAACTGGCTTCCCGTGCGCACCAACAAAATATAGTTCCGGTAGTGCATGAGGCATTGAAACGCGCCGGAGTAACCAAAGAGGCATTGAATGCTGTGGCCTTTACTCGTGGACCGGGATTGATGGGGTCTTTGTTGGTGGGGGTATCTTTCGCCAAAGGGTTCGCCCGTTCATTAGGTGTTCCTATGATTGATGTTAATCATTTGAATGGACATGTGTTAGCTCATTTTATTAAAGTAGAAGGTGAAGATAATGTGCAGCCGGAGTTTCCTTTCCTTTGCTTGCTGGTTTCCGGTGGTAATTCGCAAATTATTTTAGTGAAGGCTTATAATGATATGGAGATTCTGGGGCAGACGATTGATGACGCTGCAGGCGAGGCAATTGACAAATGCTCGAAGGTAATGGGATTGGGGTATCCGGGTGGTCCTATTATTGATAAGCTGGCCCGTCAGGGTAATCCTAAAGCCTTCTCGTTCAGCAAGCCGCATATTCCGGGGCTGGATTATAGTTTCAGTGGATTGAAGACTTCATTTCTCTACTCTTTGCGTGACTGGATGAAGGAAAATCCCGATTTTATCGAGCATCATAAGACGGATTTGGCAGCTTCGTTAGAGGCTACTGTTGTGGATATCTTGATGGACAAGTTGCGTAAAGCCGCCAAGCAATATAAGATAAAGGAAGTGGCTGTGGCAGGAGGCGTCTCCGCTAATAATGGATTACGTAATGCATTTCGTGAGCATGCAGGGAAATATGGCTGGAAGATATTTATTCCGAAGTTCAGCTATACGACAGATAATGCCGCCATGATTGCCATTACAGGATACTTTAAATATCTGGACAAAGATTTTTGTCCAATGGAGGCACCTGCTTATTCGCGTGTTACTTTAGGATAAGTATATAATAATATATAAGGTCACTAGTGTCCCGTTAAAATCGGGACGAGTTATTAATTAATCAAATAATCCCGGAATAAGGGGATTAAATTGTTCTTTGACA
>NZ_SRYZ01000055.1 GCF_004793475.1 Bacteroides muris (ex Afrizal et al. 2022) | reverse complement strand
AGAGCCTATGGTTCAACTTGCTTTCTGCAAAATCATGCTTAACAAAATTATTGTGTAATTTTTAAACAGTTTCTTACTGTTTTTAGGAATTTTTTTTATTGTAGGCGTGGATGTGGCGATAAACTTTATTAGTTCGAAACTTATGTCTATCCGTTTTGGATGGTCTGATGAGCAAGTAAAATTTGCTCCTCAAGCCTATTTCCTCAGTCGTACAATTGGTGCTTTGTTGGGGGCGTTCTTGTTGACCCGTATTGCAGAAATGAAATATTTCCGTATAAATATTGTAGCTTGTGTTGTTGCGTTGTTAGTTTTAATAAGAGTGGAAAAGGATGTGGTGAATGTAGTTTGTATTGGTGCAGTAGGCTTTTTTGCTTCATCAGTTTTCTCTATTATTTATTCAATGGCTTTGCAGGCTCGTCCAGAGAAAGCGAATCAAATTTCCGGTCTGATGATAACGGCGGTCGCTGGTGGTGGAGTTGTTGCCCCGGTTATAGGCTTTGCTATTGGTACTGTAGGTGTCATTGGTGGAGCTATAGTTACATTAGCTTGTGTTTTATATCTGACGTATTGTGCTTTTGGTATAAAGATTGCTGCAAAAGCTTGATTATTCAGCCTTTTTAAATTTGATATATATTGCCATTTCCCACATGGTTTTTATGAGGTACTTTCAATGGAAGGCACCGTTGTTTGTTATCTATTGCTTCTGCAAATTCTGATTAATCGGCTTAAAAAGTTTGCTTTTATGTATAATGTATAGATATTTTAGCTAGGCTGTGTGGATTTGTCGTAATACAGAGTTATTTGTGAGTGTTTTTATAGAGTAAATATGCTATATGTGGTTTTATGTAATTTCTATTTTTATAGTTAATAGGTTGTCAGTGTGTAGTGTGAGTAGGTAAAGGAAATTCTTAACATGTTAAATCCTGCTGATTAAGACAAAGACACGGAGGCACGGAGTTTTATTCTTTTTCCTTGAATTTAATATCTCTGTGTCTCTGTGCCTCTGTGTTCTATTTAAGGAAGCGAGGGGTGCAATTTCTCTTGCAAGAATTGTCCCGTATAACTTGCTGTACACTTCGCCACCTCCTCCGGTGTACCGGTAGCTACGATGTTTCCTCCTTTGTCTCCTCCTTCGGGTCCAAGGTCTATCACGTGGTCTGCGCACTTCACCACATCCAGGTTGTGCTCGATGATGACAATGCTGTGTCCGCGGCGTATCAAGGCGTCGAATGCCTCGAGCAACTTCTTGATGTCGTGGAAGTGTAGTCCGGTGGTCGGTTCATCGAAGATGAACATGGTCGGGTCCGCTTTCTCCTGGCTGAGGTAGAAAGCGAGCTTCACGCGCTGGTTCTCTCCACCGGAGAGGGTGGAGGAGGCCTGCCCCAGTTTGATATATCCCAACCCTACATCCTGCAGGGGTTGCAGTTTCTTTACAATCTTTTTCTGTCCGTGTTGCGTAAAGAATTCGACGGCTTGGTTTACGGTCATCTCCAATACGTCGTAGATATTCATGTCGTGGAACTTCACTTCCAAAGTGTCCGCCTTGAAGCGTTTGCCATGGCAAGATTCGCATTCCAATACGAGGTCTGCCATGAATTGCATTTCCACTGTGATGGTGCCCTCACCCTTGCATTCCTCGCAACGGCCGCCTTCGCTGTTGAAGCTGAAGTGTCCGGCACTGTATCCCATCTGCTTGGCAAGTGGCTGGTCTGCCCATAGTTTACGGATTTCGTCGTAGGCCTTGATGTAGGTCACGGGATTGCTTCGCGATGACTTCCCGATAGGATTCTGGTCAACAAACTCTACATTGCGCAGGTTCTGCAAATCTCCTCCGATGGAGGTGAACTCGCCCGGGCGTTCGCTGCATTCATCCAACTCTCGTTTCAGGGCGCGGTAGAAGATGTCGCGTACCAGCGTGCTCTTGCCCGAACCGCTGACTCCGGTGACTACGGTCATTACGTTCAGCGGGAAGCGTGCCTCTACGCCCTTCAGATTGTTTTCGCGGGCACCTTTTATCTCTATGTAGTTGTTCCATGGTCGACGGTGTTCCGGCAGGGGGATTGTTTCTTCTCCCAGCAGATAGCGCACGGTATAGCTGTCGCTGTCTTTCCGAAGGTCTTTCATGTCTCCTTGGTAGACGATTTCTCCTCCCAAGCGGCCTGCCCGGGGGCCGATGTCGATGATATAGTCGGCAGCACGGATAATCTCTTCATCGTGTTCCACTACCACTACCGTATTGCCCAACTGTTGCAGCTGGCGGAGCACGTGTATCAGTTTGTCCGTGTCGCGGCTATGCAAGCCGATGCTCGGCTCGTCAAGAATATACAGGCTGCCCACCAGGCTGCTGCCCAGCGAGGTAGCGAGGTTGATTCGCTGGCTTTCGCCGCCGGAGAGCGAGTTGCTGAGGCGGTTCAGTGTGAGGTATCCCAGACCGACATCCAATAAGAAGCGTATGCGGCTGTTGATTTCTGTCAGGATGCGTCGGGCTATGTCGGTGTCATGCGAGTCCAGCTTCAGGTTGTCGAAGAAGAGCTTCAGCTCGGTGATGGGCAAATCTACCAGTTCAGAGATGTTGCGTCCTCCCACGCGTACGTAGTTCGCTTCGGGTTTCAGGCGGGTGCCGTGGCATTTGGGGCAGAGCGTCTTTCCGCGATATCGTGCCAGCATCACGCGATATTGTATCTTGTACTGGTTTTCCTGTACCATCTTGAAGAAGGCGTTGATACCTTCAAAGTAGCGTGTCCCTTCCCACAGCATCCGGCGTTGCTCGTCGGTCAGTTCGTAATAGGGAGTGAATATGGGGAAGCCGGCTTTCTCGGCTCCGTGTATCACCATATCCCTCCATTCGCCCATCTTCTCGCCCCGCCAGCATACTACAGCGCCGTCGTAGACGGACAAGGAACGGTCGGGTATCACGAGATGCTCGTCGATGCCGACGACCCGTCCGAATCCCTCGCACACGGGGCATGCGCCGATGGGAGAGTTGAAGGAGAACATCTGGTCGTTCGGTTCTTCGAAGACGATGCCGTCTGCTTCGAATTTGGTGCTGAAACGATAGAGGCTGGTACCTCCGTCGGGCCGGTAGAAGCGCAGCAGGCAGGAGCCGTCTCCCTCGTACATGGCTGTTTCGGCCGAGTCGGTGAGGCGGCTGACGGAATCCTTTTCCGAGGAGGCTGTCATACGGTCAATCAGCAGAAAAACGGTATCTCCGGTTTTCGGCTGGTATTCGTCGATGCGCATCATTTCACCATTTACTTCCAGGCGGGTGAAACCTTGCTTCATGTCTATCTCCAGTTGCTGTTGCAGCGTGCGGTCTTCGCGTAGCAATATCGGGGCGAGTACGGTATATCTGGTTCCTTCCGGATATTCTAGCATGCACTTCACGATGTCTTCGGCCGAGTGTTTCTTCACTTCTTGTCCGCCAACCGGGCTGAAGGTTTTCCCGACACGTGCGTAGAGCAGCCGCAGGTATTCGTATATTTCGGTGGAGGTGCCCACGGTGGAGCGCGGGTTACGGCTGCTTACCTTCTGCTCAATGGCAATGGCAGGTGGAATTCCTTTGATGAAATCGCATTCGGGCTTGCTCATACGTCCCAGAAACTGACGGGCATAACTGCTCAGGCTCTCCACGTAGCGGCGTTGCCCCTCGGCGTATAATGTATCGAAAGCCAGTGAGGATTTTCCGGAACCGGACAGTCCGGTGATGACTACGAGTTTGTTGCGGGGAATTTCTACGTCGATATTCTTAAGGTTATTGACACGGGCTCCCTTTATGATGATTGATGTATTTTCTGCCATATCTGTAGGTTGGTTCGATGGTTTACAAGGTACAAAGATAATGTTTGCTAGTTGAATTGTAACAATCGGACAAGGCAAAAAGTGGATTTGTTGGAGAGGAAAGACACTCTTGGTTAAGATTTGTTATACTTTCCGCTCTCTACCGGTATACTTAGGACAAAAGAATTAATTTCGCTTCTTAAATATAAAAGATATTGAAAATTTATTGACCGTAAGTATGAGAATAAAATCCATTTTATGCCTATGTCTTTTGTCGCTGCTGACGGCAGGCGGAGTGTTTGCTCAAGTACAGACGAAGGGGGCCTGTCCCAAACGTGAATTTCGTGCGGCATGGATACAGTCGGTTAACGGACAGTTCCGCGGAATGCCTGCCGAAAAGCTGAAACAGAATCTGACAGGGCAGCTGAATTCCCTGCAGGAGGCGGGAATCAACGCCATAATCTTCCAGGTACGTCCCGAAGCGGATGCTCTGTATGCCTCCAGGCTGGAACCGTGGAGCCGTTTCCTTACCGGAGTGCAGGGCAAAGCCCCCGAACCCTATTGGGATCCTATGCAGTTTATGATTGATGAATGTCATAAACGTGGTATGGAGTTTCATGCGTGGATTAATCCGTATCGCACGAAGACAACCTTGAAGAGTGAGTTGGCTCCCAATCATGTGTACAATATCCATCCGGAATGGTTTGTCACTTACGGTGACCAGTTGTATTTTGACCCGGCACTTCCCGAGAGCCGCCGGCACATCTGCATGGTGGTGAGCGACATCGTTTCTCGCTATGATGTGGATGCCATCCATATGGACGATTACTTTTATCCTTATCCCGTTAAGGGAAAGGATTTCCCCGACGATGCGAGTTTTGCACGTTTGGGCGGAGGATTCGGCAATAAGGGAGACTGGCGCCGGAACAACGTGAATATGCTGATTAAGAAACTGCATGAGACGATTCGTGAAATCAAGCCGTGGGTGAAGTTCGGGGTTTCTCCGTTCGGCATTTACCGGAACGAGAGTAGTGACCCGCTTGGTAGTAAGACCAAAGGCCTGCAAAACTACGATGATCTTTATGCGGATGTGTTGTTGTGGGCCCGCGAAGGTTGGATAGACTATAATATTCCTCAGATTTATTGGCATATAGGACATCCAGTTGCCGATTATGAGGCTTTGGTGAAGTGGTGGGCCAAGAATACGGAAAATCGCCCTTTGTTTATCGGCCAGTCCGTGATGAACACTGTGCAGAATGCCGATCCCAAGAACCCCTCGATGAATCAACTTCCCCGCAAGATGGCCCTGCAGCGCGCCTATCAAACCATCGGCGGCAGTTGCCAGTGGCCTGCCAGCGCCGTTATCGAGAATGTCGGCAAGTATCGCGATGCTTTGATTGCCGAATATCATAAATATCCGGCATTGCCTCCCGTTTTCGATTTTATGGACAACGAAGCTCCGGCAAAGGTACGCAGGCTGAAACCGGTGTGGACGGAAGACGGCTACATCCTCTTCTGGACAGCTCCCAAGTACGAAGAAGAAATGAACCGCGCCGTCCGATACGTGGTCTATCGCTTCGGCGCCAAAGAGGCAGTGGATATAGACGACCCTTCACACATCGTAGCCATCACGCGTGATAATTTCTATAAGCTTCCTTATGAAGACGGAAAGACGAAGTATCGCTACGTGGTGACCGCCCTTGACCGTCTGCACAATGAGTCGAAATCCGTAGGAAAAAAAATCAAACTCTAGGAGACGGCGGCTGCCAAGCCCTTTCTGTTCCCTCCGGCCTTCTTGCCCGTAAGGGCAGGCGGCACGAAGGAAATACGCGAGAGCCAAGCCTGTCCGAAGAATGCACTGCGCGATAATATCGGTATAACGCACGCCCCAGACCGCCAATTAATGCCCGATAATCGGGTCGATGCGTTAAAAATCGGGCCTCATTTTATTTCGATTCCTAGAAACGAAGGTAAAGCGAAGGCAGAGTGAAGGCGGAACGGCGTTTTCGGGAAGAAATTATGATAGTTTTGTTAACCTTATAACCGGTTTTCGTGAATCGTCTCAATACAGCACGAGTCCGGCCATTCCGCAGGCCACAATCATTCCTATCGGGTTCAGCTTATATTTTTTTGTGCCTACAAATGCTACCAGGAAGATGAGGCAGCTGATGGCGAAAGAATGCACGTCATCCTGCGGAGAACCGAAGTTCTCCCGGTTCATCAGCACCAGTGCCGCCGAGGCCAGCAGGCCTACCACTGCCGGACGGAGTCCGCCGAATATGGCTTCTACCGAGGGATGTTTCTGGTATTTCAGAAAGAACTTGCTGATGGTCAGCATCAGTAGGAAAGAGGGGAGCACCACGGCAAAAGTGGCGACAACAGATCCCCATACGCTGCCCGTGGCCGTAAAGCCTACGTAAGTTGCCGAATTAATGCCTATCGGGCCGGGGGTCATCTGGCTGATTGCTACGATATCGGTAAATTCCTGAGGAGAAAGCCAGCCATAACGGGTGACTACTTCGCCTTGTATCATGGACAGCATGGCATATCCGCCGCCAAAGCCGAAAAGGCCGATTTTGAAGAACGTGTAGAACAACTGTAAGAAAATCATAATCAGTAATTAATGCTTGGTGATACTTGTACTGTGAAAGAAGTAGCCTCCCACGCCCGCTGCAATGATAATCCAGATGGGGGAGAAGCCCGCCAGCCAGATGAGCAATGCTGAAACCACCGGTATCCATAGGTTATATCGGTTTATCCGGGCCGATTTCGCCATGCTGAACGTAGGGGCGGCAATCAGCGCAACCACTGCCGGGCGGATGCCTTTGAATATACGCTCCACAACGGCGTTGTCCTTGAAGTTGTGAAAGAACAGCGCTATGGTGAGGATGATGAGAAGCGAAGGAAGTATGGTTCCCAATGCAGTGATTATGCTCCCTCGTATTCCCCGCAGCCGGTAGCCTATGAAAATGGATATGTTGACGGCAAGGATGCCCGGAGCGGATTGTGATATGGCAAGCAAGTCGATGAAATCTTCTTTGGCTATCCAGTTTCGCTTGGTTACGATTTCATTTTCTATCAGCGGTACCATGGCATAGCCGCCGCCGATGGTAAAGGCTCCTATCTTAAAGAAAATGGAGAATGCTTCAAGATATATATTCATATTCAAAATGTTGTAATTTACTTTATTTCTTTCTCTTCGTTCTCTTCCTTATCATCGTTCGCTTCCTTCTCTCTCATTGTCGTTGAAGGTACGGATGCGGTTGACGCCGATGTATTTGTATGTTTGTGCAATACTTATAAGCGGCAATAATAGCAGTGTGTGGAAAAAGAAGTACTTTCTCATAATTGGCAAACGTTTCTTTTTGAATGTTGTACTGAGAGCGAGCCGAATGTAAATACAAAAGTAATGCTTTTGTTCGAGAAAAGCAAAAAGAAGGCAGAGAATGGAAAAATGAACAAGCGCGGATTTATCTGTCAATCCGCGCTTGCTACATTTCTACAAAGAAGGAAGTTCAGTTCATTTCTTATTGGCTTCCACCCACTTGCGTGCATTGACAAATGCTTCTATCCAAGGAGTGATTTGGTCGCTGTTCACGCGGTCGGCGGGGTAGCAACCGTTCTGCCAGGGGAAGATGGCACGTTCCAAGTGGGGCATCATGGCCAGATGACGTCCGTCGGCACTTGCTAATCCGGCTATGGAGTAATCCGAACCGTTGGGGTTGCCAGGGTATTCGTCGTATGAGTATTTCAGCACAACGTTGTACTTGTCCTCATCATACGGCAAAGAGAATTTTCCCTCACCGTGGGCCACCCAGATACCCAGTTTGCTGCCGCTTAAGGAGCCGAGCATTACACTGCGGTTGGCAGGAACGGTAACACCCAGGTGTCTGGATTCGAACTTGTGAGAGTCGTTGTGTAGCATCTTGCCTTTCTTGTCAAGCTCGGGATTGATGAGGTTGAGTTCCATCATCAGCTGGCAACCGTTGCAAACGCCCAGCGAAAGAGTATCCTTACGTGCATAATATTTGTCGAGTGCTTCTTTCGCTTTCGGATTGAACAGGAAGGCACCGGCCCAACCTTTGGCGGAACCAAGAACGTCGGAATTGGAGAAACCGCCGCAGTAAACAATCATGTTTACATCTTCCAGAGTCTCGCGGCCGCTGATAAGGTCGGTCATGGTAACGTCCTTCACATCGAAGCCCGCCAGATAGAGCGAGTAGGCCATTTCACGTTCACCATTAGTTCCTTTCTCACGGATGATGGCGGCGCGGATGCCTGACGGTGTACGGCGGTTCGGGTCGATGCCGTATTGTGAGAACTTGCCTTTGAAATCCGGCATGAAGGCGAATTCCACCGGTTGCATCTTGTAGTTCTCGAAACGTTTCTTGGCACAGCCGTTCATGGACTGCTTGCGGTCGAGGAGATAAGAAGTAGAGTACCACACATCACGCATATAGTCGATGCCAAACTGATAAGTAGCATCGCCTTTCGATACAAGAATATGACGTTCGTCTGTCGGTTTGCCAAGCTTCACGTAGCCTACGCCCGCATCTTCCAGAATCTGCTTCACTGCTTCCTTATTCTTATCGCTCACTTGGATAACGATACCCGGATTCTCTGCAAACAGAATCTTGATGAGGTCTTGTTCCTTGATTTTATCCAGATTGATTTCCATACCGCCTTCCACATTGGAGAAGCACATTTCGAGCAGGGTAGTGATAAGACCACCGGCAGAAATGTCATGTCCGGCAAGAATCAGTCCCTTGCTGACCAGCTCTTGCACGGCAAGAAAAGCATCGCGGAAGTATTCGGCATCCTGCACGCAGGGAACTTCATCGCCCACCTTACCCAGAGTTTGAGCAAAGGCAGAACCGCCGAGTTTCAGGTTGTCGAAACTGAAGTCTATATGATAAATGGTAGTCTTTTCGTTGTTGACCAATACTGGAGAAACTACTTTTTTAACGTCGGACACTTCTCCACCGGCAGAAACAATTACTGTGCCCGGAGAAATTACTTTGCTGCCGTCGGGGTATTTTTGTGTCATGGAAAGAGAGTCCTTACCGGTCGGCACATTGATTTGCAGCGCACAGCAGAAGTCGCTCAATGCCTTTACGGCTGTGTATAGACGGGCATCTTCGCCTTCTTGCGAACGGCAAGGCCACATCCAGTTGGCAGAAAGGGAAACGCTGTCCAGACCTTCGGCAAGCGGTGCCCAGACGAGGTTGGTCAATGCTTCGCTGACGGAAAGCACAGAACCTGCTGCCGGGTCGGCAAGTGCTGCTTGGGGAGCATGTCCCAAGGAAGTGGCGATACCCTTCTCACCGCGGTAATCCAAAGCTACTACACCGCAATCGCTCAAAGGTAACTGTAATTCGCCTTGGCACTGCTGGCGGGCAATCTTGCCTGTTACGGAACGGTCCACCTTGTTGGTTAACCAGTCTTTGCAAGCCACAGCTTCCAGTTGGAGCACATTAGTGAGATATTCGTGTAGCTGGGAAAGTTCGTATTGGGGCATTTCGTAGTGACGTTCCACGTTCTTATCCACCATATAGGTCTTGGGAGAAGAGCCGAACATCTGCTCTACGGCGAGGTCGAACGGACGTACACCGTCAGCTTGCTGGAAGGCAAAGCGATGGTCACCGGTGGTTTCACCTACTACGTACATTGGAGCGCGTTCGCGTTCGGCTACCTTGCGCACATGTTCGATGGCCTCTTCCTGAATCAGCAAGCCCATGCGTTCCTGGCTTTCGTTGGCAATGATTTCCTTGGCAGACAGCGTGGTGTCGCCGATGGGCAGCTTGCTCATGTCGATTAGGCCGCCACATTCCTCTACCAATTCGGACAGACAGTTTACATGTCCGGCAGAGCCGTGGTCGTGGATGGAAACCACCGGATTGGTCTCTTCCTCACAAAGTGCGCGTACCACGTTGTAGGCGCGTTTCTGCATTTCAGCGTTGGCGCGTTGCACGGCATTCAGCTCGATGCCACTGCTGTAGCGTCCGGTATCTACGGAAGATACGGAGCCGCCGCCCAGACCGATGCGGTAATTGTCTCCACCGATGACAACCACCTTGTTGCCGGCTTCCGGGGTACCTTTCAGACAGTCGCGCTGGGTGCCGTAGCCTACGCCTCCGGCAAGCATAATCACCTTGTCGTAGCCGTAAACTTCTTCTTTTTCTTTATGTTCGAAAGTAAGTACGGAACCGCAAATCAGCGGTTGTCCGAATTTGTTTCCGAAATCACTGGCTCCATTAGAGGCCTTGATTAGTATTTGTTCGGGAGTCTGATACAGCCATTTGCGTACCGGCAAAATCTCTTCCCAAGGACGTCCTTCTTCCGTACGGGGGTAGGAGGTCATGTAAACGGCTGTTCCGGCAATCGGCCAAGAACCCTTACCGCCACCCATACGGTCGCGGATTTCACCGCCCGTACCGGTAGACGCGCCGTTGAACGGTTCTACTGTGGTGGGGAAGTTATGGGTTTCCGCTTTCAAGGAGATGACACTTTTGATGTCCTTTACCTGGAAATAGTCGGGCTTGGAGTGGTCTGCGGGGGCAAATTGCTCGATGACCGGACCTTCGGCAAAGGCCACATTGTCTTTGTAGGCGGAGATAATCTTGTTGGGATTTTCTTGTGTAGTCTTCTTTATCATCTGGAAGAGCGAAGATTCCTGTTCCACTCCATCAATGATGAACGTCCCACCGAAGATTTTGTGGCGGCAGTGTTCGGAGTTGATTTGTGCGAAGCCGAATACTTCGGAGTCGGTCAGAGGGCGTCCGAGGTCTTTCTCTACTTTCTTGAGGTAGTCCATTTCCTCTTTGGAAAGTGCTAGGCCTTCCTTTTCATTATATGCTTCCAGATCTTCGATGTGTACAATCGGTTCCGGTTGCCGGTTGGTTGTAAACACATCCTGGTTCAGCCCCTTGTACATACGTTGCAGCATCGGGTCATAATCTGCAGTCTCATCTTTTACGGGAAAGTATTCCTCGATGCGGATAATGCCGTCCAGTCCCATGTTTTGGGTGATTTCTACGGCGTTTGTACTCCAAGGGGTAATCATTTCGCGGCGCGGGCCGACGAAATGTCCTTTCAGGTTGTCTTCACTTTCGGGGGTGGCTTCTCCAAAAAGCCAGCAGAGTTTGTCGCTGTCTGCCTGGGGGAGTTCGTGATTGCATTCTACGGCAATCACGCTCTTGGATGGGGTTCTGAAAAAAAGAATCATAGTTATATTTACGATTTTATGATTTACGATTTTATGATTTACGATTTTATGATTTACGATTGAAGCTACTGCTTTGAATATCTTCATCTTTTCTTCTTGGGGACAAAGATACGCAAAATCGGTGGGGAGGAGAAAAAAAGGAAAACAAAAAACGCATGCAATTTTACTTGTATGTGTTTTTTGTTCTGTTTTATAAAGTCTGATGTATGCCATACCGTGCTTCAGCAGGGTTGCCGGTTCAGCCGAAGCCTTTGAAAGTCGCGTTTTTCCCGGTCTCTTCCTCGCTGCAAGTATCACTGTCCGGCGGGATATGAAGTTGGCTGCGGCCCGGTGTACAGCGGTCACTTGGGATATAGTTAAGTTCGGAGGTAAGTATGCGGAATAATATGTAAAATGGATAATCTTTACTTCTTAAAATCCTTTTCCGTCGAAAAAACGTTAACACTATTCGTTCGTCTCATAAAAAAGTCCGATATTTGCAGTCATGATTCAGATAGAGACCATATTTGACATATTGTGGAAGGGGTTCATTATCGGCGTCATTGTGTCTGCGCCATTGGGTCCTGTAGGGGTATTATGCATTCAGCGTACTTTGAATAAAGGACGGTGGTATGGTTTTGTGACGGGGATAGGAGCCTCCCTGAGCGACATTGCCTATGCCTTGCTGACGGGCTACGGGATGAGTTTTGTCTTTGATTATGTCAACAAGAACATCTTTTACCTGCAGCTTTTCGGAAGCATTCTTCTGCTGGCATTTGGCATTTATACGTTCCGCAGCAATCCGGTACAGTCCATCCGGCCGGTATCTACCAATAAGGGCTCTTATTTCCATAACTTCATAACGGCGTTTGCCGTCACACTTTCCAACCCATTGATTATTTTTCTTTTTGTAGGTCTTTTCGCCCGCTTTGCTTTTGTAAGTGAGGGTGTGCTGGTGTTTGAGGCTGTCACCGGATATCTGGCCATCGCATTGGGTGCTTTGGCTTGGTGGTTTGGCATAACCTTTTTTGTCAACAAGGTCCGTACACAATTCAACTTGCGCGGTATCTGGATGCTGAACCGTATTATCGGGAGCATTGTCATTGTGGTGTCCGTGATGGGATTGGTGTTTACGCTGATGGGTGAATCGCTGTATTAATGGATAATCGATAGTGGATAAGTTGATAATGAGATTATAAATCTAAGGTCATAAATCATACATTTTATCGTGAAGATTGCGCAACTACTGAAAGAGAAGAATATAGCCGAATACATTATATATATGTGGCAGGTAGAGGATTTGCTCCGTGCCAACGGCTGTGACATAGACCGGATACGCCAGAACATCATCTTGCGCTATCCGGAGGAGGAACGGCCTGCGCTGGAAGAATGGTATGGAAACCTGGCGGATATGATGCGTGCGGAAGGCGTAACGGAAAAAGGACATCTGCAAATCAACCGGAATGTCATTCTGAATCTGACGGAATTGCATGGCGAACTACTGGCCTCTACGAAATATCCGTTCTATAATGCGGCTTATTTCAAGGCACTGCCTTTTATAGTGGAGCTGCGTCAGAAAAACGGCCGGAAAGAGGAGTCTGAGATAGATACTTGTTTCGAGGCGCTTTATGGAGTGCTGCTGTTGCGCTTGCAGAAGAAGGAAATCAGTCAGGGCACGGCGAAGGCTATGGAGGTCATCAGCAGTTTCATCTCGTTGCTTGCCAACTATTATGACAAGGAGAAGCGGGGAGAACTGGAGTTGATGGATAACTGATAGTGGATGATTGATAATTATGGAGGAAAATATTGTTCATCGTAACATTCTATATATAAGTGTAACTTTATTAAATGAATATTCTGATAACCGGTGCCAACGGTCAACTTGGCAATGAAATGCAAGTGTTGTCGAAAGAAAACAGGCAGCACACTTATTTTTTCACTGACGTGCAGGAATTGGACATTTGCGACGAACAAGCTGTGCACGGGTTTGTGGAGGATAACCGGATAGATGTGATTGTGAATTGCGCAGCTTATACGGCGGTAGATACGGCGGAGGACAATCAGGAACTTTGTGACAAGCTGAATCATGTCGCTCCGGGCTATCTGGCTGCCGCTGCCGAAGCTTGCGGTGCTGCCTTGATACAAGTGTCCACCGATTATGTCTTCGACGGAACCGGATACACCCCCTATACGGAAGAGGCGGCTACTTGCCCTAATTCGGTATATGGCTCTACTAAACTGGCGGGTGAGCAGGCGGTGATGAAGCATTGCAGCCGTGCCATGGTTATCCGTACGGCATGGCTCTATTCCATTTACGGGAATAATTTTGTGAAGACGATGCTTCGCTTGGGACGTGAGCGAGAGACGCTGGGGGTTGTCTTCGACCAGATAGGCACGCCGACATACGCCAATGATTTGGCACGTGCCATTTTTGCGGCTGTCAACCGGGGGATTGTTCCCGGAGTCTATCATTTCAGCAACGAGGGGGTGTGCTCGTGGTATGATTTCACGTTGGCTATCCATCGCCTGGCCGGCATAAAGACCTGCAAGGTAAGCCCGCTGCATACGGATGAGTTTCCTGCCAAGGCGCCGCGTCCGCATTATTCCGTGTTGGACAAGACAAAGATAAAGAAGACATTCGGCATCGATATACCCCATTGGGAGGCGAGCCTTGCCGTCTGCATGAAGAATTTGGAAGAGTGATTATTACTGACTAATTGAGATATGGCCAATAACAACGAAATAGAGAGACGGAGAACGTTTGCGATTATCGCGCATCCGGATGCCGGTAAGACATCATTGACCGAGAAGCTGTTGCTTTTTGGTGGACAAATCCAGGTGGCGGGTGCCGTAAAGAGCAACAAGATAAAGAAGACGGCAACGTCGGACTGGATGGATATTGAAAAACAGCGTGGTATTTCCGTTACCACTTCTGTAATGGAGTTCGACTACCATGACTACAAGGTCAACATCCTCGATACTCCGGGTCACCAGGACTTTGCCGAAGATACCTACCGCACGCTGACGGCTGTAGACAGCGTTATCATCGTGGTGGACGGTGCGAAAGGTGTAGAGACGCAGACACGCAAGCTGATGGAGGTGTGCCGTATGCGTAATACGCCGGTGATTATCTTCATCAACAAGATGGACCGTGAAGCCAAAGACCCGTTCGACCTGCTGGACGAACTGGAGGAGGAACTGCACATCCACGTGCGTCCCTTGACGTGGCCTATCGAGAGCGGTGTCCGTTTCAAGGGTGTCTACAATATCTACGAGCATAACCTCAACCTCTACCAGCCCAGCAAGCAGGTAGTGACGGAGAAGGTGGAAGTGGACATCCATACAGAGGAGCTGGACAACCGGATTGGCGCCCAGCTGGCCGACAAGCTGCGCGGAGAACTGGAACTGATAGACGGTGTTTACCCTGAATTCGATAAGGAGGAATATTTGAAAGGGGAACTTGCTCCCGTATTCTTCGGTTCGGCACTGAATAACTTTGGTGTGCAGGAACTGCTGGACTGCTTTGTGGAGATTGCTCCCAGTCCCCGTCCCGTGAAGGCGGAAGAGCGTGAGGTGGAGCCGGAAGAACCCAAATTTACCGGATTCGTCTTTAAGATAACTGCCAACATCGACCCGAATCACCGTTCATGTATCGCTTTCTGCAAAATCTGCTCCGGGAAGTTTGTACGCAATGCCCCGTACTTGCATGTACGTCATGGCAAGACGATGCGTTTCTCGTCGCCTACGCAGTTCATGGCGCAGCGCAAGACGACTGTCGATGAGGCTTGGGCAGGAGATATTATCGGCCTGCCGGATAACGGTACGTTCAAGATTGGCGATACGCTGACCGAAGGCGAGGCGCTTCACTTCAAGGGACTTCCAAGCTTCTCGCCGGAGATGTTCAAGTACATTGAGAATGCCGACCCGATGAAGCAGAAACAGCTTGCCAAGGGTATCGACCAGTTGATGGACGAAGGTGTGGCGCAGTTGTTCGTCAACCAGTTCAACGGGCGTAAGATTATCGGTACGGTGGGGCAGTTGCAGTTCGAGGTCATCCAGTATCGTCTGGAGAACGAATACAGTGCGAAGTGCCGTTGGGAGCCGCTCAGTCTGTATAAGGCCTGCTGGATTGAAAGCGATGATGCGGCGGAGCTGGAAGCCTTCAAGAAGCGCAAATATCAGTACATGGCCAAAGACCGCGAGGGCAGGGATGTGTTCCTGGCCGATAGCGGATATGTGTTGCAGATGGCGCAGATGGACTTCAAGCACATTCGTTTCCACTTTACTTCAGAGTTTTAAAGTATGCAGGATACGGCATAGCCGATATCCCTTATCTATTCTTTCCATAGCCAACCGTCGGATATCCTTTCCGGCGGTTGTTTCTTTGCACCGCATTTAAAAACTGCGTTGAACGGCTTGTCAAGTCGTGTTTAATCGCAGTTGAAACGTTGTTGAACTAAATCGTGTAAAGAGATGATTACTCCTTATTTCATTTGGACCGGTGTGGCGGTTGCTATGCTTGTCATTATCCTGGTTCGCCTTGTCCGCGCCGTGCAGAGATACACACACGACAGACGGCCTGTCATTGAACTTTCCCGCGAACGGGAAGAATTCTGGATTCCGGGTGACCGCCCGCTGCCGGGTTTCAAACCCTCGGATAAGGAACGGATGTCGAACGACTATGAACTCGATGATTATGAAGAGTTTGAAGACCTTTGACCCCGTGCCGTCGTGCAGGCAGGAACACATCAGAGACGTCGGTCGTTTCTTATCTGCGTATGCCGCTTACCTGCTGGGGTGCGGTGCCACTTGTGTGCGTCTTGAAAAGAATGTGGCCCGTATGGCAGAGGCTTGGCGGATGGAGGCCACGATGGCCATTATGCCGCGCCACATTCACCTCACCGTCAGCGACAAACTGGGACTGGATACCTTCACCTTTATCGCACCCATTCGCAACGGTATGGTCAGCTACGACATCAATACCCGCCTTAGCCGCCTTAGTTGGGATATAGCCGACCGTGGTACCGGTGTGGACGAGGCTTACGAAGAGTTCCACCGGATATGCCGTACACCGCCTGCCCATACGTTGTGGGTACTGTTGGCGGCTTCGCTGGCGAATGCCTCGTTCTGTCGCCTTTTCGGAGGAGATTTTGTGGCGATGGGCGTCGTGTTTGTCGCCACCGTGGCGGGATACTGCCTCAAACAGATGTTGCTGGAGCGAAAAATGGACGTGCGTGTGGTATTTATTCTGTGCGCGTTCGTATCATCGGTTTTGGGGGCTACCGACGGGTTGTTCGCGCTGGGCACTACACCTTCCGTTGCGTTGGGAACCAGTGTGCTGTATATGGTTCCGGGTATTCCTCTTCTCAATGCCTTCAGCGATATGCTCGACGGGCACTATGTCTGTTCCTTTAGTAGAATGACGAATTCCGTGATACTGACCTGCTGCCTGTCTATCGGCCTCTACGCAGGAATGTGGCTGATGAATGTCCGTATGTTTTAACTTGAAATTCCTTGATGATTATGATTATTGATTTTTTTCAAGACGCATTGTTTGCTTCTATAGCGGCCATCGGATTTGCCTCTATCAGCAATCCGCCCCGCAAGGCCTATCGCTATTGCGCCCTTATTGCGGCTGTGGGCCACTCCATTCGTTTCCTGCTGATGCTGTCCGGCGGGGTGGAGATGCACATTGTGGCGGCCACGGCGCTGGCTTCGTTTGTCACCGGTATGGTAGCCGTGCTTTTTTCCACGCGTGCCAAGATGCCTGCCGAAACCTTCCTTTTCCCCTCGCTGCTGCCTATGATTCCCGGCATCTATGCCTATAAAACCTTTGGCGGGTTGGTGATGTGCCTTTATGGAAGCAATGAGGCGGAGTTCCTTCACGCCCTCTACCTCTTTGCCGACAATGGACTGACTTGCCTGTTCATACTTTTGGGGTTGGTGATAGGCGCCAATTCACCCATCTTCCTATTGAAAAAAATATCCTTCCGCGCCACCCGGCGTTCTTTCCATAGAAAATTGTAATTTTGTCCCCGCAAACTTGTTATATGGAACTACGACAATTAAGATATTTCGCCAAAGTGGCCGAAACCTTGAACTTCTCGGAAGCGGCCAAGGAGCTGTGCATCACGCAAAGCACCCTCTCGCAACAGGTCAAGCAGCTCGAACAGGAGCTGGACGCCTGTCTTTTCCAACGCAACAGCCACGGTGTGAGCCTCACCGAAGCAGGCATCGAATTGTTGCCATACGCCCGAACCACCCTGCGCGATGCCGAAGTGTGCGTGGAGCGTCTGCACGACCTGCGCGACGTGTTGGCGGGCACCTTGAACATCGGTGTCACTTACTCCTTCGCTCCTATGCTGACGGAAACCATCTTTACCTTTATGAAGCAATACCCTCGCATCAAGCTCAACGTCTGCTATAAGCCGATGGCCGAACTGATGGAACTGCTTCGCCAGCGCGAGGTGGATTTCGTATTGGCCTTCAGACCGTGTGTGGCGATGGAGGACATCGAGTCGCACATTCTCTTCCAGAATTACCTGGCAGCCATCGTCAGCCCTCTCCATTCGTTGGCAAGGGAGGAGAAGGTCAGCCTGGAGCGGCTGTCGCAATTCAACCTCGCCCTTCCCTCCAAAGGTTTGCAGGCACGCAATGCCCTCGACCGTATGCTCGAACGTTGCTCTTGTCCGCTGAAGATTCACGTCGAACTAAACGACCCCAATATCTTGCTCGAACTGGTGCGGCAAGGCAACCTCATCACCGTGCTTGCCGAGGCTTCCATTCACAACGAAACGGGTGTGAAGGCCATTCCCATTGACGTGCCGCAGAACGATATGGTGGGCTGCGTGCATACCTTGCGAGATGCCTATCGCAAACGCTCTATGCGAGAGTTTATCCGGTTGCTGAACGAGTCGGTGGCTATTCGCGAGCGGGTGAGTGCCTGGATAAGATAGAAACGGCATTGTTGGACGAAATGGTGAAATATTGGGCCATAATCGGGTGAGTAAAGAAGAAAAAATCGTACCTTCACCCCCCAATATTAAAATCATTTTCCACCTTGAATGGTGTTTGCGTATGAGAAATCTATTTATCCTCCTATTCCTACTGATTTCCCTCTTTGGTCTGACTTCCTGTTCTCATTCCAACCGAGATGTGCTGCTGCGTTACGAACAATCCCTTGTCTATGCCGATTCGCTGGCGCAGGCCGGTGATGCCGACAGTGCCCGTGCCGTGGGGCTGCTCTCCAGTCTGCACCAAGAGTATGAGCAGGCAAAGGAACTTTCCGGTGGGCGTGCCGTCCGTATGGTGCCTGCCAACCGTTGGAAGCAGATAGGGTGGGGCACTTTCGGGGTCTTGATGTTGGGGCTGAACGCTTGGCTCTCTGTGGTCGATTTCAATTTTTTCAGGGAGCGCAAGCATCGCAGTTATCTGATTGAATTGAGCGAGAACGAACAGCGTTTGCAGGACTACGAGCGCGAACGTGAAGAACTGGAAGCGTGCTTGGACGAAATGTCGCTCACGAACGAGGAGCGGGAAGAGGTGCGCCAGTCGCTGACCAATCTGATGGAGCAAAGCGGTCGCCTCTGCACGGAGAACGAATCCCTTCGCCTTCGCCTTAAGGAGTACGAGAATCGTCCAGTGCCCCGCGAAGTGGAAATGCTGCAAAAGGAGGGTGAGCGTGTCCGTCAGCTGGACGGGCAGATGCAGGCGCTCACTTCTGCTTTGATAGACGGCGACGAGGTGGTGCAACAACTGCGCAACCAGCCCAAATTCCTTATGGACGACCGTTGGAAGTACCTGAACAACCTTGCCGATAAAATGTACGATGGCTTCAACGACCGCCTCTTGGCGCGTTTCCCCCGCCTTACGCCTGCCGACCGCCAGTTGTGCCTGCTTATCCGCTTGCGCTTTACGAATGTGCAGATTGCCACATTCACGGCAGTCTCTCCTGCCACGGTTTCGCAACAGAAGTTTCGTCTGAAGAAGCGAATGACGCAGGCGGATGGCAGGCTGTTTGCCGATGGAGAGACGCTGGATACAGTAGTGTGTCATGTCTGAAATTTCGGATTGCAAGACAACAGTAACAAGGGTATGAAACTATTAGGTGGCATTAAGATAAATTAAGCCCGTAATTTTTTTACGGAAATCCTTTTCCGTATCTTTGTCTTCTGAAAGTTAAGCCAATAGAAATATGTTAGTAAAATTTGCTGTTACCAACTATCGTGGATTTGCAGACCGCATTGAGTGGGATTTGTCAAGTCCGGCTAATTATGAGTTCAATAAAAACGCTATCAAAGACGGTATCATAAAAAATGGTATTGTATATGGACCGAACGGATCGGGTAAAACAAACTTCAGTTTAGCCTTATTCGATATTGAGAACCATTTGTCGCCCAAATGGAAGAAGATAGATTATTATGTGAATTTTATTTATACCGGAAATAAAGAGGGAGTAGTCGAGTTCGAATATACATTTAGGTTTGAGAACGAGATAGTTGTCTATGCCTATTCTAAAAATGCCGGTGGTATATTAGTGTCCGAATCGCTTAGGGTGGACGATAATTTGGTTTTTGAACGGAAGAATGGTTCTTTTTGCATAGACAAGCAACAGTTTCCTATGGAAGAAACCATAGAGAATAACCTCGGAAGCAATGCAAATAATGTGTCGATAGTCAATTTCTTATTGACTTCCTACCCGTTGGGCAAAGAACACTACTTGATAAAACTCAGTAAGTTTGTCAACTCGATGCTTTGGTTTCGGAATCTTGATACAAGGGAATTTATCGGACTGGAAACAACTGCAATGAATCTTGATGAGTTTATCATTGCAAACGGATTGCTCGAAGACTTCTCAAATTTCCTGCGGAGAGTCAGTGGACAAACGTTCCGGCTTGTCGCACATACGCCTGCCGATAAACAAATACTTTGTGATATAGGCGGTTCGGAAATACCTTTCTACTTGGTTGCATCTACGGGAACGAGGTCGCTGCAATTACTTTATTTTTGGATGAAACGAATGAGTGAGGCGTCATTTGTCTTTATTGACGAATTTGATGCGTTCTACCATTTCCGTTTAGCCTTTGAAGTGTGCAAAATGCTGTTCAATATGGATTGCCAGATATTTACTTCTTCACATAACACGTATTTAATGACCAATGACCTGCTGCGTCCGGACTGTAATTTCATCTTGAATGAAAATAAGATTAAACCTTTGTGTGACTGTACGGATAAAGAGTTGAGGTTTGGACACAATATCGAAAAACTTTTCCGGGGTAATACTTTCAAGGTATGATACTATTTATTTTTGAAGGTAAGAAATGTGAGCCTCGTCTTTTTGAGACTTTGAAACATTTGTTTTTCGCCAAAGAAACAGAGCCGTTTGTATGTACTTATAACAGTAATATTTATTCTTTATATTCAAAGTTAAAGGGGTATGATGTCTTTGAAAATGTTACAGCAAGCGGAAATACGGTAACTATACTTAATGATATATTGCAAAAGAAAGGGGATGATACTCTTGCTGATATTCTGGAAGTGGATGTTTCTGAAATATTCTTGTTTTTTGATTATGATTTTCAAGAATCCCGATTGACATTGGAAGAGAACAACCGACATATCGGTGAAATGCTGGAGTATTTTGACGATGAAACCGAAAATGGGAAATTGTATATCAATTATCCGATGGTGGAGTCTGTGTTCTATACCAAGCAACTGCCGGATAAGGATTATCTGAGTTATGACGTTACTCGTGAGAAATGTCATAATTTTAAAGCCTTGGCTCGTGATTTTTCTTTTTATAATTCTTTTGAGCATCTGCTTATATCAGGTAATAAAAATGAGAAAGAGGAAAAGAAGTTGCTGAAACAACAGACTGCTAAAGAAAATTGGCTGCATTTGACCGATATGAATGTTCGGAAGGCAAACTTCATTTGTGTAGGTGTTGATGCTATACCTGCTTTAAAAGAAAATCTAGCTCAGAGCAACATATATGAAAATCAACTGGCTAAGTATGTAAATACAGAAAGTTGCAGAGTATCTGTCTTGAACTCATTTCCGATATTTTTATATGATTATTTTAGGGATATAGTCAGTTTGTGTTGATTTATTAGGACAAAAAGTCGGTGATTTCCCCCTTGTTCTCAATTCTGTTTTGCTATAATATAACCTCGGTCTTATACTGAACCCTATTCAGTCGTATACTGAATGCCATTCAGTCGTATATTGAATCCTATTCAGTCGTATACTGAATTACCCCCACTTCAGAAGGTGTTCTGTGAGGGGATGGAGTGTGACGGATTGATGGCTTGAAGCGGATGTCTTTGGACTTTGAAATGTTGTTACAAAATGAAATTCGGGGATGTAATTTTCAAAACATTGCTATTCATAGTTCTCTTTCTCTTTTGTATTTACGTTTAATAGAAGAATATTAGATGATGATTTTGCAAGCCTTGCAAAACTTGTTGTTATTTGTTATATTATAGTACCTTTGCTACATTAAAATAAGTAAAGGATTCTACTTCATTGTACAACTTATAAGATTGTACAATGACTATATATAGCAGTTCTTTAATTAATTGTATAGATGGAAATGGGTATGATACAGTTGATAATAGGTGTATGGACACTCCTCATGATATTTGTTTTGTGTTTTGAAGATTGCCGGGCGTACCTGAAGAATATGGTAGAATCTTTAATATACGATTTGAACTCGCTATATAAAGATGCAAAAGATGAAAAGGGAATCTGTCTGGCATGTCTCTTGATGTTGTTCATTACTTTAATTCTTTTATTTTGCTGTCTGTTGTTTTTCCCGTTGTTGCCTCTTTTTTCTGTATGCTTTGTTTTTGGGAAGTTTAGAAACAAAAATGGAACGGATGATACATGGTTAAGAGAACAACAAGAAAGGGAGGAGAACTATCGGCGGAAACGGAATAAGTTCAAGGGGTTTCATTATCCTGGGAAAGTCTCTTTTGATTTTGATGCGGACACTTACATTTATGTAGAAAATCGTTATGACGAGAGTTTGAACCGATGTATCCGGGAAAATTTGGATGAAATAAAAGCCATTTTTCATCAAAACGGTTTTCGTTTTATTTATTTGCCTCAATGGAAGCCTGATACTTTTTTGAATAGTTTGGCTAATTTGACAGAAGAGAGGAATAGGGACATTGAGAATTTTTTGGGTTCAATGACCACAGTGGAATATACAAAATTGCTTTGTAAAGTACTGCATCTTGATTGGACAGAGATGGAAAGTGGTATCTTTCATTTTGCTTGCTTTATATATGATTCCACACCCGGCATGTGGAACATAGTGCGAGAGAGCCGTTTCACACTTTATCCAATGCTAGGAATGACAGAGGATGGTTGGGAGACTTTCTTCTTGGATTATTGCGCTTTCATAAAAGAGGATCGGCAAAGGTCTCATGGAGGTCTTTGCATGTCTGTGGTGTCGAATTTGCAGGGAGGAGAATTTTATGAGAGTGAGGGAGCACCACAACAAGAATTTGCAGACCATGAATTTCCCATTGTTATGAAAAATATTGCAGAAAACATTAAGAAAGAGATTGAAATTCTGAAAGGTGCAGGTTATTATGAGTTATTGTTGCACACATTAGGAACTGAGACTTTAGATGAGTTGAAGAATGTAAAGGTGATTCCAGAGCTGAGTAGGCTTCAGATTACGGATGAATTCAAGATTTGCTTGCTTGATTATGATAAGGAGGTGCGGATGACCCCTTTGCAAAAGACACTGTACATATTTTATCTGCGCCATCCGGAGGGAGTAGAGTTTAAAATGCTGTCGGCCTACTATGATGAACTGTTGGCTATTTATAAAGTGCTCTCCAATAGAGAGGATGCTGAAAAACAGAAAGAGTCCATCCGTCGCTTGGTAGATGTAACGGATAATGCGATAAATGAGAAATGTTCACGGATTAAGGAAGCTTTCTTGAAAGTAGCGGATGATTTCATTGCCAGGAATTACTATATCGTATTGGATAGACATGAATATAGAGGAGAAGGGAATAAGAAGAACTCTATATATGTGGAACTTCTGAAGAAAATAATGCTTCCACGCGATTTGATTATTTATCCGAAGGAAATTTCTGATATTGAAGTCTTGGTACCGGAGGAGAGAAAGAAAGTTATAAAAGAGGAATTGGAAGAAATACGGGAGCAGTATCGCGCATTAAACAGGCTGTTTTTCGATAAATCCTATCCTAAAGGTGCCTTGATAGAAAAATATACAGCGTTTATCAATCTCAATCCAAAATATTATGCCGCTTATCGTGACCGTGCCATTCTTTATACACATATCGGTAAATACCGTGAGGCGGTTGCTGACAATCAGTTGTTGATAACGCATAATGAAAGAGTATGGTCGGATGCTATTATCAATAAGGCGGAAGCACTGTTTTTCCTGAAAGATTATGATGAGGCTTTGAAAGTTGCCAACCATTATTTTGCAATCTGTGAAAAGCCGACAGCAGAATGTTTTCGTATCAGAGCGGAGATATTCAGAAAGCTGAAAATGAGTGATGAATATAAGGCGGATATGAGGGAGTCTAAGCGTTTGCGAAAAGAATAGAAAAATAGAATATGGTAAGCTTGAATGCTGTGTAAGAATGTTCGCATTGGGCGTTGCTGTATGGGTGGTTGGAGTAGTATATAAATAGTTATCAATAAATAGATTGGACGGTGGCTATGATTGTTGTCTCAAGAAAATATTTGTAGGAGCTAAAAACTTTCTCTAATTTTCTTTTTTGTGAAAGAAAATGTTTAAGTTTGCGGATGAAGTACATGGTGATGTCCTTCAATGTTTTTTAGAGATAAAATTGTAAGAAGCGTTGTGCTTGTTCTTGTGACTGAAAACCTAGGAAATTTTCAAAAACACACAGAATGGCATGGTTGTTTCCTGCGTTGGTTTCAGCGTGGGGCTACTGTCCATCTATTCGTGTGTTTGGGTTTTCCTAGGACCTTCAGTTGCAGATAGTGGGCACGTAGTTCCACGTTTCTGTTTGTATAAATGTTTTCTTTGGGGCTGGGAAGATGTAAATTCTAATTAGTATGAAATTCTATTATCTTACATTAATCTTTTTTTTATCACTATGTGATGATATTATCAAAGCGCAGAATCGTTATGATAGTCCGGCTGAGGCTCCAATAATTAATACTTATGTACCAATGTCGCATGAGGAAATAATGTGTATAGCTATGGCTACGGCTTGGAAAGATAGACAAGCCCAAGAAAGTTTTGAGAAACATTCACAGACAGCTTATTACTATTTGCAAAAGAAACGAATTCATTTTTTTATAAGCTATGCAAATGCAGCCTTAGATACTGGATATTACAACATGCAATTGTATTACAACTTAGGAATATCGTATTGGTTGTTAGGACAGCAACGCAAAGGAAAAAAGTTTTTAAAGAAAGCTTCTAAGAAAGGTTTTATGGAGGCTAATCGCGCGTTATTTGCTATAAAGAAGAAAGAGGCATTGTCTTATTCATGGTTTATCTTATAAAAAGATATCATTATGAAAATATTATTTATACTTAACATGAGTTCGACGAATTCTAATCACCAAATTTAAAGATGATTAGAACTCGTCGAACTCACGTTAATATAGAAGTGACATTTACGTACGAAGGGCAATATGGTGGTGGAGGAAGCTACTATGTTGGTGGGAATAAATATAGAATGATTCAATTTAAAGATGATGAGAATATATTTTATCATAAAATCGTTAAGGCTAAATCTGTGCGTAAATGAATATAATTATGTAGAAAATCTTAATTTGTGTTTTGGGACTGATACTGCTTTCTATAGCTTATTATTTCTTGCACTTGTATGCTTTACAAATGTCAGAGATTTATGTGGAAGATAAAAAGAAAGACATGCTCTTTGTCAACTTTGTTGACAGAGAGGAATTTCTGAAATTGATGGAAGAAGGTCTGGAATAATCAGCATCCCCTTCTTTTCTGTATTTTCTAATAAATTAGCAATAGTTAACAATTTTAATATATAGCGGTTATGGGAGCAATTGGAATAATAACAGAAGCAATCAGTGGAAATATAACATCAATATTTCTAACAGCATTACTGATATCATCGGCAATATTTAAAGAATGCACTTCGTGCTTTGAATGGAATTTGTAGTGATACACGTTCCATTTATAAAAGTGAAAGTATTAATTATTAAAACCACTACTGTCCCATTAAAATCTGAAAAAGTTCTTTGAAATTATTGAAATATAGTT
>NZ_SRYZ01000054.1 GCF_004793475.1 Bacteroides muris (ex Afrizal et al. 2022) | reverse complement strand
CCGCTTAAAAATTAAATGTTTAACAGCATAAGTTTAATTTTTGTCATCTACTAAATTTTAAAATACATATTTATGAAAGGAACAAAAGGAACAGAAACAAAAGCATTAATAAGGGAGACCGCATTCAAGTTGTTTCTGACAAAGGAGTATAATATGGTCCCCTTGAAAGATATTGAACAAAGTCTCAACCTGTCAAGAGGTTGTATGTCCTATCATTATCCGACCAAACAAGACTTGTTGGTAGATGTTATAAATTTCTATATATTAGATACTCAGAAAGTAAAACATCAGTTTGACAATGTTACAGACATGTCTTTACTTGAATACCTGAATTGGTATGTTGATAACATTGCAAAAACAATGGAAAGACTAACTCAATTCGTCATTCCGGATACAAATATTAATGGAACACGTGCTTACATGAATTTAATTTTGCAAGCAGAAAAGTATTATCCTGGATTTCATCAACTATTGAACGAAATAGAAAAAAATGAAATGATACAGCTAAAACAAATAGCTACCAAGGCACAAAAAGAGGGAGAAATACGTAGCACTTGCAACATTGACTTATTTGTTCAACAAATCAGATTGATATTCTTGGGTAAATCATATCAGGATGCACTGAGAAATGGATTAGATGTCAATACACTGAGAGAGCAATTTATTTTTTTATATTTTCTAATTAAAAACAAGTAAATAAATGAAAAATGATGTTTTTATTACGGGAACATCTTGTTATTTCCCGAATAAACCTGTTTCCAATGAAGATATGGAAGATTTTTTGGGATTAATTACAGGAAAACATTCAAGAGTCAAGCCTGTAATTTTGAAACAAAACGGTATAAAACAACGTTATTATGCACTGACAAAGGAGCAGAAAATCACACATACCAACGCAGAAATGGCTGTAAATTCAATCCTTCAACTATTAAAAAATTCCGACATCTCAAATTCAGAAATCGAATTGTTGTCATGTGCAACATCCAGTCCGGACCAAATGCTTCCCTCTCATGCATCCATGGTACACGGCCTGTTAAAAAACAAACCTTTGGAGATTTTCTCTGCATCAGGCATCTGTTTGTCATGTTTACAAGCATTTAAAACAGCTTTTTGGGGCGTTTTGTCCGGTGAAAAAAGAAATGCAATATGTAGTACTTCCGAATTGACATCCGCAACACTACTCTCAAAGAACTATGATATTGAGTATGAGAAATGTGCTGATTTAGGAGTCCAACCTTACATGGCACTCGAAAAAGATTTCCTTCGATTCATGTTGAGTGACGGGGCTAGTGCGGTATTGCTTCAAAACAATCCTGGCAATGGAAAGGCTTTGCATGTTGAGTGGGTGGAAATGACTTCGTATGCCAATGAATTGCCGACATGTATGTATATGGGCGCAGAAAGAAAAGAAAATGGAGAACTGAAAAGTTGGAAATCATTCAATAATTTGGAAAGAACAGAACAATCTCTTTTTGTGGTAAAACAAGATGTTAAACTTTTAGGGGCTCATGCCGTCCCATATTGGGCGAAACACATAAAATATTGTCTTGAGAAACACAATGTGGCACCGGAATCCATTTCTTATGTACTGCCCCATGTTTCCTCCATGTTTTTTTATGATAAGATAATAAATGAATTAAAAGGGATTGGAATCGGAATTGACGAAAGCAAGTGGTTTACCAACCTATCCAGAGTAGGCAATATAGCTTCTGCCGCCATCTTCGCCATATTGGATGAATTCTGGAAAACACACGAACTGAAGTCCGGTGAAAAAATCCTGTTGCTTGTTCCGGAAAGCGGACGCTTCTCCTATGGAACTGTGTTATTAAGTGTAGTTTAAGTGTTTAAGTTTGGAAATAAGCAATAAATAGCTTAATTTTGCAAAACTAATAGGTAAAATAGTATAGTATCATATACATCTTTCAAACGAAAAGTGGAAAATTTCAAAGAGAGAAGATGGGATATGACAGCTTGCGCTATATCAAAACATATAGCACGGGTGCGTCGACTTCATCTCTAGGCTTTTCCACTGCCACGTTTGGGTTGTTGATTGCATCTGTGCTATTTTTTATATAATGCAGGTGTGATATGGATCCAAACTTGAAACAGCGGATAATTGACGAGGCGTATGTACTGTTCCTTACCAAAGGCATGAAACAGACTTCATTTTGCGATGTGGCGGCAGCCGTGCATAAGTCCAAAGGAGCGGTCATGCACTATTTTTCATCCAAACGGCATTTGATTGACACTGTCGTGAAAATGCGCTTTTTCCCGGCTTCCCAGCTCTCTCCGGAAATGGATTATCTGGAAGGGAGAAGATGGGACGAATTTCTCCGGTCCTACAAAAACCCGATTGAACGGGTAATCGACAGCTTTCCTGAAAAACTGGAGGGCAACGGATTGATGTATTACATGCAGTTCGTATCCTCCGCCAACGAATACATGGACGAATTTCCGCAAATGTACCACGAACTTCTTACCAGGGAACAGGATTTTCTTTTCAATGCGGTCGTTGTCATTCACAAGCAGTCTGTGGACGACATACAGGTGTTCAGCCGGCAATTGTTCGAAAATTCCATAGGAAAAACCTTTGGAGCACTGCTTTTTCAAATACAATAACCGCTTCTCTTCGCTTAAAGCCGCATTTTTCTAATGTAAACGGCACATTTGCCTTGCATTTGAATACTTTTTCTTTTGTTATTATTTGGAAAGGTTTATCTTTGCGAATAATAAAATACCGACTGGTCGGTTTTTATTATTCGCTTGTTTAAAACCGGGTATAACAAAAATAAAAAAGCTCATACATTGATAAATTGGAACAGACTGATAAGAAAGACTTCACACCCGCGGTCGCTTCTTGCCAAGATTGCGGCGGGGTACATCACCGTGCTCCTGACGGTTGGCTGTATCATATATATAGGTATCCACGAATGGCGGGAGATCAGGTCTATAGAAACGAATGTCCGGCAAATAAACAGACAAAAGCGGGCCATACGCAATGTATATATGAAAATGCTTGAACTCTCTTTGTTCTGCGACACATTCACGGAGTGGGACGAGAAGGATTTCAACACGTACCTGAAACAGAAATCGACAGTCGACAGCCTGTTGTACGGTTTACAGGAATTGCATCCCAACGCCCGGATAGACAGTATCCGCATCTTATGGAGGGACAAGGAACAGTCCATGCTGCAAATCAAGGAGATTATGCGCAAGCAGCAGCAAGCCGGCCGGGAAATAGCCGGACAGCTTCCGCAAACAGCCGGACAAAGCCCCCCGAAAAAGACCGGCAGGAAGGGAGGATTCCTGAAAAGGCTGTTCGGGAAAAAAGAGAAGACGGAAACCTCCCCGGACACATCCGCACTCCATACCCTCAACAGGAGCATAGCGGACAGACAGCGGCAATATGCGCGCCAGTTCTCCGAGCAGGCACATATCCTCGCCTCCCGCAACAGGTTGCTCAACGAGCAGCTTCAACAGGTTATCAGGCACATGGACCGGAATATCCAGGAAGAGATGCAGCAACGGGAGGAGAAGCTGGGCAGGACGGGCAAACGGTCACTGGCCATAGTCGCCGGGCTGGTGGTGTTCATGCTCCTGCTGCTCGGAGGCTCCTACATGATTATACACCGGGACATGGCACGCATAAACCGCTACAAGAAAAGGCTGGAGGAAACAATCGGGCAATTGGAACATACCGTCGCCGAAAACGAGGAGCTGATTGCGGCAAGAAAAAGAATCATGCTGACCGTGACCCATGACCTGCGCACACCGCTTACGACAATCAACAGCTATGCTGAACTGCTCGCGACGGAGAAAAAGATATCCAAACGGAAAGAATACAACCGGACGATACGCCGGGTGGCGGGACACATGGAGGCCATGCTGAACACTTTGTTGGGATTTTTCCGGCTGGAGAGCGGAAAGGAGGAAGTCAATCCGGTTCCGTTCAGGCTACATACCGTCATCGAGACGCTGGAAGCGGATTTCATGCCGCTGGCGGCGGACAAGAACCTCTTCCTGAATATGGAGAGTCCAAGGGACAGGGTGGTCATCGGGGACAAGAAACGGATTGTCCAGATAGGACATAACCTGTTGTCAAACGCCATCAAGTTCACGGAGCGGGGGGCGGTCACATTACGCATGCGGTTTGATAACGGAACCTTGCAGCTCTCCGTCGAGGATACCGGTACGGGGATGAGTGCGGAGGAGCAGGCACGCGTTTTCACCGCTTTCGAGCGGTTGCCCAACGCGATGGCCGAGGAGGGTGTGGGACTGGGGCTCTCCATTGTCAAGGAACTGGTCGGACTGCTGGGAGGCACGATAGAACTGACAAGCAGAAAAGGGTCCGGAAGCTGCTTCACGGTGCTCCTGCCCGTGTCAACCGCGGAGGAGACGGTGAAGAGAGAAAACGGCACCCGGTCCCTCGTACAGCCTTTTACCGTCGTGGCGTTGGACAACGATACCGTCCTGCTGGCCGCCGTCAAGGAGATGTTCGCGCACCATGGGGTGATGTGCACGACATGCGGGTGCGTACGTGACCTGATGGAATGCATCCGCCGTCAGAACTATGACCTGATGATCACCGACTTGAAAATGCCGCAGATGAACGGGTTTGATGTGTTGAAACTGCTTCGCACAGCCAATGTGGGAAACTCGCGGACCATTCCGGTCATTGCGGCCACCGCTTCGGGAGGCTGCAATACGGCGGACCTGCATGAGGCGGGGTTCTCGGCCTGCCTGAAAAAACCGTTCTCCGTGGAAGAGCTGCTGCAAGTCTGTACGGGATGCCTGGGCGACGAAAGGCAGCAGGAGCAAGTCGATTTCCATGCGTTGCTGGAGTATGGCGACAGGCTGGAAATGCTGGAGACGCTTATCAGGGAGACAACGGACGATATCGCGGCGATGGCGGAAAGTGCGGAAAGGAACGATTGCGAGTCGCTCAGGGAATGGACCCACCACCTGAGCAGTTCCTGGGAGATAATCCATGCCGGCAAGCCCCTGCGGGACCTGTTCATGCTGCTTCAGGGGGACGGGGAATGTTCAGCGGAGGAGTTCGGCCGGGCGGTCCGGAAAGTACTGGACAAGGGAAAGGAAATAATTGATTTGGCACAACAGGCAAAGGAAAGCTATGAGAGTGATTGTGGTTGAGGACAATATATTGTTCTGCGATTATATCTGCAACTTCTTGCAGAATGCCGATTACCAGACAGTGAAGGCCTACCGGCTGGCACAGGCGCGGCAGGTCATCGCCCGTTCCGTCCGGGAGGATGACATCGTGCTGGCCGACCTGAGACTGCCGGACGGGGAAAGCACCGCGCTGCTGGAATGGATGAGGGGACAGGGCTACACCCATCCGTTCATCATGATGACGAACTATGAGGAGATACACACGGCTGTACATGCCATGAAACTGGGAGCGGAGGATTATATCCTCAAACCGCTGCTCGAAGACAAGCTGCTCCCCGCACTGAAAAAGATAAGGATGGCGGACGAGGCATTCGCCAAAGTGATTTATGAACGCAAGAGCGCCGCTTTCCGCGAGCTGGACCGCTACATCCGCCTGGTTGCCCCCACGGACATGACGGTGCTCATACTCGGCAACACGGGGACGGGCAAGGAGCATCTGGCGGGCAAGATCCACAAACGGAGCCTGAGGGCGAACAAGCCGTACATAACCGTGGATTGCGGAAGCCTGTCAAGGGAATTGGCGGCATCCGCCTTTTTCGGCCATGTCAAAGGGGCGTTCACGGGGGCGACGGATGAAAAACCGGGATATTTCCAGGAAGCGCGGGGAGGCACGTTGTTCCTGGACGAGGTGGAGAATCTGCCGGTGGAAATACAACAGATGCTGTTGCGTGCGATGGAGGAACGGAGGTACCGCCCCGTGGGCGGAAGGCAGGACAAGCGGATGGACGTGCGCGTCATCGCCGCCACCAACGAGGACTTGCAGGGTGCCGTCGCGGAAAAACGCTTCCGGAAGGACCTGCTATACCGGTTGCAGGATTTTACAATCACCGTGCCCACGTTGCAGGATTGCCTGGAAGACATACTCCCGCTGGCTGATTTTTTCCGTATCCAGTCTGCCGGACAACTGGGAAAGGAGATTCCGGATTTTGACGAGGCGGCAAAAAAAATATTGCTGGGCTACGGCTGGCCGGGGAATGTCCGTGAATTGAAACAGGTTGTCCATGTGGCGGTACTGATATGTGGCGGAAAACTGATAACCCCTCAGTGCTTACGGTTGCAGCAGGCGGGAAAGACCATATTGAATCTTGCGAAGGAAGAAAAGATAAACAACTGCCTGCTAAAAGACGAACAGCGGAATGCGGAACAGATCAGGATGGCGGTCACCATATCCAAAGGCAACCTGACACAGGCGGCAGCCTTGCTGGGCATCAGCCGCCCGACCCTTTACAAGAAAATGGGCATGTACGGGATTACCAAGGAACAGGTCTGAAAGGACCGGATAATAATATACAGGACAGTTTCCCCTTCCATCAAAGGAAAATCGAACCGGTCTTGCCAGCCGCATTTTCCACACTCTTTTCGTGGCAATTTTCCTTGCGGCTGGCGCCGGGGAAAATTGCCGCGAAAAAGAATGCGGCGGCAATCCCGCTTCGATTTGAAGGATGATTACAGGGGCAAACTGCGACCGACGTGACGCACGGGCAATACATACAGGAGATATTCCGGAGGAACCGTTTCTTATATTCCCTGAAAATCAAATACTGACCATACCATATCCCGTCCCGCCTGAAATCTTCTTATTAAGTATATGACGGACCACAAGAAAAAACAGGGGACTTCAGCTCCCTCTGTTCTGCATGGGCCGCCATACCCGCTCCTTTTTTCTTCCGTGCCATGCACGCCGTTTGTCCTTTTCCCTGCGGTACGTCCCCTCGCCTGCCCCTACTCTTTTTTCCTGCCGCCCTTGTATTTCCTACTTGTTTTGAAGCACCTTTCCGGACATCTGATGACATCTGATGACGTCCGATGTCACCTTTTTGAAAATCAGCATTTTATCCAAAATATACTCATACATTTGAAGTGTCAAAGCGATTCATTAACCTCAAAAAGATGATGTATGGCACAAGAAAAGAACATGAACGAGAAACCCAAACGGACCAGGAAACCGAAGGCGAAAGACGAGGCCCTTCCGGTGGAACAGATTACCGAACTGATGCTGGTTCACAACAAGAACGACCCGAAAGCGGGCGTGCGGGCGGTCAGCGGAATCGACGGACAAGGAAAGGTGAAAACTGTTCCGGCGGATGAACGGAACGAGAATTCATTCCTGAAATTCGACAAGAACTCAAGTATCCTCGAGAATTTCATCAAGAATTTCTGGAGCCAGCTCAAGAACCCCACGCATTTCCGGCTGATCCGCATGACCGTCCACGATTACAAGATGAACAAGCAGGCCATCAGGGACCTGGCGGAAGGAAAACAGACGGACGCAGTGAAAGAGTTCCTCAAGCGCTACGAAATCCGTCCCAAAGAGAACAGGAAGGAACAGAATGTAAACCAAGAAAAAACAGAAACGATGGCAAAGAAAAAACAGCAACAGCCACAACAACCGCAGGAACCCCTGCAACAGAGCGAGGTGCAACAGGCGGCACAAGGCGCGCAGCCGCAGGTACCGCAGGCGGAACAACAGCCGCAGGCACCGCGTTACCGCTACAATGAGGACATGATTGACTGGAACGCACTGGAAAAGATCGGTGTTCCCAAAGCGTCGCTCGAACAGGAGGGACTGCTTGACTCCATGCTGAAAGGCTACAAGACGAACAAGCTGGTACCGCTTACGCTGACATTGGACGCCGCCACCATCCGTATGGACGCGCGCCTTTCACTGATACCCATGCAGAACGGACAGGTCGGGCTCGGCGTCCACGGCATACGCAAGGAGCCGCAGCTGGAACGCCCGTACTTCGGGCATATCTTCACCGAGGAGGATAAGAAGAACCTGCGCGAGAGCGGCAACATGGGACGTGTGGCGGAACTGAACCTGCGCGGAGGCACGACGGAACCCTGTCTGATCTCCATCGACAAGAACACCAACGAGCTGGTGGCCGTCCGCCAGGAGCATGTCTACGTGCAGGATGAGGTAAGGGGTGTCAAGTTGAGTCCCGACGAGATACAGACCCTCAAGAACGGCGGACAGGTGTTCGTGGACGGGATGATTTCCAACAAGGGGAAAGAATTCAGCGCTACACTACAGTACAGCGCCGAACGCAGGGGGCTGGAGTTCATCTTTCCCAAGGACCAGGCGTTCAACCAGCAGTCCCTCGGCGGGGTACAGCTCTCCCCCACCCAGTTGAAGATGCTCAGCGAGGGGCACACCATCCTGGTCGAGGACATGAAACGCAGGAACTCCGACGAGGTGTTCTCCTCATTCGTCACGCTGGACAAGGTGACGGGACGTCCGAACTATACCCGCCACAATCCGGAGACAGGCGAAATCTACATCCCGAAGGAGATCTGCAACGTGCAGCTCACCCACGAGGACAAGGAGCTGCTCCGCAAGGGACAGCCGGTCTTTCTGGAAAACATGGTCAACCGCAAGGGAGAGGAGTTCTCCGCCTTCGTCAAGCTGAACATGACCACCGGCAACCCGCAATACTCCCGTACCCCGGACGGGTTCAACGAGCAGCAGGTGCCGCGCATCCCGGCGGAAGTGTACGGCCATGTGTTCACCGCGCAGGAGAGGGCAAACCTCCAGGACGGAAAGGCCATTCTCATTTCCGACCTGAAAAGCAACGGAAAACAGTTCAGCTCCTACCTGAAAGTCAACCCCGGTTCCGGGCAGTTGCAGTATTTCCAGGACAATCCGGATATCCGGAGGGACACTTCCCGCCGGGCGACACAGGCGGACAACGCCCAACAACAGGAGCAGAAGAAAAGCGCGAAACAGGCCATGTAGGATGATACCGGAAATGACAGAGAAAATGACTTTACAAACAACCCCAAAATCAAGAAACGTATGAATACGAATCAGAAGACCCGCCTCAAGGCGGAAGATATGGAGTGGAACGTTCTGAAGACCCTCGGGCTCAGCAAGGAACAGCTGGAGGCGGACGGCAGCATGGAGCGGTTGCTGCAAGGCATGGAGACGGAAGCCATTCCGTTGAAGTTCCGTACCCCGGTCATCGACCTGAGCATGGACGCCACATTGAGACTGGTACCCGGACCCGGTGGAAAACCGGTCCTGGAAATCAAGGGAATCAGCCCGGAAAAGGAACCGGAAGCATAAGACGGAAGAAGTTGGACACGTACTCCGTGCCGGACGGTACGGAGTACATAAAAAGAAAAAAAGAATATGATTGCAATATTGACTGACAAGCCCAACGTGGGCAGAGAGATAGCAAGAGTGGTAGGCGCCCATAAGAAAGAGAACGGTTACATGACCGGAGGCGGCTACATGGTGACATGGACATTCGGCAACATGCTTTCCCTGGCGATGCCGAAGGATTCCGGAAAAGCGAGGGTGGAATGGGAGGATTTCCCGCTGGTCCCGCCTCCTTACCTGACGGTGAAGAACATGAAGACGGATACCGGATGGAATCCCGACATCAACGCGGTGCTCCAACTGAAAGTGATAGCCAAAGTGTTCGACGCATGCGACACGATCATTGCGGCCACCGACGCCTCCCGCGAGGGGGAAATGCTGTTCCGCCACCTTTACCGCTTCCTCGGATGCAAGCAGCCTTGTCTCCGCCTTTGGATCTCGTCACTGACGGATGAGGCCATTTTGGAGGGCATGGCGAACCTCCGCCCGTGCCATCAGTTCGACAACCTGTTCCTGGCGGCAGACAGCCGCAACAGGGCGGACTGGATGCTGGGAGTCAATTCAAGTTACGCCGTGTGCAAGGCGGTAGGCTTCGGAAACAACTCGCTGGGCAGGGTGCAGACACCTGTGCTGGCGGCCATAAGCGGACGTTATCGGGAAAGGGAGAACCACATAGGTGCCGACAGCTGGCCAGTATTCATCAGCATCTGCAAAGACAACCGGATAATCAAGATGCGGCGCACCGAAGATTTTGAGGAGCATCGGAATGCGACGGAGCTGTACGAGGACTGCAAGGCGGCACGGAAAGCCCGCATCACGGCGGTCAGCCGCAGGACGGAGGAGGTTCGGGCTCCGGCTCTGTATGACCTGACCGGACTTCAGACGGATGCGAACCTCTACCATGGCCTGACCGCCATACAGGTACAGGAAATCACACAGAGCCTGTATGAGAAGAAACTGATTTCCTATCCGCGTACTGCCTGCCGATTTTTGCCGGAAGATGTGTATGCCACGCTTCCCGCCGTCATGGAAAAGATGCTGGCGCGCAAGGAGTTCCGGACGTATGCGGACCGGCTGGATATTGCCGGCGCAAAGGCCGTCATCAACCCGCTGAAGACGACGGAGCACCATGCCATCATCATCACCGGCATGTCACCCGGCGACCTGACCAGGGAGGAGATGCAGGTCTATACGCTCATCGTAGGCAGGATGCTCGAAGCTTTCTCGCCATCCTGCAAGGTGGAATACACCACGGTCGATGCGGTATGCGCCGCACACAAATTCCGTACCCGGACATACCGCATACTGGAAAAAGGATGGACCGGCGTCTTGGGACGGGAACATCTCATCGCGGAAGAAGGCTTTTCCAGCCTCTCCCTTCCCGAGCTGTCCCGGGACGAACTGGTAGAGGTGGCCGGTTGCAGCATCATCCGCAAGAGAAACCTGCCGCCCTCCCCCTATACGGATGCGGAACTGGTCGGATTCATGGACAGGAACGGACTGGGAACGGTAGCCACACGAGCCAACATCATCCGCACCTTGCTCGAACGCAAATATATCCGTTATTCGGGGAAATACGTCATTCCGACTCCCAAGGGGCTCTTTTTCTACGAAACGGTACGGGGCATGAAAATAGCCGACGCCTCCCTCACCTCGGGCTGGGAAGCGGAACTGGCGCAGATAGAGCGGGGCGAACGGACACCGGAGGAATTTCTGGACGGTGTACTGGAACTGGTGAAGGGGATTACCAATGAAATCCGCCGGATCCAACGCCCGGAGGAATGACCCGCGGAGGTTTACCGGCCATCCGGATTCCAGACAGACAAAAGAGGAAAGAGGTACAGGCGTCATCAGAGGCCCGTGCCTCTTTTCTTTTTTAGAGCCGGCCTGATTCCGGTCCGGACAAGACGGCAGGATAGTTTTTCCGCTTTTAAGCGGCAAAGGTCTTGGATTGCCTCATTATTTGCTGCAAGGCGGCCCCTTTCAGGGGCTTGGTTGGGGAAAGAAAATCATCCTCGCTCCGCTCCGGTATTTTCTTTTCCCAAGCCTTGCGCAAAAAGGCAATCCAAGGGACGGGAGCCTATAAAATCGGGAAAACATATCCCGATGGGATTATTCATACTTAAAATTATAAAGAACATGAAACTGCAACTCATCGAAAAAATCAGCAGACAAGCGGTAGCGCTGGTCCTGCTCGCAGGAATATGCCTGCTTTACAACAAGGGGATCGTCCCTGTGTACACCATCGTCCTGTTCCTCTTCTCGGGAACAATCATCGGATTCTTTTTCAGGACCCTTTCCTTTGTCATAAAAATAATTCTTGTCCTGCTTCTGGCAGGCATGTTCGTATAACCGTTAATCCTTCAAAGACATGAGAACAGCGACATTTTCTTCCCCGGCTCCGGTCATGCCGGCCGCATGGCCCGCCACACACCGTATCAGACCGACTAAAAAACGTATCCCCGGCACGGTGGACGGACCGAAACATATCGGGTACTATCTGGAACCGTTGAGAGGCATCGCCTCAAAACCCGACAGGCGGCAAATCCTGAAGGATTTCTTTAACGAAACGAATGTATAACACTTTAATATTTTACCACTATGTTTTTTCAAGCTATCAACCGAATGATTACAGCCGGCACTGACCTGAGTTTCAGTATCCGGCAAGTCGACAACCGTCTGACCGTGGCTGTCATGCCCCGCCGCACCGGACTGAAAGGCGAAGCCGGGGGGCAAATCGTTCCCCTGGTATTGAACGGCACTCCGGAGGAACTGGATGCGGAGTTCCTTCAAGCCATCAGCACTCCCGTACAGAAAGCGCAGGGCATCCTCACCAACCTGGAGACATTCGAAAAACAGGCGGAACAGGCGGCGTCGCAGAACAAGGGCGCCAAATCCCCGCTGGAAAAGGAACCGAAGGAGGTCAGGGAAAAACGGGAGAAAATGGAAAAATTGCTGAAAAAGGCGGATGAGGCGATTGCCGGCAAACGCTATTCCGAGGCGCTGACGTGGCTCAGGCAGGCGAAGGTACTGGCCACACCTGACAGACAGAAGGACATTGACGCAAAAATGGCGGAAGTGCAGAAAAAAGCCTCCGAGGGAAGCCTTTTCGGAGAGGAACCGTTTATGCAGGCGTCACAACCGCGACAGGAAGCACAACCACTACGCCGGCAAGACGGACAGGCGCTGATTTTCGAGCCGGAACCGGCAGCTGCCATGCCCCAAAACGTACCGCAACAGCAGCCTCCGCAACCGGTACAATATACACAGCCTGCCCCTTCGGTCCAATATGGAGCGGACGGAAGACCGGCTTACTCTCATCCTTATGCGGAACAACGGGGTCAGATACCTCCCGGACAGCCCGTGCAGGCATCGCAGACCATGCCGCAGGCCATACAGTTCCATCAGCCCGTACACATGCCGCAGCAGCCCGTGTACGGAGGACAATGGCCGCAACCGGTCCCGGCGCAACCGCAGAATG
This sequence comes from Bacteroides muris (ex Afrizal et al. 2022), assembly GCF_004793475.1. GTDB lineage: Bacteria > Bacteroidota > Bacteroidia > Bacteroidales > Bacteroidaceae > Bacteroides > Bacteroides muris. Next base: position 13,476 of record NZ_SRYZ01000054.1, on the reverse strand, counting down.
TCTCCGTACAGGCCGCACCGGGAAACAGCGGGAACCGCGAGTACAGGTCGCAACCGCAGCCGGCGGAAATGTACAGCTTTGACAAGGATGACGAATGTGACAGGGAACTCCTCCGGGAGGACCCTTATGCCGAATACCTTGACTTTCCGGAAGAATACCGGATGAAAGATGAGGCGCAAATGGAAACGATATGTTGTTAAACCTTATAAAAACAAAAAATTATGGCACTTGAAATCAAAGGATTGCAGAGAATATTCAAAATGAAGAAAAATTCTACAGAAATGGAACTGGCAGATCCGGACAGCAACATGTCCCCTTCCGAAGTGATGGACTTTTATTCCATGACCTATCCCGAACTGACCACGGCTACCGTGCACGGGCCGGAATGGGAGAATGACAGGACGGTTTACCGGTTCAAGACAACCATCGGGACAAAAGGATAGGGATATGGCGAAAATAAAGAGAAACAATCAAAAGAAGGAAACATGCAGATTATTACCGAAATCCCTGACGGCAAACCTGGCAGGCCTGATAATCAGAGAAGCCGGTTCCTCAAATGTCAGCCGGGGCGTGACCTCCCGAAAAAGACGGAGGTTGCCACCGGCAGAAAGCGTAATGCTTTTCTGACCGGGAAAGTTTCCCCCATTGCGACCGATTATTACATGGAAAACGAAACGGATGAAACCGAAACAAATCTCACGACATCCGAGAATTTTGACTTCCTCTACCGGTCGGCATTAAGATATGCCGGGCTGATGGGGATAAAGCTCCCTTTCCGTCCACGGAAAGGGGGCAGTCCCCGCATGAACATCGCCGGACTGTACCGGGCAATGGACGAGGCGCTGCCCGAACAGGTCAATCTGGAGGAAAAGGCGGGAAGGCTTTACTTCTGCCTGTACAGGTTCCATGAATGGCCGGATTACACCTTGTTCTGGATTCCCATTGATTTCATAGAGAAAATCTCCGTACCGGTACGGTGCATCGTCCGCGAATTCATCCGCCGGTTCATCCGGCACCACGGATTGAACATGGTCAAGGAAACATGGTATTACGAACTGGCACTGGAAGAACTGCGTGACTGGAAGAACCGTGACCCGGACGCCTCGCCGCAGGAGGTCAGGCGAAACAGCCTGCTGGCGGAATCCTATGATAACGGAAAAATCTCAAAAGCGCTCAAGCGGATGGAGGGAAAGCCGTTCTGTGTACGGCTGGAGGACAAAATACGGGAATGCCGGACAGAAGCGAAGAGGGAACGGGACCTCCTCGGACTGGTAAGCGAGGGGCTGGAACTGATAACACCGGACAGCCCGTGTCTCATACAGTACTATTACGACTGGGCGTATGAGAAAGAACCGGATTTTCCACCGATAGGACTTGACACCCAAATCATGCTGGCATACTCCAACAATGATATGCTGGCAGAAAACATGGAGTCTTATTTCAATTCGGACTGCCGTGAAACCTATACCATCACCCCGGTCACATACATGTACCTGACACCGGAAACGGACAGGCTGTTCCGCATGGACGATTACCCGGAAAGGCTCTCTAAGTGGATGCAGAGGTTCATGCAGCATATAGCCGGCTCCTTTTAATTCCCCCAATCAAAATTTCAAATCAAAAATCAGATAGAGATGAATGAACTGACCAAAAAGATGCAGGAGATAATGGTGCCCAAAGCGGCGCTCATCGCCTATGAATACAGGGAAAGCGCTTATGCAACCGGAAAGAATTACCTTGAGCTTCGTCCCATCAACAAGGCGGGCAGAATGGAAGCGGGCATTCCGGTCACGTACGAGTTCATGAACGCCCTGGTGGAATCCTATTCGGACGAAAGGCAGAATGTGCCCCACGGCAGGCTGCCTTCCAACATGTTATGGTGCGACACCCGGAAAGGGCATGAGAAATATATATGGTACAACCCGCCGGGAAAACGGCGGATGTTCTTCAAGGACAGCCTGAACATCAAGGATGGCGTATTCCATCTGCCGGGAGTTGTCTACATCATTGAAAACGAGAGAATGACCATATTCGCCTACAAGGGGCGGACACCGGAAGAGGACACGCCGCTTTATCTGGCGCCTTTCTTCAATGTGACGCGCGGAAGTGTGTGCCTGGGCAGCTCCACATTGGTAAAACCGGAAAATATGGACTTCCATGCGCTTCAGGAATATTGGGAGAAACGCTTCTGGCTCAGCGAATTCTCGCACCTGGGAGGAAGTGAAAATCCGACACGCGGCAATCTGGTCTCGGTAACGGAGCAGGCACGGGAGCGGCCGTTCAACAATGACGAGCTCAAACCGGCAAACAAACAGCTAAAAGATATACTGTCATGAGAAAAATACATTACACAGACCAATACCTCCTCAATCCCTATCATCCGGTAACCGTTTTCGTAATCGGGGCAGGAGGCACAGGCTCCCAGGTAGTCACCTGCCTGGCACGTATGGGCATGGCATTGCAGGCGCTCGGCCATCCGGGACTGCATGTCACGGTCTTCGACCCCGATACCGTTACCGGAGCGAACATCGGACGACAGCTGTTCAGCGAGGCGGAAACCGGGCTGAACAAGGCTGTGGCGCTTGTCACCCGTATCAACCGGTTCTTCGGCTACACCTGGGAAGCGAAAGGAAAGAGTTTCCCGTCAAGGCGGAAACACGACGATGACAGTCCCGGACTGGCGAATATAATCATTACCTGCACGGACAACATCCGTTCCCGGCTTGACTTGTGGAGACTCCTGAAGCACCACAGGAAGAATACGCACAATGACGAAAAGACACCGATTTACTGGATGGATTTCGGCAATGCCCAGACAACCGGGCAGGTTCTGATAGGCAATATCCGGAACAAGATACATCAGCCCGCCTCCACCGAGTACCACACCATACCCAGAATGAATGTGATTACCGAGGAGACAAGTTATTCCACCATTGAGGAGAAGGATTCCGGACCGAGCTGTTCGCTGGCGGAAGCATTGCAGAAGCAGGACCTCTTCATCAACTCCATGCTGGCACAAACCGGCTGCGACATCCTCTGGCGCATGTTCAGGGAAGGAAGGACCTTTTACCGGGGGGCCTATCTCAACCTTGACACGCTACGGGTGAATCCCATCCCGGTATAAACGGAAAAGAGAGTGCCATAATGCCCGAATTGAAAAATCCGGAGGATGTTCCCCCCCCAATGACTCTCTGCAAAGCTACTGATTGTAACTGCAAGCCCTGAAAAGAGCCGTATCAAGCTCCGTTTTGAGCAATGATACGGCTCTTCTTTTTGCCTTTAGGGACGTTCAAGTTTCAAATCAAAAGCTCATCCGGGCTAAACCGGAGTTTCGGTCACCCTTTATAAAAAACGTTCAGCGTTTCAACCGTACGGCCCCCGCCACTCCTTTTTCCGTCCGGACCAGCTCATAACGGTCCAGTTTCTCATACAGTTTTCCCAAAGTCTTGCAACCGTATCTTTTTATCTTGAACTTGGGCATCATCCTCTTCAGGGCGGTTCCGACCAGCGAGAGAGGAACTTCCGTCTTACCGTCGGCGGCCTCCTCGAAAGCCCTGTCAAAATATTCCATATCCCGCCGGAGAAAGTATCCGGGCGTATTCTCCACCGGCTTCCCTTCCATGCGGTCCGCATACAGAAATTCAGTACAGGCGCGTACCAGCGGTGCCGGGGTCTTGCCTTCACCGTATCCCAATACCGGCAGGCCGGCTTCCCGTATCCGCTGGGCAAGCAGGGTATAATCACCGTCGCTGGCAACCAGACAGAAACAGTCGGCCAGTCCGTCACGCAGAATATCCATCGCGTCTATGACCAGGGCGATATCCGTGGTGTTTTTCCCGGAGGCAAAGGAAGAGGCCTGTACCAGCCGGAAACCGTGTTCTCCGGCGGCATCCTTCCAGCCGGAAAGCGGTTTCCGCGTCCAGTCACCGTATATCCGTCTGATAATGGCATTTCCGTGGCGGGAGACAAACCCCATCACATCCTCCAAATTCTCGAAGGATGCGTTGTCACCGTCCACCAGGACCGCCACCGCATATTTCATATCTGTCTTCATAACATGTATTTCAGGTGCAAAGTTAACATAACTTCCTCATTGTGAAATAAAACATTCTCTATTTTTTCTTCCCGCGCTGTTGCAGGAACTCCTGCACATCCGAACTGCGATAAAAGTTCTTCCCGTTCTCATCCGTCTGATAATACCGGATCAGCCCTTTCTCCCGGTAACGGGCCACTGTCCGCAACGACACCCCGAGCAGTCTGGCCAGGTCATAGTTGTCCAGCAGCTTGTCACCATCCATGCAGTCCTTCACACGCATCATACTGTCCAGTTTCTTTTCCATCCGGTCAAACCCTTCCACTATGGTCATAATCATTTTCTCAAGCACTTCATTGTCTATATACATCATGGCATGTCTCTCCTGTATTTTAAAGGTTATTACTGGAATACCCTTTCTTGTGCGCACTGATAAGAGTATATGCCATCCATAGTGAAAAAAACGTGCCGTCAGCCGGCACTTCACAAAAAGCATCAAACGAATATCCTGATTATAAAACAATTAGAAAAGAATACAAATTTTATTCCGCGTATTATTGTAAAAGACAAAGTGTAAAGTTGTAAAGGGGGTATTGTAAACTTTACAAATCGCGTACAGTCATGCCCGCCGTCTTACTTTCCTGTCAGCAACGCCGATAAATGATGTTTCCAGACAACCCGTCTGACTGTTGCCGGCGGGGGCATCCGGAACGTACGGGCCAGAAAGACAGCGCCTGTCACTATGGCGCCGACCCTTTCCAGGTTATGGGCATACTCCAGCAGGCTGTCACCGCTGGTCAGCAGGTCATCCACGATTACAACCCGTTTCCCCCGCAGCCCCCTCGCCATCATATAATTGGCCGTATCCACTCCGGAACGTCTTCCGGAAGTATGTTTGCTCTCCCTGTCTTCCGTGATACATATCAAATCCAGCCCCGACCGGGCATAGCCCCCGGACTCCAGAAAAGCGGCTATACCGGAAAAACGTCGATGGTAGCGCCGGGAAGTGCTGCATGGCATAAACATGGCGGTCACATCTCCGGTAACGGAAAGAACCCGGAACGCCTGCGAGAAACAATTCCGGCATGGGTCTCTCCCTTCCTTGAAATCATACACCTTCTGGACAAATTCGGACTGGTCGTCACAAAGCCAGTTTTCATAACGTTGAGGGAAATAATATCCGGCAAACACACAGCGGATTCCCCTGAATTCAAACAAGCGTAACGGCCGGGCCTTGTCAAACCGTTCGGGATAAGTCAACGCATACAACAAGGGGGCATGACGGTTTCCCGCTATTATGGCATACCGCATCAGCTTTTCTCTTTCCTCTCTCCCGCAGCAGGCAGCCGCATATTGGCAGAACGCCTTCCCGCACATTTTTCTCCAATACCGGGCATACATCCAAAGCCCGATAAAAAACAATATCACCGACAAATTCACAATCAATTCCATAATATAAACATTTCAAAGGTTAAAATCCTGATGGCGGATAAATATAGTTGTTTTTATCGGAAAAGGCCTGCAAGTCATTCCCTTTTGAAGAAAATTTAAACAGGGACTAAAATCCTGTTCAATTCCTGCTTGCTACTTTCTCGGGGGCATTTAAATATTTCACATTTTCGTTCCCCTTGCCATCTGATGCCGTCTGATGACATTTACAGACACCTTTTTGGAGGAAAGGGATTCCATCCCTATTTTCGTACCGGATAAAAAAGAGAAACGTATGGAAATCGTAACCATTGAAGCGCAGACATTTTTGGAAATGAACAGGGCCTTGGAAGCCCTTGCAAAAAAGGTGCGGGAAATATGCGGGGAAAATTCCCGGAGTATGGATGACTGGATAGACAACCAGGAAGCATGTATGCTGATGGGAGTCTCCCCCGGAAAACTGTTACAGCTCCGAAGACGCAGGGCGATCCCTTACAGCCATATAGACCGCAAAGTATATTACAGGCGTCAGGACATCATCCGCTTTATGGAAAATACGATTCGTCAGGTAATCCTTTAATTGGCAAGATACAATGGCACAATCACTATTGACCAAGGAAAGTCCGGAAATCAGGCAGTTTTTCCGGACCATTGACACATTGTCCCGCCTTCTGGACATACAGGCGGAAAAGTTCCGTCCGCTACTGAACGGCGACCGTTACATGACGGACAGCGAACTTGCCGGAAAACTGAAACTGACACGAAGGACACTGGCGGACTACCGCCTGAACGGAAAAATACCCTATTACAAGATAGGAGGCAAATTATTGTACAAGGAGAAAGATGTCCTGGCATTGCTGGAAACCAACCGGATGGAAGCGTTCGACTGAATCCGGCACCACGTCTGTCTACCGGACGGTTTTTCTTTTCCATGGCAGACCGCACATGACACTTATGCCCGGACAGACTGTCGGATTTCCTTACCATGTCTGCCGTACAATGCGGCATGTACATGGATAGTCCACGAATGCCGTCGTACATCACTGCCGTACAATTTCTTACAAGACCATTCATATCGTATTTCAATTCTTACCTGCAAAGGTCGCCTTTTGCCTTCGATTGGGCAAGGCGGTCCTCCGGACTGGTTGGAAGGAAAAAATCATCCTCGCTTCGCTCCGGTATTTTTTCCTTCCAAGCCTTGCGCAATCACGGCAAAAAGCAAACCGGGGCATATAAGAAATAGAAATACTGGCTCTTGCCAAGTCGGTCATGTTTAATCAAAAAAGAAAGATTATGGTTCAAACGAAAGAAATGAAAAATTACAAAACGGAAGTGACGGACAACAACCGGATTGAATATCTCCACTTTTTCGGAATAAAGTACCCGTTCATCGAAACCGACGGAATGAAAATTGCCTCTGACGAACTGGAGTATGCCATACGGAACTACCCGAACTCACCGGAAGGATTTGAGTTGATGGAAGAAATAGACTGTTTCCTGCCCGAAAAGAAACTGCTTAGGCTGGATGAAAAAACAATCCGGATGTATATGTCTGCCTGAACAGGAAATACAGACCCTTACTCCAACGTGAGGGAATATACGGTTTGAAACACCCCAAAGAGATGTCCCGGAAGGGATATCTCTTTTTTATTCATGGACAATATCAAAACTGGAAAATATGTTATACTACCAAATTAAAAACTACGAAGATTTCAAAAAACGGTTCGGACTTACAACAAGGGAAAACGGAGTGATATCCAGAAAGAACAAAATATTGCTCGGACATTTAAAGAATCCTCTGTTGCTCCGGTATTGTTTGACACACAACGATTACAGCCTGTTGCACATATCCGATATGGCAGACTTGCAGAAAAAAGTTACCGAGGCTGTCAAAGAGTCTGGAAGGAACGACGGGAAGCTTACAAACAAGGTGGAACTGATAGGGGAAACCTATCACTCCGGATTGTACAGGACAAATGAATCCAAAGGGATTTGCGAAGATATGGACAAGTCTTCAGTCTGTTATATCAATGTCGAACGGAACCGGACCTTCAAAATGAAATCCGGAAAATTCATGAGGACGCTTATCCTTGAAACGGAGATTGGGAAGCTGCTTTCCCCGGGAATCCTGAACTGGCTTTCCGGAGATGTCTTCACCCGGCAATGGTACACCTATGCCTACGGGCATGGTTCCGGTCTGAAACTGCATGTGGACAACCGGTTTGACAAGATATATGACTATTGGAAATGCAAGGGTGATTTCGGTTCCTGTATGACGGGCAGGAACAGGGATGAGTTTTATGCCTATTCAGTGAATGCCAAGGCCGCCTATATCACAGACGAACATGATTATATCGTAGCAAGGGCAATCCTGTTTACAGACGTGACAGACCAACACGGTAAAAAATGGAGGTTGTTGGAAAGGCAATACGCCTCCAATAAGGACGACACGCTGAAAAGGCTGCTGATTGACAAGCTGATTCATGGAGAATACATAGACGGATATAAAGTTATCGGCGCATCATGCAGTGATGCGGATGCTTTTGTGGACATTTCCGGAAACTCCCTTAAAAATAAGAAGTTTGAAATCGACTGCCGATTGGATATACGCGACACGCTCTCTTACCAGGATTCCTTCAAATGGTATAATCATAGTAAGAAAAAAGCCTATAATTATGAACCGGAAGAATATTCTCACGACCTTGACACCACAGACATCAACCTCAATGGGGATGAGGACGGGGATGAATGGGATGACTATCATGGATATTATTGTGAAGAAACCCGGCTGTGCTACAGGAACGGTGCGCAAATCCATGTGGATACGGACAACCTGAACGATTTTGTATGGATAGAATCAATATACGAATACCACCATGATGATGACTGTACAACTTGTGATGAATGCCAGGAATGGATATTGCACAGGGATGCCCTGCAATCGCACCTGACCGGCGAGAAGTACTGTTGTGGCAAGTGCATGGAAAAAGCGGAGAAGGAATTCAAGCGGAAGAACTGGTATTATTCCGAATACGACGATGAGTGGTTTGAAAAGGAGGACGACATCACCCGGATTCAGGTATGGACGGATGCGGAAAACAAGTATAAGGATACAAGCATCACCGCCGGGACATTGGACAAATTGGTAAAGGACGGAAAGGCATGGATATTTGACAAAGAGGCGTTTGATACGCTCAATCCCGGCACCGGTCTTCCCTATGGTTACAAACTTAATGAAAAAGAACATGAATACACAATTGCTAAAGAAGCTGTATAGCATTCACAGCCCGAGCGGAAAGGAACAGAATATGATACGTTTCCTCCGTTCCTATATCGGAACACTTCCTGGTAACATATCCGTTTCACAGGACCGATACGGAAATCTTTATGTGATAAAAGGGACGGGGGAAAACTATCCCTGCCTGGTCAGCCATATCGACCAGGTGGCACACTGCCACCACTCCAAGGATTTCAAGGCGATAGAGACAAAGGACATCATTTTCGGCTATTCCCCGGGCAAAAGGCGGTTTGAGAATCCGGGGGCGGATGACAAGAACGGAATATTCATCTGTCTGGAATGCCTGAAAAAATACGATACCATTAAAATAGCTTTCTTCAGGGAGGAGGAAACCGGATGCGCGGGCAGTTCCAACGCAGACATGCCTTTTTTCAACGACGTACGGTTTGTCATCCAGCCTGACCGGAAAGGCAATTCCGACCTGATTACAAGCATCGGTTTCTCGGAACTTTGTTCGGATGAGTTCATAAAAGCGGTAAAACCGGAAGAATGGGGTTATAAGGAGAACAACGGATTGTTGACCGACGTAATGGTCCTGAAAGGAAACGGGATGGGCGTCAGCTGTGTCAATCTGAGTTGCGGTTATTACAACGCCCATTCAGACCACGAGATAACGGTCAAGAAAGACTTGATGAAAGGCCTGCTATTTGTAGAGCATATCATTGAGGATTGTACCGCTGTCTATCCGCATACGGGCATATTCAACGACCGTTATGAGTGCGAGGATGAAATCCATGACATCCTAAAACAAGATCCGGCACTGACGCCGGAAGACCTTCAATATATGTATGCCACTAATTTCCCGCACTTGAAGCCGGAAGATTACGAAAGGATTTGCCAAGACTACCGGACATTGTGGGCGGGAAACGAACAAGACAGGGAACATCCTTAACCCATATTTGCAGGACAATACAACCATTACGAACCGCAACCGGCTATAATCCAAGCCTATTGGAGCATCCGTTTTGGTTGTACTGTCAAAAAATATCAAAAGAGTAGCAGAGAGCGGCTTTTCACAAACCGACATCCCGCAACTGCAAGTAAAGATAACCAGAAAAGAAGAAATTATTTTTTGGACTCTTCCAGAGAGAGCTTGCGGAACTCCTTCATCAGTTTTTCCAATTCCAACGAAGTTTTGCGGGCACGAGTACCTGCGGCCTTGTTATTCTTTTCAATCTGAAGCGCAGCATCGGTAGAAAATGCGGCATATACATCCTGTATTTGAGTCAACAATTCGTTCATATAAACCTTTATTTAATTAATAATCGGCACAAAAATAACGAAAATAATCAAGAATGAAAATGATTCTGTAGTTTTATCATTCAAAACGACATTCAATACCCCCTCACATAATCCTTCCAACAATCATACGTTTCATCGCTTACGGCACAGATATTCATTCAAATCCTTATAACCGGCATATTCCTGTGAAAGGTCATGTACGCGGCCGCCATATTTTTCTCTCATCGCCATCACCGTATTATTTCCGGCAGCATCATTATCCAGACAGCTGTAAATGTCATCATATCGTGAAAGAAAGGAAAAAGCCTTCGGCAAGTTGCTGACGGAGTTCAGCACCAGGCAATCCCCCTTCGTCCAAAGAGGAAAGGCCGGCTCAAAAGACAGAAAGTCCATAAATCCCTCGAACACATAACACCTGCCCGTTTCCTGTCCATTCGTGATACAAGTAATATCCTTGGGGGAGATACAAGCCTTAAAAAATCTGTTCCGTATCTCATACCCACCGGAAATATTGGGAAAGGCAATGGCAAAATAATTTTTTCCGTTCCGCTTGAAGGAGGCCTCCCTGCATATCTTCCCCGCTGTTTCCACATCAATGCACCGTTCTTTCAGATAAGCAAGCAATATACGGTTGGCAAGCGGCCTGATTTTCAACTCCTGAAAGGCGGGTGCCGCCTCTTCAACAGGGCAGGAGATTGTAACCGGTTTCAAAACCGCCCTTTTATCTTCAATACACCGCAGCACATGACTTATATCATCTGTCCGGTAAATTTCCTTAGCCAGGGTAATAATATCCCCGCCCTTCCCCAGACCGAAGTCATACCACAATTCTTTCCGGAGATCAATCTTGAAGGAAGCCTCCTTTTCCATCCGGAAAGGAGACTTGTACCACACACTGTTCCCGCGCTGTATGACCGGGTGATGCCCCAGTCCTCCTAAAAAATCAACAAGCCTGATTTTCTTTGCTTCCTGTATGTTCATAGCATGACATTTTTCATGAACTGATCACTTGTTATACACAGGACAAAGAACGGATTTATATCCAAGATAAGAAACACGATGGCATCAGATGGCATTAAAAGTAATCAAATGACATCAGTACGAGGTTAAGTATAAAAAATCCCAGTCGTATATCTTTGTATAACTGGGATTCATACCATTAAGAATATTTTCAGGCAATACTATAACTTTATATTTCTTGTTTCAAAAGCCTTGAATCCGCGATTGGTTATAAGTTTGGCATTGATTGGGATGGGATCCGGAAGCATATTGTATATTTGGTTAAAACCGTCTGCCATACCGTTTGGAGAGCATACAGGGGCACTACCCGCCGTCAAAACACACGTCTTGTTACTGAAACTTTCTATGAATGCTTTGATGCGTGGAGCATCAAACAATAAATGCAATGTGGCAAACAACTGCGTCCTCGCCTTTGACAATTTACTGCCTACTTTGCCATCGGACAACTCATGAATAATAAAATGGGCATTGCTTCCGGAACAGTCATACACAATGTAATCAGCACGTCCTAGGCCTTTCGTCCATTTCTCAAATTGATTTAAGTAATCCTCATAACGGATGAAACGCAGCTTGTAGACATGCTGCTCATCCCCGTTAAAATATGTGGCCGTACCTTCCCCTGCATTCCTTTTGATAGTGACAGTCGTTCCCTTTCCATCCACGATATCAAACACCTTATCTTCTATATCTTCTGTTATGACATTCGGCTCTGCGGTGTATTCGGCCAATGTACCACTTCTTTGTCGGTTGATAACCTCCACGAGGTCTTTCTTCATCAAAGATTCCATCAGCTTATCGTATTTTATTGTATTCGGAATAAATTTCCGTTATGGGATCAGACATGATGCGGGTATCTATCAGATGCTGCTCACCCTCAATATTGAGCGAAGTGGCATATCCGTCTGCTATTTCCAACACCTCTATCTCATGGAAATTCATTTGAGGCCCAAGAGCGGATTCTCCGGCCTCGGCACGTCGAATCAACAGATTTAGATAATTTACAATATATGGACTATGGGTAGCCATCATCAAATACATATTGTCTTTGTGTTCCATTAGGAAACAACGGCTAATCAAGAAATCTATCAACGACTTTTGGCTTTCAGGATATAAGCTCAGTTCCGGCTCCTCAATATGTATGAAGATATTGCTATGGGGAATCTCGCCCACATTCATGGTCGCATTGAAATGTTTCAGCCCATCCGTATCTGCCAGATAACGGAAAATGGATTTATTCATCCCGTCTACCGAATCATAACGCTTGGCATAATATTCCACAATGAGGGCAAGAGGACTGACAGTCTGAATACCCGAAGAAGCGTTTTCCAAGCCAATGGTATATTCGTCATCCCCATCCATACCTGAAATGACAAACCGTTCCTTGTTTTTCTCTTTTACCCGCTTCACTTCTATCCCCAAATAATCTATGGGAAAAGTTTCTATTTCTGATACGGCAGTCCGGAAGTCAGACAATGTCTCTTCAAAATAAGACTCGGTCTGTTCCACTCTGGTCTTTCCTGCAATGACATCCGCTATCTCATTCCGTTTGTCCGAAATGAAGCAGATCTTGTTCAATGACAACTTGTCTTGTGGAATAACCTTTCGAGGAGTGACCAATCCTTCCTTAGTATAAGATATCCTGCATCCGTCATTTTCATAATAGATTTCGGTATTCTCTTTGACATATTCATCAATACCTGAAAATTTCAATAAATCCTTCATGTTAAAAGTCAGATCTTTCAGGTCTTTAGCTTGTGAATGGCGCAAGTATGAGCGAAGATTAACGCGTTTGTATATCCAACGGAACAAGGAAAGCACTTTCATGACCGTGCTTTTCCCACTGCCGGATTCACCAACCAATACCATAAACGGCTTGATTTGTGCAATCTCTATCTCTTTAATAGGACCCAAATTGACAATTTTAATACTTTCGTCCATATGCTTTTTATTGTTAATGATAAGGATATGATTTATTGAATACTTATACAAAGATAACACATTTTTCTAGAATAAGTCCAATGGCCACCTCAATTCGTATAGATAAATTGCAAATTTCTTGGCTTGCATTATCACTATTTATGATATAACCCATATTAAAAGAAAAAAGTCACTAATATGTTACAGTGATTTTAGATGATTTTTACTTAACCTCATGAGCAAGACTAGTTGTAAAATATGTATCCTTTGGCAAGATACTTTAACGAGAAACTACTTTATAGGGGGCAGTAAGCCAATACAAAGACAACTTCTTGTTGAAAGGTGGCTCTTTACTTCGTGCCATGAATGAATTTAAACCCATCTTACAGTTTCTTAGACACTTTCCAAAAGCATTATCGGGCTTGAACAAAAAATATTCAATAAAAATCCTAATGATATTTGCAGAAATCGAACCTTTTACTTATTTAAGTTTCGCAAGTCAGCATGAAAGTTTATAAGAGGGTATAAAAGAAGGCAT
>NZ_SRYZ01000053.1 GCF_004793475.1 Bacteroides muris (ex Afrizal et al. 2022) | reverse complement strand
GACTAAATACTAATATATTAATCGCAGTGGTTGGATTTTTATCGCACCACTACTAGTTTGTTATTTATTGTTTTCAGTCATTCGGTGGATAATCTCTGTTCATGTGGCGTGCTATTTCTTTCCTTGCTTGAAATTAATCGTCCGATATATGTTTTCTTTTCGTCCGACAGTTGTTGAATTATCGTCCGACAACTGTTGAATTATCGTCCGAGAGCTGTCGGACGAATAGATATTGGCGAATGGATATATAGTGGCTTGAATTTTCGGCAATAAATGCGCGCATCTTGTGCTCAAGCTGATGGGGATGCCGCCGATATGGACGGGAAGCACTCCGAACAGATTGCCGAAGTATTGTTATACAAAAGGAGTTTTTTAGAACATTTATTCCGTAAAACCGAACTTTAAGAAAAAGTTTTCTTCCGTACCTTTGCCATCTGAATTAGGTGAAATTAAGGTATGAAGTTGTTTTTTAGGGTATTTCTGTTTATCCAGCTGGTTACTCTTCCATTGAGAGCACAATATATGGTGCAAGGCGTTGTCATCGATTCGTTGACGAAGGAGCCACTGCCTTATACGTCAGTTTATCTGAAAGGAACTACGGAGGGGGGAATGACGGACAATAACGGCCGTTTTTCCTTCAAGACCTGTCGTCCGGAGGCCACTCTGGTCATTTCGACTGTGGGATATAATGAATATGTCCGGCTTATTCATCCCGCAAAGTCTTCTAAATTCAATATTGCCCTTTCGCCAGCCACTTATGCACTGGATGAGGTGGTGGTGAAGCCGAAACGTGAACGGTATAAGAAAAGGAATAATCCCGCAGGGGAGTTTGTACGCAAGATGATAGAACATCGGGATGACTATTCGCCCGACGAACGCGACTTTTGGAAACGTGACCGCTACGAAAAAATGACTTTTGCCATCAATAACTTCGACAGCCTGAAGCAGCAGAAGTGGCTTTACCGTAAGTTCAAGTTCCTGACGGATTATGTCGATACCTCTGCCGTTACTGGCAGGCCGTTACTGGCCATCTCCAACCGTGAGTTGCTTGCCACAGACTATTACCGCAAGTCTCCGCATAGCCGCAAACAGTGGGTCGCTGCCCGCAGGCAGGCAGGAGTGGACGAAATGCTTTCCCGGCAGGGTATGGAGCAGGCTATCAGTGTCACTATGACTGATGTAGACCTTTATGAGAACAACATCACCTTGTTCACCAATAAGTTTGTCAGTCCGCTTTCCTCCCTTGGACTGTCTTTCTACAAATATTATCTGATGGATACGATTACTGTTGCCGGAAAGCCTTGTGTTGACTTGACATTTGTTCCTTTCAACTCCGAGTCGTTCGGTTTTACGGGACATTTGTACGTCATGCTGGACAGCACCTATTTTGTAAGGCGTGCCGTCATGAACTTTCCTCAGAAAATCAATTTGAACTTTGTGGACTACATGAAGATTGAGCAGAATTTTGACCGTGCGGAGAACGGTACGCGGCAGTTGCTCAATGAGAGTATCACTACGGAGTTCAAGTTGGTGGACAATAGTGACGGCATTTATGCCAAGCGGGATGTGTATTACAGAAACTATCAGTATGAACCGGATGACAAGGCTCGGCAGGCTTTTCAAAAACCTGAAAAAGTGATTGAAGAGGCATCGGCTTCCGGCTATTCGGAAGCATATTGGGATGCCAACCGCCAGGTGGAGGTCGGCAAGAAAGAGACTTCGGTGGACAAGATGATGGCCCAGTTGCGCAGCTATCCCGTTTATTTCTGGACGGAGAAAGTGCTGAAGGTGCTGTTTACGGGGTATATTCCCGCTCCGAAGGAAAAAGAACCTTTGTTCTATATCGGTATGATGAATACCACTATCAGCGGAAACACACTGGAAGGGGTGCGCTTGCGTGCCGGCGGTATGACGACAGCATGGCTCAATCCGTATTTGTTCGGCAGGGGCTATTTGGCATACGGTTTTCGCGACCATCGTGTAAAGGGACTTGCCGAACTGGAATATTCTTTTCATAAGAAGAAGGAGTATGCCAATGAATTTCCTATACATTCATTGAAGCTCCGTTACTTGTCAGACGTCAATCAATATGGACAACACTATCTTTATACCAGTCAGGACAATGTTTTTCTTGCCTTGAAACGTCAGAAGGATGACCGTATAGGCTATCAGCGGAAGGCGGAGCTGACCTATACCAATGAGTTTCATTCCGGCTTTTCCGTACAGATGACGGCGCGCCTGCGTAAAGATGAATCATCCCATCTGATTCCTTTCATCAAGCAGGGTGACCGTAATACATATGTAAAGAGTATTTCGACCGGTGAGCTCGAATTGAAGCTGCGCTATGCTCCCAATGAGAAATTCTTCCAGACCCAATGGAACCGCTTCCCCGTTTCGCTGGATGCTCCGGTCTTTTCGCTTACACATACCATGGCTGCTAAAGGAGTACTGGGGGGAGACTATACCTATCACTATACGGAAGCGGGTTTTCAGAAGCGTTTCTGGTTCTCGGCATTCGGCTATACGGACGTTATCCTGAAAGCCGGAAAAGTTTGGAATAAAGTTCCTTTTCCTCTGCTCATCATTCCCAATGCAAACTTGTCCTATACCATACAGCCCGAGTCTTATTCATTGATGAATGCCATGGAATTCATGAACGATGAATACGCTTCCTGGGATGTGACTTATTACTTGAACGGCTGGCTCTTCAACCGCATTCCTTTTTTGAAAAAGTTGAAATGGCGTGAAGTACTTTCCTGTCGCGGCTTGTATGGAAATTTGAGTGATAAGAACAATCCGGCTTTTCAGCAGGATTTGTTCCGTTTTCCTGCCGGAAGTACCACCATGGGGCATACGCCATACGTAGAGGCTGGTGTAGGCATTGAAAATATTTTCAAGGTGTTGCGTGTCGATTATGTATGGCGTCTGACTTACCGAAATTTACCGGATATGGACAAATCCGGGCTCAGAATCAGTCTACATATGACATTTTAACTTAAATCTTACTAATAGAACATTAAATCGGATAAAATGACTAATCCCAATTGGGTAAAATGCCCTAAATTTGAGCAATTTTTTAAACTCTAAATAATACAATGGCAATGAAAGAAAACATTAAGCCGGCAACCGGACGCTTGGGCGTGTTGGTAGTCGGAGTAGGTGGTGCGGTTGCAACCACCATGATTACCGGTACATTAGCTGCTCGCAAGGGCTTGGCAAAAGCTATAGGCTCAATCACACAAATGGCTACCATGCGCATGCAGGATGGCAAAGAAAAACTTATCAAAGACATAGTGCCTTTGGCTGATTTGAATGATATCGTTTTTGGTGGTTGGGACATTTTCCCGGACAACGCCTACGAAGCTGCTATGTATGCCGAGGTCTTGAAAGAGAAAGATTTGAATCTGGTAAAAGACGAACTGCAAGCCATCAAGCCGATGCCTGCTGCATTCGACCACAATTTTGCAAAACGTTTGAACGGTACGCACATCAAGAAAGCTGCCGACCGCTGGGAAATGACAGAACAGTTGCGTGAGGATATCCGTAACTTCAAGGCAGCCAATAACTGCGAGCGTATTGCCGTGCTGTGGGCGGCAAGTACGGAAATTTATGTTCCGATGTCCAAGGAACACGAATCTCTCGCTGCTTTGGAACAGGCAATGAAGGACAACAATACCGAGGTAATTTCTCCGAGCATGTGCTATGCATACGCTGCCATCGCAGAAGGCGCTCCGTTCATTATGGGTGCTCCCAATCTGTGTGTGGACATTCCGGCTATGTGGGAATTCTCCAAGAAAATGAATGTGCCCATTTCTGGTAAGGACTTCAAGAGCGGCCAGACTTTGATGAAGACAGTGCTTGCCCCGATGTTCAAGACCCGTATGTTGGGTGTAAGCGGCTGGTTCTCTACGAATATTCTGGGTAACCGTGACGGTGAGGTACTTGACCAACCGGAGAACTTCAAGACAAAAGAGGTCAGCAAGCTGTCTGTTATCGACAATATCTTCGAACCGGAGAAATATCCAGACTTGTACGGTGATGTTTATCATAAGGTACGCATCAACTACTATCCTCCCCGTAAGGATAATAAGGAAGCATGGGACAACATCGATATTTTCGGCTGGATGGGCTATCCGATGGAAATCAAGGTTAACTTCTTGTGCCGCGACTCCATTCTTGCTGCTCCCATCGCGCTCGACTTGGTTCTTTTCAGTGATTTGGCATTGCGTGCAGGCATGTGCGGCATTCAGACGTGGCTGTCCTTCTTCTGCAAGAGCCCGATGCACGACTTCGAGCATGAGCCGGTACACGATTTGTTCCAGCAATGGCGCATGGTGAAAGAGACTCTTCGCAACATGGTGGGTGAGACAGCACCGAGTTACCTGGACTAAAAAAACAGTGATAAGGTGATAAAAATAAGGTGGTAAGGTGATAGAGTGATAGCACTTTACCACTTTATCACTTTTATTACTTTCTTGCATTTGTCACTTTACCGTTTTTATCGCATTTATCACCTCATTACTTTTTTGATGAAAAAAAACTCCTTCCTCCCAGTCATTATCGGTACGGGCTTTGGCTCGGGCTTTTCTCCTTTTGCACCTGGCACTGCGGGAGCTTTGCTGGCTACGCTTATCTGGTTCGGGTTGTCTTATCTGGTTTCAAGTGTCTGCCTTTTGTGGCTGACAGTAGCATTGATTTTGGTATTTACACTTGCCGGTGTCTGGGCTGCCAACCGTCTGGAGGCATCTTGGGGCAAAGACCCTTCGCGTGTGGTGGTCGATGAAATGGTTGGCGTGTGGATTGCCCTGCTTGCGGCGCCCGCCGGACACGTATGGTATGCATTGGGGGCATTTGTATTGTTCCGTTTGTTTGATATATTCAAGCCCCTGGGCATTCGCCGTATGGAAAGTCTGCCGGGTGGAATAGGGGTAATGGCGGACGATATTCTGTCCGGAGTCTACGGATTTATAATTTTGATTGTGACAAGATGGATAATCAGCTGAAAATAAGCGGCAGATATTTGTCATGGCGTCATTCTGTCTGGATCTTCTTCAAGGCCCAGATTTCTGCGCAATTCGCAAGCTTTGTCGATTTTCTGGTGACTATCCTTCTGGTAAAGGCTTTTGCTGTTTTTTATCTTTATGCCACATTCACGGGATCTGTGGTGGGAGGCATTGTAAACTGTGCCGTTAATTACGGATGGGTGTTCCATGCCAGCAACTGCAAGAAAACGCATGTTGCCGTCAAGTACCTCTTTGTCTGGGGAGGCAGCATTATACTGAATACTTGGGGTACTTTTGCATTGACTGAATGGCTTACCGGCATGACATGGGTAAATGGATTGTGGGGATATTATATAGACGATGTATTTATTCTCTCGAAGATAATTGTAGCAGTGTTGGTAGCTTTTTTTTGGAACTACCATCTGCAACGTTTTTTCGTTTATCGTAATCACAATATAAAAGGCTTTCTGAAACATTATTTAGAAAACAAAAAAGACGAATATGAATTATAGAGATTGGTTGCAGCAGGTGATATACAAGATTATCAACCCTGTGGTGCATGGTATGATTAACATTGGCATTACGCCTAACTTTATTACGACTACGGGGCTGGTGCTGAATATCGTGGCGGCTGCCTTGTTTGTGTATGCCGGAGTGTGTAAAAGTGGCGAACTGGCCTATGTGGGCTGGGGAGGCGGTATTGTGCTCTTTGCCGGGTTGTTTGATATGATGGACGGCCGCGTGGCGCGTGTGGGTAAAATGAGTTCTACTTTCGGTGCGTTGTACGATTCCGTACTCGACCGTTACAGCGAGCTTATGACATTGTTCGGCATCTTCTATTACTTGATGCTGCAAGGCTATTTGTGGGGCTCCATCATTACATTCATTGCGTTGATAGGTTCGCTGATGGTGAGTTACGTGCGTGCCCGTGCCGAAGGCTTGGGACTGGAGTGTAAGGTAGGTTTCATGCAGCGTCCCGAACGCGTTGTACTGACTGCCCTCGGTGCCATGTTCTGCGGTATCTTCAGTGATTGTACCTTGTTCGACCCGATGATGATACTAATTGTGCCTATGGCAGTGATTGCAATATTGGCGAATTTGACGGCATTTGCGCGCTTGGCACATTGCTATAAATTACTGAAAAACAAGGATGAAAACTAGTTTGTTTCCCTCTGTGAGAGAGGCTGTGCCGGTGATTGTTATCACGGCGTTTTTCATGATTCTGACAGCGGTCTGTATCGGGCTTCGTCCGGAACATTTCCTGATGACGGGTGTATTTTGGATATTGTTCTTTGCCGGACAGACAACCCGTAAGTTGGCAGTGGCGCTGTTGCCGTTTTTCGTATTCGGCATTTCGTATGACTGGATGCGTGTATATCCCAATTACCAGGTGAATCCCATTGATGTAAAAGGACTTTATGAGGCAGAAAAATCCCTTTTCGGCTTCTCTGTAGACGGTACTGTCCTTATTCCTTGCGAATATTTTGCTTTGAACTATTGCCCGGTAGCCGATTGCTTTGCCGGGATATTCTATCTCTGCTGGGTACCCGTTCCCATTGCATTCGGGCTGTGGCTTTATCTGAAGGGCGACCGTAAGGTATATCTTCGCTTTGCGATGGTATTTCTGCTGGTTAATCTTATCGGTTTTGCCGGCTATTACATCCATCCCGCTGCTCCACCTTGGTATGCCATGAATTATGGTTTCGAACCTATACTCGACACTCCGGGTAATGTGGCAGGCTTGGGGCGCTTTGACGAACTGCTGGGATGCTCCGTCTTCAACTCTATTTACGGAAGGAATGCCAATGTATTTGCAGCGGTGCCCTCGCTTCATGCCGCCTATATGGTGGTAGCTTTGGCCTACGCTGTTATAGACCGCAGCAGGAAGTGGCTGATAGCGTTGTTTTCGGTGATTATGGTCGGTATCTGGTGGACGGCTGTCTATTCGGGACATCACTATCTGATTGATGTGATGCTGGGCATCTCTTGTGCATTGCTGGGTATTTGGGTGTTCGAGAAAGGACTGATGAAGTGGGGGGCGTTCGGACGCTTCTTTGAAAGATACAGTCGATACATTGAATAAGATATACAATGAATAATTTTGTTCTTTATAGTCCTACGGAGTTTGTTTTTGGCAAGAATACTGAAGTGCAGGTCGGTGCATTGGCGCGTAAGTATGGTGCGCAAAAAGTGATGATAGTGTATGGAGGCGGTTCTGTCGTATGTAGCGGACTGCTGGGGCGTGTAAAGCAATCTTTACAGGAAGCTGGTGTGGCTTATTGCGAAATGGGAGGTGTCCGACCTAATCCCGTTGACGGGAAAGTGTACGAAGGTATTCGGCTTTGTCGTCGTGAACAGGTGGATATGATGCTTCCTGTGGGGGGTGGTTCGGTCATAGATACGGCGAAAGCCATTGCTGCCGGAGTCCTGTATGATGGCGACTTCTGGGATTTCTTTATCGGTCGTGCCAAGGTGGAGAAAGCGCTGAAAGTAGCCGTGGTGCTGACTATCCCGGCTGCCGGAAGCGAAGGCTCGGGCAATGCGGTAATCACCAAGACAGAGACACTCCAAAAACTGGGTCTTTGCGCTCCTGAGCATTTGCGTCCCGTATTCTCCGTCATGAATCCTGAACTGACCTACACCCTCCCGGCTTATCAGACGGCTTGTGGTATTGCCGACATGATGGCTCACATCATGGAACGTTACTTTACGAATACTTCGGATGTGGAAATCAGTGACCGGCTTTGCGAAGGTACCTTGACAGCTATCATTAAAGAGGCTTACCGAGTGAAACTGCAACCGGACGACTATGCCGCGCGTGCCAACATTATGTGGTGTGGCACTGTGGCGCATAACGGAACTTGTGGGGTAGGGCGTGAGGAAGACTGGGCATCCCATGCACTGGAACATGAAATCAGTGCTATCTATGATGTAGCCCATGGTGCCGGTCTGGCTGTCATCTTCCCTGCCTGGATGACCTTTATGGCGGAACATAATCCGGCAAAGATTGCCCAGTTTGCCCGTCGTGTTTTTGATATACCCAAGTCCGATGATTTGGAAGAGATGGCTTTGGCAGGTACTGCCCGTTTGAAACACTTTTTTCGTTATATGGGTTTGCCGGTCAGCTTTAAGGAGTTGGGCATTGAACATCCCGATATAGACCGTATGATTGCCAGCCTGCAGCGCAATAAAGGCGAACTGCTTGGTAACTACGTGAAGCTGACCATGACCGATTGTAAGGAAATATATCGCTTGGCTTTATAGCGTACGCTGCTTTTCGGGAAGAATTTCCCGAAGGAAGGATTAAAAAAAGCGGTGAAGACAAATACTCTTCACCGCTTTTTTTATTTGATTTCGATTTCTTCCTTCATGTCTATCTCTTCCCCTTGCAGGTCGTAGAATACATATTCCAGAAATGCAAGTTTCTGGCTTGGAATAATCTTGATACCAAATCCGTACTTCATCTGCCACTTCCGTTTCAGGGAGACGAGTCCCTGATTGACATAGGCTGCAATGTACGGGTGGATGTGTAACGAGAATTTCTTTATCTTCAATTTGTTGACCAGATAATCAATCTTACTCTCTAAGGTGTCCGTAAAGAGGATGGACGATTTGATGGTGCCTTTGCCGAAACAGGTGGGACAGGTTTCAGTCGTATTTACATCCATAGCCGGGCGCACACGCTGGCGTGTAATTTGCATCAGTCCGAATTTGCTGAGCGGCAGGATGTTGTGACGTGCTCTGTCTTTCTGCATATTGGCACACATACGTTCGTAAAGCTTCTGTCGGTTTTCGGCTTCGTTCATGTCGATGAAGTCCACCACGATGATACCACCCATATCCCTTAGTCTGAGCTGGCGTGCCAGTTCGTCGGCTGCACCCAGATTCACTTCCAGTGCGTTAGCCTCCTGCCCGTTGGCATTCTTGGTGCGGTTACCGCTGTTCACGTCTACTACGTGAAGCGCCTCAGTATGCTCAATAATCAGGTAGGCACCACTTTTGTATGAAATGGTCTTGCCGAATGACGACTTGATTTGTTTGGTGATGCCAAAATTGTCGTAAATGGGGAGTTGTCCTTTGTACAGCTTCACGATTCCTGCCCGTTCAGGGGCGATGAGGGTTACGTAATCCTTGATTTCGTGGTACACTGCCTCGTTGTTCACGTGGATGTTTTCGAAGGAAGGATTGAACAAGTCACGCAACAGTCCTACGGCGCGGCTGGTTTCTTCGTAAATCAGTGTCGGAAATTTGGTGGCTTTCTGTACTTTTGTGATGGCATCTTCCCAATGTTTCAGTAATACTTTAAGCTCTCCGTCAAGTTCGGCTACACGTTTTCCTTCGGCCACAGTGCGGACGATGACACCGAAGTTCTTCGGTTTGATGCTCATCAGCAGTTGCTTGAGGCGTGCGCGCTCTTCGCTCGATTTAATTTTTTGTGATACGGAAACCTTGTCGTTAAAGGGAATCAGTACGAGGTATCTTCCGGCAAAGGAAAGTTCGGAAGTCAGTCGCGGCCCTTTGGTCGAAATAGGTTCCTTGACAATCTGCACCACTACTTCTTGTCCTACCTTGAGTGTGTTGGAAACCGTTCCGTCCTTTTCAAGGTCGGGAAGTATGGTTGCTTTGGTAATGGGATTCAGCTTCTTTTTGTCGCTTAAAGTTTGCTTTACGTACTTCTCTAACGAGTTAAATTGAGGACCCAAGTCCAGATAATGAAGAAAAGCGTCTTTCTCGTAACCCACGTCCACGAAGCAGGCATTCAGGCCAGGCATCAATTTCTTGACGCGTCCCAAATACATGTTGCCCACTGAGAAGGAAATATTTCTTCCTTCGCTCTGGAGTTCCACCAGCTGCTTGTCTTCAAGCAGTGCGATGGATACCTCTTTGGGCTGTACGTCTACAACGAGTTCGCTTGTCACAATAATTGGCTTTTAAATGATTCAATTTACTACTTAAACAAAGAACAAACCCGCGAGATATTTTGCTTCACAAGTTTGTTCTTTATTTTGTCCTTCAGACTAAAAATTACTTTTTACTTTTATGTCTGTTCTTTCTTAGTCTTTTTTTACGCTTGTGCGTAGACATTTTATGTCTTTTTTTCTTCTTTCCGCTTGGCATAGCTTCAAAATTTTATGGGTTAATACTATTGTTTATTATTTCTTCACTGAGAGGGTGAACGTTTTTGCAGGCTTAAATGCCGGAATGTTATGTTCCGGAATGATTATTGTAGTGTTCTTGGAGATGTTGCGAGCAGTTTTCTGAGCTCTTTTCTTCACTACAAAACTACCAAACCCGCGGAGGTAAACATTTTCATCTTTGGATAAAGATGCCTTTACTGCGTCCATGAATGCTTCAACGGTTGTAAGTACGGTTGTCTTATCAATTCCGGTGTTCTTTGTAATTTCGTTTACAATATCAGCTTTAGTCATTTTTCTTTAAAAAAAATATTATTACTATAGTTTTCCTAATTTTTTGGACTGCAAATATATAGCTTTTCCGTGTCTCTAAAAAATATATTTCGGACAATTTTCTAAAAAAGTCTTGGCATTAAGCTTTGTTAGGTTGAAAATGAAGTATTTTTGTAGCATGAATATTTTTAGCGGAACATTGTTGGACTGGTATGCGGAGAATAAACGCGACCTTCCGTGGCGAAATACCACGAACCCTTATCTGATATGGATTTCTGAAATCATCTTACAACAGACGAGAGTGGCGCAGGGCTATGAGTACTTTTTGCGTTTCATAAAACGCTTTCCGGATGTGGCATCGCTGGCTGCTGCGTCTGAGGACGAAGTGATGAAATATTGGCAGGGCCTGGGGTACTATTCCCGTGCCCGTAACCTGCATGCCGCAGCCAGAAGCATGAAGGGGACATTCCCGAAAAACTACGTTGAGGTACGTGCCTTGAAGGGGGTGGGAGATTATACGGCAGCGGCCATCTGCTCCTTTGCCTATGACATGCCTTATGCGACGGTCGACGGGAATGTATATCGGGTGCTTTCCCGTTATTTCGGCATTGATATTCCTATTGATTCTACCGAAGGGAAAAAGACTTTTACTGCTTTGGCGGGAGAGATGCTCGATAAATCCCGACCGGCAGATTATAACCAGGCGATTATGGACTTCGGAGCCGTGCAGTGTACGCCGCAGTCGCCCAATTGCCTGTTTTGTCCTTTGTCCGACAGCTGCCGGGCCTTGTCGGAAGGCAAGGTGCAGCAACTGCCCGTGAAGCAGCACAGAACAAAGACCACCAACCGCTATTTTAATTATATATATGTACGCATGGGCGCGCATACCTTAATAAATAAGAGGACGGAGGACGATATCTGGAAAAATCTCTTTGAATTGCCTCTAATCGAAACGGAAAAAGATTTATCCGAAGAGGAATTTCTGTCATGTCCGCAGTTTCATGCGCTGTTTGCAGAGGGAGAGGTGCGGATAGTCCGTACTCTACTTCGGGGAGTGAAGCATGTATTGTCCCACAGAGTGATTTATACCAATTTCTATGAGGTCACTCTGCCCGATGATTCGGACTCCTTTTCAGGTTACCAGCAGGTTGCGGTCGAAGATTTGGACCGTTATGCGGTGCCTCGGCTGATACATGCTTTCTTGGAGAAATATGTATAAAAGTTGTCTGTATTCTTGCATGGTGTGAATATTCTCGTTAATTTTGGCAGCAATTTAATAAAATAGAAGCTTATGTCAGTAAATAAAGTGATATTGATAGGAAATGTGGGACAAGACCCTAAAATAACCTATTATGAAGGTGGAAATTGTGTTGCCCAGCTTTCTTTGGCCACTACGGAGAAAGGATATACTTTGCAGAATGGTACACAGATTCCAGACCGTACCGAATGGCATAACTTGATATTCCGTGGCCGTTTAGGCGAAATCGTTGAGAAATATGTGCACAAGGGCGACAAACTTTACGTGGAAGGTAAGATACGTACTCGTTCTTATGATGATCAGGGAGGTATCAAGCGCTATGTGACCGAGATATTTGTCGACAATATGGAGATGCTGACTCCGAAAACTGCAACTCCCGGTGCTGCCCCTTACGCGCCGCAGGCGGGTGCGACGGCCCGACCGCAACAACCAGTACAACCGCAGGCTACTCCTGCACAAGATAATCCGACGGACGACTTGCCGTTCTAATTGTTTAACTAAAACCAAAATCTTTGGATCCAGACGCTTATTTATGCCAGTTGGCAGATGTTTTTAACGGTATATCCGTACAGACTCCTTCTATTTCGGCCATTGTAGCCATTGTGTTGGCAGGTTTGCTTTTGCTCGTTTCCGGCTTTGCATCAGCTTCTGAAATAGCCTTTTTCTCTCTTTCTCCGTCAGACTTGAATGTAATAGCGGAGAGAAAGCATCCTTCGGATGAGAAAATCAGTAATTTGCTGGATAACAGCGAACGTTTGTTGGCGACGATTCTGATTACAAACAACTTCGTGAATGTAACCATAATCATGCTCTGCAACTTCTTCTTTATGAATGTATTTCAATTTCATTCTCTCATTGCAGAGTTCCTTATTCTGACAGTAATCCTTACGTTTCTGCTGTTGCTTTTCGGTGAAATCATGCCTAAGATATATTCAGCTCAGAAAACGTTGGTTTTCTGTCGTTTCGCTGCTCCCGGCATTACGTTTTTCCGTTCTGTATTCTACCCGATGGCATCCATGTTGGTGCGTTCCACTTTTTTCTTGAACAAGCATGTGGCCCGCAAGAACCATAATATATCGGTTGATGAACTTTCACATGCCTTGGAACTGACTGATAAGGCGGAACTTTCGGAGGAGAATAATATTTTGGAAGGCATCATCCGCTTTGGCGGAGAGACCGCCAAGGAGGTCATGACCTCCCGTCTCGATGTGGTGGATTTGGATATTCGTACCTCTTTCAAGGATGTGGTGAAGTGTATTGTGGAGAATGTTTATTCCCGTATTCCCATCTATGCAGACAACTGTGACAATATCAAGGGGGTGCTTTACATCAAGGACTTGCTTCCTCACCTGAACAAAGGGGACAATTTCCGCTGGCAGTCGTTGATTCGTCCCGCTTACTTTGTGCCTGAAACCAAGATGATTGATGATTTGCTGCGCGACTTCCAGGCAAACAAGATTCATATTGCCATTGTAGTTGATGAGTTCGGCGGTACGTCGGGAATTGTCACTATGGAGGACATTATCGAAGAGATTGTGGGTGAGATTCATGACGAATATGATGATGAAGAACACACGTATGCTGTACTGAATGACCACACGTGGGTGTTTGAAGCTAAAACCCAGCTGACCGATTTTTATAAGATAACGAGGATAGATGAGGAAACGTTCGATGAGGTGGCAGGGGATGCCGATACACTTGCCGGACTTCTGCTGGAACTGAAGGGAGAATTTCCTGCTCTTCATGAAAAGGTAACCTACGACTGTTATGAGTTCGAGGTGCTGGAGATGGACAATCGCCGTATCTTGAAAGTGAAGTTTACAATAAATGTCCCGGCAGCCCCCAATGCTTCTTCTCTTTAATTATTAATTTTTTAATTGTTTCGTGCCTCTTTTTTTGCAACATACTGCTCCTTCCTGCCGATGGGGAATTTGGAAAACGGAGGAATCTCCGGAGGAATTACTGGCTATGCTCCCTCATCAGGAAGTGTACCGAGAAGATATGTTGCGTTTCACCGCGGCACACCGCCGTCTGGAGTGGCTGGCTGTCCGCGTATTACTTTATACGCTGTCTGGAGAAGAGAAAGAGATTGCTTATCATCCCAGTGGGAAACCTTATCTGGCAGATGCTTCCGCCTCCCTCAGTATTTCGCATACAAAAGGTTATGTGGCTGTTGTTTTGGGATTGCCGGGTCGGGAAGTAGGCATTGACATTGAGCAGTATGGTGAGCGGGTAAGGAAGGTGGCGCATAAATTCATGCGCGAAGATGAACAGCCGTCCGTATTTCGGGGAACCGACATTTGGTCACTGTTGCTGCACTGGTCGGCCAAGGAGACAATATTCAAATGCCTGAATGCTTCCGAGGTTGATTTCCGCGGACATATGCGCATTTTGCCTTTTGCTGTAAATGAAAGCGGCATATTCTCCGCCGAAGAATATCGTACGGTGGAGAAACGTCGGTTCGCTATTCATTATTATTTGTTTCCGGATTTTGTCTTGACATTGAGCTTGTAAATCGCTTACAGTCTTTCCGGCGGGTGGCTATAAATCCGCCCATTGGTGGTCGCTCATGGCACCGGTGCCCGAGTCGGTGATGAGATTGATATATAAACCTGTTCTGATTTGTGTTGGAATACGTTGTAGTGGGCCTAAAGTATGACTTTTTGTAATACAAATGTCCGGGCGAAATCACTTCGGCCGGACATCATCAAATAAACTTGGCAGAGTTTATTACCTTCTTTACTTTCTCTGAATAAGGTTTGATGAATGAAATGATGGACGATTTGCCCGGTTCATTAGACTCAACGCTTTTTCCTCGAAAGCAATGATAAAATGTGCATGGCAGGTCTTCTGACTTGTTTCTGTTGTAGACGCCTTCCCGGAAGAGTGTTCCAGTGGCATAGAGGGTGATTGCCTGCAACATTGTGCGAAACTTACAGCAGCGGGACTGTTCAGGATTTACACCTGATTCCCTTTTAATCGCTTTCCCTGAAGAGGGGAGCGAACCAATGCATGACAAAGATAGGGATTCTTTTTGAGAAAACAATTCTATGAGTGATAAATTTTCTTCCCCGCTCTCTTTCTTTCTGCCGACAAGTTGGCAAGGTTTTGCCACCTTCTTGGCAAGACTTTGCCGCCTTGTTGGCAAAGCTTTGCCATAATCATGGTAAAAGCTTGCCAAAAGCATGGTGATAAGTTGGCAAAACCACTCTCTGATTAATAACGACTTAAGATGATTTGCGCAATCCGTTACATCAGTAAGGTGAAAACCGATACAAGCCACACTTGCCACAAGAACCTTCTCCGGAGGTTTGCAAAGCATGTTGTTTGGTGTGGTAAAACGGGCTGTTATCTCTCTTTTGCCAGTGTGAATACAAACTCCAGTCCTCCGCCTTGGTTGTTTTTGGCAGAGATGGTACCTCCATGGATGAGGACTGCATTCTTCACTATGGCGAGTCCCAGGCCGGTGCCTCCTAATTTGCGCGAGCGTCCTTTGTCTACACGGTAGAAGCGTTCGAACAAACGGTTCAGATGTTCGGGAGAAACACCGATACCGGTATCGGCAAAACTGAAATAATAGTAATTCTCGTCTTCGCGGAAACAACTGATGTTGATGTGTATGTTGGTGCCGGCATAAGCGATGGCGTTGTCCATGAGGTTGCGGAAGGTGGAGTAGAGCAAGGAGTAATTTCCCCGCAGCTGTATCTTCGGTTTCAGGGAGTTGACAATGGTGATTTGCTTCTGTTCCAGTTCCAGGGACACTTCGTTGATGATGTTTGCAACCAGCATGCTGATGTCTACCTTTTCCATGTCAATCATATTGGCGGCTTCGTCCATACGAGTCAATACGGATATGTCGCGTAGTAGGCGGCTCAGGCGGTTGCTTTGCGCGTAACAGCGTTCCAGGAAAACCTGCATTTTTTCAGGCGCAATGTTTTCGTTGTTTACGATAGTTTCCAGATAACCTTGTATACTGCTTACGGGAGTTTTCAGCTCGTGGGCAATGTTTTGGGTCAACTGTCGTTTCAGCCGTATTTGCTCCTCTTCTTGGGTTATGTCGTTGATGGAGATTTCAAAGCTGAGGTCTTGGAAGATGATGCACTCCACGATGAAGGTGCGTCCGTTCTTGTTGATGTGGATGGACATTCTTCGTTCTTCGTTGTAGGAGGGGCGTCTCTGAGCCTTGTTGATGAAATCTGTTATTTTCTGGAATTCGCAGATGGAGAATATCTCTTCGGTAGTTTGCAGGTTGGAGTCTGAAATCAGATTGCCGTATTGGGTGAATAGGTTGTTTACCAATATCTCCTTTTTGTCTCTGTTGAATACGCCCAGTCCTTCGCGGGAGGTCTGCAAGTGGGTGATGAGCTTTTCGCGTTCGATGTAAAGCGCCTCTTTCGTTTCGCGCAGGTGCTTGTATATCTGTATGATGTGCTGTGAAATCTCTCCAAGTTCATTATGGGGGAAGGCCGTTTGTATATCTATTTCTACAGGCTCGTTTTTGTCAGCTCTTTTGGCAAATTCGCGCAGATGATTGATGGCACTGCCTAGTTTGGAGGTGAATCTGTAGAAGATAAATATCAGCAGCAGTGATACGATGACTGTGAACCAGATGTAGTGTGGGTCGGCAGCCAGGCTGTTTATCAGGTTGACATTATAGGGCAAGGCCGAACGGATGATGTAGTCTTCGTAGACTGTGGCTGAATAAAAATAGGTTTTGCCGGTGGTTTCCGAAATGCGCCGCATGTCATATCCCTTGCCGTTTTTCAGGGCTCTCTGTACTTCAGGCCGCTTGATGTGATTGCCCAAGTCGTGGTTATTGTTCCGGGAGCTGTCAAACAGTACGTTGCCGTGTAGGTCTACCACCGTGACACGCAGTTCCTTGTCCATCTGTTTGGATATGTAGCTGTTCAGCAGGGAAGTCCATATACTGTCGGGGAGGTGATGCAATTCTTGGTGCAGTCTGCCATTATAGTCTTGCAGCTGCATGTCCAGCAACTCTACTTTATATTCTTTCTCTCGCTGATATTGGTAAGCGATGAAGCATGCGGCGAATGCTAGAAACAATGAGATGACGGAAAGAAACAGTTTCCGGCTGAAGGACAGAAAGTGCCTGTCTTTATTATTCGGCTTCGAAGCAATACCCATATCCCAAACGTGTTACGATGCATTTGCCATAAATTCCGATTTTCTTGCGCAGACGTGTGATGTTCACGTCGATGGTGCGGTCTAGCACATATACTTCGTCGCTCCAGATGCGGTTCAGTATGTCTTCGCGCGAGAATACGCGTCCTTTGTTCTGCAAAAGCAGCAATAAGATCTCGAATTCCTTTTTGGTGAGCGGTGCCTCTTCGCCATCAATGCAGACTTTTTTCTTGATGATGTCCAGCACCAGCGTCTTGTAGGAAATCTGTTCCGGTGCATGCTCCGTTTCTCCTTGCCGGGTGCGTCTCAGTACGGCTTTGACACGTGCCGCCACTTCGCGCAGCGAGAAGGGTTTGGATATGTAGTCGTCCGCTCCCAGGTTGAAACCGGTCACCGTGTCGTTTTCCGTATCTTTGGCGGTGATGAAGATGATGGGTATCCGGGCCGTTTCTTTGTCCTTTTTCAACATGCTTGCCATTTTGAAGCCGGAAATTTCTCCCATCATCACATCCAGCAATAAAAGATTGTAATTGCAGATGTCCATTTTCAGCGCTTCTTCGGCAGAGTTTGCCGTATCTACTTCATATCCTTCGTTTTCGAGATTGAACTTCAGGATTTCACATAAATCTTCTTCGTCGTCCACTACTAAAATACGGTAATCATTCATTGCTTTGTTGTTTATGTATGATAAGAGTAAAACAGTTCTCTTGTCACAAAGTTAAGCTTTATTTTTTTTTATTGGCAAAAATAGGGCAATCCGAATGCAGAATTTTCATGTTTATGTGAAAAGTTATGCTGAGGTGCAGGCTATTTTTACTTTCTTTAGTGCAAAAGTGAGGTAAAATTGTTACAGAATGATGAAGCAAGTGTTACATTTGGGTTACATTTAGTTCTTGTTTATCTAAGAAAATCAAAAGCGTTTCTAAAAGGACCGTTCCATTAAAATATTATCTTTGCTTCGTAAATACTGAATTGTATGAAAGAACTTATGTACATCAAGAGTTGCTCTAAGAGGCGTTTGCCGGTTATTGTGGGAACTCTGCTTTTGGTGATAATCGGCTCTGTCTGGCTGAATACGGTTCCTTTCCGTTCGGACTTTGAGATTGCGGATGAGCTGGGCGGCAACATATTTCCTTCCAGCATCCTTTCGGTGGCGACTACCGACGCTCAGGTCATCGTGCCGGCGGATTCCATGTACGTGGGCAATCCGAAGTCATGTATTGCTGTCCGCATCCGGTCAAGGAATGCTTATAGTCGGGTGCGGGTAGAAGTTGCGGAGACTCCGTTCTTTTCCCGTTCCGTGTCGGAGTTCGTACTGGCAAAACCGCGTACGGAGTATATCATCTATCCTGATATCATATGGGATTACGAAGCTTTGAAGAACAACAACCAGGCGGAACCCATCAGTGTGGCCGTTATGGTAGAGATGAATGGTAAGGATTTGGGCCAGAGGGTGCGTACTTTTTCCGTTCGCAGCATTAATGAATGCCTGTTGGGGTATGTCACGAATGGTACAAAATTCCATGATACCGGCATCTTTTTTGCAGCTTATGTAAATGAGGAGAATCCTATGATTGACAAACTGTTGCGTGAAGCGCTGGATACGCGTATCGTCAACCGGTTTTTGGGTTATCAGGGAGGTGCCGAAGTGGTGGACAAACAAGTTTATGCCTTGTGGAATGTATTGCAGAAGCGTAAGTTCCGTTACAGTTCGGTGTCCAATACGAGCCTTTCCAGCAATGTGGTCTTTTCACAGCGTGTGCGCACGTTCGATGATGCGCTGGAATCTTCGCAAATCAATTGTGTGGATGGTAGCGTGCTTTTTGCCTCTTTGCTCCGTGCTATCAATATGGAACCTATATTGGTGCGTACTCCGGGGCACATGTTTGTAGGATATTATACCGATTCCGGTCATAAAGACATGAATTTCCTTGAAACGACCATGATTGGTGACGTGGATTTGGATGATTTCTTTCCGGACGAACAGTTGGATTCGACGATGGTGGGAAAGTCACAAAACCAGATGTCGCGCATTACCTTTGACAAGTCCAAGGAGTATGCCAATAAGAAGTATGCACAGAACAAGGAAGGTATTCATTCCGGCAAACTGAACTATATGTTTCTGGAAATATCCAAAGAGGTGAGAAGGAGAATACAGCCGATAGGAAAGTAGGGTTGAAGGAATCTGCTTTTGTTAACGGATTGTTAATAACTGTCGTAATCGATTTCTGTGCTAATTAATAGTTGAACACTGTTTTTGGGATAATTTGTAGATTTGTTCGGTTAATTATTTGTTGTAAGTGTGAAATTAGATTTCTTTTTTTAGTGGGCTTTATCGGTTTTCCTGGAGTAATAGTGTCGAAAAAAAGAGGTGATAAATGTCTTATTGCTCTAATTTGTCTTTTTTATATTTCATATATATCGAGTATGTGTATAAAATAGTTGTTTGTGACGAGAAATTGCCTTGTTTGTTAGTCAATATGATATATTTATAATAAATGTGGTTATTATTAAATCTTTGTTTTAAGCATTGTATAAGTACAAATCCAAATATTTTAATATTTATTTAGTGTTTTTTGGCTTAATAGATTTAGATATTGCTAAATTTATTTATATGTTTGCAAACAAATCCAAATAATAGAGCTTATGAAAAGAAATTATTGCTTATCATTAGTGTTGCTTGCACTATTTGGGATGGCTATACCTTATTCGGTAAATGCAGCCGAGAATGTGCCAAGTTCCCAGAGTACTCAGCAAGCAAAAAAAATCACAGGTAAAGTTGTAGATGCAGCAGGCGAGCCGATTATCGGTGCCAGCGTATTAGTGAAAGGTTCTGGTACGGGTGCCGTGACGGACATTGACGGAAGATTTTCTGTAGAAGCACCGGTGGGTAGCACACTGGAGGTGTCTTTTATCGGGTACAAAAGTGTTACAATAAAAGTGACGAATGCCACTGCTTATAATGTAACGTTGCAGGATGATTCTCAGGCGCTGGACGAAGTGGTGGTGACGGCTATGGGTATCAAGAAAGAGCGCAAGGCTTTGGGGTATTCAATGGAAGATGTGAAATCGGATGAATTGATGAAGGTGAAAACTGCCAACCCGATTTCCTCCCTTTCGGGTAAGGTGGCCGGTGTGAATATCACTCAGTCCTCGGGTGCTGCGGGTGCAGGTGCACAGATTATTCTCAGAGGAGGTACATCAGGTTCTGAAGGGAAGGATAACCAGCCGCTTTTTGTTGTGGACGGTTTGATTTATGATAATTCATCATCAGTGATAGGTAATTCTGCTTTTGACGGTTCTACGCGTTCGGCTTCTACTACTTCCAATCGTTTGATGGATATTAACCCGGAAGATATTGAAAGCATGTCTGTTCTAAAAGGACCTGCAGCTGCGGCTCTTTATGGTTCGCGTGCTGCCAATGGCGTCATTCTGATTACGACGAAGCAAGGTAAGGAAGGAATGGTAGAAGTGAATATAAATTCCAAGTTTACCAGTTCTTGGGTAAAGGATTTGCCGAAGGTTCAAACGGAATATGCCAGAGGATTTATGGAAGACCTCTATGGAGCAAATAAGGAATATACAGGTACTTCGTTCAATGATTTTGCCTATACTTCCTGGGGTGAAAGAACTAATGCGAAGACGTATGACAATATAGGTGATTTCTTTCAGACTGGCAATGTTTTCGATGAGAGTGCCAGCGTGTCAGGAGGTAGCAAGAATAGTAAGTTCTATTTGTCCGGTTCGTTTTATGACCAGGCAGGTGTCGTACCTGAAACCGGTTATCGGAAGTATGCTTTCCGTTTCAACGGAGAGCAGAAAGTAGGCATATTTACATTTAATGCAAGTGCTGCTTATTCTGATGCCCATACCGATAGAACCTTGACCGGAGCCGGTTTGTATGGCTCTTCCGGTAATGGGGCTTTGTACGGGGTTTACAACTGGTCTCCATTTGACGATATGACCCGTTATTTGAATGAAGACGGTTCGCGTTATCGTATGTTCGGTGACCGTCTTGATCCATGGGAGGAACGTGACAATCCCTATTGGATTGTGAATAAAAACCGTATTTTCGATGATACGGACCGCTTTACCGGTATGGTTAGCTTAAAGGCTGATATTACTAAATGGTGGTTCTTGTCCTATAAAATAGGATTGGACCAATATACGCAAACAGCTTCCAACAGATTGGCAGCCAATGGTGTGCTCAAACAAGTTTGGCAGAATGGAATGATGAGTGATAATACAATGCGCTTCCGCTATATGTCTCATGATTTTATGTCGAATATATCGAAGAGGTTTGGAGATTTTGACTTGAACTTGTTGTTGGGGGCTACTATTGACGAGACTAAGACAGACCGCGTGTCTATGATGGCATACAACTTTACGGTGCCCGATTTCTTCTCTTATGCCAATGCGAAAGATACAGAAAAACGTTTTTCTCACGGAGCCTCCAAGAAAAGGCTTGTCGGCTTGTTTGGAGAGTTTCGCGCTTCTTGGAACAATATGTTGTATCTGACTGTTTCCGGACGTAACGACTGGACTTCTACGCTGCCTATAGAGAATCGCTCTTATTTTTATCCGTCCGTCAGTGGGTCATTTGTATTTACAGAGATGTTGCACAAGTTAGGTTGGATGTCTGACAGCGTGCTTAATTTTGGTAAGATTCGTGCTTCTTGGGCGAAAGTGGGTAAGGATACGGGGGCATATGAGACGGCTACTGCACTTTGGCCTGTTGGAGCTTTCTTGAATGGTCTGGTTGGTGCCGGTAATACTTGGACACGTGGTAATCCGTACTTGAAGCCGGAAATGACTAAATCAACAGAAATCGGCTTGGAATTGAGTTTCTTCAAGAATCGTTTGCACATAGATTATGCTTATTATACCAATGATTCTTATAATCAGATTCTTTCTCCGCGTGGTCCTCAATCCACTGGTTACATATTCTGTTCCATCAATGCCGGTAATGTATATAACAAAGGTATGGAACTGAGCATTTCAGGTATCCCTGTGCAGACCAAAGACTTGACTTGGGAAGTTGGGTTCAATATGGCCGGTAACCGAGGTACTTTGGATGGACTTCCTGATGGCATGGACGTAATGTATGTTACGGATGTTCAGTATGCCGGTGCACAGGCTGCTTCTTTCAATGGCGGTGATTTTATGGCTATTGCCGGTACAGAATGGAAGAGAAATGAAGACGGAAAACTTATTTTGGATAAGAACGGAATGCCTACTTTTGATTCTGCACTTTCTGCTGTAGGTAATCGTGAAGCAACATTTACGGGTGGGCTGAATAACACATTGACCTGGAAAGGATTTACTTTCAATATGTTGTGGGAGTTCCGCGTAGGTGGTGATGTTATCAACGGCACTCGTTATGCGATGGATAATTCAGGTGTGAGCCGTTTTTCCGGTGATGTGCGCAATCGTCCTTTGACTGTGGAAGGTGTGGATGCGAATGGCAATGCCGTAAGCCATACTTGGGAAGCGGATAAGACTTATGTCTTTAATGAAGTGGAAAAGAGTGGCTATAATATCATAAAGGATTATTATCAGAACTATTATCCAAAGAATACACGGAACTATATTACTGAAGTCAATTCATTGAGACTTCGTTCTGTTTCTCTCTCTTATGATTTCCCGAAAAAGTGGTTGCAAAGAGTGGGATTTGTAAAGCGGGCCTCTGTATCTGTTGCTGCCACCAACCTGCTGCTGTTCACTAATTATGACGGTGATCCTGAAGTGGCTGCTGCCGGTGCCGGTGTGGGAGGCTCCTCTTCTGTCGGTTTTGACTATTGTGGTGTTCCTGCTACGTCGGGTATGTCCTTTGGGTTGAACTTGACATTCTAAACATATTTCGGAATACTAAAAAGAAAATTGTATGAAAGATATAAGAACATTTTTATTGGGTGGGGTAAGTTTGTTGACGCTTGCGTTTACCTCATGTAGTGACTGGTTGGATTGCAACGTCGATCCGGAAAATCCGTCATCGGAGAGTGCTACCTTTCAAACCCGTTTGCCGCATATCGAGTTCTATACGAACAGTGCCAACCAATTTGGGGCTTGGCGTTCGTCCATGTCTATGGGCGACTGGACCAGATATTACAATGGGGGAACTTATTGGAATATGTCTTGTTGGGCACCTAATTGGAAATATAAAGATGGACCTTCTACCACTCCTTACCAATGGTGGTTTGTAGGAGCCGGATGCAACATTGAGGATATGTATAAGAAGGCTATGGCAGCAGGTGCCTGGCATTATGTGGGTGTGGCAAAGGTGATTCGTGCTTACGGCTTTATGCTGATGACGGATATTTACGGTGAAATGCCCTATACCTATGCTTTGGGAGAGGATGAAACTCCTGCCTATGACAATGGAAAGACCATCTATCTGGGATGCCTGAGCGAGTTGGATGAGGGCATCGAACATCTGCAAAAGACACAAGAACCGTCACTCCCTTCACTGGCAGAGGGTGATTTCTGGAATAGCGGCGATGTGAATAAATGGTTAAAACTTGCCTATCTGCTGAAAGCTCGCTATTGCAATAAATTATCAAAGAAAGCTGCCGGAAGTTATAAAGAAGGTAAGTATGATGCGGATGAGATATTGGCTTGTTTGGCAAAGGCTCAACAGAGTAATGCAGACAATACCATTATCAACCATACAGATGACAACGGCCCTAAACACGATGATTTAGGTTGGAATGAACCGGTAGATTATTCTCCGCTCTTTTCGGTATGCGGCATGAATGGTGGCTATATGGTGACTAAAATGCTTTACGACAACCTGACAAACTTTGCCGGTTTGGGAGTGGAAGATCCGCGTGCGGACAAGATAATCCCTTGGGCATGGTCTCAGAAATCTGCGAATTCACCGGCAGGGATTAAGTTTAAGGATGGATGGAGACGTTCATTGGGCGTGGATATGGTTTCCGGTGACTCTCCAAACTTGGTGGGTGGACCGTTGAGAGCAGGATTTAGCAAGGCAAAAGGTGGCTGGTGGATTGATTCTGATTCTGAAACGCGCAAAGGAGATACAGTTTATGTGGAAGGTACCAGCTGGTGCAAGGGCTATCAGGGTAAGCAGGATTTGCTGTATAGGCGAGATGGTACAGACGCTTCCAAAGAATCAGGTTCGTTCTATACACGTGTTTCTTCGCCTACTTATGTGGGAACGTATGCAGAAGCTTGTTTCATTAAGGCCGAAGTCTTATTTAAACAAGGGGATAAAAATGGTGCGTTTACAGCTTATAAAGAAGGGGTAAAGGCAAGTATAGAGTGCATGAATGAGAAGCTGAATGTTTGGTGTACGGAAGATGCTTCATTGAAGTCTTGTCCGTCGTTTACTCCAATGGAGCAAGCAGACATTGATAAATTCTTGGCAAGTGGCATCGGTACTTCCGCAGATTTGAGTTTAGGTAAGATTATGACCCAGAAGCGTATTGCGTTGCACTTCTCCATGGAAATCTGGAATGATATGCGACGCTATGATTTTGACCCGGAAATCTTTTTTGGTTGGGGAATACCGGCCTACCACGACATTAATGAGGATGGACTGAAACATATTCCTGCCGGTAAGCATTACCGCAGATGGATGCAGTGCTCTCATGAGTTTAATTACAATGCCGCTAACTTGAAGGCTATCGGTTCGGAAGTGCCGGGAGCAGATACATCGTCTGATATGTGGAATACGGAAGATGATGCGTTTACCATTAATGTTTGGTGGGACTCTACTCAAGAATAAACAAGAATGTTTAATTTTATACATGTGAATTTATGAAGGCTGTATTGATTTCTGTATTGTTGGCGATATTGCCGATAGTAGGGCAAGTGAATAGTGAAGTGTCTATACGAGGGAAAATAGATATTCGTCCAGGTGAAACAACTCACTTGGGAGCATATCCCGATAACCTTTCTTATACTTATGTCTGGGATTTTGAGCAAAATAATGTAGAAGCGAATTTTAGCTATTCCACCTCTGGTAGTTCAATAACTATAACCCATCTGAATAAAACACAGTCTTCGCTTTTGGGTGTTTATTGTACAGTCTATGATGAG
The DNA here is from genome assembly GCF_004793475.1 of Bacteroides muris (ex Afrizal et al. 2022). Lineage (GTDB taxonomy): Bacteria > Bacteroidota > Bacteroidia > Bacteroidales > Bacteroidaceae > Bacteroides > Bacteroides muris. The sequence goes on along the minus strand of NZ_SRYZ01000053.1, from coordinate 1,391 downwards.
TCTGGTTATAATATTGGTACTGGATATACAGAAACTGTAGTACAATTTTGATATATTGAAGACTCTAAAAGGTCTTCATTCATAGATGATGATTGGAACAGCCGGTTCGTGAGAATCGGCTGTTTTTCGGTACGCCCAGCATGTGCGTGCGCTATAGGGTGTAAGTCCCGAACGAGCCCTGATAGTGGGAATCGTTAGCCCAAGGCAAGGGTGTCCTTCGCGAGGAGGGATCTGAAGGAAGCTTGCGGCAAACTCTCGGCTCTACGAACAGAAACTGATTATAAGGCTATATTTGGAGGACAAGTTTGCCAAACAAAACAAAGTCCTATAACTATCCGAATCCCGATATAGTAGAATCAGAGGGCATATGAGATGAAAGCGTACGTTCTTATCTGGGGAGGTCTCACGGACAGGTGCAACCCAACTGTATCTGGTTGAAACAAGATTTGTCGTGAGAAGTCAGCAGAAGCCATAGTACCTGTCACTCACCATAATGGGGAAGGGCTGAACCTTAATTACGTAAGATACCTGAATGTTACCTTATGAGGGGAAGAAAGCAGAACATAGAAACTCTATCCGACCAATCGGCGCAGAGGGTGGAACCTGAAGTCATGATTGGTATGCAGACTTTCATGGGGATAACTGAAAATCATCTTACAGCCATTAAACAGGAAAAAGGAGAGTTATTGGAATATATTCTTTCCCCTTCTAATTTAAACCTTGCTTATAAACAGGTAAAGAGTAACAAGGGTAGTGGCGGCATTGACCGTATGGAAGTGGATGAGTTGCTTCCTTATCTTCGTTGCCACAAGGATAAACTAATAACTTCCATTTATGATGGTAAATACCATCCGAACCCCGTGCGTCGTGTGGAGATTCCCAAATCGAATGGGAAGACACGTAACTTGGGTATTCCCACGGTGGTTGACCGTTTGATTCAGCAAGCCATCTCACAAGTGCTTCAACCTCTTTATGAACCTCAATTTTCACCAACCAGCTATGGTTTCCGCCCTCATCGTAGTGCTCATGATGCGTTATTAAAATGTGGCGAATATATCTCTGCCGGTTATGTGTTCACGGTCGATATGGATTTGGAGAAATTCTTTGATACAGTCTGCCATAGTAAGTTGATAGAAATCCTGTCACGTACCATCAAAGACGGTCGTGTCATTTCTCTGATTCATAAATATCTGAACTCCGGTGTACTTATAGGAGGCAAGAAAGAGGACAGTTCAGCCGGGGTTCCTCAGGGTAGTCCATTGAGTCCCTTGTCAAGCAATATAATGCTTAATGAGTTGGACAAGGAACTGGAGAAACGTGGGCATTTGTTCGTTCGGTATGCTGATGCCCTGGTCATCTTTTGTAAAAGCCGTCGTTCCGCCCAGCGTACA
>NZ_SRYZ01000052.1 GCF_004793475.1 Bacteroides muris (ex Afrizal et al. 2022) | reverse complement strand
AACAAGGTGAACAGCAAGGGAGGGTACATCATCTCGGTACTGGCGAGGGAGAAGCAGAGTACGGGAAGCTGATTAAACAGGGCACAAGATATCAATAACATGTCATGCAGGAAATTAACAACGTGTGATACAAGAAACAAATATCGTGCCGGCAGGAAATTAATTTCTTGCCGACACGATACGAATTTCTTCTTCGTCCTTAGAGTTGTGACTCATAATTATGACGATATTCAGTGCAAAACTTCTGCAATTCAATAAAAAATGGCCGGAACACAGCAAACAGTTCCTCATCGTGCTCTTCAAGGTAACGGATTGCCTTGTCTACGGATATATCAATATGATGATATTCCACCATGATGTTCAAAGACTCTCTTACTCCGTTCAGAGTGGCGTATTTCCGCAAACGGTCGGTCAGGATAAAATGCCAGATGAAACGTTTGAAGCGTAGCGGAAGATAGCGATAGTTCAAGAGAAGGGAAAGATAAAAAGTCCGGGTATACTTCCTCAAGGAAACCCCGGAAAACGACTCGAAACGGGAAGCCAGCAAATAATCGAAATAAATATCCAGCAATACCCCCGAATACCGTCCGAATTCAGGCTTAAGCCTATGCACAACCTCGCAGACTGCCGGATGATGGTCGGTATAGTCGTCAATAGCGCGATGAAGCTGAATCCCCTTGGCCATATCCGGCGGATATTTTTTATAGGAACTTCCTTTTACAGCATCGCCTACAAAATTGCCCAACTGTACTTTTCTGTTCGAACCGGAAAGGAATATATGTGCCAGATAGTTCATGACAAAAGATTTACCAGCTCCTTACAAAGACGCTCCTTCACCTCTTCCATCGGCACCTCGCGTCCCAGCTCTTTCTGCAAAGAGGTGACACCCTTGTCGATGAATCCGCAGGGATTGATATAACTGAAATAACGTAAATCGGTATTCACATTCAGTGCCAACCCGTGCATGGTAACGAAATGGCTGCTGCGCACGCCGATGGCACAAATCTTACGGGCACGGGGAGTATCGCCCTCCAACCATACGCCCGTTGCCTTCTCCAGGCGTCCGGCCACGATGCCAAACGAGGCACAAACACGGATTACCGCCTCTTCCAACAGATGCACATACTCCTTCAACCCCAAAGAAAAGTCCTCAAGGTTCAGAATAGGATAACAGACCAACTGTCCCGGACCATGATACGTAATGTCTCCGCCACGGTCTATATGATAGAGCGTAGCCCCTATCCTGCGCAGTTGTTCTTCTCCCAACAACATATTCCCTTCTTTCCCGCTACGCCCCAATGTATAGACATGGGGATGCTCGCAGAGCACAATATGATTGACATAGCCCTCTCCTGCCTGCTTGGCACGTACAAGTGCGTCAAACCATTCCGTCTGCCGGTTCCATGCTCCGGCATAAGGAATCATGTTCCAATCTGATATTTCCAGTTTCATGCAAGCAAATATAGCACTTTTTCCAATATCTGCCAATCTCCCTACTAAAAACAAAAAGATCCTCTCTTTTCTCTGAAGAAATGAATAATAGACCACTAAAGAGGCTATTTGGAACCTACAGCCCGAATTTATCTTAAATATGTAGCATCAATTCATAAAAATACACCTTGATAATCTGATAATATCTCACGTACTTTGCAAACATTCTGATATAACTATTCACAAAAAGACAGACTTATGAAAAAAAGAATTCTAATAACGCTATTCGCAGCGTTACTATTCAGCTTTTCCATATCTGCACAGATATTGAAGGGGCACGTATATGATGCAACGACCAATGAACCGCTTGCAGGGGCATCGGTCACCTACAAGCTGAAAGACACGCAAGGCGTAGTGACCGACATAAACGGTGCATACGAAGTACACCTGCCGGCGGGAGGTGTAGATTTGGTATTCAGCTACGTGGGATATGAGGATGTGCCAATGCCCATCGTCATCAGCAAAGGAGACATTATGCAGAAAGACGTGTACATGAAGGAAAGCACCAACCTGCTGGAAGATGTCGTGGTCTCGGCCGGACGGTTTGAACAGAAGCTGAGCGATGTGACGGTCTCCATGGATTTGATAAAGGCCAGTGACATTGCCCGCCAGGCTCCCACAGACATCACCTCGACACTGCAGACCATTCCGGGGGTGGATATCATCGACAAGCAACCCAGCATTCGAGGCGGTGGCGGCTGGACTTACAGCGTAGGTGCCCGCAGCCTGGTACTGGTAGACGGGATGAGCGTGCTCAGCCCCCAAAACGGAGTCATCAACTGGAACAGCGTACCTCTGGAAAATGTGCAGCAGGTAGAGGTCATCAAAGGAGCCTCCAGCGTGCTCTATGGTTCGTCGGCCCTGAACGGCATCATCAACATACGCACCGCACGGCCGGGACTGACCCCTCAGACCCGTTTCAGTGCCTATGTAGGAATCTATGACGACCCCGACAACAGCGATTACCAATGGAGTGACAAATCTTTCTGGAAAGAGGACAAATATCCGGTAAAGCCCTTGTTGCGCAACAGCCTTTTCAGCGGTGTACGCAATCCGCTCTACGAAGGTTTCGACCTCACCCACTCCCGCCGCATCGGTAACTTTGACGTCAGCGGCGGACTGAATCTCTTTACCGACGAGGGCTACCGCCAACAAGGTTACAACAAACGTTTCCACATCAACGGAAACCTCACCTACTATCAGCCGGATATGGGTATGAAACTGATGAACTACGGTTTCAACGTGGATTTCCTTTCCAACAAGTACGGGGATTTCTTCATCTGGCGCTCGCCCGGCGAGGCCTACCGCCCCTCTCCCTTTACTAATATGGGACGTGAGTCCAACAACTTCCGCATTGACCCTTTCTTCAACTTCACCAATCCTGAAAGAGGTACTTCACACAAAGTAAAGGGCCGTTTCTACTACAGTGCGGACAATGTGGTACGCCCTACACAATCCGCCTCCATTACGGATATTCTGGGCAACATGGGCACCGACGCACAAGTCATCCAGAACATTGCCAATGGAGACTACACAGCCCTCCAGCCACTGATGACCGGAGTTATCAAATGGCTGGGAAGCGACAAGCTGAGTGATTTGATGGACGGTGTCTTCGGCTCTCTGGACAACATATTCCCCAATGCCACCACTGCCGACTATTGCGACCTCATCTCCTGGGTAATGAGCAACGGCCTGCCGTCTGACATGGGAGGACTGCTTGAAGGGAAACTACCCAGCGACCTGGTTCCCTGGCTATCCGGTGTACTCAATCCGAAGCGCAATCAATCACCAACACGGACGGACAAGAATTACGACTATTATCTGGACTATCAGTTCAACAAGAAATGGGACGGCGGCGCACAAATCACCACGGGTCTGACTTACGAACATATCCGCACCTTCTCCGGCGAAACGGAAGAAGTACATCAAAGTGACAATGTTGCCGCCTATATGCAATACGACCAGCGCTTCTGGGACCGCCTCAGCGTATCGGCCGGTGTACGTGCCGAATACTACCGGATAGACAAGCACTACCGGGAAGCCGACACAAAGGTTTTCGGGAGCAAGATTCCTTTCCGCCCCGTGTTCCGTGCCGGGCTGAACTACCAGCTAGCCGATTACAGCTTCCTGCGTGCCAGCTTCGGCCAGGGTTACCGTAATCCCTCCATCACCGAGAAATACCTTCGCAAAGACATCGGAGGTGTAGGTGTATATCCCAACTACAACGTACAGCCGGAAAAAGGATTCAATGCCGAGCTGGGATTCAAGCAAGGGTACAAGGCAGGCAATTTACAAGGATTTGCAGATGTCGCCGCTTTCTATACCCAATACAAGGATATGGTGGAATTCCAGTTCGGCCTATTCAACAATGCGGACCTGAGCATGATAAACAGCGTTACAGACGCCATACAAATGCTGAAGAACGGCAAGGGTTTCGGCATCGGGGCACAGTTCCACAACGTGTCCAAAGCACAGATTTATGGAATGGAAATCAGCACCAACGGCATGTACACCTTCAACAAAAACGCCAAGCTGCTCTATAACCTGGGATATGTATATACCGAACCGAGGGATGCCGACTACAAGAAACGCAATGCCCTGGAGAACACCTATACCGACCCGCTTCAGATGAAGGAGAAAAGCAATGACGGCAAGTACTTGAAATATCGTCCGAAACACAGTTTCAAGGCCACGCTGGACTTTCAGTGGAAACGCATCAACATAGGTGCCAACGTAAACTGGAAAAGCAAGATACTTGCCGTGGACTATATTATGCTGGACGAACGCAGCAAAAGTGAACCTGACCTGCTGGACTACGTGCGCGGCATCCTCTTCGGCTCGTCCAACGGGGAAACCCTGGCATCCTATTGGAAAAAGCATAATACGGACTATGCCACAGTGGACATGCGCTTCGGGGTGAAAGCCACCAAGGAAGTAGCTTTCCAGTTCATGATAAACAACCTGCTGAACAAGGAGTACAGCTATCGTCCCATGGCAGTGGGCGCGCCACGTACTTTCGTCGTAAAGATGGACGTTACATTTTAAAAAAAGAACATTTCATTTGAAAAACAGAATGCCTTCCGTTACTTTTTCCAAGAAAAGAATTACCTTTGTGCGAACTCTAAACGACAAAGCGTATGGAATTTCCTCAAGTCGACCTGCCAGTAGACATGATTGCATGGACTGAAGTAACGGAAGACATTCTAAACATATACAAACAGTCGTGCCGTCTGAAAGCATGCATCTTTGCACTTTGCATAGAAGGTTCCATCACCGTATCCATCAACCTGATGGATACGGAGATTAAGCAGGGGGACTTCGTTACCCTGCTTCCCGGAACCATCATACAGTTTTACGAACAAAAGGAAAAAGTATGTCTGGGATTCGTGGGGTTTTCCTCCCATTGTCTCAATGGGGTCAACCTCATCCAGTCTACATTGAGTTCTTTCTCCAATATACTGGAGTATCCGGTACTGGCTGTCAACCCTACCGTCGCCTCCTACTTCAAGGACTATTTTTCCTTATGGGCACGCATCACGACCGGTCCCTATCCTCCTGACACAAAAATGGCACAGAACACTCTGAGCATGCTCCTCAGTGGAGTGGACAAGATGTATTGCCACCGTCCGCAGATACAAAAAGGGAACAAGAGCCGGAAAGAGGAAATATGCCGCGAACTGGTGCAGCTTGTCATCGAAAACTATACCCGCGAACGCCGCGCACAATTCTATGCCGACAAACTGGGCATCTCCCTGCAACACCTCAGCACCACCGTGAGGCAGGTGACCGGCAGAAATGTATTGGACATCATCGCCCACGTCGTCATCGTAGACGTGAAAGCCAAACTGAAATCAACCAATATGACCATTCAGGAAATTGCCTATTCCCTGAACTTCCCCAGTGCTTCTTTCTTTGGAAAATACTTCAAGAGGCACATGGGCATGAGTCCGCTGGAGTATAGGAACAGCTGAGGTTTGTTCCATTACTTCTTATCGTCTTGCTTGGTTTCCTTGACAAACTCCGCTTCATAATGAAACTTTCGGAAACCTTCTTTCAACTTTTCGACATTGGTCTTATCGGCATCATACGTGATGGTTACCGTCTTTGTCTTCAAGTCCGTATCGAATTTCTTCAATCCCTTCTCAAAACGAATGTTATTGTTTATCTTCCTTACACAGTTCTCACACTTCATCTGCGCCACCTTGAACACGGCTGTGCGGATGTCTTTCGCCATTGCGGCAGTCGTACAGAACAGTACGGCCGCCAAAGCAACTAAAAATCTTCTTGTCTTCATTGTTTCTTTATTGATTTAGTAGATAATATCATATTCTCGGTAAATTGAAGCGTACTCCTACATAGGCTTTCGCTCCATGCATGGGTCCCCAAACCATGGTTGCGTCAAAGTTGTTCCCCCAAGGATCGGAGGCATCAATGATGGGATTCTTCTGTTTGAAGTTTGTCAGGTTCTCGCCTCCCACGTATATAGACCAGCGACGGAAATAGCGCGTCACCTGGGCACTCAACTGCTCGAAGCCACCATAGCGTCCTTCCCACGACCGGCTGCCATTTTCCAGCTCATACGAAGCCGGCATGCGCCCGCCACCGTTCAACTGCAAAGTTACATCAAACTGCCACAATCCCAAAGGCGTCTGATAGGAAGCAGTCAGCAAACCTTTATACTTGCCGGTAAGGGGTTTCTCCATCAGCTCTCCGTTGTAATTCGTCTTGGCATCCGTCCAACGGTAAGCCGCGGTAAAGGTGAAACCCGGGAAGAACGGATAGCTTGCCTCCACCTGCACTACCTGCGAATAGGAACGGCCGTGAAGATTGTAGAACAGAACGGCATGCGGGTCTGTATCCATATCCACCACCACCTGCTTGCGGAAATCCGTGTAATAGTATTCCGCATTCAGATTCAAGGTTTTGCCGAACAAGGGAATATAGGCGGAAGTGCTTGCACCATAGTTCCAAGCCTCATCCTGGTCAAGATGTTTGGCGATGTCTATCCGGCGACTGCTTGCCAGCAGGTAGTTATTCTCGGCCAGCACATGGTTCGTGCGGTATCCCTTTCCTGCCGAAAAGCGGAAATGTACATACTCGTTGGGATTGTACTTCACATGGAAGCGCGGAGTGACGAAATAGCCGTACTCGCTGCTATGGTCGCTGCGGATGCCGCCCATCAGCACCAGTTTATCGTCCCAGTTGTAGGTGTACTGCACGTAGGCGCCGGGGACGGCTTCCTTGGTGAATTTCTTCGTCAGAGGCTGTTCCGCGTCATTGTCCAGGCGGTAGTGCTGGTCGTAAGAGTCATAATTGAAGCTCAGTCCGGCAGAAAGGCTTTGACGTTTGCTCAGTTCTGTCTCGAACAACAAGGAGGCATAAGCATTGTGCTGGTCTACATCGTAGATTTTCCGTCCGTACAAGGCATCCTGCTTATGCAGGGAGCCGGAGAGAATCAGTGCCAGGTTGGTGTTCTTCTCCTTATTGAATATATAGGCGTTCTTGGTGAAGGCTTCGTAGCGGTCGGTACCTATACTTATCTTATAAGGGTCTGTCAGAGGCATTTTGCCATGACCTACTTGCCCGCTGTTGCGGTCTTCCGTAAGCACTTTGACGCCTGCCTGGAACACATAGCGGTCGCCCATGTATGCCCAGCGGTTCCAGAGGTTGTACTGCTCCACACGGGGGATGTCGGCAAAGCCGTCGTCGTTACTGTCGTGGGCTTTGGTTTCATTCTCGTAGTGGGCAAGCAACGAGGTACTCCAACGCCTGGAGAGTTTCATCGTGGCGTCGGCATTGGCCTCATACCGGTTGGTGCTGCTCGCAAAAAGATTGGCCGAAAACCAGTCCGCCTCGGGCAACTGGGGTTTCTTGAATTCCACATTGATTTGTCCCGTAATGGCCTCATAGCCGTTCTTTACGGACGAGCTGCCCTTGCTCACTTGAATGCTCTGCATCCATGGTCCGGGCACATAACCCAGTCCATAAGGAGCTGCAGCTCCCCGGTAGTTCGGAACGTTCTCCGTCATCATCTGCACATACGTGCCGGACAAGCCCAGAAGCTTGATTTGCTTGGCACCGGTAGCAGCGTCGGAGTAAGTGACATCCACCGAGGGATTGGTCACAAAACTCTCTCCCAGGTTACAGCAGGCGGCACGGCTCAGCTCGGCGCTGCTTATCATGTCTTCGTTCATCACACTGTTGCGCAGCTTCATAGTGCCCAACTTACGGCTGACCACATTCACCTCACTCAGTTCCACCCCTTCGCGCAAGATGATGTCGAGCGTTTCATTGCGGCTACCGACGTGTATCGTATCGTTCTCAAAACCGATAAAGCTGACTACAAGCATATGCTTATTATTGGGTTTGGACAAGGAGAAGGTACCGTCCGCCGAAGTGGTGGTTCCTTGCGTAGTCCCCTGCCAGAACAGGTTGGCACCTGCAATCGGGTCGCCCAAATTATCCTTTACTGTCCCCTTTACCTGCGCCTGCAAGGCTGAAAAAGAGAACAGCATGATTCCTATCAAACTATATTTCATTTCTGTATTTATGTTTTATACTTAAAGAAGCGATTAAAAGACAAAAGTTCCCTCCGGACTATTCATGTCATTGCCCCATGTAATACAACACTTGTAGACTCGTGTGCATGCTTTACGAGAACCACCTTGTTGCAGACGGCTGTGCAGCCGGTATCCTTGCACAAAGATAGAAAGTTTTAACCGTTTGCCGGAATTAATTTTTCCTTTTTTATGCATGCAGTTCGTTAATAAGTTCTATATTTGTCGATAAAGTTTTTTGATTGATATGTTGATTTATAAACGAAACTCAATATGAAAAAGCAAACTGTCAGCCTACTTGTCCTTCTGCTTGCGGCAAGCGGCTTTTTCTTTTCCTGCGGTAACACCGTGAACAAAAATGCATACGCGTTGGAGCTCGACAGCATACAAGTAAACGAAACCGTACATCTCTTCGGAGACACAGCCAAGCCGGCCTGCAATCTCATCCTCAACTTTGCCTATGCCAGACAGTCATCCGACGTGAGGCTGAAAGACAGTCTGAACGCCTTCTTCCTCTCTGCCTGCTTCGGCGACAAATACATGGCGATGGCACCCGAAGAGGCTGTCAAGAAATATACGGAGAAATATGTCAGCGACTACCGCAATGACCTGGAACCGATGTACAAAAAGGACGAGCAGGATAAGGAGGACGAAGAAAGCATAGGGGCCTGGTATTCCTACTATAAAGGAATCGAAAGCCATGTGCAGCTGTGCAACACCTTGATACTGACTTACCGTATAGATTACAATGAATATACCGGCGGTGCGCACGGCATCTATATGTCCACCTTTCTCAACCTCGACCTAAAGACCCTAAGCCCCATCCGTCTGGACGACCTCTTTGAGGGAGATTATAAGGAGACGCTGACCGACTTGCTTTGGAAGCAGCTGATGGCCGACAACAACGTCGGCACACGCCAAGCACTGGAGGACATGGGCTACGCCACCACCGGCAATCTGGAGCCTATCGAGAATTTCTATCTGGCCCCAACGGGAATCACTTTCTATTATAATGTATATGAAATTGCCCCTTACGTAATGGGAACCACCCAAATAACGTTGTCTTATGAGGACATAGCCCCTCTGATGAACGATGAATTCATCACATTGAGCAGTGCTATAAAGGCAGACGGCAAATAGGAACTTAACCAATTGTCTATCAACATAAAATTCACAATGGATTTAATACTCAAATATTTCCCAGACCTGACAGAAGAACAGAAACAGCAGTTTGCTGCACTCTACGACCTTTACACGGACTGGAACTCTAAGATTAATGTCATCTCACGCAAAGATATAGAGAACTTGTACGAGCACCATGTATTGCATTCTCTGGGCATAGCCAAAGTAATCCGCTTCAAGCCGGGGACACAAATTATGGACCTCGGCACGGGAGGAGGCTTTCCGGGAATCCCGCTTGCCATCCTTTTTCCCGAAGTGCAGTTCCACCTGGTGGACAGCATCGGAAAGAAAGTACGCGTAGCCTCCGAAATAGCCAACAGTATCGGGCTGAAAAACGTCACCTTCCGCCATGCCCGCGCAGAAGAGGAAAAAGGGAAGTTCGACTTTGTGGTGAGCCGTGCCGTGATGCCGCTGACAGACCTACTGAAGATTATCCGCAAGAACATCTCCCCCAAACAGCAGAATGCATTGCCCAACGGACTGATTTGCCTCAAGGGGGGCGAATTGGGAAACGAGACCATGCCTGTCAAGAACAAAACCACGCTGTGGGACTTGAAGGAGTTCTTTGAGGAGGAGTTCTTCAAGACAAAGAAAGCAGTGTACGTAGGATATTGAGAGACGAGTCGCCTAAAGTAGAGGATGAGCATCGTAAAGTGAAGGTTTAGGGCGCTAAAGTTGAGGTTTAGAAATCTAAATACATAATATGAAAATAAAGAGATTCGAATTTAATATGTTCCCGGAGAATTGTTATGTGCTTTGGGACGAAACCAATGAAGCGGTCGTCATTGACCCGGGCTGTTTTTATGAAGAAGAAAAGCAGACCTTGAAAAGCTTCATCATCAATAATGGGCTGAATGTGAAACATCTGCTGAATACCCATCTGCATCTGGACCATATCTTCGGCAATCCTTTCATGCTAAAAGAATTCGGCCTGAAGGCCGAAGCCAACCAAGCCGACGAGTTCTGGATTGACGAAGCGCCGAAGCAAAGCCGCATGTTCGGTTTCCAACTGCAAGAACCCCCTGTGCCGCTAGGTACTTATCTGCACGATGGAGACATCATCACCTTCGGCAATGCGAAACTGGAAGCCATCCATGTGCCGGGACACTCGCCGGGCAGCCTGGTATACTATTGTGCGGCAGACCACTGCATGTTCTCGGGAGATGTACTGTTTCAAGGCAGCATCGGCCGTGCCGACCTTGCCGGCGGCAACTTCGACGAGCTGATAGAGCATATTTGCAGCCGTCTGTTCATCCTGCCCAGCGACACGATTGTCTATCCCGGACACGGAGCGCCGACAACCATTGGAATTGAAAAAGCGGAGAATCCGTTCTTCCGGTAAATATACACAAACTTTTAAATCATTACAGTCATGAAAAACGACCTATTGGCCTACCGCCACATTGGCATCAGCGAACAAGACGAGGAGAAGATGCTCCGGAAAATAGGAGTGAAAAGCCTGGACGAGCTGATTGATAAAACCATTCCTGCCAACATCCGCCTGAAAGAACCGTTGGCTCTGCCCAAGACAATGACAGAGTACGAATTCGGACAACACATTGCAGGGCTGGCTGCCAAAAACAAACTTTACACAACCTATATCGGCATGGGATGGTACAACACCATCACTCCTGCCGTTATCCAACGAAATGTATTCGAGAACCCCGTCTGGTATACTTCCTATACTCCCTACCAGACCGAGGTCTCACAAGGCCGCCTGGAAGCCTTGATGAATTTCCAGACTGCCGTATCCGACCTCAGCGGCATGCCCCTTGCCAACTGCTCCCTGCTGGATGAAGCGACTGCCGCAGCCGAAGCCGTGACGATGATGTATGCCCTACGTCCGCGCGACATGCAGAAATCGGGCGCCAACGTGGTATTTGTAGACGAAGCCGTCTTCCCGCAGACATTGGCGGTAATGACTACCCGCGCCATTCCACAAGGCATCGAACTGCGTATAGGCAAATACCAAGAGATGGAATTCACACCGGACGTCTTTGCCTGCGTACTGCAATATCCCAACGCTGCCGGCAATGTGGAAGATTATCGTACTTTTGTAGAAAAAGCTCATGCGGTAAATTGCAAAGTAGCCGTTGCCGCCGACATACTGAGCCTTGCCCTTCTCACCCCTCCGGGGGAATGGGGAGCTGACATTGTCTTCGGAACCACCCAGCGGCTCGGCACACCAATGTTCTACGGCGGTCCGTCGGCAGCCTATTTCGCCACCCGCGACGAGTACAAGCGCAACATGCCGGGACGTATCATAGGCTGGTCGAAAGACAAGTATGGCAAGCTGTGCTACCGCATGGCACTGCAAACCCGCGAGCAACACATCAAGCGTGAAAAGGCAACTTCCAACATCTGTACCGCTCAGGCACTGCTGGCCACAATGGCAGGATTCTATGCCGTATATCACGGTCCGGAAGGCATCCGCACCATTGCAGAACGCATCCACAGCATTGCCGTATTCCTGGAAAAGAGCATCAACAGACTGGGTTACAAGCAGGTGAATGCACAATATTTCGACACGCTCCGCTTTGCGCTGCCCGACACCATTTCGGCACAGCAGATACGTACCATCGCCTTAAGCAAGGAGGTGAACCTGCGTTATTTCAAGAATGGAGATGTAGGCATGAGTATCGATGAAACCACAGATATAGCTGCTGTCAATATGCTGCTTTCCATCTTTGCCATTGCCGCCGGAAGGGATTGGGAAAAGACAAGCGACGTGCCCATGGCAAGCAGCATCAGCGCGGAGATGAAACGCCAAAGCGCCTATCTGACGCACGAAGTATTCAACAAATATCATACGGAAACGGAGATGATGCGCTACATCAAGCGCCTCGACCGCAAGGACATCTCGCTGGCACACTCCATGATTTCTCTCGGCTCGTGCACCATGAAGCTGAATGCCGCCGCAGAGATGCTACCGCTCAGCCGCCCGGAATTCATGAACATACATCCTCTGGTGCCCGAAGACCAGGCTGAAGGTTACCGCGAACTGATAAGCAATCTCTGTGAAGAGCTGAAAACCATTACCGGCTTTGCCGGCGTCAGCCTGCAACCCAACTCCGGTGCGGCAGGCGAATATGCAGGACTCCGCGTCATCCGCGCCTATCAGGAAAGTATAGGGCAAGGGCACCGCAACAAAATACTGATACCGGCATCGGCACACGGCACCAACCCGGCTTCTGCCATCCAGGCGGGATTTACTACCGTGACCTGCGCCTGCGACGCACAAGGCAATGTGGATATGGACGACTTGCGCACCAAAGCGGAAGAAAACAGGGATGACCTCGCCGCCCTGATGATTACCTACCCTTCCACACACGGTATCTTTGAAACGGAAATAGTGGAAATCTGCCGCATCATACACGCCTGCGGCGCACAGGTATATATGGACGGCGCCAATATGAATGCCCAAGTAGGCTTGACAAATCCCGGCTTTATCGGTGCGGACGTCTGCCACCTGAACCTGCACAAGACGTTCGCCTCTCCTCACGGCGGCGGCGGACCGGGCGTAGGCCCCATCTGCGTGGCAGAGCATCTGATTCCGTTCCTTCCGGGACACAAGTTGTTCGGCAATGCAGTCAACCAGGTGTCCGGAGCTCCTTTCGGCAGCGCAGGTATCCTGCCCATCACTTACGGCTACATCCGCATGATGGGAACAGAAGGACTGACACGGGCCACAAAGATAGCCATCCTCAGCGCCAACTACCTGGCCGCCTGCCTCAAGGATACATACGGCATCGTTTACCGCGGTGCTACCGGTTTTGTAGGACATGAAATGATATTGGAATGCCGCAAGGTGCACGAAGAAACAGGCATCAGCGAAAACGACATAGCCAAACGCCTGATGGATTACGGGTATCATGCTCCTACCCTCTCCTTTCCGGTGCACGGCACACTGATGATTGAACCGACGGAAAGCGAAAGCCTTGCCGAACTCGACAACTTTGTGCAAGTGATGCTGGCCATCTGGAACGAGATTCAGGAAGTGAAGAACGGCGAAGCCGACAAGACGGACAACGTGCTGGTGAATGCCCCGCATCCCGAATACGAAGTGGTAGCCGACACGTGGGAACACAGCTATACCCGCCAAAAGGCAGCCTACCCGATAGAAAGCGTGCGCGAAAACAAGTTCTGGGTGAACGTGGCACGTGTAGACAACACGTTGGGAGACCGTAAACTGTTGCCTACGTGCTATGGATGCTTCGACTGATGAAATTCTATCTCCCATGGCATCGGCATTGCCATGGGAGTTTCAGCCAGCTACATGGCTGCGTATGACATTATAGACATCTCTTCCTAGCGGATGATAATTACCGTATCTTCCTTCACCTTTTTCTCTTTCACCGGAGCATCGGCAGAGGCATATCCCAAGGCTGCACAGCCATATACCTTATGATTTTCGGGTACACCCAGCTTTGTCAAGAAAGCACGGACATCGGGGTCGTCGCACGTCTGCCCCAGTTGATTAATCCAACAGGAACCGATGCCGAGGGACTTGGCGGCAAGGAAAACATTCTCCAGAGCGCAGGCGCAATCCATAGCAGCCCACCATTGGGTAGGCTCGTTGGAGACAATGACCAGCGTGGGGGCATGATAATAGCAGCAATAAGTCTGGCTGTGTCCACGCTCCCGTGTATGAGGGTTGTCACTCTTGGCAAAGGCGCCTTTGATTTTATCGTTCAGCTCTTTCAGCACTTCTTTATTTTGAATGGCAGTGAAGTGCCACGTCTCCAAATGCATACCATTGGGGGCATAAGCAGCCGCCTCAAGGATAAGGTTCAAATCTTCTGCGGAAACCTGCTGTTCCGTATAGGCACGGACGCTGCGGCGTGCCTTGATGGTTTGTAATGTCTCGTTCATTTGTTTAATTGAGAATTGATAGTTGATCATTGATAATGCGAATCAGCACGTGTTCGGTGGAACTGTCTCATCGTTTCACCAGCCCAATCTTCACATTCAGTTTGAAGTACCAGATGCCGTTCTCGCGCTCCAGGAAACCGTATTTATCTTTCTCCACCGCACCTTTCTCCAGACGCGTATTCTGATAGAGGAAATCTGCGAAGACTTGGGGACGGGATTTGTGATAACAAAGCACCTGGCCGTTGCCGTCCGTCAGAAACATGCCTTCGACGGCAGAGTCCGTACCGTTATAAATCTTGGCAGGACGCATGCCGAGGGCAAGTGACAGCAGGAACTGCTTCATTTTGAACTCGTAGAAGCAGTGCTTGTTTATGAGCTCGTCCTTTATCTTCAGCGGATTCATCTCCTTGATGCGCTCCGTCAGTTCGCTGATGCGCGTGATGCCGTCCAGATGCATCAGGCGCACCATCTCTGCCAGCATACGGGGGAAATGGAGGTCTATCATCAGCAGGTTGCAGCGGAACACGCGGTCGGCAACGTCGGCATACTTCAGCACACCGCCCAGTCGCTCAATCATCATCATACGCTCCGCCACTTCCGTGAGAGATTGCGGCAAGGCATTCACCTTGTTCACCGTGGGTATGGCAAACTTCACTCCACTCTGCTCCAGCTTCAGATTGGCCGTGCGTCCTCCGTCCAGCAACGGATTCATCGGAGCAAGACGACAACGGACATTGAATCCCGTCAGCGGAGCTTCGGGATGCCAGAAGGCAACGGAGAAGTCGGTACGGTCTTCTGTCTTAGACTCCAAGTCGTAGATATTGACAGTATCCAGAAAGGCTTCCAGCCCTTCGGACACTTCCACTTCCTCGCCCGAAACATTCTTCAACAGATGCAGAATCAACTCTGCCGCATCACCAAAGTCTTCACGGGGAAAGCACTGTTCCTCCTTCTCGCCCGGAACAAACGAACCGTCCTTCGCGGTAGCTCCGCTGACAATGCGCACTTCCTGCTCTTCGATATAGTAACGGCGCGTACCGTCATGCTCTTCCCTTTGTATCAAGGCAACGGGCCAGCTCAGGGTTTCGTCTTTTTCAGCTTTCGGCGTGCCCGGTGACACGGCTCCATCCGCCAGCAGGCGAAAGAAGGTGTAGAGCTCGCCCAGTTCTCTTTTTGTTGCACTAAATGCCATAACTTTCTTTTATCCCATTTGTTTTATTATTCAAACCTTAATGTCTCTACTTTCTCCAACCGTGCCCGCAACTTCGGCATCATGGACTGGCGGATACGGAGCGTCATGCGGCAGTCCATATCATACGACTGTTCCAGGATTTCCGGCTCTTCTTCCTTCACCACCCGCATCACATCGTTCATGAAAGGATATTCGAAAAAGAAGGTAACCGTCTCATCTACGGTCTTCTCAACAACGGTGGCGGCGGCAATGGCCTCGGCGGCAGCGGCCTTATAGGCTACAATCAGTCCGCTCGTACCCAATTTGATGCCTCCGAAATAACGCACCACGATAATCAGTATATCCGTCAGTTCGTTGGAATTGATTTGTCCCAGAATCGGTTTGCCTGCCGTGCCCGAAGGCTCACCGTTGTCGTTGGCACGGAAGTCCTTGCGCTCATGCCCCAGCATATAGGCGTAGCACACGTGGCGGGCGTCGTAGTATTTCTTCTGGTAAGTTTCCAGATGCGCCTTCACCTCCTCTACTGTACGCACCGGCAGGGCGATGGCAATGAACTTGCTGCGCTTTTCAGTGTAAATGCCCTCGGAAAGGGCAACGATGGTTTTATACGTATCTTCGCTCATGCTGCAAAGATAATGCAAACTGAAGACAGAACTTTCATGCTTGCATGAAAAAGTTATGTTGAAGTGCAGCTTATCTTATCTAAGGATAATGAAAAATCGTACCTTTGTTCCCACATATTTTACCGACAACATGAAAAAGATAGTGATTGCCATTGATTCCTTCAAAGGATGCCTCACCTCGGCAGAAGCCGGAGAAGCTGCCGCCCGAGGAGTACATGCCGCATGTCCCGAATGCCGGACTATCGTTCTTCCCGTGGCCGACGGTGGAGAAGGCATGCTCGACGTCCTGCTTGCAGCCAGTAACGGAAAACGTATCACCGTCTGTGCCCACGACCCGTTGATGCAACCGTGCGATGCCAGTTACGGCATCTCCGGAGACGGCAATACCGCATTCATAGAAATGGCTGCCATCAGCGGACTGCCACTGGTTCCTGCCGGCAAAAGGAATCCGATGAAGACCACCAGCTTCGGAACAGGCGAACTGATACGCGATGCCCTGGAACAGGGATGCCTCCGTTTCATCATCGGACTTGGAGGAAGCGCCACGAACGATGTCGGCCTGGGAATGCTGCAAGCATTGGGATTCCGTTTCTTCGACAAAGAAGGACACGAAGTGGGAAGTATGGAAAAAGGCATCGCCCTATGCGGTGCCCTTCTATCGGAAATCAGCTCCGTAGACAGTTCTTCTGCCCATCCCGCACTGAGAAAGGCTTGTTTCACGGCGGCGTGTGACGTACGCAATCCTTTCTTCGGTCCCAATGGAGCGGCCTACGTATTCGCTCCCCAAAAAGGAGCGGACGCGGATATGGTGAGGGAACTGGATGTTGCCATGCAGCATCTCTCGGACGTCATATTCCGCACTACCGGCAAAGACGTATCCTTTCATCCCGGTGCCGGTGCGGCAGGCGGCATGGGTGGCGGTCTCCACGCATTTCTGGATGCGCAGTTGAAACCCGGTATAGAGCTTCTTTTGGAAACTCTGGACTTTGCAGAAAAGATGAAGGATGCCGACCTCCTCATCACCGGAGAAGGGAAATCGGACCGGCAGACTCTTATGGGGAAAGTACCCTCGGGCATCTTGCAGGAAGCAAGGAGGAAACATATTCCCGTCATCCTGCTGGCAGGAGCGATAGAAGACACTAAAATATTGAACGAAGCGGGCTTTCGGGGCGTATTCTCCATTACCCCCTCTCCCGTCTCTTTGGAGCAGGCCATGCAACCCGAGTTTGCTCAAGACAATATCCGAAGAACCGTAGAGCAAATCTGCCGCATCATGCCTTAGATTCCTGAAAACGGAACTTCTTGTACCGATAGTACCAGATGCCGACCACGTCGGCAATCAGCCAGCCGATGGGGATGGACCACCAGATGCCCGTCACCCCAATCTCAGGCATCGAGGCCAGCCAGTAGGAAAGAACGACACGGGTGCCCAGCGACAATATGGTCAGCACCACCGACATGCCCGGCATGCGGATGGCCCGGTAGTATCCATACAGCAGAAACAAGACGCCGATGCCACAATAGAAAGCGCCTTCGATGCGCAGGTATGTCACCCCCACTGCGATAATCTCCGTTTCGTCCGGACGGACAAAGACAAGCATCAGTGGCTCGGCAAACACGAAAACCAGCACGGACACAAGGAGTGAGAAGACAACAGCTGTGACAAATGCGCTGCGAACACCCCGGTGAATGCGGTCGTAACGTCCGGCCCCAAAGTTCTGTGCAATAAAGGTGGAAAAGGCGTTCCCGAATTCCTGCACGGGCATATAGGCGAAAGAGTCAATCTTCACTGCAGCGGCAAAGGCTGCCATTACAGCTGTTCCAAAGCTGTTGACAAGCCCTTGTATCATCAGGATTCCTAAATTCATCACCGATTGTTGGACGCAAGTCAGCGTAGAGAAGGAAGCAATCTCCTTCAGGCAAATGCGGTCAAAACACATGTCTTCATAATGCCATCGCAGTTCCGGACGTCCTTTGTAAGTATGAATGAGGATGCCTAGAGCGGCTACTCCTTGGGCGAGAACAGTGGCTGTAGCCGCACCCTGAATTCCCCAATCCAACTGAAGGATGAAAAACAAATCGAGCGCTATATTCAGAACGACAGAAACCGCCAGAAACCAAAGCGGAGTGACGGAATCCCCCACCGCACGCAACAGGGCTGCATAGAAGTTATAGATGAAGGTAAAGACGATACCGCAGAAGATTATCCACAAGTAGCTGCGCATCATGCCATATATGTCTTGCGGAACCTGCAACAGCCGGAGAATAGGGTCGAGCCAGATGAAAACAGCCACGTTCAGTATCAGGGTCACGATACCTATCAGCACAAACGAACTGAATATGCTACGGCGCAGGACCACAGGATTTCCGGCGCCATAATGCAGAGAGAATACGGTGCCGCTGCCCATCGCCAGTCCCAATAAGACGGATATCAGGAAAACCATCAGCGTATATGCCGAACCGACCGCCGCCAACGCCCCTGAACCAATGCATTGACCCACGATGAGCGTATCTGCAATGTTGTAGCATTGCTGCAAAAAAGCCCCCATCATCATGGGCAGGGTAAAATGTAATAAAGTACCGGTTATGCCTCCTTGAGTGAGGTCTCCTTTCCGTAGCATGTGAATCTTGCTTTTTTAAGTATTTCCATTACGGAGGCAAAGATAGTACAAACAAAAGAGTATTGTCGGAAAAGGCAACAAAAAAAGACAGAGGATTATCCTCTGTCTTTCTGACTTTGCTCTTCGGGGCTATTCAGCATCCTGACCATCTGCTTGACATCACGGTTATCGGCCTTGCTATACAACCCGATCTGTTGTCCGGGTACTGTTCCCTTTTCATTTTCTGCCTGGGGCAATGTTGCTTTGGGGGCATTATGCCCCGCTTTCTTATCCATATTCATACCTATTGAAATTTATTATTACTATGATAACGAGACAAGAAAGCAAATTGTTCAGCAAAGTCACGAGAAATTTAATAATTCCACTTCAAATATCAGTGTGGAATAAGCCGGAATAGGCCACTTCTTTTCTGCTCATCTTTACTTTTTACTCAGTTTCAATTCTATAATAAAAGCTGCTATCAACCCGATGCCACCGACACCCAGCACGCAAGCTCCATAAATCAGGGACACAGTCTCCCTATACATCCAGTCTCTGTTCGCAGTAAAGTAATCGGGAACTGTCGCATAGCAGATAAGATAACCCAGCAATAACCCAAGCCCCATACCTACCAACAAACACCCTATTTTCAAGGCAGCGAACGAAAAGCTACTCCCACATAATTTGGGAACATCCATCCGGGGGAACAGTCCTCGCTCGTCCATCTTCTCAATCAGCATGATTCTTTCCTTCTTGCAAACAAACAGCTCAAACAGTTTGTAAACTCCTAAAGTAATGATTGTCATCACCGCAGGCACCATAATAAAATCAATCATATTCGTTTCGATTTAAATTAGTAATTTCGTTTCTTTGTACCCTTTAGACGCGGCAGTTTACATGAGGTTACACTTTTCCGGAAAAATATTTTTTTCTTCCGAAAATCTGTAACCAACCAAACAAACTTGCGTCTAACAGACAAAATGAAAGACAACGAGAGACATATCATCCAGCGCATCTTGAGGGGAGAGACTGCTCTTTACGAGCATTTTCTCAACACATACGGCCAGCAGGTATTCATCCTGGTGGCCCGCATCGTCTCCAACCAGGAAGATGCCGAAGAACTGACCCAAGATGTCTTCCTGAAAGCCTTCCAGCATCTCTCGTCTTTCAAGGGCACCAGTTCTTTTTCGACGTGGATTTATTCGATTGCATATAATACGGCCATCTCGAATGCACGGAAAAAGAAAATTGATACCTTTGTCATGGATGATGCACTGCTTGCCAACATATCCGATACACAAGTCGATGAAGCCTTAAATGATGAAAGGGAAGAGCAAATTGCCAGATTGAGCAGCGCCATGGAGCAACTCAATTCCGAAGAACGGGCACTGATAAGCCTGTTTTATTATGAAGAAAAACCATTGAATGAGATAGCTATCATCCTAGGACTGACGGAAAGCAACGCAAAAGTGAAGCTGCACCGTATACGTAAAAAAATTTATGTGTTGATGAAACAAGAAAAAGTATGAACGAAGAACTAAAAGATAGAGGATTGAAAAAGGCGGTAAGAGAACAGACTACTTTCCGCCTGCCGTCCAATTTTACCTACCGCACCATGCAGAAGGTAGAAGAAGCCATACGTCTGCGCGAGAAGAAATCAGAAAGAAGAATTCTGCTTGCAACTATTGCCGCTGCTATCTTCTTGATAGGTGTCAGTGGGACAGGATTGGTTCTGTACTTCGGAGACAGCATCCGGGAAGCCTTTACACCCACCACCCTCCCACAGTCAGAAAGCATCCAGATTCCTTGCTTTTATCTCCTACTGATTCTGACCATTCCGCTTTTCATCCTGTTTGACCGGTGGATGAGAAAACTGTATTTCAAACATCACACTCCTAAGCTTCCAGAGTTCTGAACGAAAAACGGGGATGTCTTTTAGTGGAAGACATCCCCGTTTCAGTTTATATCAATTCATTTAGTCCAGTTTATGAATCACCAATCCCGAGCGCAACTTCGGCTCAAACCAAGTTGTCTTGGGAGGCATGATATTACCCGTATCGGCAATGTCCATCAGTTGCTTCATGGAAACGGGATAAAGAGCCAATGCCACTTTCATCTCACCATTGTCCACCCGCTTCTTCAACTCTCCCAGGCCACGGATACCGCCAACAAAGTCGATACGCTTATCGGAACGGAGGTCTTTGATACCGAGCACTTCATCCAGTATCAGATTGGAGGAAATGGTTACATCCAGTACGCCAATGGGGTCGTTATCATTATAAGTACCCGGTCGGGCGGTAAGGCTGTACCACTTTCCGTCCAGATAGAGGGAGAAGTTATGTAGCCCGGACGGTTTATAGATGTCCGTACCTTTCTCTTCTACGATGAAATTCTTGCCTACGGCAGCCAGAAACTCTTCAGGAGTCATACCGTTCAAGTCCTTCACTACCCGGTTATAGTCAATAATAGTCAACTGGTTGGCAGGGAAGCACACGGCCATGAAGTAGTTATACTCTTCATCTCCACGGTGATTGGGGTTCTGCTTGGCTTTCTCCGCACCCACCAAAGCGGCAGCGGCACTGCGATGATGCCCATCGGCAATGTAAAGAGCAGGCATCTTGGCAAACTCTTGGGTAATAGCATCAATGTCCTCCTGCTTGTCTATAATCCAGAAGGTATGACCGAAACCGTCACCTGGAGCGATAAAGTCGTATACCGGCTTCCCGGCTGTATAACGGGAAATAATGGTATCCAGCACAGCATTATCGGGATAGGCAAAGAACACGGGCTCAATGTTGGCATTGTTCACGCGGACATGTTTCATACGGTCTTCTTCCTTGTCACGGCGCGTAAGCTCGTGCTTCTTGATGACACCATTCATATAATCGGGAACATAGGCACCGACAACAAGACCATATTGTGTCTTGCCGTTCATGGTCTGGGCATAGACGTAATAGTTTTCTTTATCGTCCTGCACCAGCCAGCCTTTCTCCTGAAACATGCAGAAGTTCTCTGCCGCCTTTTGATAAACACGTTCGTCATGTTCATCCGTACCGACGGGAAAATCTATTTCCGGCTTGATGATATGATATAGGGACTTCTCATTACCTTCTGCTTCTGCACGTGCTTCTGCAGAATTCAATACGTCGTAAGGACGGGACGCTACTTGTTCCACCAAATCCTGAGGGGGACGAATCCCCTTAAAAGGTTTTATTATAGCCATAAGGGTGTGTTTTATATGGATTATTGAGGTTTCTTTTTCACGAAATATCTTACCAGATTAATTGCACTACCTAACATCAGCACAATAGATACACCCTCGCAGAAACCGAGGACGAAATCAGATAATTCATTTCTGAATATACTACTTAACGAGAATATACCAGCACCTATTGCTAAATAGAGAGCTGAAAATTTATAGGTAGTCTTGCTATTCATCTCATTTCTTGTTTACACGGAACTTCTCGCAACCGTCTTTCAGAAAGCCTACAATCTGCTTGGCTGCTGCAATACCTGCATTGATATTGGCCTCAGCAGTCTGGGCCCCCATCTTTTTCGGTGTAGAGAAATAACGTCCGGCAAACTTGGCTGCAAACGTTTCGTGAGCTGCAGGCATAATGTCGGTCATGTATTTCAAGTCGGCACGCTCTTCCATCAACTGAATCAGTTCGGCCTCATTGATGACTTCCTTACGGGCTGTGTTCACCAGCAGGCCACCTTTCGGCATCTTGTTCACCAATGCGTAATTGATGGAATTCTTCGTTTCGACCGTTGCAGGAATATGCAGGGAAACGACGTCGCAAGTAGAGTAAAGCTCTTCGGCAGAACCCACAGCCTTCACTCCATCCTTCTCGATTACTTCTTTCGGACAGAAGGCGTCGAACGCATAAATCTCCATACCGAAGCCTTTGGCAATACGGGCTACGTTGCGGCCTACGTTACCATAAGCATGAATACCCAACTTCTTACCCATCAGTTCCATACCTGAAGTACCGTTATACATATTGCGGACAGCCATCACCATCAAGCCGAAAGCCAACTCGGCCACAGCATTGGAGTTCTGTCCCGGAGTATTCATTACACATACATTGTGGGCAGTAGCTGCTTCCAGTTCCACATTGTCATAACCGGCACCGGCACGTACCACAATCTTCAGTTCCTTAGCGGCATCCAGCACTTCGGCATCAATGATGTCACTTCGTATAATAACAGCGTTGGCATCTTTCACAGCCTCCAGCAACTTGGCTTTTTCACCATATTTCTCCAACAGCACGAGTTCGTAACCTGCTGCTTCTATTTCTTTACGAATACCGTCTACTGCGACCTTAGCAAACGGTTTGTCTGTTGCTACTAATACTTTCATAATTTCATGATATTAAAAAGACTCACCACAGATTACACAGATTATCACAGATTTTAATCATAAAGAGAATCTGTGCAAATCTGCGTAGTCTGTGGTGAAAACAATATTATTAATGAAGTTTCTCAAATTCCTGCATGCAGTCAATCAAAGCCTGCACACTTTCCTTCGGCATGGCATTGTAGCAGGATGCACGGAATCCGCCTACAGAACGGTGTCCCTTGATACCTACCATACCTCTTTCGGTAGCGAACTTCAAGAAGTCTGCTTCCAGTTCCTTGTATTCGGGAGCCATCACAAAGCAGATGTTCATGCGTGAACGGTCTTCTTTGGCAGCCGTACCCACAAACATTTTGTTACGGTCAATTTCAGCATACAACATATCGGCCTTTTCGATGGCACGGCGTTCCATTTCCTTCACGCCACCCTCTGCTTTAATCCAGCGCAATGTCTGCAGGGCTGCATAGATGGGGACAACAGGGGGAGTATTGAACATGGAACCGCCATCCACATGCGTCTGATAGTTCAGCATAGTCGGAATATTACGGGAAACCTTACCCAGAGCATCATTCTTCACGATGACGAATGTGACACCGGAAGGAGCCAGATTCTTCTGTGCACCACCATAGATACAGATATATTTGGACACGTCGATGGGACGAGAGAAAATATCAGAAGACATATCGGCCACCACCGGAATGTTTACGTCCAAATCTTCCTTCAGTTCCGTACCGTAGATTGTATTGTTGGTAGTAATATGGAAATAGTCTGCATCAGCAGGCACAGTATAGTCCTTCGGGATATAGGTATAAGTAGATTCAGCGGAAGAAGCGACTTCAATTACTTCACCGAATGCCTTAGCTTCTTTCATGGCTTTTTTGGCCCACACACCCGTATTCAGGTAAGCAGCTTTCTTTTCAAGGAAGTTGAAGGGTACCATGCAGAATTCCAAACTGGCACCACCGCCCAAGAACAATACCGAATATCCTTCGGGAATATTGAGCAATTCTTTGAATAATGCCACAGCTTCGTCCACAACGGGTTGGAAGTCTTTGGCACGGTGGCTGATTTCCATCAGCGAAAGGCCTGAGCCATTGAAATCAAGAATAGCCTGTGCCGTATTCTCAATCACCTCACGAGGAAGGATAGAAGGTCCTGCATTGAAATTATGCTTTTTCATTTGAAGTTTGTTTTGGTTATACAATTTCGTTCATTAATGTCTTTCGACTTTGCGAAATTACGGAAATATTTCCTTAAAACAAACCTTTCCTTATGAAATTCTATTTTTAAGCCACATTTAGCTTACTTTTTAATGGTTTATACAAGAGATATACACCATTTTGTTATCTTTACTTATCAAGGATAATACCTTTGGAAAAACTAAAAGTAAGACGGTTTCATTACTTCATATTCAAAAGAATAAGTGCAAATAAAATAATTATTTATAAGATAAATCACTTTGCTTCCTCTATAACAGTTTTTATTCCCTTGATTTTTTCCCCACGTACCAACGTCAACAATTGTTTCATCTTACTACGTCGCACGGCTACAAAGGCATAGTGTTCTTTTACGTCCACCTGCCCGACGTCCTCACGCGCCATCCCTCCTTTTTTATACAAGAAGCCGACAATATCTATCTTGTTCAGCTTATCCTTTTTCCCTTTACCTATATATAAGGTAGCCCATCGGGGCTTGGCCGGTTTGGAAAGCATCTCCGGAAACCTGTATATTTCGATGTCTTCAGAGATGTACTCAGGTACCTGCTCCTCGGCATGCAGGACAAGATACGCATTTCCCGATGCCTCCCAGCGAGCAGTACGCCCATTACGGTGTGTATAGGCTTCCTCGTTTACGGGCAGATGGTAATGCACCACATTGTCTATACCTGGGATATCGAGTCCGCGGGCGGCAAGATCGGTGGATATAAGTACAGTGCAACTGCCATTGCGGAACTTGTAAAGTGCACGTTCGCGATCGGGCTGCTCCATACCGCCATGAAACATATCGCAAGAGAGCTTCCTGGCTTTCAAATACCCAGCAACACGCTCCACACTTTCACGATAGTTACAGAATACCAAAGTAGAATGATAGCCGAGAGTACAAAGCAAATTATAGAGGGTTTCCAGTTTGTCCCTCTCCGGAGAAACAACCTTTTGCAGCCGTAGACGCGGAGTAAGAGCTTCCGGAGCAAGAAAATCAAGTTTCATGAGCCGAGGGCCGGAAGACGGAGAATCACCTCCTACTCCGGCAAATTGCGGTATCTCCTCTGCATCGGTGGCCGAGAGAAGTACGCGCTTTTTCAGCGAGGGAAGCTGTCCAATAACGTCTGCCATCTCGTCATGGAAACCAAACTCAAGACACTTGTCGAATTCATCTATCACCAGAGTAACGACAGTAGCGGCATTGAAATTCTCTTTCCGCAAATGGTCGTTCATACGCCCCGGAGTACCGATAATGACAGCGGGATGAATGCCTTTCATTGTCCGGTGTTCTTCCATGGTAGGACGTCCGCCATAGCAGCTCATAGCCTTGAAGGGAGTTCCCATGGACTTGAACACAGTTTCTATCTGCAGAGCCAGTTCACGAGAAGGCACCAGTACAAGGGCCTGCACATCTTGTATCTCCGCTTTCAAGGTCTGTACCAGCGGAAGGAGAAAAGCCAGCGTCTTGCCTGAACCGGTGGGCGAAAGAAGCACCAAATCTTTGGTTGATTGATAGGCTTCTTTAGCAGCCTCCTGCATCGGAGTGAGTTCCTGTATCTTCAAATTATGAAGTATATCCGAAAGTTCCATGAATATCTCTTTTTTTAATCAATATGCAAAGATATGAATAAGAAGTCAGTTTCCATCAAAACGAAAACAGCTTTTAAGAAAGCTACTACGGCTTTTTCATTTAAGAAATCGTATTCATCGCTTGTTATTATGGCAAAATCATTATATCCCGTGTACAACGATGCAGAAGGACCTCCTTAAATATTTCTTCTTATCGTCCATTTTTTATAAGCGAAATTCAATAACAATAGTTCGTTAAACTTCAAATTAGCAAATAGAAAACAGGTCAAGTCCTCCAGATTTCTGATATTAAGGTATCCGACATCTTAATTAACATGAGTTCGAAATAAGATTAAAAAATAGGCAGTTGTCCGTCATTGACAAAATTTACGTCAATGGCGGGCTTCTTTTCAAAAAAGCTGTATGCTGTGCTATAGCCGACAAAGAATTGGCTATAAAGTTATTGAATGAACGATGTCTGGAGTGTTCTATCTGTGCAATGCTCTTCAATTCGTCATTGATTGTTTCGATCAAGACTCTTTTTCTGAGCAGAATCTTGTCGGCAATACTCATCAGTGAATTCTTCATATTGTCTTTAACTTTAGTGACAAGCTGTATACCATCAAGGAAAAGGTTCCCAAACAGAGCCTGACCAATATATCCTTTGTCTGCGCATAGTTTTCCTTTGATGTTCTCCAGAAACTTACCTTGCTTCAACGGTTCCCGGTCATCCACGTTTCCAGGCGTGAACATAAAATTGAGAATCTCACCCTTGTCATTGATAATCAAGTGCTATTTGAATCCGAAGAACCATCCCATTGAACATTTCCCACATTCTGCAAGTCCCTCAAATGTCTTATGAATAAGGATTCTTTGGTTACGGCAGACACGTAAAGGAGTGGAGTCGACAAAACTGATGCTTCTGTTTACTGTCTTCAACCATGTATTTTTCCTGTTGTAACGCAAATTCCTTGCAAAAATCATCGGCCATACAATAAATCTCTGTAATTTTAGACTCCGGAACACTAGTGGGCACTTTAAATTAAACATCGTTCTTTGAAATCTTTGATAATCGCATAGTTATGTATTCTTTTGGAGCG
>NZ_SRYZ01000051.1 GCF_004793475.1 Bacteroides muris (ex Afrizal et al. 2022) | reverse complement strand
TATGTAGGGGGCGATTAGAATTCATGGGATTGATATTGCTTAATTTAACCGCAAAGATAATTCACTTTCGCGTATTAACATAATATACCCACTGGGTTTTCGGACTGATCCGATATACCATTCTTTATTTTTAGATTATGCAAACTAACAGTGTAGATTTAACATACCCACAGGGTTTTCGGACTGATCCCTAATTTCGGATTACAACAGAAAAAAACAGAAAACAAAAGCGGTTAACTATCTCATCAGTCAACCGCTTTTTTATTTTTGTAGTGGGTACGAGAATCGAACTCGTATACCATGCGTGAGAGGCATGTATCCTAACCGTTAGATGAACCCACCCTCGCATTTGCCTTGTACACCCTCAGGGATTCGAACCCTGGACCCACTGATTAAGAGTCAGTTGCTCTACCAACTGAGCTAAGAGTGCATCTGGCGGAAGCTGGGGGATTCGAACCCCCGGTACGGTTACCCGTACGTCAGTTTAGCAAACTGGTGGTTTCAGCCACTCACCCAAACTTCCTTTTTTTTATAACCAGCATTATTTTCAAATGCGATGCAAATGTAGGGCAAACTTTTGGATTGTGCAAATCTTTCCTACATATTTTTTTATCGTTTTCATACAATTTGAGATAACACGTTAACACTCAAACCTTAAAAACAAGAAAAAAAATAACACATATCACCCCCTTCTTTTCAACCTTTCCTTATCTTTGCGCAATTTTTAAAGCATAGTGCATATACGCGGACAATGATACAACAAGAAAGCCTGAAAAAGCGGCTTGCCAAACTGACCGCCCCCATCTTTATAGAAACACTCCTCATCATGATGCTCGGTGCGGTGGACACCATCATGCTGAGCCGCCACTCAGACAACAGTGTTGCTGCCGTAGGAGTAGTCAATCAGATTATCATGCTCACTTTCCTTGTTTTCGAGGTCATCAACCTCGGAACGTCTGTTCTGTGTTCCCAGTATCTTGGTGCGAAACTACACAAGAAAGTAGTGCAAGTAGTTGGCGTATCCATCCTCGTCAACCTGGCGGTAGGTATCACGGTCAGCCTGGTACTTTTTTTCTGCGCCCGTCCCATCTTTGCCTAAAAGCGAAGAAAGACTGAACCTCAGCATAAAAAATGGACACGTTCATTTTGTTCTGCATTCAGTTTGCACTATCTTTGCAAATTGAAAGCAAAGATAGGTTGAACCTTGCCCATCTTGCTTGTAGAACAAAAAATTATGGCTTTATGGATGCACTATTGAAAGAAACCGTAGATGCCGCTATCAACTCCCGCTATCCGGGCATGGCTCCCGAGGGAAGAAGGTTGATAGAGGAAATTCTTATTCGCAAGGAAATAGAAAAGGGCGCATTATTACTCAATGAAGGGCAGATAAGCCATAATATCGTATTTGTAGGAAAAGGTATGTTGCGTCAATTCTATTATAAAAACGGTAAAGACGTCACCGAACACTTTTCCTATGAAGGATGCATCATTATCTGCATAGAAAGTACCTTAAAGCAGGAACCCACCCACCTCATGATTGAGGCACTCGAGCCGAGTGTCGTATACCTGCTGCCATACAACAAGTTGTTAACACTCACCGAAATCTCATGGGAAATAAACATGTTTTATCGGAAAATACTGGAATATTCCCTAATTGTCTCACAGATAAAGGCTGACTCCTGGCGGTTTGAGACTGCACGCGAGCGCTACAACCAACTCATGGAACATCAGCCCGAGGTCATCAAGCGAGCTCCCTTGTCGCATATTGCGTCCTATCTGCTGATGACCCCCGAAACACTGAGTCGGGTACGCTCAGGCACGCTGTAACCCTCCTCCTGTCTGCCCGGAGAATACATATCTGAATTTATATAGAAATTTTACCTTTTCTCCTCCTAAACGTGCATTGATTACCATACAATCATTTCATGGTCAAGGTTGTTTCAAATATAAAAATCAGATTATGAGAACTATGCATAAATTTCCATCCTTTCTACTACTTCCACAGATGCCGTAGCCGAAAAAGACACCAACACACCTAACGCTACTACCAGCGAAAGCTATTTTGATTCTGCCGCCATGGCAGCTACCAAGGAAGCCATCAGTACTCATGCCGCACAAGAAATAGGCGATGTGAAGATAGAAGATAACCATTACATGATTACCCTTCCCTAAGGTTCACAAATCGCCGATAACTATGCCGCAAAAATAAAAGCTAATGTCAAGGCAAATGCAATAGTTGCCAGAGACTACAACAAAGTGAACGGCAAAGCTAAAGTGTTGCGTATGGAAAACCGCGACTATGTCGCCATAGAAGACGTGAAACCGACAGTAGAAGTAACCAGCCAATAGGAATATGCCACAACACCCGAAGCTGCTCTGGAAACTGCCAATGCATCAACCGAATTGTCCTATAAAATCAGAAAAATCATCACTGCCAATGAAGGGACTACACAACAGAGGAGACATCTACCGCATGATACATGACGGACAAAGCTACGAAGAACTGTTCTGCGAAAACAGAGAACCAGTCCGGCAGAAAAAGAAGAGCTTTTGGACATGTTTGAAAAAATAATATCCAAAGGAGATTTTTGACTTATGTCAATTCATAACCCGCAAAAACCTTCTAATTTTGCACTCAAAATAAAAAAAGATTAGTTTTTATAAGAGTAATGAGATTCGTTTTTAGGGTGCACTTAAAAAAAACAGGCAATATCCACAATAGTTATTGCCTATTTTTATATATAGCCAGAAACCAAGTACATCAATACAGACTTCCCTGACCGACTTCCGTAAAGAGCTTCGCCAACTTCTCCACCACCGGCTTCATATAACGTTCTCCTTTATCGGCAGAAGCTTTTTGGGGATTCCCTACCCCGCTGTCCACTGTAACATTATCCCAATGGCGGGGAGCCCAGCCAACCTTTTCATTCAAGGAAGGAATGGCAAACGGCTTGGATTCTCCGTCACCGGCCTCAGCCAGGTTCACCAGTTCGGGATGGTAATGCATCATGACGGAAGTCTCAGATTCGCCGGCATGGTCGTCGACAGCAGCCTCAAAGTAGCCTTTTGGGGGAACAATGCTAAACCAGTCGGCAGCGATAATCAGAAAATCGGGATACACAAACGCCAGGTCACGAATCATTCCCTTGAAGTTATTGCCGCCATGACCGCTGAGAATAATCAGCTTACGCATGCCTTGTAGATAGAGAGAAGCAACTATGTCTTCCAGAATGGCCTGCTGGGTGGAATAGCGGGTATGGATGCAGAACGGAAGTTCGCGCTGCCCCGGATTGTGTGCACCGAAAGGTACGGGAGGCATCAGCATACAGCGTACACCGGAATTCTGCAAAGCCAGTGCAGCCGCATCTACGGCAATGTCATGCGGCAGAATACAATCAGTAAGATAAGGCAGATGCAGATTATGAGGCTCCGTAGCTCCCCACGGCAGGATGACAACGTCATACTTCACTCCTTTCACCTTTCCATAGCAGGAAACAGTAAGGTCAATTTCTCTTTTTTCCATGATAGTTTATTTTGGGGGTAAATCTTTACCGCAAAAATAAACATTATTCCGTCACATTGAACCTATTGCCGGCGATATTCTTTAGGTGACATACCGGTGTGATGCTTGAAATACTTGCCAAAGAACGACTGGTTGGCAAAGTGCAGCTCGTCTGCAATTTCCTGAATGCTCAGCTCGGAAGACTTCAACAAGGCTTTGGCTTCCAAAACGACGAGACTGTCAATCCATTCGCCCGCCGTCTTTCCGCTGATTTCCTTCACTACGGTAGAAAGGTGCTTGGCGGTGAGGAACATCTTATCGGCATAGTAAGACACACTGCGCTCTTCCTTGTAGGACTCTGAAACGGCACGAATAAAGCGCTCGAACAAGTCTTCCTTTCTGCTCTTGGGAATACGTTCCTGAGAAACATGTCCTTGATAGATATTATATATCTCATAAAAAAGGGCCAACAGCAACCCCTGAGTGATTTCCTTACGGAAAGGATTGTCTTTCAGCTTCACCTTGCTCCAAAGAAAAGAGTGATACTCCTGGAATGACTGGGATTCTTCGGGAGTAATCTGAACGAAAGGCCGCTCCTTAATCATGAAAAACATGGGGAAAAGTTGCTGCATGGTAGGTATCACCATATCCATAAAGTCCTTTGAAACGGCAATGAAAAGCCCGGAAAAATCTTCAGAGCGTTCCCGTTGCAGAACTATCTGATCGGGAAGAATAACACCTAACATACCCTCCCGCATTTCACATTGCTGCAGGTTTAGTTCCAGTTTACACCACCCTTTCAAGCAGACAGTCAGGCAAGCAGCATTCAAACGGGTGGGATAAGAGCTCAAAGGCATGTCCTTGATATCATCAAAAATAGCAAAATCATTGCCGATGAAATCAATCATCGACAAATGATGTATCTGGGAAATATCTACATTCCGTATCCTCTTAGTATCCATGTTTTTTTGTGCTTTGGCGACAAATATAGGACTATTTTGCGGAAATCAGCTCTAAAAATCCTTAAATGGGAAAAACAGAACACTTTTAGTTCATTATCTTGAAACCGATAAAGAAAGTTCTCGGCTGCGTCGGTCCGTAGAAATAACCCGCATCACGGAATTCCCCCTTATCCAAGTCTTTCTGGAAACTATTGAAGATATTCTGTACGCCCGTATTCAGCTGAAGCTTGATATGATCGTGAAGCACAAAAGTATAGTTCAACTTCACATTCAAGTCCAGAAATTGGGGAGTATGCTCCATACGGTCTGAGGTGACATTACAGAATGCGCCCTCGGGAGCATCTTCCGGTGCATAGTGCGGAACAATCATCTTTCCCGTATAGGTACCGGAGAGAGAGAAATCAAAATTCTTTATCGGCGCGGACGAGAAAGTGAAGTACCCGTAATAATCCGGCGTACGGGGCATGCGCTTGGTGGTAAGGTCTTCTCCGTCCACCTTCGTCCAGGCTTCCTCATGGGTATAGCGGCTGCGTTGTGCTGTAAATCCGAGCTGGAACTGCGCCTCCTTGCCATGGGCAATCCTTGCATCCAGATTGGCACCGTATACGCGTGCGCCGTTTCCGTTGCGGCGCTCTTTGATGATATCCCCTACTTCGTTCTTGCCGATATCTTCGAGCACAAAGACGTGGCGCAGGTCTGTGTAGAAACCCTCCACCAAGATGTTTGCCTGCCAGTGCCCCAGATGGGCGGTCCAGTCTACCGAACCACTGTAACTGTTGGAACGTTCTTCACGCAGATTATCGGACAATTTGATTTGAACCCCCTCGCCGCCTACTGCTGTTACATGCAAGTCCTCATCATACGCCTGCGGAGCACGGAAACCGGTAGAGTAAGTCAAGCGTGCCTGAAAATCATCTGTCGGCTTGTAGAGCAGGTTGACGCGGGGACTAAAAATAAGCTTGTCAATCAAGTTATGCTTGTCCAGGCGGGCGCCGATCAGCATGGTCAGTGCATTCATTTTCCACTCATTCTGCACGAAAGTGCTGGCAATGCGGACATCCTGCTCCATGTCACGATGATAGCCGGTCATGACATCATGCAGGGAGTTATTCTGATATTCCAGTCCGCCGGTAAAGGTGGAGGGAGCAAAGAGACAGTTGTCCATATTGCCCACATACATGCCACCGACAACCCAAGTCAGGTCTTTCGTCTTGCCGTAGGCATTCATGTCCTTTTGGGCACCATAGTAACTATTACGGTCGGTGTGCTGGATGGAGGTGTAAACTGAAATCTTATGCTTGTACTCTTTCCAGAACAAATCGTAGCTCACGCCTCCGCTATTGATGATATGCTTGGTCTGCTCAGTGATGTCCGTCTCATGCGGCTGCAAATCAAATTTATTACCTCCGCGACGAAGTTCATTAGTGGTATGGTATTCCAGATTGATGCGGCTGAAATGCGTAGGACGGTAATAGGCGCGGAAACCGAAGGTATTCATGTTCAGCTTTCCCAGTTCGGAGAAGCCGTCGCCATCGCGGTCGTATGGGTTACGGTTGCGGTAACTCTCATAAAGGGCGATGCCGTAAGAATTGTCTTTGGCAACCAACGACACATTGCCACCCATATATTGCTCCCAGGACTTGCCGTCCATATTGGAGAACATGCCCGATACCTGGAAAGAATTGTTGATGGGGTCTTTGGTTATGATGTTGATGGTGCCTCCCACGGCATTGGCTCCAAACAGGGCAGAGCCTCCGCCACGCACCACTTCCACCCGTTCAATCATGTTCACGGGGATTTGTTCCAGTCCGTACACCCCGCTCAATGCGCTGATGATGGGACGGCTGTTTATCAATATCTGCGAGTACGGCCCTTCCAAACCATTGATGCGGACTTGGGGGAATCCGCAGTTCTGGCAGTTGTTCTCCACACGCAGGCCCGACTGGTAGTTCAGTGTCTTGGCAAGGTCAGTGGAGTTGACCATCTCAAACAGTTTGGTACTCATCACATTTACGACTACCGGAGCTGCCTTGCGGCTCACCTCGTTTCGGTTGGCGGATACCACCACTTCATCGGTAATGAAGTTCTCCTCTTCCATCGGGAAATGTATGACCGCAGTGAAGTCCCTGCTCACCGTCACCTCCTTCTCTTGGGTCTTGTAGCCTACTGCCGACACACGAAGTTTGTATTTTCCCACCGGAAGCTTGCGGAACTCAAACTGTCCTTCTTCATTGGAAACCGTTCCCTGCCCACTGCCGATAATCAAAACTGTGGCATACGGTATATTTTCTTCTGTACCCTTCACTATCACATGACCGGAAATCATATTGCCTTCCTTTATAGGATTTACAGCAAAAACTACGCTGGCACTTACCACTGCAAATACCAACGCCAAAATGCATTGTTTCATCAAATAAACGCTCTAAATTTAAAAAGTAATTCAAGTCTGAAAAAGACAATAATCCGAGATGCCACACTTCATTCACTGAAATGTCGGGCATTCGAAACTAAAATGCCTGGCGTGTATATGCGAAAATCCAGGCGTTTTTAAACCTAATGACTATGAAAAAAGAGCAGGAGGAGCGCGAAGGGAAAGGATACGCATAACTTCCCCCTTTACAGTAGGTGTTACCGGTTTGGCTCTGAGCATGGCCAGCAAAGGACGCATCGGGTGCTGAACCTCATACACATCCACCCCGGAAGAGTAGAATGCCGACAGATGCCCGATGAGCAGAAGGGAAGTCTGTGAGTGAGAGTGTGTGCCATGAAAAGGGTGCGAGTGCGTTATCATCACCCCATTCACATAATGGACGTGGGTGAACGCGATGATGCTTGCCTGGTACATGATAAACAGTACCAGCAAGCTCAATGCGCCTATAATTTTTTTCTTCTGCTTCACGTCCAAAAACTTATGCTATAGATTTTGAGCCGCAAAGATAGTGAATTATTCCTTAACTTTACCAAACAAGAACTCATAATCACGCTTGGCAGCCGGAACCACCCACTCTTCGGGAATGAACTTCCACTGGTTCAGCGCACGTGGTTCAATCACCTTTTTCTGCTCGAGGTACTGCATCAGATAATAGCGTAAGTCCTTATCCGTAGAATGAATAATGCGCTCCTTCAATTCATCCTGCGAGATGCCGGAACCCTTTGTCAGCAATTCGCCACCACCGTTTCCGCGATAAGAATTCACCGCCACCTTATACATTTTATCCATATCGAAAGGAGTACCGTCCGCCATACTGAGAATGGCTACCTTCTCTCCATCCGGCTTGGTCACATCCACCGTATAGACAATGCCTACCGCAGAGTCGAAATTGAAACTGAAGTTCTTGAATGAGCCCCTATCCGTAGCACCTTCACGGTGCTTCTCACGGAGGAGAAGGATATGGTCGTCTGGAGACTTCATCCGGTTAGTCCACAAACCATACGACATCTCTAGGGCATCGCGTATCTCCTTTCCCGTCAGACGCATGGTATAAAGCATATTTTCGTACTTGTACAGATTGAACATATCGTTCACAAAAATGTCTCCTTTGCAGATTTCCGCATCATAGGACAAGGGAGCCGCAAAAGAAATATCCGCCCCACTGATTGCCAGCTGCAATTCATGAATCAGGTCTATAAAAGCGGAAGAGCCGAAATAGGCAGGACGTGTGGAGATGGTCTCGGTAAAAGAACCTATCTTCTTGGAAACAAAATTCTGCACAGCTTCATATTCGGGGGCAAAGCGCTGCATGAACTCTTTGCTGACGCCGTAGTCTTTTGTATCAGACAATATGCCGTCTATCTTCTTGTCAATAACCTTGCCGTCATGCAATTTCAAGGTTATGTCTACATTACTCACAACGAGACCGTTGCTGGCAGGATCCATCACCAGTACCGAGTCACCAGCTATATTGCATATCCTCTTGCATTCGCGCGCATGGTCGTGGCCCATCAAGACAATATCGAATCCTGGCACATTACAAGCCACTTCCACCGAAGTGTTTTCGCGATACTTGCCTCCCATCAGCCGAGCATCCTGGCCGGCATGGAACATACCGATAACCAAATCCGGCTTTTCCTGTTCACGGATAATCTTCATCCATCGGCGGGCGGTCTCTTCCATATCGTCAAAACGCAACCCCTTCCACAGATTCTCTGAAAGCCATACGGGGATGGCAGGAGTTATCATGCCGAGGACAACAATTTTCACTCCTTCACGTTCCAGCACCTCATAGGGCTTGAAATAGGCTTCTCCAGTAACAGCATCCACAATATTGGCACCCAATATCGGGAAACGGCAGTCACCTACCCAACGGTCGAAAACGGCACGGCCGGTCTCTACATCATGGTTACCCATATTACCGGCATCATACCTCATGAAATTCATCATCTCCGCTGTCAGATGGGAGGCAACAGTATCTATGTAATTATAATAGTAGGCTGTGGGCTGTCCCTGCAGAATATCGCCATTGTCCAACAGAATCAGGTTTTCGCCATAAGCCTCACGTTCCTTTTGCACCAAAGCATGCACGCGCGCCAGGCTGCCGGCTGCCTCCCGACGGTGTATAAAATCGTAAGGATAATAGTTTCCATGTACATCACTGGTCTGTACGACTTTCAGCTTCACCTCTCTTTCCTGCGCAGGAAGTATGCTTGTCAGGACAAAAATCCAGATAAAAAAACAACTAAATCTTTTCATTATATTTCCTTATTTCATATATCAGTACTTTCTCACCAAGCTACTACTGCAACGGTCAGCTTACAAATAGACAAATCCAAACGGTATCGCCCGGCAACAATTTACTCCATAATTGTGACAAATATAGCGAAAAGTTGAAACCTGGAGAAAAAACAACAATTGTTTTTTGTACTTTTGGCACCTATTACAAAATGAGATACAAAATGATACAAGATTTTCATCGAATGATATCTGCCGCTCTCGGCATATCAGAAAGACAAATAAGCCCGACCCTCGGCCTGCTGGAAGACGGAGCGACAATTCCTTTCATCAGCCGTTACCGCAAGGAAGCAACGGGAGGACTGAACGAAGTGCAGATTGAGGCTATCCAGACACAATATGAGAAACTGAGCGAAACTGCCAAGCGCAAGGAAACCATTCTCAGCACCATTCAGGAACAAGGCAAACTGACTCCTGAACTCCGGAAGCGCATTGAGGAGACTTGGGACAATAACATACTGGAGGACATCTACCTCCCCTACAAGCCCAAACGAAAAACACGTGCCGAGGCGGCCCGCCAAAAGGGGCTGGAACCACTCGCCACCCTGCTGATGTTGCAGCGTGAGCCTCATCCAGAGGAACGTGCCGCCGGTTATGTGAAAGGGGACGTAAAGAATATAGAGGATGCCTTGAAGGGCGCACGGGACATCATAGCCGAGCATGTGAGTGAAGACGAGCGGGCCAGAAACAGCGTCCGGAACTCCTTTGCCCGCCAAGGCACACTGACCGCCAAGGTAGTGAAAGGCAAAGAAGAGGAAGCAGCCAAATACCGCGACTACTTCGACTGCTCCGAATCCCTGCGACGATGCAGTTCCCACCGTCTGCTCGCCATCCGGCGCGCTGAAGCGGAAGGTCTGTTGAAAGTCAGTATCAGCCCGGACGATGAGGAATGCGTAGAACGGCTGGAACGCCAATTCGTGCGAAGCAATAATTCCTGCGGACAACAAGTGGCAGAAGCCGTCCAAGACGCCTACAAACGCCTATTGAAGCCTTCCATAGAAACGGAATTCGCCACGCAAAGCAAGGAACGTGCCGACGAGGAAGCCATCAAAGTGTTTGCGGAAAATCTCCGTCAATTACTGCTGGCCTCGCCATTAGGGCAGAAGCGTGTGATGGGCATAGACCCGGGATTCCGTACGGGATGTAAAGTTGTGTGTCTCGATGCACAAGGAAATCTGCTCCACAATGAGAACATCTATCCCCACCCTCCGGTCAGCAAGCAGAAGGAAGCATTCACCAAATTGCAAATGATGCTCGAATCTTATAAGATAGATGCAGTTGCCATCGGTAACGGAACTGCCAGCCGTGAGACGGAGGAGTTCCTGAAACATCAGCGCTTCAATCGTGATGTGCAGATATTCATCGTCAGCGAGCAGGGGGCTTCCATCTATTCAGCCTCTAAAATTGCACGGGACGAGTTTCCCGAATACGATGTCACCGTGCGTGG
The DNA here is from genome assembly GCF_004793475.1 of Bacteroides muris (ex Afrizal et al. 2022). Lineage (GTDB taxonomy): Bacteria > Bacteroidota > Bacteroidia > Bacteroidales > Bacteroidaceae > Bacteroides > Bacteroides muris. Next base: position 16,396 of record NZ_SRYZ01000051.1, on the reverse strand, counting down.
TGCCGTGTCCATAGGCAGGCGCTTGATGGATCCGCTGGCAGAGTTGGTAAAGATTGACCCGAAATCTATTGGTGTGGGGCAATACCAGCATGATGTGGACCAGACAAAGCTGAAAAAATCACTGGACCAGACCGTAGAGAACTGTGTAAACCAGGTAGGTGTCAATCTAAACACCGCAAGCAGCCATCTGCTGACCTACATCTCCGGATTGGGGCCTCAACTGGCACAAAACATTGTGAATTATCGCACTGCCAACGGTGCTTTCACTTCCCGCAAGGAATTGATGAAAGTGCCGCGCATGGGTGCCAAGGCCTTTGAGCAATGTGCCGGCTTCCTGCGTATTCCACAAGCAAAGAATCCTCTGGACAACACCGCCGTGCATCCGGAAAGCTACTGCATCGTAGAACAGATGGCGAAGGATTTGGAATGCAGCGTAGCCGAACTGATAGCCAGCAAGGAACTGCGTCTGAAGATTAATCCGGAACGCTACCTCTCCCCTACCGTGGGTATGCCGACTCTGAAAGACATTCTGCTAGAACTGGACAAACCCGGACGTGACCCGCGCGGACCGATAAAGATATTTGAATTTGACAAGAACGTACGCACCATCAACGACCTGCGTGAAGGCATGGAACTGCCCGGTATCGTAGGAAACATTACAAACTTCGGCGCATTTGTCGACATAGGCATCAAGGAAAACGGCCTGGTACACCTCTCCCAACTCGCCGACAGATTCATATCAGACCCCAATGAAGTGGTGTCCATTCACCAGCATGTACGCGTAAAGGTAATCGGCATAGACATAGACCGGAAACGCATACAGCTGACAATGAAAGGAATGGAACAGGGATAGAGATTTAAGGATTAGGGATTAATAGTTGCTGTATTAATCCTTAATCCCTGATTCCTTATAATAATGTCTTATGATGATTACCGTACCAAGCACTAAAAGCAGTGAACACAGAATGGAGCCTTCGAACCCGAAGGTTCCTCCATTTATCAGATTTTCTTCCGGAAAGTGAAGAATCAGCAGATTCTCATTGCTGAATTCATTTCCACTGACTTTATATCCCAGAACAGAGCCTTGAATCCAGTTCCAGAACCAATGCAAAGCAATGGGAAAACAGAGGTTGCGCGTATATATATAGGAAGCCCCCAGAAAACAACCTGCCAGCACAATATTCAGAAACGGGACAAAGGTAAAACTGGGATTGAAAAGGTGCATCAACGAAAATAACACTGCTGAGATGAACAATGCCACAAACTTATCGACACCTCCATCCAGCATACGCCCCAAAATAAAACCGCGTCCGATAACCTCTTCCGTAACTGCCACTAAAAAATAAAGCAAAAGACTTGCCAACAACGAAATGGGAGAAAAAAAGACCCCTGCCACATCCACAGCCCCCAACAATAAAGACAAGCCAAAACCAACTGCATACAAGAACACGACAAACAAAGCTCCGTTCAGCAAGCTTCTGCCCCACCCCTTCAAAGACAAGCCCAAGTTCGAAAAAGAAAGTTTCCTGAAACCCAGCACCATACAAGCAGAAACAAGCCCACTGGCCAACATCAAGACTTCATTCAACATCATCAAATAGAAGCTCGCCCCGCCAGCCAGTGTCTTCAACTCCGGAAAAGCAATGGCAAAAGGCATGGCAAACAAAAACAGAAGAATCATAAAAAGCACAACAAACAGCACTATATCAACAAATGTCAGCCGAATACGCTTTGCCTTACCCGCAGCAACACGCTCTTCCTTCACTGATTCTTCTGTCTTCATTGGTATCTCATATTGATTAATATCCGACAAAAATAATAATAAAAAGAAAAAACTTCATGTATTCCTGCCAGTTTCTCCTTATATTTGAAAAATCAATCTGGAATCGACAAACATGAAACTAAAAAAAATTCTTTTAACCGTTGCCGGACTGGCGTTAATGCTGAATGCCTCGGCACAAAAATCCAAGAGATACTACGTAGCCAAACCCGGTACCTTGGTGGAACTGACGACAGAAGCGGAAGCCGATGAAATTACCCAACTGACCTTGCAGGGCAAGCTGAATGCCATAGACTTCAGGCATCTGCGGGATGAATTCAAGAACCTGCAACTACTGGACATTTCAAATGCCTCCATCAGCATGTATGCAGGCAAGAACGGAACTTATCCAAACCGTTTTTATATATATCCTGCCAATTGCATCCCGGCATACGCCTTCTGCAAGCAAGCGGATGACAGCACTTACACCGGCAAGGAGACACTGACCAGAATCATCCTTTCAGACAAGACCAAGAACATCGAGGATGCCGCCTTCAAGGGATGCAAAAACCTCAAGATATGTCAGATACGGAAAAAAACAGCTCCTAACCTGTTGTCCGAGGCATTGGTAGACAGTGTTACTGCCATATTCGTACCGCTGGGATGCAGCGACTCCTACCGCACCAAAAAGAATTGGGAAACCTTTGCCTTCATCGAAGGGGAGCCTCTGACAGTAAATGTACAGATAGGCAAAACGGGCAGCCTTGCCAGCGAACTGCTAAGAGCGGGATTACAACCCAAAGATGTCAACTTCCTGACCGTTGAAGGCAAAATGGACGAAGCCGACTTCACGCTGATACGCGACTATATGCCCAATCTGGTCTCCATCGACATGGCCAACAGTAATGCCACTGCAATCCCCGACTATACTTTCACCCAAAAGAAGTATTTGCTGAACGTGCAGCTCCCGCAAGGACTTAAAAACATCGGACAGCGCGCATTCAGTGGCTGCGGCCGTTTGTGCGGCACGCTGGTGCTTCCTGCCGGTGTAACTGCCATTGAGTACGGAGCATTTATGGGATGCGACAACCTGCGCTATGTACTTGCCACAGGAAATAAGGTAACCACGCTGGGAGACAACCTTTTCGGAGATAGTCAAGGCAAAATTATACACAAGGAGAAACAGTAATCAAACTATCCCCGCCTCAGCAAGAACAAGGAGGCTCTTTTAATAACAAAAGAAAGTGTGTCAGAATGATAGCCAAGATTCATTTTGACGCACTTTCTTTTGTCTCAATATCGCACAAGCTTTTATTAAGCAAAAAAGATACGAAAGAAAAATCGTTCCTCCATGACGGAAATATTGTTCCACCGTGGCGAAAAAATCGTTCCACCATGGTGGAACGATTTTTCCCTCATGATGGAACGATTTAAAATATGCCTATTTAACATGAATTGATATAATATCAGAAAACTGTTCATGCCTGTTATGGCGATTTCCTGCTCTTAATGGCTTGCAACAAGGATGATGTTCTACCTGGCGAACCCTATGAAATGGTCATATGAAATCCTCACACCTAACAATGTCAAGTTTTTGGATTCCACCAGTACAGAAGATACCCCTAAGCATTCTTTCAAGGCAAATAGCAAGGAAGGCAATATGATAATGACTTGTGAGAATTTCGTTGCACTTAATCCCATATCAGGCGATTCTTATACATACGATTGCAGATGAGTAACGCTTAGGATAGAAGCCAATCAAGTGATGTTATCTGTTAAAAATGGGACTACAGACCTAAGCGCAATTTTGTTTCTTAAATAATACAAAAAACACCCAGCTTTACATTACTAGACGTAAAACTGAGTGTTCTTTTTTTACAAATCACTGATTTTCAGCTTTTATTGCGGAGAGAGGGGGATTCGAACCCCCGATACCCTTTAGGGGTATACACGCTTTCCAGGCGTGCCTCTTCAACCACTCGAGCACCTCTCCTTGTTCGGGGCGCAAAAGTAAGGGAAGTTTTTGAAATTACCAAATGTTCGGGCAAATAATATTAAAAGTCTGTTCAAGCAACCACTACCAGAACGGACTTTCAACACTCAACAAAACATACTTACCATTACCGTGACCTGACTTCCCGTTTCATGAAGTATGACATACGAAAGGACAAAACAGATAACAGTAGCTTCAATCAGTCCGGTGAGTTGCAGCCCCCCCCAAAAAAAGGCCTCTGTCCCAATGGCAGCGGGCTAGAACCACTTTATCACTTTACTCTGAATGATTATACCGACGTGTGGTCGTAATAGTTCCTATTCCCGGATACTTTTCCGCCAAATAATCAAAGGCACGACGGGGAAGAAAACCTGTAATTTGAACGAAGATATATTTGCCCCGATTCATTGTTTTGAGTTTTTGAACAAAGCTAAAACAACTTTTCAACTCAAATCGTCACGCCCCAAAAAGAGAGGTAATTATGCGATTATCAAGGAAATCTCCACTTTTGGATACAACAGCACAGGAAAAAAAACAAGGAGTTTCTCATGATACCGATTGACAACGCGTTCGGGTCAAAATGGTAACTGCCGGATATATCAGCATGTCATCGTTCGAAATACCCAAACACCCAATTTCACATTTTTACGCTAAATATATAATAAAAGTAACCTATATGTAACAGCAATCTGAAAGTTATTATTTAAATTTGCAACGTTTTTTAATAGTTTAATCAAATTAATTAAAATCTCATGGCAAAAAGAATGCGATTCATTCTTTCCACAATTATGGTGATAGTTGCAATGACAGCCAAGGCTCAGGTAACTACCGCCTCATTAAGTGGAAAGGTAACAGACCCAACCAAGGAAGCCATTATCGGTGCAACAGTTCAGGCTATACACGAGCCTTCTGGAACACGATATGGCGCAATTACGAACATTGATGGTCGTTATACCATTCAAGGTATGCGAGCAGGCGGACCTTACAGTGTGGAAGTTTCTTACATCGGTTACCAAACAATGATGTTTAAGGATGTGACCCTTCAATTAGGTGAAGTCTACAATTTGAATGTACAGATGCAAGAATCATCTGAACTTCTTGACGAAGTAATCGTTACAGCTCAAAAGACTAAATTCGCTTCCGAGAAAACTGGAGCAACAACCAACATTTCCAATACACAGATTGCCAACATGCCTTCTATAAGCCGCAGCATTACCGACTATTCCCGTTTGTCTGCTTACGGTGGCAATGGTATGTCGTTTGCTGGATCTGACGGCCGTACTGCCAACTTCACAATCGATGGTGCCAATTTCAACAATAACTTCGGTTTGAGTTCTAACCTACCTGGTGGCGGCAATCCCGTCTCTATCGAGGCAATTGACGAAATTCAGATTGTCATCTCTCCGTTTGACGTACGCCAGACCAACTTCATTGGTGGCGGTATCAATGCCATTACCAAATCTGGTACTAACACTTATAAGGGTACAGCTTATGTTTATCACCAAAATGAAAACATGCGCGGTGACGCCATTGACCGTGAAGCAATTTCCGGTGCTCGCGAGAAAGACCAGTCTACTACATACGGCTTTACTATCGGTGGTCCAATAATCAAGGACAAGCTCTTCTTCTTTGCAAACGGCGAGATGCGGAACACTCCGGCAATCGCCAATCGTTGGCGTGCCTCCGAAGACGGAGTTGCCAATGCAGATGCTTACATCTCACGTGCAACTGTTGCCGATTTGCAGACAGTATCCGACATAGCAAAAGAAAAATATGGCTATGACACCGGTTCGTTCAGCAGCTTCCCTTCTGACAATAAGAATACTAAATTATTGGCACGTATAGACTGGAACATCAACAACAACCATCACTTGGCTTTGCGTTATAACTATACCAAGAATATCATATGGAATAGCCCTAACTCTTCCTCTATGGACGGTGGTACTCGCATGTCGGGTGGTCGTACTTCACAGTATGCCATGTCGTATGCCAACTCCATGTATTCAATGGACAACCTGGTACATTCAGTGTCTTTCGACCTTAACAGCCGCTTCTCCGCTGCCTTGTCCAACCAGTTTTTGGCAACATTCTCTAAGTTGGATGACGTACGTGGTACCAATTCCAGCATTTTCCCGTTTGTCGATATCTTGAAAGACAATCAGAACTACATTTCTTTTGGTGAAGAACTTTTCACTTACAATAACGCAGTCCACAACACAGTATGGAACATTAAGGACGATGTAACTTACTATGCCGGCAATCATAAAATCATGGTTGGCTTGAACTATGAGCATCAAATGGCCGACAACCAGTATCTCCGTAACGGTACAGGATATTACCGCTATACCAGCCTGGATGACTTTATTCAAGGAGCTGCTCCGGAAATTGTATGTTTGACTTATGGCTATAACGGTGAAAACGAACCTGCATCACGTGTTCAGTACAATAAATTGGGCTTCTACTTGCAAGACGAATGGAACGTACGCTCTGATTTCAAGGTTACAGCAGGAATACGCTTCGATGGACTCTTCTTTGATAATAGTGACTTGATGACCAACAATGCTATTCTCAATCTCGACTACAACGGTCGTCATATCGATACCGGCAAATGGCCAGGAAGCTCATTGACAGTATCTCCTCGTGTAGGTTTTACTTGGGATATTTTGGGAGACAACACTTTGAAGCTGCGTGGTGGTAGCGGTTTGTTCTCCGGACGTCTGCCTTTGGTATTCTTTACCAATATGCCTACCAATGGCGGTATGATTCAATATCAGGCACAGATTAATGCCAAGAATGCAGCAGACAAAGGTTTCACTATGGATGAATTCAAAGGTGGAATCCTTGGTACAGAAGCTCTGAAACAAAAGCTTTATGATTTGGGGTATCCTAAGACAATCACACCGGAGGACGGTACAGTTCCTTCAAGCATTTGCGGTGTCGATCCCGACTTTAAAATGCCACAGGTCTGGAAGTCTTCAATTGCTGTAGATTATACAGTACCCGTATCATTCCCATTGAACGTAACGGTAGAGGGAATCTACAACAAGACTCTAAATGCCGCCATGTTGAGAGACTGGAGCCAGAAAGACGTAAACGGCTTTACACGCTTCAATGGTGCTGATAACCGTCCTGTATTCCCGTCCGACGCTACTTATACGAACGAAGCCGGCAAGAGTCTGCCAAGTGCTTACATGCTTGAGAATACAAGTCGTGGTTATGGATGGTCGACCAGCATTACCGTGAACGCAACGCCTGCCAAATGGATCAATTTGATGGCTGCTTATACGCATACAGTATCCAAAGAGGTGACTTCACTTCCGGGTTCCAATGCGTCATCAGTACTCAACTACCTTTCTACATACGAAGGTGTCAACAACTTCCGTTTGCACAATGGCCTTAACGTTACTCCCGACCGTTTCATTGCAAGTGCCACTATCAACGACAAGAGTGGCAACCACTATAGTTTTATTTACGAAACTTGGCGTGGCGGTTACAATTACTCTTACATGCTTGCCAACGACATGAATGGTGACGGTTATAATTACGATGCTATTTATATTCCTACAGACAAGCAAGTTGCCGATGGTTCATTCCGTTTCGTCAGCGAGGATGACAAGACACGCTTCATGGATTATGTACACAACAACTCATACCTTAAGAATAATCAGGGTAAATATGCTGAACCTAACAGCCTTTATTCTCCTTGGGTACACCGTATAGATTTCTCTTATAAGCACGATTTCAACTTAAATGTACGTGGTGCCAAGCACAAATTGCAGTTGAGCTTTGACATGAAGAACGTGCTTAACTTCTTCAATTCAAGCTGGGGAGTAAGTAAGCATTTGAATCCTGCTATCGGTAACGAAGCCCGTATCTTGAAGTATGAAGGTGTAGACGCTGAAGGTTTTGCTACATTCTCAACTCCGACGTCTATAAATGGCAACACCAAGACTTGGACTCTCAACCATGCTATCGGTCAGTGCTGGTATGCTTCTATCGGTATTAAGTATTGTTTTAACTGATTATCAAATTAAGAATAATTGAAGAAAATGAAAAAACATCTATTTATAGTACTTGCTGCTGTGATTTCTCTTTTCTCAAGCTGCGCTGAAGATGATGCAGCAATAGGCTTGTCAGGATTGAAAGTTTCACAGTCGTATGTTGCGCTGCCGATTGAAGGAGGTAGCACCGACATTACAATTGAATCGAAGTCCGAATGGATTATCACAGGTAACGACAAGGCCGATTGGCTTACCATCTCTACTACTCAAGGTCTTCAAGGCGAAAGCAAAATCACATTCTCTGCTGATGAAGCTGTGGATGGCCGTTCAGTGGAACTGAAGCTGAGCAGTGCCAATGAAACTCAGAACTTGACTATCATGCAAGGCTTGCCAGTCATTTCGGAAGCTACTTGTGCCGAGGTAATAGCCGGTCCCGAAAAGAAGATTTATAAAGTGACCGGTGTTGTTTCAAATATTTCCAACACCGTTTACGGCAACTGGAATATTGTGGATGCCACCGGTAAGGTTTACGTCTATGGTACTTTGGATGCCAAAGGCAATGAGAAGAATTTTGCCAGCCTTGGTCTGGAAGAAGGTGATGAAGTAACAATACAAGGTCCTAAAGAAAGCTACCAAGGTACTCCTCAGCTTAAAAATGTTACTGTGCTCAAGATTAACAAATCGCTCATCAAGGTCGACTCTGTCTACAATGATGTACTTCCGGTTGAGGGTGGTATCTTCGAAGCATACATTATAACCAAAGGTGACGGCGTTTCTGTAGAAATTCCTGAGGATGCCAAAGAATGGTTGTCTATTGTCTCTATCGACCAGAACGGTACAGATGCTTGCGTGAAGTTCCAGGCTGCCCGAAACGAAGGTGGTGACCGTTCAACCAGCATTACATTCCGCACTACTGACGGTAAGAAAGATTACACAAGCAAGACTGAACTCTCACAGAAGGGCGCTATTGTGGAAGCTACTGTTGCTGAATTCATTGCCGCCGAGGTTGGTGCTACACAATACCGCATTAGTGGTGTAGTAACCAAGATTGCTAATGAAAAATATGGTAATATCTACATCAAGGATTTCTCGGGTGATGTATATATCTATGGTATCAAAGATTTTGCTGATTCTAATATCAAGGAAGGTGATATTGTAACTCTCGTTGGTCCACGTGCCGAATACAAAGGTACTCCGCAGATGACCAATGCCGTTGCAGAGGACGTGAAGAGTGTAAAAGCAGTTACTGTTGCCGAATTCCTTGAAAAAGAAGAAAGTACTTCACAATATTACCAGTTGACCGGTACTGTATCAAATATCGCAAATACCGTTTATGGTAATTTTGATATTACAGATGAAAGCGGCAAAGTATATGTTTATGGTCTTCTTACAGGCTGGAATGGCGCAAGCAAACAGTTCGAATCACTGGGTATTGTTGAAGGTGATAAGATTACTATATGCGGTGTTCGTGCCAGCTACAGAGATTCCGATCAAGTGGGAAGCGGATTCTTCATTTCTAAAGTGACTGAATAAAGAATTTTGTATCATACAGTAAATCCGCAATGTCATCTACATACACAGTGATGGCAGTGCGGATTTCTTTTAATAATTATATGTCATGAATAAAAGATATTACAATCTGATTTTAGCGATTTGCTTGTTGCTGCCATTGTTCTGTGGATGTAGTTCAGATGATTCTTCAGAAATGAGCGAACATCCCACTATCAATGACATCCAACTCACTGAACAGGGTTCCAAGCGTGAAGTACTATATGCTATTGATGGCGGCAAAGGCTTAACATTGGATGAATCAATCCGTTCTCAAATCAATATTGCAGCAAATAAGACTATTTCCGGTAACGGATTCACCTTTTCAGAAGAATTTGATACTAATGACCTATCGTCACTTCCCGATTACTCCACCGTAAAGCAATGGAGTGACAAGGCTGTGGCAAAAGCAAAAACTTCTTATTGGGTACGCTATCAGCTTCCTTCACAAGTTGCCATGTTCAAGCTCCGCATCGCATACATTGACGGAATAAATGTAGGAGTGGAACACAATGCAGCCCAAAGAATTGTGATAGAAAACAAAAATATGAATATATCCACCCAAGGACAAAATTATGTGACAGAATACGAAATACCACATCTTATGGAGGATAATACCTACGTGGAGCATGAAGTTACAGTCGGTGGCAACAAGGTGCTTAACTATGCAATGGAATGGAACGACCACATGAAACATTCTCGCTGGGTGGCCTATAGCTACGATGCCATTACAGGTGCAAAAAATGTAACCAGAAGTGATGATGCCTGGGCAGTAGACCCATTGCTACCGGAGAGCATGAGGGTTGACAACAGCTGGCATACCAATGATGGGTTCGACCGAGGACATCTCTGTGCCTCCGATGACCGTTCTTTTTCTACAGAAGCCAATAAGCAGACTTTCTACTTCAGCAACATGAGCCCACAACTCAACTCATTTAATAGCGGTTACTGGGTTACCTTCGAGCAGTTACTCAATTCATGGGCGCGCAAAGGCAATGTCTTTGGAAGTACATACGACAAAATCTATGTGGCAAAAGGCGGTACGCTCGACAAGCTTTTGACCGATTATAAGGGAACTAAGGCAGGAGGAGATGGAGTGATGCCTGCTACAGACTCAAAGGGGTTCACATCAAAAGGATTGCCTGTTCCGCAATATTACTTCATCGCCATATTAGCTCATCGTGCCAATCAGCTTGTTGACATAGCTACATCATATCAGGCCATCGGTTTTTGGGTGGAACATCGTGATGATTACGGCTATACTCTCGAACATCCGCTGAATAGGAATGACGCCCAAGCAAAAGCCATCAGCATTGATGAACTTGAAAAAAAGACAGGCATAGACTTCTTCTGCAATCTTCCCGATTATATTGAGGATGAAGTGGAAAGTAGCTATAATGTCGACGATTGGACCTGGTAGTATCATGTGTTATCCACAAAAAAATATTCGTGAATCCAAACATAAACAACGATATTACAGCATTACTTTATCGGCATTAAAGTGATACTTTATCGGTATCACAGCGATACTTTATTTCAAATAAATATAAAGTAGGAACATTCGGTAAATGTCCCTAAAACGTAAGATGGCATATAAAGTGATAGAATATAATCACTTTATATGCCATTGTTATTGTCCTTTTTCTGGGTCACTCGTAGATTCTAGTGGGGTTATGCATAAATTTTAGTTAGTCTATACAAGAAAAACGGTATATCTATAACTCCTCTAAATTGTGCTCTGAGCTGTTTTATTTTCGCGTTAAACGATTCTGCTGCCGCATTTGATGCCCTATGAATACAGAAGTCTAATATTTCCTCACTTCTGTCATATAATGTAGCTGCTATGGTGTTAAACGAGTCAAACCCTGATTGCTCTACTTCCTGATACCACTTCGCCAAATTGGTTCTTGCTCCTGCCTTTATCAATCGTTTATTAAAAATCATCCTTAAAGAATGACTAAGGCAATATGCCCGTTTAATATCCGGATATTCTCTGAATAATATTGCAGCTCTGCGTTTCTGTGATTCAGTCCATTTTTCAGCAGATTTGAAAAGCAGATATCGGCTCCTCGCCAATAGCTCCTTACGTGTGTCGCCATTCTCAAAAGTAGGAGAAAGATATTTCTTCTTTAATCCTTTCGCTTCCTGTCTGGCCTCTGTTTCTTCTTGTATAGCTTCCCAGCGATGTCTGATTCTGATTTCTTGTACAGCATCACAAGCTAACTTTTGAATGTGGAAGCGGTCTATCACACGGATAGCTGAAGTGAAGCATCTGCGAACAATTTTGCGCATGCTTTCTGACAAGTCAAGTTTCCTTGCCTCTTACTATTGGACGTACATAATGGCGGTCAATGCTGACGATGCGGTCACTGACTTTCTTCCCTTCAAACATTTACTTTTCCTGTACAAAAACCTTTCTGATGATGGAAAGACGCTTCTGGTAATCCTGAGTATAGCGGAGTAAGGTTCCGTACTCTCGATGAATCTCATCTCTCTATATGAGGAGTTTCTCAAGAAGTCTGATTATACGACGCTTGAGCATCCTTGTCCTTGAAGCCTTCCTTTTTCTTTTCTTGCAATAGGACAGATAGGACTCCGCTACACTCTTGTATTTGTTGCGGGGACGTCTTATGCCAAGCTCCCCACAATGCCTGCAGATATATCTGTAGAGCCATTCGAGGCTTTCCCGGAGGAGTTTCATGTCCGTAGAAAAACGCATATGACTCTCATAGCATGTAGCATCGGTCATGCACACGTGAAGGTTATCAAGATAAGGTTTCCAGTGTGAGGCCAGTATCTCTTGAAGGGAATCAATATCAAGACGGGATGCTATCTCATTACGGATGGCACTGACTATCTTATAGTTGGTTATGGGAAAAGACGGATTTATCATGATTCCGCAGAACATCTGGTAGTGTATGTTTCCGTTTAGATGTTCCACCAGATGCCTGTCAGAGAATCCGGTGTATGCTTTTAGGACTATAAGGGCAATCTTTGCGGAAGGACTGAATATATTCCTACGACCCAGATGCTGTTCAGACAGACATGCGGCTTTTGCCATACGCTCAAACGGAAAGACTGAATGAAGTGTCTGCCAAGCTCACTCTCATTAAAACTCTTGCGACATTTTTCCAGAACACCAAATTCTGTAAAGCCCAAAGTAGGGTGAATTTCTGAAATATTTTGTATCTTAGCCATATCTTTATTGAGGGATTTCCCCCGTTTGGGCTACCAAACCTCATTTTCGAGGGAATACCTACAGATACAAAAAGCCAACCAGTTCGCAATACTTTGTGTATAAATTAATTAGCTAATTTTATACTATTTACTGAATGTCCCTAAAGTAAGAAAGAACCGATTGATAATGAAATACAAACGGGAAAGTATCCGATGTCATCATTCACGAAACAACCCGTTGGCGAAATTGACTTAGCGCAATATTCAATTCTGCCAACGGGTATATTACACACTCCCCTAAGTGGTGAGTAGATAAGAAGAAATACTCAAATCAGTCATTCATCAACTTTCTATAACGTACACGGGTAGGCTCTTCTTTCCCAAGACGTTTCTGTTTATTCTCCTCATATTCTGAATATGACCCCTCAAAGAAGAACACATTGGAATCTCCTTCGAAAGCGAGAATATGCGTACAGATACGATCGAGGAACCAACGGTCGTGACTGATGACCACGGCACATCCGGCAAAGTCCTCCAAACCTTCTTCGAGGGCACGGAGCGTATTCACATCGATGTCGTTGGTGGGTTCGTCCAGTAATAGCACATTACCTTCCTCCTTCAGACATAGTGCCAGATGCAGGCGGTTGCGCTCACCACCGGAAAGTACTCCGCAAAGCTTCTCCTGATCGGCACCGGAGAAGTTGAAACGGGACAGATAGGCGCGTGCATTGATATCTCGTCCCCCCATGCGGATAAGGTCGTTTCCACCAGAGATAACCTGATATACGCTCTTGTTGGGGTCTATGTCCTTATGCTGCTGGTCCACGTAGGCCACCTTTACGGTCTCCCCTACCTCAAACTCGCCCTTGTCTGCTTTTTCCAAGCCCATAATAAGGCGGAAAAGCGTGGTCTTACCGGCACCGTTGGGACCGATGATACCCACGATGCCGTTGGGCGGAAGCATGAAGTTAAGGTCATCGAACAGCAATTTGTCGCCGAACGCCTTCGCCACATGCTTGGCTTCAATCACCTTATTACCCAGACGGGGACCGTTCGGGATAAAGATTTCCAGTTTCTCTTCCTTCTCCTTCACGTCCTCGTTCAGCAATTTGTCATAGGAGTTCAAACGCGCCTTCCCCTTTGCCTGGCGGGCCTTGGGAGCCATGCGCACCCACTCCAGCTCGCGTTCCAGCGTCTTGCGGCGCTTGCTGGCAGACTTTTCCTCCTGTTCCATACGCTTAGTCTTCTGTTCCAGCCAGCTGGAGTAGTTGCCCTTCCAAGGAATACCTTCACCACGGTCCAACTCAAGAATCCAGCCTGCTACATGGTCGAGGAAATAGCGGTCGTGCGTTACGGCAATCACTGTACCCTCATACTGCTGCAAGTGTTGTTCCAGCCAGTCGATAGATTCGGCATCAAGATGGTTGGTGGGCTCGTCGAGGAGAAGCACGTCGGGCTTCTGCAACAATAGGCGGCAGAGGGCCACACGGCGGCGCTCACCACCGGAAAGATGTTCTACGGACTGGCCTTCGGGCGGACAACGGAGGGCATCCATGGCGCGCTCCAGCTTACTGTCGAGGTTCCAGGCATCGGTCGCATCGATGATGTCCTGCAACTCGGCCTGACGGGAGAAGAGTTTGTCCATCTTGTCCTGATTCTCATAATATTCGGGCAATCCGAACTTTTGGTTGATTTCCTCGTATTCTGCGAGCGCATCCACAATGGGCTGCACACCTTCCATAACAATTTCCTTCACGGTCTTTGTGGGATCGAGGTACGGTTCCTGAGCCAGATACCCCACTGAATATCCCGGCGAGAACACCACTTCGCCTTGATAGGACTTATCCAATCCGGCGATAATCTTCAGCAGGGTCGATTTACCCGAACCGTTCAGACCGATAATGCCGATTTTTGCCCCATAGAAGAACGAGAGATAAATGTTCTTCAGTACCTGCTTGTTGTTCTGCTGAATGGTTTTATTCAGCCCAACCATAGAAAAGATAATCTTTTTATCGTCTACTGTTGCCATGTATTTAATGATTAATGTTCAGTGATTAATGATCAATATCAAGGATTAACGGGGACAAAGATAAGAAAAAAGATGGTATTGTTTTGCTAATTTCAAAAAAGTATCTATCTTTGCACCCGCTTAACAGCAATGAAGGATTGATTCGCTAGCTCAGCAGGTAGAGCACAACACTTTTAATGTTGGGGTCCTGGGTTCGAGCCCCAGGCGGATCACAATAAGATTTATCAAATCGAAGAAAACCTCTGAAAATCAACGATTTTCGGAGGTTTTACTTTTTGCCTCCTACCCCAAATCGGCGCAATATATGGCAATATCCGGTGTGCAAAAAGGGAGCAAGAAATTTTACACTGAATTTGCTCCCTTTTTAGGGGTTAGTTGGCTGCATTTCAATATTTTGCACCGATTGCGACTACTTTATACCTGCTCCCTGAAGGAGCTTCAGAGGGAACAGTATGCAGACATTACTGCACTTTTGTCAAAGTATGCCAAACTCTGAATCAGGCTTGTCAAGCACCTGTCTGCACTTTCTTTTTTAAGAATATTCCATTTGAATAATTGTTAAAAAAGGGAGCAAATCGGGGAGCAAATCAGCGAAAACCATAGAAAATATGATTTTGCTCCCTCTTTACACCCCGTTTTTCTGATGTCTTCTGGTATTTACAGATTGTAAAACTGAAAAAAATTGCGTATCTTTAAGATACCATTAAAGCCACAAGACAAAATGAAACTATCCAATGAAAGCTACTTTTCCTTGAACTTCATCGCGAGGAAAAGAGCCAACAAGGAGGGTGAGCTGCCGATAACCCTCCGTATCACGATGAACGGACAGCGTGCAGAAATATATATCAACCGCACTGTCAGACCCGATGACTGGAATGCCGCGAATGGTAAGTCAAAAGGCAAGTCAAAGAAAGACCTTGAGCTTAACCGCTATCTTGACACGGTGCGCACCAAGATCTGCGAAATCCACAACCGGCTCGTTATGCGTGACGAGCCGATAAATCCGGATGTGCTTAAACGAGCGTTCCTCGGCAAGCTCGAAAAGCCCAAGATGCTTTGCGAGGCTTTCCGTGAGGTTAACGTGAAAGTGAGGGAACAGTATGAGCGCGGCGACATCTGCAAGGCTACCGTGCTTCGCTGGGAACGCTGCGAAAAGTATCTGTCAGAATTTCTGATGATGAAAGAGAATGTGTCCGATATTCCGATGAAGAACCTTACATCGGGAATGGTGGATGACTTCGAGCATTTCCTGCGTGTAAGAAAAATGTGCGCCAACAATGCCGCCGTGAAGTATATCCGCTATCTGAAGAATGTCGTGAGGGTCGGTATCGCCAACAAGTGGATTGATGACGATCCGTTTATCGGCAAGCGTTATACCCGCACAAAGGCTGACAGGGAATTTCTGAGCGAAAACGAGCTGAAAGCGATAATGAAGCTCGACCTTACGACACTCCCCCGTCTTGACCTCGTGCGTGACACATTCGTGTTCTGCTGCTTCTGCGGACTTGCCTTCGCTGACATATCCACTCTTACGCGCGACCATATAATAAAAGATGAGAACGGCGAGGAATGGATACGCAAGGCGCGCCAGAAGACCGGCGAGGTCAGCACCATCCCCCTGCTCGATATTCCGAAAAGGATTGCAGAGAAATACCGCAACCACCCGAAAGCGGTGGCGAAGAACCTTGTGATACCGGTAATATCCAACCAGCGCATGAACTCGTACCTTGCCGAAATAGCCGACCTTGCTAAAATCGGCAAGCACCTGACGACGCACATCGCAAGACATTACGAATTGTCTTTATCGCTGAATTTGAATAGTTTGCAAAGATTCGTTTCTTGATGGGTAACGATTTAGAAACAAGCGAAGTTCTGTATTTTACCTCGTT